>NZ_JBFTJN010000001.1:0-767704 GCF_056395445.1 Leifsonia sp. 10L418 | reverse complement strand
CAGCCGGGCGGTGAGGTGCAGCCGGGGATGATGCAGCCGCCGTCCCGGGCGATGATCGCCTTGCGTTGCCCGGAGGAGAAGAAGCGTTGTTTGAGGTCGAAGGCGACGATTTCACCGGCGTCGTCGGCGAAGACGATCTTCTGCATCCCCCCGGCACAGACCAGGCGTTGCACGGTGCTGATCGACAGGGGTGCTTCGACCCCGTCGGCCCAGCCGACCCCGGTGCCGTCCAGGAGGTCGGTCGCGTTCACGTGCACCATCACGGTCGGCGCCGCCCCGCCCATCGTCGGGGTGCCGGCGTCCCGGGCGGCGGCGTCGAACACGCCGCGGAGGATGTCGGCACGTTTCTCGCCGCCGGTGCGGGTGTCGAGCGCCTCCAGCTGGTCGGCGCCGGGGATGACCTCGCCGGCGTCGATCCGGGCCTGCTCCTCGGCCTCATGCGTGGCTTGTTCCTCGGCGGTCGGGAACCGGCCCGGTTCGGCCGGAACCGGCTGGGAGTGCGCCGGGGTTGAATGAGCACTGAGATAGGTGTCGAAGATGCCGTTCATCACCCCGCGGAGTTCCGGGGTGACCCCACCGCGGAGCGGGTACAGCCCGTCACGGAATTGACCGAAGCCGACGGTGCTGCGCACCTCCATCACGGTGCCTTCGGCCGGGGCGGTGCCGTCGGGGTCGAGGAGTGCCTTCCACTGCAGCACCTGCCCGCGGATCAGGTCCGCCGGGAACGCGAACCCGGCATTCGGCAGGCCCGCGTTCTCGGCCGTGACCGTGCCGGTCGCCGAGGCGACCAAACCGCGCTCGGCCGCATCGACGGCGGCCGGGGCGAGAAAGCTGGGTAGGTCGGTCAGGCCGGTGACGATCTGTTCGGCCGCATCGATGCCGATCGTCCCGGCGGTCAGGGCGGCCGCGACGACCGGGAACCGGGCTGGCAGGGTCGCGCCGACCACCTGGGTGATCCGGGTCTTCGCACCGAGCCTGACCCGGCCTTTCGCCTCCCGGGCGGACACCCGGGTGACCATCGTGATCAGGTCGGTGCCGGTCGCGCAGCCCCGTTTGCGGGCCAGAGACTCGTTCTGGGTGCGGGTGTCGGAGCGGGCGTCAATGTCGGCGGCGAGGGCGACCCGGCCGGCATCCGTCAACCGGCCGACCGCCTCCATCGACCCGAGCAGGGTCAGCAGATCGTCGTCAGTGCGGAGATGGGAGTCGAACCCGGCCATCACGCCAGCCATGAGGGTCGCGGTCAGCCCGAGGGTGTCAACAGTCGAGAGCCCGGCCGCCATCCTCGCGGAAAGCTCAAGGGTATCGGCGCCCGTGAACCCGGCCGTCAGAGCGGAAACCTGCGCCATGACCGCGGCCACCGGAGTGTCGGTGGTCGGGGTGATGATGAGGGAAACAGGCTCTGATTCCATGCTTCAATTCTCTCAAAGTGGGAACTGGAATACGAGCATTTCTCAGAATCGGTGGATAACTTTTCTAACATACGTTCTGTGGAGGAGCGGGCCCTCAACCCCGAGAAGCAAGCCTCAGAACGGGTGAGTTCAGAGGCCGACTCGCGAGATCTCGAGACGCGGCCTCCTGCGTCGGCTGCTCCTCGATCAACGAGGACCGAGCTTCGGGGATGACAGGCGGGATCTCGACCGGCCGAACAATGTCGAATCCGCTCAAACCTGACCACGGCCTAGCATGGGGAAGATGCAGAGAGTAATCATCCTCGGATCGACCGGCTCCATCGGCACGCAAGCCCTCGACGTGATCAAGGCGAACCCGACCCGGTTCGACGTGGTCGGTCTCTCGGCCGGCCGCAACCGCGACCTGCTCGACGAGCAGGCCGCAGAGTTTCAGGTTGAGAACACCGCGCTCGGCGCCGACGAGGCCGAACAGCTGGTTCGGGATGTCGACGCAGACGTCGTTCTGAACGGCATTACGGGGTCCGTCGGGCTCGGCCCCACTCTCGCTGCGCTGAAGGCGGGGCGCACCCTCGCGTTGGCGAACAAGGAATCGTTGATCGTCGGCGGCGACCTCGTGAAGTCGCTCGCCGCACCCGGACAGATTGTCCCGGTCGACTCCGAGCACTCGGCTATCGCGCAAGCACTGCGCTCCGGCACGCAAGCCGAGGTGCGTCGCCTCGTGCTGACGGCATCCGGCGGCCCGTTTCGCGGACGCACTCGCGACCAGCTCACCGAGGTCACGCCCGCCGAGGCGCTCGCCCACCCCACCTGGGACATGGGCATGGTCGTCACCACGAACTCGGCGACTCTCGTGAACAAGGGCCTCGAGGTGATCGAGGCGCACTTGCTGTTCGACGTCGAATACGACCGCATCGACGTGGTGGTCCATCCGCAGTCCGTCGTGCACTCGATGGTCGAATTCATCGACGGATCGACGATCGCGCAGGCCTCGCCGCCGGACATGCGGCTTCCGATTTCACTCGGCCTCGACTGGCCGCACCGGGTCGGTGCGGTCGGAAAACCGATCGACTGGACGACCGCTCAGTCCTGGACGTTTGAGCCGCTCGATGAAGACGCATTCCCGGCTCTCCAGCTGGCCAAGCTTGTCGGGCGTGCCGGTGGCACCTACCCCGCGGTTTTCAACGCCGCGAACGAGCAGGCAGTCGCCGCGTTCCACGCCGGACGGATCGGCTTCCTTGACATTGTCGACACGATCAAGCGCGTGGTCGAATCACACGAACTCGACGGCCAACTGAGCCTGGAGTCGCTGGCTGCGGCCGAGACCTGGGCGCGCGCCGCAGCAGACAAACTGATCGCCGGCTGACTCAGCCCGTCACCCCATGAGGGGTCGCATATCGATCTTCCCGAGGTCAACGAAGGTCGATATGCGACCCCTCACGTCAGACTGCCGGACTGTCGGATTGTCGGATTGTCGGATTGCCGGATTGCCGGATTGCCGGATTGCCGGATCGCCAGATCGCCGAAGTGATGGAGCGAAGCGCCTCACGTCGAGTCGTTGCGCCGGTAGCTCGACGCCGTGGTGAACAATGCCTCGTCCCAGTCGCTCGCGCTCACACCGAGCTCTCGTTCGGTCTCGGTCGAATCGATGATGAACGGAACCACGAACTGGTAACTTGACGCCGACACTTCCTTCATCATCGGGCTGACCGAGCCGAGGCTGCGCAGCATCCATTGCGGATAGCCGGTGACGACACCATGCGTTCCATATCGCGCGTTGAGTTGCCGCGCAATTTCAGAACGATTGAATGACGCGCTCGGCACATGCCAGATCCGGCCCCAGTCGCCGGAATAGTCGGCGGCAGCGATCAGAGTCGTCGCGATATCGGGCAGGTAGCTCCAACTGTGGTTCATCGAAGGGATTCCAACAACGCGCGCGGTCTTCGAGTGCAGCACGCCGTTGAAAAACGATTCACCGAGGTGAGCGGTGCCACTCGAACCGGGCCCGAAATAGTCGCTGGCGCGCACCTCGACGGCACGGATGTCGCCTCGCTCGTGCGCGGAACGCACTTTGGCCCAGCCGGCCTGCCGGATAAGACCCTTCTTCTCGGTGGTCAAAGGAAGTGAGCGCTCGGTCATCGGCCCGGTCGGGGTGCCGTACGGATAGAGGTTTCCCATCACGACGAGATGGGCGCCCGAGACGGATGCCGCGTGGATCGCCGCATCGAAGATCGGCGGCCAGTCGGTGGCCCAGCTGGTGTACTTCGGGTTGGTGCAGAGGAAGATCGTCGACATCCCGGTGGCCGCTCGGCTGAACGCATCCGCGTCGCTCGCATCGAGCATGAGGGGCGTGGCGCCGGCAACGGCGGAACCGGACCGGGTCGCGATCGTCACGGAGTCGCCGCGCGCGGCAAGACGTTCGGCAACCGGGCGGCCGATGAGGCCGGCTCCGACAACGAGATGGTGAGTCACAGTGATCCTCTCGACGGGCGGGTTCTGCGTGAACTCTAAGCGCAGACTGGCATTGCGCAATAGCCGCACCGCCGTGAAGTGGTCTCCCGTCCCACTGAGTCGGCACAGAGGTAATAGCCAGGCGACATGCAGCTTGAGGCCGCTACTCTGGGCCTGTGGATACCGTATTGCTGTTTATTTTGGGCGTCGCCGTCATCGTCGTCGGCTTGGCCGTGTCGATCGGCCTCCACGAAATCGGGCACCTCGTGCCCGCCAAACTCTTCGGAGTCAAGGTCACCCAATACATGATCGGATTCGGCCCGACCCTGTGGTCGAAACGCAAGGGCGAGACCGAATACGGCGTCAAGGCCATTCCGCTCGGCGGATACATCTCGATGATCGGGATGTTCCCGCCCAACAAGAATGGCGAATCTCGCGACGCAACGACCGGCATCTTCAATGCGCTTGTTCAAGAGGGTGCTCCGCAGCCGAAGAAGAACGCCCTCCTGACAATGGCCGACGATGCCCGTCAGGCCAGCGCAGACACAATCGGCGAGGGCGAGGATCACCGCGCGTTCTATCAGCTGCCGGTGTGGAAGCGCATTGTGATCATGTTCGGCGGCCCGTTCATGAACTTGCTGATCGCCATCGTGCTCTTCGCCGTGCTTCTGATGGGGTTCGGTACCGCCCAGGCCAGCACCACGGTCGGCAGCGTCTCGGCCTGTGTGCTGCCGGCGACAAGCACATCGCAGACCTGCGCCGCCGACGCCGAAAAGGCGCCGGGCGCGGCAGCCGGCCTCACGCCCGGCGACAAGCTGATCAGCATCGACGGCACCCCGATCACGAGCTGGGAGCAGTCCACCGAGATCATCCGCAATTCTCCCGGCACCCCCCTCGTCGTCGTGGTCGAGCGTGACGGCACGCAGCAGACACTCACGATGACCCCCAAGCTGACCGAGCGTTACACCCTCGACGATTCGGGCGCCGTTGTGAAAGACGCCGACGGCAACCCGGTGCTGGTGGATGTCGGCTTCGTCGGAATCGGCGCGGCCAGCGAAATGGTGCAGCAGCCCGCTTCCGCCGTGCTGCCGCAGGTCGGCACCAACATCGCCGCCGTCGGCCACATGATCCTGAATCTGCCCGATCGCATGGTGCAGGTCGCGACCGCCGCCTTCGGAACCGGCGAACGTGACCCGAACGGTCCGATCAGTGTGGTCGGCGTCGGACGCGTGGCCGGTGAGATCGCCAGCATTGACACCATCCCGGTGGCGAACAAGATCGCAAGCATGCTCGGCCTCCTCGCCTCGCTCAACATCGCGCTGTTCGTGTTCAACCTGATCCCGCTGATGCCGCTCGACGGCGGCCACATCGCCGGGGCGCTCTGGGATGGCCTCCGCCGCACCTTCGCGAAGCTCTTCGGCCGGCCGAAGCCCGCTCCGGTCGACATGGCCAAGCTCATGCCGCTCACCTTCGCTGTTGTGATCGTGCTCGGTGGCAT
The DNA here is from genome assembly GCF_056395445.1 of Leifsonia sp. 10L418. Lineage (NCBI taxonomy): Bacteria > Bacillati > Actinomycetota > Actinomycetes > Micrococcales > Microbacteriaceae > Leifsonia > Leifsonia sp. 10L418. The sequence continues at coordinate 762,349 of NZ_JBFTJN010000001.1, read as the reverse complement.
GAGCCTGCTGCTCATCTACGCGGACATCGTCAAACCGATCAACCTCTTCGGCTAGCGCGCTTCCCGCGGGGCTCCGCACTGCGCTGAGGTCTCCCACGGGAGTACCCGAGCGACGCCCGTGGGCGGATGTCGAACCCGGTTGGGCGACGTAACATCGGTACATGCCACCGCACTGGGCCCCCGACGCTGCGTGGCCGCAGCGCGCCCCCGGAGGTTCCGGCGGACCAGCCGGCCCCGACGGCGGCCCTGGTTCGTGGCCCGGTGGCTGGCCCGGCAGAGGGATGCCGGCCGCAGCGCGACTCTGGATTCCCGTCATCATCTCGTTTCTTCTGCAGGTTCCGGCGGCCGTGTTTCTGGCCCTGCACTTCTCGGCGGCGACCAACGCGGTTCCGGCGATCGCCTGCGCGCTGATCGGCCCGCTCGCGCTCATCGGCGCACGACGCTTTCCCGGCCCGGTGGCCCTGGTGACGGCTCTCGCCGCCGCCGGCTTGGTGCTGCTCCGCCCCGACATCGGCACCCCGAGTATTGCGCTGGCGTTCGCGATCGTGCTCGGCATCGTGCGCGGCGCCCGGATTTGGGTGTACACATCCGTCGCGCTCGTCTGGGTGTCGACCATCGCGGTGGCGTCGCTGACCGGCGCCGGCCTGCATCCGCTGCGCATCGCGTTCACGACCCTTGCCCTCGCCCTTGTGATGGGGATCGGTGAGATCATCAGGGTGCGACGTGAGTATTTTCAGTCGATGCGCCGCTCGGCGGAGAGCCGCCGCATCTCCGCCGAACAACGTGAACGCGTGAGGATCGCCCGGGAGCTTCACGATGTGCTCGGCCACTCGCTGTCGCAGATCAACGTGCAGGCCGGGGTCGGGTTGCACCTGATCGATTCGCAGCCGGAAAAGGCTGCGGAGGCGTTGGCCAGCATCAAGGCAACGAGTAAGAACGCCCTCGACGAGGTGCGGATGGTGCTCGGAATCCTGCGCTCCGACGTCGCGGGCGAGAGTGCAGCGCCGCTGTCTCCCGAGCCGGACCTCGCCGGGATTCCAGCCTTGATCGAGACATTTCGCGCCCAGGGGATAGACGTGACGTACGTGAACGCCCTCGTTGCGGAATCTGTCGCCCCGGCCGCGACGCAGCTGGCGCTCTACCGAATCTGTCAGGAGGCCCTGACCAATGTCTTACGGCATGCGCATGCCAGCTCGGCCTCGGTGTACATCGGCGCCGACCCGAGCGGCTATCTGGTCAGCGTCACCGACGATGGGCCGGCCCTCCGCGGGGCGATCGTTCCGGGCGGTGGGCTTCTCGGCATGCGCGAGCGCGCGGAGCTGCTCGGGGGAAGCTTGAGCTACGGGCCGGGGGCCGGCGGAGGCTTTCACGTTGAGGCGCGGATCCCCAGGCGGAGCAGCCGATGAGCGCGACGACCGGAGGGCCGCTGCCGTCGCACGGTAACGGCGAAACTGGCGGCGCCGGCATCCCGGGGCGGCCCGACGCCGGCACCGCGCCGATCCGAGTCGTGATTGCCGACGACCAACAACTGATCAGGGCGGGGTTCCGGGCGTTGCTCGAATCCGAGCCCGACATCGAGGTTGTGGCCGAGGCCGCGACCGGGCGGCAGGCCGTGGCGCAGGTTGCCGAGCGGCGTCCCGATGTGGTGCTCATGGACATCCGGATGCCCGACGGCGACGGCCTCTGGGCGACCGAACAGATCGTGAAGGATGCCGCGTTGTCGGCCACCCACATCGTGATCGTGACGACGTTCGAGCTTGATGAGTACGTCGCTCAGGCGATTCGGGCGGGAGCCAGCGGCTTTCTCGTCAAAGACACCGAGCCGACCGAGCTGATCCGGGCGGTGCGGGTGGTTGCGGCAGGGGATGGCCTGCTTTCACCGCGGGTCACGCGGCGCCTGCTCGAACGGATGGCGGCGAGCCTGGTCGACGGGCGCGACGCCGTGTCACTCGACGTGCTGCCCGAACGGGAACGCGAGGTGCTCGGCCTCGTCGGGCGCGGCCTGACGAATGCGGAGATCGGGTTACGGCTGTTTCTCAGCCCACTGACCGCCAAGACCCACGTGTCGCGAATCATGACGAAGCTCGGTGCTCGCGACCGGGTGCAGCTGGTCATCATCGCCTACGAAGCCGGGCTGGTCAGCCCGGGGCTCTGACCGAGCGCTGCGCCGACCGTGTGCAGTTGCGGCGGGTCGTGCCTGGGCTGCTCCCGTGGGTGTAGTCGAAGTGACTCCAACCGGCAGATTCGCGCCGGCCTCCGAGCGAGGACTCTGAAGGTATCGGCTCGTCGAAGCCGCTTCCCAGAATGGACACATCATGTCGACCGCACTACTGAGCATGGTTCCTGCTGTACTTGCCCATCCGGGCTACGGCTTTGGCTGGGGGTGGGGTCCCGGCTGGTTCTTCCTGTTCTTCCCCCTGTTTTGGATCATCGTTTTCATCGTGATCTTCGGGATTTTCGGGCGCCGCTGGCGTCGCAACGCACGAGAGATGGGGCCGGGATACGGCTACGGGCATCCGCACTGGGGCCCACAGCCTGACGCGTCCGCCAGCGCCGAGAAGACACTGGCCGAGCGGTTCGCGCAAGGAGATATCGACGAGGTGGAGTACCGAGCCCGGCTCGAGGTGCTGCGCGCCAACCGGCCAGCCGGACCGGGTCCGGTGACGCCGAAGGAGTAATGGCGTCGCGGAGGCGTGCGCGCCGAGTCGTCCGCGGAGTCATGCGCGCCGAGTCGTGCGCCGAGTATCGCCGTTTCGTCCGAGAGTCGCCGCTGTACCGGGTCTTTTCGGCACAAACGGCGACTCTCGGGAGTGCACGGCACCGTGGCCTCCCTTCGATAGCATTCAGTGCGTGAGCGACCGATGCTTGCAACGAACTGGGGGCACGATGTCGCGTTGGCAGAAATCACAGGCTTCACTCCGTGTCGTGCTGACCGGCGGACTCGTGGCGTTGTCCTTGGCGGCCTGCGCAACGCCCGTGACCAATGCCGGGGGAACACCCGCCCCGAAACGCACCGAATCCTCATCGCCTACTCCTCAGGACAGCGAACCTGCCGCTCCCTCCGTCGCTCGAATTCTCGTGCGTTCTGACGGACTGCAACTCGTTTCCGAATCAGGCGACGTGCTGAGCGCCGTCGCTTACCTCGACCCCATCGATGAGGTTGTCGACACCCTGAGCACGGCAATTGGTACAGCGCCAGAGGTGGCGCCGCATGACGGTGGAATCGAGTCGCCCTCGGGCACCTACTATCGGTGGGACGGGCTACAACTCAACGACATTGATGCCGCCGTCGTAGCACCGACGAATCCCGAGTGGGTCGTTCGTCTGAACGGGCCATCTGCGGGAGCAGTTGCCTTGTCGACGGCCGACCACGTCGCCGTCGGTAACTCTGAAGCAGACGTTGAGGAACTCGTTCCCGACACCCTGATGCCGCTCACCGTCAACCAGGAAACGGTGCTCGATGGCGAGTATGACGTGCGGCAGGTGGGGGAGGGCGACAGCGGAAATTCGCTCACTCACAGCGTGTTTGTGCGCCTGTCGGGAGTGCCCCTCACCGTGACTCTCATTGCCGCTCCGTCGGGCAACTTCGGCGTCTAGGTCGTCGTTGGCACCTCTCGGCGCCCTGATTCCGCCGAGTTTGACATCTGCGGTCGAGTTTCCCCGGCACACCAGGGAAACTCGACCGGAACGCTCAAACTCGGCGATATTCAGCGATGTGCGATCAGCGCGAGAGCAGCAATGCCTCGCCCTGGCCGCCGCCGCCACAGAGCGCGACAGCAGCCTTGCCCGCCCCACGCCGGCTGAGTTCGAGGGCGGCGTGAAGGGCCAGACGAGCTCCGGATGCCCCGATCGGGTGGCCGATCGCAATCGCACCCCCATGGATGTTCACGCGCTCGCTGGAGAGTCCCAAGTCGTTCGTCGACTGCACCGACACGGCGGCGAACGCTTCGTTGATCTCCACCAGGTCCAGGTCGCCGGCCGCCCATCCGGCTTTGCCGAGTGCCTGGGCGATGGCGTGCGACGGCTGTGAGTGAAGAGAGTTGTCGGGACCGGCGACCTGGCCGGATGCACCGACGACGGCCAGCCAGCTCAGGCCGTGCGCCTCGGCCCAGCCTCTGCTCGTCAGAACGACCGCTGAGGCGCCATCCGACAGCGGTGACGAGTTGCCGGCGGTGATCGTGCCATCCGTCGTGAACGCCGGGCGGAGTCCGCCGAGGGTGTCAACGGTGCTGTCGCCGCGCACTCCCTCGTCTCGGGTCAGAACCAGCGGGTCGCCGCGGCGCTGCGGCACGCTGATCGGCGTGATCTCATCGTCGAAGACTCCGGCGTCGGCCGCAGCGGCCGCGCGTTGGTGAGATGCCGCGGCGACGGCATCCTGTTCGGGCCGCTGGATGCCCAGGCGCCCGTTGATCTGCTCGGTCGAGAGCCCCATGGAGAGCCCGTCGAAGGCATCGGTCAAGCCGTCGTGGGCGGCATGGTCGAGCGCGCTCACCGTGCCGTAGGCCCAACCCTGCCGGGAGCCCGGCAACAGGTGCGGCGCACGTGTCATCGATTCCTGCCCGCCGGCCACGACGACATCCGCCTCGCCCAAACGGATGAGCCGGGCCGCGTCGATGATCGCCGCGAGGCCCGACAGACACACCTTGTTCAGCGTCATCGACGGAACACTCCAGGGGATTCGGGCGGCGATCGCACTCTGCCGGGCGGGATTCTGGCCGCACCCCGCCTGCAGCACCTGACCCATCAGCACCGCGTCGACCTGTTCGGGTGCGATTCCGGTGCGCGCGAGGGCGCCGGCGATGGCCGCTGCGCCGAGCTGCACAGCGGTGAAGGAGGCGAGCTGGCCGTTGATGCGCCCCTGTGGGGTGCGGGAACCGCCGAGGATGACGACGTCGGTGGCGTTCATGTTGACTCCTTTGTCGTGGCTGCCTCGTGGCAGCCCAGCTGTTTCCATCATAGTTTTCGGGCCGCAGAGACGGCTGAGCACGGCGTTCAGGATCGGCCGACCGCACACGCGTAAGCTGTCTCTGTGGCTGCAATCAACTTGGGGATGCCCAAAGTACCTGAAGTACTCGCTCCCAGACGTAAGACTCGTCAGATCAAGGTCGGCAAGGTTCTCGTCGGCGGTGACGCTCAAATCAGCGTCCAATCGATGACGACGACTCCAACGCCGAACATCAACGCGACCCTGCAGCAGATCGCAGAGCTCACGGCATCCGGATGCGACATCGTGCGCGTCGCCGTGCCCAGCCGCGACGATGCCGAGGCATTGCCGATCATCGCCAAGAAGAGTCAGATCCCAGTGATCGCCGACATCCACTTCCAGCCGAACTACGTCTATGCGGCCATCGACGCCGGCTGCGCCGCCGTGCGCGTCAACCCCGGCAACATCCGCAAGTTCGACGATCAGGTCGCCAAGATCGCCGCAGCGGCGAAGGCTGCAGACGTGTCGATCCGCATCGGCGTGAACGCCGGTTCGCTCGAGCCGAGCATCCTGCAGAAGTACGGCAAGGCCACCGCAGAAGCACTCGTCGAGAGCGCCGTCTGGGAGGCCAGCCTGTTCGAAGAGCACGACTTCCACGACTTCAAGATTTCGGTCAAGCACAACGACCCCATCGTCATGGTGAAGGCCTACCGCCTGCTCGCCGAGCGCGGCGACTGGCCCCTGCACCTCGGTGTGACCGAGGCCGGCCCGTCGTTCCAGGGCACGATCAAGAGCGCCACCGCGTTCGGCATCCTGCTCTCCGAGGGCATCGGCGACACGATTCGCGTCTCGCTCTCCGCCCCGCCGGTCGAGGAGATCAAGGTCGGCCTGCAGATTCTGCAGTCGCTCAACCTGCGTGAGCGCAAGCTTGAGATCGTCTCCTGCCCGAGTTGTGGACGTGCCCAGGTGGATGTCTACAAGCTGGCCAACGACGTCACCGACGGTCTCGAAGGCATGAGCGTTCCGTTGCGCGTCGCCGTCATGGGTTGCGTCGTGAACGGTCCGGGGGAGGCCCGCGAGGCAGACCTCGGCGTGGCATCCGGCAACGGCAAGGGCCAGATCTTCGTCAAGGGAGAGGTCATCAAGACCGTTCCCGAGTCGGAGATCGTGGCGACCCTGATCGAAGAGGCGAACCGCTTGGCCGCAGAAATGCCGGCCAGCGAGACGAGCATCGGCTCGCCGGTCGTCACGGTGGGCGCGAAGTAGTTCGCCGTCCGGCTCGGCCTTTTGACCGCGCCGTCTTTTGGCCGCGCCGAAACTCACTCGGTTTCGATAACGATCACGTAACGACTCCAGCCAACTCCGCAGCGTCAGGGCACCCTCCTCAGTGAAAGGCGCCCCAACCGGGGCGTCGTCTGAGACGAAGCCCTCATGAGGGGCTGATCGGAGCACATCGTGCGAGGTAGAAGAACCCTGCTCACCGGAATGGTCGTTGCGGCCATCCTTGTGCCGGCAACGACGGCACTGGCCGTCGATGAGGTCGACACCACGAAAATACGCAAAGCGGTCAGTGTCAACGGAATTCTGCAACACGAACGTGTGCTCCAACGCATCGCGAACGCCAACGGGGGCACGCGGGCGTCCGGCACGCCGGGATACGCCGCCTCCGCGGCCTATGTCAAGAAGGAACTCTCCAAGGCGGGCTACACAGTCACCGAGCAGACCTTCGAGTTTCCCTTCTATCAAGAGGTCACGCCCGCAACGGTGAGCCAGCTGTCGCCGACACCGACGAGCTACGAAACCTCAACGCTTCAGTACTCCGGAAGTGGTGACGTGATCGGCGATCTCGTGCCCACCACCAACGTCGTGATCCCGGCGACCCCAACGCCCAGTTCGTCGTCCGGATGTCTGGTCACCGACTACGTGCCGGCCTCGGCGACGCAGCCACAAGTCGCACTTATCCAGCGGGGCACCTGCACATTTGCCCAGAAGGTCGCCGCCGCGACCGAGGCCGGATACGACGCCGCCCTCATCTTCAATGAAGGCAACCCGGGCCGTACAGAACTCCTCACCGGAGTGACGCTCGGAGCACCGGTTGCCATTCCAGTGGCCGGACTCAGCTACGCGGATGGCGTCGCCCTCTACAACGCCACACAGGCGGGGCCGGTCAGCGTCGAGGTCACCGCGGAGGTCATCGCGGAAACCCGGACGACGACCAATATCCTGGCCGACTCCAAGAAGGGCAACAGCGACAAGGTCGTCGTGGTCGGTGCCCACCTGGACTCGGTGCTGGAAGGTCCGGGAATCAACGACAACGGAAGTGGCACCAGTGTGATCCTGGAAACCGCCATCCAGCAGTCGAAACTGAAGATCAAGCCGGAACAGCAGGTGCGGTACGCCTTCTGGGGAGCCGAGGAGTCCGGACTGCTCGGATCCACGCACTACGTGGAGAGTCTGAGCGATGACGGGTTGGCGGCCATTTACGCGAACTTGAACTTCGACATGCTCGGATCGCCCAACTATGTGCGCTTCGTCTACGACGGCGATGGTTCGGCAGATCCCGATGGACTCTCCGGTCCTCCCGGATCGGCGCAGATCGAATCGATCTTCACCGATTACTTCGCCGCGGCCGGACTGCCGACAGAGCCGACTGCTTTTGACGGCCGCTCCGACTACGGGCCGTTCATCGCTGCCGGCATCCCGGCTGGTGGGCTCTTCAGCGGGGCAGAAGGACAGAAGACGGCCGAGGAAGCAGCAGTCTATGGCGGAACTGCCGACGCACCGTATGACGCGTGCTACCACCAGGCCTGCGACACCATCAACAACCTGAGCACCGCGGCGTTGAACGAGCTCGGCGATGCCGCGGCTCATGCCGTGATGACGCTGGCGCTGACAAAAACCGGATTCTTCGAAGACGGCAGCCGGATGGCTCCGACTCCGCAGATTTCGGTTGACGACCTGAAGTACTGGGGGAGCAACCAGGTTCGCTAGGCGATTCGCGAGCAACACCGGTCAGGTCGGTCCCTCGGGGCCGGCCTGACCTGTGCGTGTGCTCACGGCCAATGGTGGCGATCAGTGAGGAAGCTAAAGTAGAACCCGTGCCTACACGCCTGTCTAACTATTTCCTCCGTACTCTTCGAGAAGACCCCTCCGACGCCGAGGTGACCAGCCACCGCCTGCTCGTGCGGGCCGGCTACATCCGTCGCCAGGCCCCGGGCATCTTCGCCTGGCTGCCGCTCGGCCTCCGGGTGAAGGGCAAGATCGAAGCGATCGTGCGTGAGGAGATGGCCAACGCCGGCGCCCACGAAGTGCACTTCCCGGCGCTCTTGCCGCGTGAGCCCTACGAGGTCACCGGTCGCTGGGACGAGTACGGCGACGGCCTGTTCCGTCTGCAGGACCGCAAGGGTTCCGACCTGCTGCTGGCCCCCACGCACGAAGAGGTCTTCACCTTGCTGGTGAAGGACCTCTACAACAGCTACAAAGACCTGCCCCTGTCGATCTACCAGATCCAGGACAAGTACCGCGACGAGGCTCGCCCCCGTGCCGGCCTGCTGCGCGGCCGCGAGTTCACGATGAAGGACGCCTACTCGTTCGACTACACCGACGCCGGTCTCGATGCCAGCTACCAGGCGCAGCGCGATGCCTACGAGCGCATCTTCACCCGTCTCGGCCTTGAGTACGTCATCGTCAAGGCGGATGCCGGCGCGATGGGCGGCTCGAAGAGCGAAGAGTTCTTGCACCCGACCCCGGTCGGCGAAGACACCTTCGTGCGTTCGGCCGGCGGCTACGCGGCCAACGTCGAGGCGTTCACCACGGTCGTTCCGCCGACGCGCAGCTTCGAGGGACTCACCCCGGCCGAGGTGCTCGACACCCCGGACACCCCCACGATCGACACGCTCGTCGAGCGTGCGAACAGCGCCCACCCGCGTCCGGACGGCCGTCTCTGGACCGCCGCCGACACGCTGAAGAACGTCGTGCTCGCACTCACGCAGCCCGACGGCACCCGCGAGCTCGTCGTCGTCGCAATCCCCGGCGACCGCGAGGTTGACTTGAAGCGCGTCGAGGTTGCATTCGCTCCGGCCGAGGTCGAGCCCGCGAACGAGGCAGACTTCGCCAAGAACCCCGGCCTGGTCAAGGGCTACATCGGCCCGTGGTCTGCAGAGGGCGCCGTGCTCGGCGAGAAGTCGACCACCGGAATCCGTTTTCTCGTCGACCCGCGCGTCGTCGACGGCACCGGCTGGATCACCGGCGCCAATGTGCACGGCAAGCACGTCTTCGGCCTCGTCGCCGGTCGTGACTTCCAGGCGGATGGCACGGTGGAAGCCGCCGAGGTCCGTGCCGGCGACCCTGCTCCCGACGGCTCCGGCCCGGTCGAGCTGGCCCGTGGCATGGAAATCGGCCACGTCTTCCAGCTCGGACGCAAGTACGCAGAGGCACTCGGACTCAAGGTGCTCGACGAGAACGGCAAGCTCGTCACCGTCACGATGGGCTCCTACGGCATCGGTGTGACCCGCATCCTCGCGATCATCGCCGAGCTGAACAACGACGAGAAGGGCCTGATCTGGCCCGAGTCGGTGTCGCCGTTCGACGTGCAGGTCATCGCGACCGGTCGCGATGAGATCGTCTTCGAGACCTCGGAGACCGTCGTTGCGGCGATCGAGGCCACCGGCCGCGACGTGCTCTACGACGACCGTCGCAAGGTCTCGCCTGGCGTGAAGTTCGGAGACGCTGAGCTGATCGGTATCCCGAACCTGGTCATCGTCGGCCGCGGTGCCGCCGACGGAATCGTCGAGTTCTGGGACCGCAAGACCGGCGAACGCGAGCAGGTAGCACTAGCCGACGTAGCGTCGCGTCTGTCCTAAAGGAATAGCGACCACAACTGCGGTTTCGCGTTATCTAGAGCTGCTTCGCTTGCTCACGCGTTCGCGTCGCGATGTCGATCGGGCCCGTCACAGAGGCCTCGTCAGCCCAACATTCGATTCCGGTTACCCCGGGCAAGAGGTCCCGGGTGAAGACCGGGTCCTTGCCGAGACGACGTTGCTGCGTGTAGTCCTTGAGCAGCTTGAACGCGACACCCGAGAGCAGCGCGATCGCGATGAGGTTCACCAGCGCCATGATTCCCATGATGCCGTCTGCCGTGCTCCAGATGAGGTCGGCGGATGCGATCGAGCCGAGGAAGACGACGGCAACGGCAATGACGCGGTACGCGGTGAGCGTGCGCGGATTGCGGGTGATGAACTCGATGTTCGACTCGCCGTAGTAGTAGTTGCCGAGAATCGAGCTGAACGCCAGCAAGAAGATGATCACGCTGAGCAGCACTCCCGACCAGGATCCGAGCGCGCCGACCACGGCATCCTGAGTGAGCCCGATTCCCCGCGTCGCATTGGCCAAGTCGGGGGTCGACACCAGGATGATGAAGGCGGTGATCGTGCAAATCAGGAACGTGTCGAAGTACACGCCCAGGGTCTGCACCAAGCCTTGCTTGACCGGGTGGGTGACCGCAGCACTGGCTCCCGCATTGGGTGCCGAGCCGAGTCCGGCCTCGTTCGAGAACATCCCTCGCTTGACGCCGGTCATCACGATCATGCCGAACGTCGCGCCGACGACCTCGTTGAGGCCGAACGCCTGCGAGAAGATCGAGGCGAACACCTCAGGCAACTTGTCGATGTTCATCGCGACGATGACCAAACCGAGCAGCAGGTAGAGCAACGCCATGGCCGGTACGACGGCCTGCGTCACCGACGCGATACGACGGATGCCGCCGAAAACGACGAGCGCGGTGAGCACGGTGAGCAGCGCGCCGACGACCCAGGCGACCCAGGTTCCGGCATTGTCGACACCGATCGTCGCCGAGACCGTCGCGCTGATGGTGTTGGCCTGCAGCGAGCTGAATGCGAGCGGGAAGCAGAGGATCAGGATGACGGCGAAAACGACGCCCATCCAGCGAGCACGTAGGCCGTTCTGCATGTAGTAGGCGGGGCCGCCGCGAAAGCCGTCCTTGTCTTTGATTTTGTAGAGCTGGCCGAGCGTGGACTCGACGAACGACGCGGCGCCGCCGAGGAACGCCATCGCCCACATCCAGAAGATCGCGCCGGGGCCGCCGATCGCGATCGCGGTTCCGACGCCGGCGATGTTGCCGACTCCGACCCGGGATGCGGCAGAAATGGTGAACGCCTGAAACGCCGACACCGACTGCGGTTTGCCGTCCTCGTCACGCGGTGTCTTGTCGGTGAGAGTGCGGAACATCTCGGGAATCAGCCGGAATTGCACCACCCCGGAACGAGCGGTGAAGTACAGACCGAGCACGACGAGGACCGGAAGAATGATCCAGGTCCAGAGGCGATCTCCGCCGTCGGCGATGAGGGCGTTGAGGGCATCCATCCAATAAGTATGACTTGTTCAAGTCTGGGCATCGCCCAAATCAGACTGATTCGGGGGAGTCATGACTCCTCCGAATGCTCCTTTCTGGGGCGGCCACGCGGCGGCATCGGGGGCAGGTTCGCGGGCGCGCGGCCCGCCTTCACGAGCGCCTGCCGCAAGATCATTTCGATCTGGGCGTTGAGGCTGTGGAGGTCATCGGCCGCCCATCGGGCCAGCGCGTCGTGGAGTGCCGGGTCGATGCGCAGCAGTAGTTGCTTACGCTCTCGGGTCACGGCGTGTACAGGCTCCCGGTGTTCACGATGGGGGAGGCCGGCTGGTCGCTGCAGAGCACGACCATGAGGTTGCTCACCATCGCTGCCTTGCGCTCGTCGTCCAGCTCGACGATGTTGCCTTCGCTCAGCTTCGTCAGCGCGAGTTCAACCATTCCGACGGCTCCCTCAACGATGCGGGTGCGTGCGGCGACAACGGCGTTGGCCTGCTGGCGACGCAGCATCGCCTGAGCGACCTCAGCTGCGTAGGCGAGGTGGCTGATGCGCACCTCGATGATCTCCACGCCGGCGAGTGAGATTCGCTCGGCGACCTCGTGGGCAAGTTCATTGGCGACCTGGTCGGTCGAACCGCGAAGCGACGTTCCGCCGCTTTCGGAACCGTCATACGGATGCGTCGTCGCCGTGTGCCGCAGGGCGGACTCGGCCTGGACCGAGACGAAGTCCACATAGTTGTCGACGGCATAGGTGGCCTTCGAGGTGTCGGCCACCTGCCAGACCACGATTGCGGCGATCTCGACGGGGCTGCCGTCGGCGTCGTTCACCTTGAGGCGATTCGTCTCGAAGTTGCGCACCCGAACGCTCACGTTGTGGCGGTTCGAGAACGGCACCACCATCGACATCCCGGGGCGGCGCACGGTTCCGACGTAACGCCCGAAGAACTGCACCACCTTGGTCTGCCCCGGCTGCACGATGACCAGGGACGACAACAGCACGACGACGACGGCGAAGAAGACGAGTGCCAGCACGACCAACACGGGCGATCCGTTGCCGACGACGAGGAGTACGATCCCGATCACGAGTGAGGCGACCGCGGCGAGAAGCCCGACCCCGCCCGGCACCGACGCAGCGCGACGTTCCTCGATTTCCACACGAACGCCGTCGTGGCCGACCGGGACAGCTTCGACCGTGGGGGTCTCGCTCAGAATGCTCATCGTGCTCCGCTCATCGTCAAGTAAAGTGATATCACTTTATTGATAGTACTGACGTGTTGCAACACGCCGTTCCCGGCATACGTCGAGCAATCGCCGCGAGCGGATGCTGCCAAGAACGCCGCCGGGTCGGCCGCGTCGGTCGCGCCGAACGTGTGACGAGAGCCCGCGGAGTCAGGTACCGTTAGAGGTGAGCCCGCTGCGCAGTTTCGCGGCGGCACAATTTGAATAGAGGAGGCCGGCCATGGATATCGACCTCAGTGTGCTGCGTCAGATGGAGCGCGAGAAAGAAATTCCCTTTGAGGAACTCGTGCACATCATTGAGCAAGCCATTCTGACTGCCTACCTCAAGCACATCCACCCGGGTGAGCACACGAAGCAGGCGGCAGAAGAAGAGCCCGGAGCGCGTGTCGTACTCGACCGCAAGACCGGCCATGTGGACATTTTCGTGCCAGAGCACGATGAAGAAGGAAACGTCATCGGCGAGGCCGTTGACAACCCGAGCGACTTCGGGCGGATCGCGGCATTCGCGGCCAAGCAGGTCATCAACCAGCGTCTGCGCGACCTGGCCGACGACGCTGTGCTCGGAGAGTTCAAGGGTCGCGAAGGCGACATCATCGCCGGTGTCATCCAGCAGGGCCCGAACCCGCGGATGATTCACGTCGACCTCGGCACCATCGAGGCGATTCTGCCCCCCGAAGAGCAGGTTCCCGGCGAGAGCTACGAGCACGGCAAGCGCATCCGCGTTTTCGTGACGAGCGTCGCCAAGGGCATGAAGGGTCCGCAGATCACGGTCTCGCGCACCCACCCGTCGCTCGTGCGCAAGCTCTTCGCACTCGAGGTGCCGGAAATTGCCAGCGGAGTCGTCGAGATCGTGTCGCTCGCCCGTGAGGCAGGCCACCGCACCAAGATCGCCGTGCGCGCAACCGAGCCCGGCGTCAACGCCAAGGGTGCCTGCATTGGTGAGCTGGGACAGCGCGTTCGCGCCGTCACCGCCGAGCTCAACAACGAGAAGATCGACATCGTCGACTTCTCGGCCGACCTCGCGACCTTCGTGGCCAGCGCATTGTCGCCGGCCAAGGTGACCAGCGCGTACGTCATCGACGAATCGATCAAGGCAGTTCGGGCACTCGTGCCGGATTACCAGCTTTCGCTGGCGATCGGCAAGGAGGGCCAGAACGCCCGCCTCGCAGCCAAGTTGACCGGAGCAAAAATTGACATCCAGCCTGACAGCATTCTGGAGGATGCCGAATAGGGGGTACGATGGACTCCGTTAGAACGTGCATCGGCTGCCGTTCGCGCGCCTCGCGGTCCTCTCTTCTGAGGGTTGTAGCCCGGGATTCAGAACTTGTGGTGGATGAAACCGCCACCCTTCCTGGGAGAGGTGCGTGGCTGCATCCGACGATCGCGTGCTTCCAGGCTGCGGTCAGGCGCAACGCTTTCGGACGTGCCCTTCGCGTATCGCGCCCCCTGGACGCGACACAACTAGAGAACAGGCTGAATTGGCTAATGGATAACTAATGAGCGGCTCGAAATGAGACCCGTCCGTTACTAACGGTCTGCCCCTTTCCGGGTGCAGGCCCGGAACAGGAGAATTGTGGCTGCAAAACCACGCGTACACGAGATCGCAAGCGAACTCGGTGTCGACAGCAAGATTGCCCTTGCAAAATTGAAGGAAATGGGCGAGTTCGTCAAGGGACCGTCCTCCAGTGTTGAACCCCCCGTTGCACGGCGCCTGCGCGCCGCCCTCGAGGCTGACGGCCTGATCGGTTCCGCGCCCGCCGCGGCTACCCCCAGCGCCACCCCGACCCCCGCGGCCGCTGCGCCGCGCCCCGGCACCCCGGCCAAGCCGGGTGCCTCACGCCCGACCCCCGGCCCGGCTGCACCTGCAGCTCCGGCAGCTCCGGTTGAAGCACCTGTTGCGGCTCCCGCTGCAGATGCCGCACCGGTTCCTGCCGCACCGTTGACGGTGGCCGAGCGTCAGACCCAGGCTGCCGAGAAGGCTGCTGCTGCCGAGAAGGCCGCTGCGGCCGACAAGGCTGCCGCTGCCGAGGCTCCGGCCTCTGCTGCTCCCGCTGCTCCGACCGACGGCACCGCGGCATCCGCTGTGAAGCCGGGCGGAAGCATCCCGAAGCCGCCGGCTGCTCGTCCGGGTAACAACCCGTTCGCCAGCAACCAGGGCATGGGTCAGCGTCCCGCCGCACCGCGTCCGGGCAACAACCCGTTCGCCAGCGCGCAGGGCATGGGCCAGCGCCCGGCCGGCTCGGTGCCGACCCCCAGCAACATTCCGCGTCCGGCGGCCCCGCGCCCCGGCGCACCCCGCCCGGGCGGCCCCGGCCAGGGTCAGCGCCCGACCGGTTTCGGTCAGCGTCCCGGTGGCTTCCAGCGTCCCGGCGGTCCCGCCGGTGCCGCAGGCGGCGCCCGTCCTGGCTTCGCACGTCCCGGTGCACCCGCCGGCGCTCCTGGCTTCGGCCCGCCGCGCCCGGCTGGTGGAGCTGGCGGCGGCGGCCGTGGCCGTGGTCCCGGCGGTGGAACCGCTGGTGCATTCGGTCGCGGTGGCGGCAAGAGCAAGGCACGCAAGTCGAAGCGTACGAAGAGAGCAGAATTCGAACTGCGCGAAGCTCCGTCGCTGGGTGGCGTGAGCGTACCCCGCGGCGACGGTGGAACCGTTGTTCGTCTGCGCCGCGGCGCCTCGATCACCGACTTCGCCGACAAGATTGACGCGAGCCCCGGAAACCTCGTCACCGTGCTGTTCCACCTCGGTGAGATGGCAACGGCGACGGAATCCCTCGACGAGGCGACCTTCGACATCCTGGGTGAAGAACTGGGTTACAAGATCCAGATGGTTTCGCCTGAGGACGAAGACCGCGAGCTGCTGCTCACGTTCGGCATCGACATCGACGAAGAACTCGCCGAAGAGACCGATGACGAACTCAAGCCGCGCCCGCCGGTCGTCACCGTCATGGGTCACGTTGACCACGGTAAGACCCGCCTGCTTGACGCCATCCGCAACTCGAAGGTTGTCGAAGGCGAAGCCGGCGGCATCACGCAGCACATCGGTGCGTACCAGGTCGTTGCCGAGCACGAGGGCATCGAACGTCCGATCACCTTCATTGACACCCCGGGTCACGAGGCGTTCACCGCCATGCGTGCACGTGGTGCTCAGGTGACTGACATCGCGATCCTCGTTGTCGCAGCTGACGACGGCATCATGCCGCAGACCATTGAAGCGTTGAACCACGCTCAGGCTGCAAACGTGCCGATCGTTGTCGCGGTCAACAAGATTGACAAGCCCGATGCCAACCCGGGCAAGGTACGTCAGCAGCTCACCGAATTCGGCCTCGTCGCCGAAGAATACGGTGGAGACGTCATGTTCGTCGACGTGTCGGCGCGCAACAACATCGGTATCCAGGAGCTCCTCGACGCTGTTCTGCTCACCGCAGACGCCGGCCTCGACATGCGGGCCAACCCGGACAAGGATGCACGCGGTGTGGCCATCGAGGCCAAGCTCGACAAGGGTCGCGGTGCGGTTGCTACCGTGCTCATCCAGTCGGGAACGCTGCGCGTCGGAGACGCCATCGTTGCGGGAACGGCTTACGGCCGCGTTCGTGCCATGGCCGACGAGAACGGTGTCGCCGTACTCGAGGCAACTCCGTCACGTCCGGTTCAGGTTCAGGGTCTCTCCAGCGTTCCCCGCGCCGGTGACACCTTCCTCGTGATCGAGGAAGACCGCACCGCCCGTCAGATCGCTGAGAAGCGCGAAGCTGCAGAGCGCAACGCCCTGCTGGCCCGTACTCGCAAGCGCATCTCGCTCGAAGACTTCACCCGTGCACTCGAAGAGGGCAAGGTCGAGTCGCTCAACCTCATCATCAAGGGTGACGTTTCCGGTGCCGTTGAGGCCCTGGAAGAGTCGCTCCTCAAGATCGAGGTTGATGACTCGGTTCAGCTGCGCATCATCCACCGCGGTGTCGGTGCTGTCACGGAGAGCGACGTCAACCTCGCCACCGTCGACAACGCCATCATCATCGGCTTCAACGTGCGTCCCGACACGAAGGCGCGCGAACGTGCGGCTCGTGAAGGCGTCGACGTGCGCTTCTACTCGGTCATCTACTCGGCACTCGAGGACATTGAGAACTCCCTCAAGGGAATGCTCAAGCCCGAGTACGAAGAGGTTCAGAGTGGTGTTGCCGAGATCCGCGAGGTCTTCAGCTCCTCCAAGTTCGGAAACGTTGCCGGTGTTATCGTTCGCTCCGGCACGATCACCCGAAACGCCAAGGCTCGGGTTATCCGCGACGGCATCGTCGTGGGCGACAACCTGGCCATCGAGTCGCTGCGTCGCTTCAAGGATGACGTCACTGAAGTTCGTACCGACTTCGAATGTGGAATCGGCCTCGGCAAGTTCAATGACATTCAGATCGGCGACGAGATCGAGACCATCGAGCTCAAAGAGAAGCCCCGCGTCTAATCACGCATGCCGAGGTCGGCAGCCGTTGACCTCAGTAAGCCGTTGATCGAGCTTGTCGAGATCTCGCCCGCGAAACACCGCAGGCCTGGTCTCGACAGGCTCGACCAACGGATCCCAGAAGGAGAAGAGCAATGACAGATCCGGCACGCGCCAGAAAAATGGCAGACCGCATCAAGGTCATCGTGGCCAAGCGCCTCGAGCGCGGCATCCGCGATCCGCGCCTCGGCTTCGTGACGATCACGGATGTCAAGGTGACCGGCGACCTGCAGCACGCATCGATCTTCTACACGGTTTACGGTTCCGACGAGGAACGTGCCGACAGCGCCCTGGCGTTGAAGGCCGCGACCGGAATGATGCGCAGCGAGGTGGGTAAGAACATCACTGCTCGGCTTACCCCGTCGATCGAGTTCATCGCCGACGGCATCCCCGAGAACGCGAAGCTCATCGAAGACCTGCTGCGCACCGCGCACGAACGCGACACCGAGGTGGGTCAGCTTGCTGAGACCGCCACGTACGCCGGCGACGCCGACCCGTACGCGAAGCCGCGTGACTTCGATGCAGAGGAAGACGACGAAGACGATTTCGACGACGCTGCACCCGGCGCCGTCGCGCCTGAAAACGTCGCGTCTGAAGCCGTCACATCCGACGAGAACGCCGCGAAGTAGTTTCGAGACATCTCGTTTCGAGAAGAGCCGGTGCATCGACCAATGGTCGGTGCACCGGCTTTTTCGTTCACAGCACTGGCCTGGCGACACGACCCCACCTGTCGAAATGGTGAGTGTCGGCGTGGAGCACACTCAGTCAGCGAGAACTGGGCTTGGCTAGACGTCTCGACGTTTGTCGACATGATGAGGGGCTCCCATGGGATTGTTTGACCGCCGACCGATCGTGGTGCAGACCGCGCCGTCCGACCCGCAGCAGATCGTGAAGCAGCAGAACGTCCAGGACGGGCCGCAGCAGATCGTGCCGCCGGCGAGGACACAGTGGACCGACGGTTTCGGGCGCATCGCGACCCGCAGCATCCAGATCATCGCTGTGCTGATTGTCGTGAGCGTGCTCGTCTTCGGAATGACCAGGCTCAGCCTGGTCGTCATCCCGGTTGTGATCGCCTTGATTCTGGCCGCCGCGATCAATCCGTTGATGCGGTGGATGCGTTCTCGAGGGGTGCCCGACATTCTGGCCACCTGGCTGGCCCTGGTCGGGCTCATCACCGTGCTGGGCGGCATCGGCTGGCTGATCGTCAACGCGGTGCGCAACCAGTGGGGGGAGCTGTTCGCGTCGGCGAAAGACGGAATCGCTCAGCTGCAGGATGCGCTGGCCCACCTGCCGTTCGCGCTCAGCGATGAGCAGTTCGCCGGCGCACAAAAGGCGGTCGTCGACTTTCTGACGAGCAGCCAGTTCGGCAGCGGCGCGCTGGCCGGCGTCTCGGCGGCGACGGGCTTCGTCACCGGACTCGTGCTCATGGTCGTCGTACTCTTCTTCTTCCTGAAAGACGGACCACGCATCTGGGAGTTCCTGCTGCGCCCCTTCGAGGGGACCCACTACGCACGGGCCCGTCGTATCGGCGACAAGACGGTGTCGACTCTCGGTGGCTACGTGCGCGGTACGGCGACGGTCGCCGCCGTCGATGCCATCGGAATTGGCCTGGCGCTGGCCATCTTGCAGGTTCCGTTGGCCTTGCCCTTGGCCGTCATCGTCTTTCTCAGCTCGTTCATTCCGCTGGTCGGGGCGACAGTGGCCGGCATTCTGGCCGCCCTCGTCGCCCTCGTGGCGAACGGTCCGGGCGTTGCGCTGATCGTGATCATCGTCGTGGTCGCGGTCAACCAGCTTGAGGGTAACTTCCTTCAGCCGGTGGTGATGGCCCGGTCGCTCAAGCTTCACGCCCTGGTGATTCTGCTCGCCCTGACCATCGGCACGATTGTCGGCGGCATCGTCGGAGCGGTGCTGTCGGTGCCGATCGCGGCGGTTGCGTGGGGGATTGTGACTATTTGGAACGGCCCGAATGAGCCGGCCCGGCCGGCAATGCAGAAACGGCCGGAGTAGCGACCGACTCAGTCGCAACCGCCTCAAACGAGACGAGTCCTGTGGCGATGGTCGCCTCGACCAGGCGCACGGGAATCACCTCGCCGGCGCGCAGGTCACCGGTGCAGCGTGCGGTGACGGCGGGGTCGGTGAGCTGGATCCGACCGCTTCCGCCGTTGCCGGCCGAGATGACGGTGGCGGTGAAAACCTCGCCGATTCGCTGGCTGAGCACCGCGGCTTCAACGGCGTCGATGGCGGCTCGGCCGAGTGCCGATTCTTTCTGGTCCGACGAGGCCATCAGACCAGGCAACTCGGTCAGAGCATCCCGCGCCCACAGCGGCACCGGTTCATCGGCGCAGAGCGCCGCGCAGATCACCAGGGTGAATCTGTCGACAAGACGGCGCAGGGGCGCGGTGACATGCGCGTAGGGCGCGGCAACGGCCGCCTGCATCGTGTTGGCGGGAGCCGCACCGTCGAATGCGGTGTAACCGGCCCCACGAAAAAGAGAGCCCGCCGCGTGCATGATCGCCAACTCGCGCGGTTCAGTGAGGTCAAGCGTGCGCAGATATTCTCCATAGGGCATCTCTTCGGGCCACGGATGCCCGAGTGCCGTGGTCTGCCGCCGAAAGCCCGCCACGGTGGCGGGTTCCGGCGCCGGCATCGTGCGCAGCAATCCAACCCGGGCACCGAGCATCAGCTCGGCGGCGGCCATGCCGGTCATCAAGGAGATCTGTGCGTTCCAATCCTCGATCGGCAGAGGGCTGCGTCGCACGAGACGATAGCCGTCGCCATCCGATTCGATCTCGACGCCCGGGATGTTGAGGCTCGCCCCGCCACGCTGTCGTTCCAGGTCGATGCGCGCGGTTCCGACGGCCTTCAGCAGTCGCAGGGTCTCGACTGGTTTCCCCGCGTCCACCGCGGCTTGGGCCTCTTCGTAACTGAACTGTTGGCGGCTCTGGATTCGGGCACGGACCACGCTCACAGACACGACGTCACCGGAGACATCGAGCAGCAGCTCCCACACGAACGCAGCGCGCACCTGCCCGGCGAGAAGTGAGGCTGCTCCCTCGCTGATCGCCGCGGGATGCAGAGGAATGCGCGCATCGGGAGCATAGATCGTCTGGCCGCGGTGGCGAGCCTCTGCGTCAAGCGCTCCGCCGGGAACAACGAAAGCGGGGACATCCGCGATGGCATAGAACACGCGAAAGCCGTCGCCCTGGGCTTCAATGTGCATGGCCTGGTCGAGGTCGGTCGAACCAGCCGGATCGATCGTCACAAACTGCAGGTGGGTCAGATCGGTCGGGGGGAGCTGCAGCGTCGCGATGGCCTTCTGCGCCTCAGCGTTTGCCGCGTCAGGGAAGCCGCGTTCCAACCCGAACCGCTCGGGCAATGCAGCCAAGGCCAGCGCCAACTCGTCGGTGGCCGTCTTCGCGTGAACATGCAGCACAGATTTCGGCATGGCCTCAGCCTAGAACGCCACTCTTTGCGCCGCTGGGAATGGGGGGCACTCGGAGCGGCGGGCCCGAATTGGGGAGGAGTCGCGGCGGCTGAATGGAGCTGTCAACCGATAGTGTTCCGTCAGGAGTAAGTAATGAGGAGGTTTCTGCTTGGGCGATCTTTTGCCAGCCTCCGAAGGTACTTCGGATCGCACAGGGCTGACGTTCTGGCCAGTGTGCATCATGGCCCTGTTGGTGAGCGTGTATGTGGCAGGTCGGCTGGTGCACGGCGAAGGCTTCGACGTCGTCGTCGACATGTGGCTGGCCAATCTAGCGCTCGGAACAACGGCGGGCGTTGCCCTGATTGCCGGCTGGAGAGCGCGGTCCCGGCGACCGGAACTGCTCTTTGCCGCACTCGCGGTGACGGGCTGGGTCGGCGGTCAGATCTACTATGTTCAGGCCCTGGACGGTGCCGATTCTGTGCCGGTGCCGTCGCCGGCCGATATCGGATTTCTTTCGTTCAGTTTTTTCATGGTCGCCGCGCTGGTCACACTGATCCGGCTCCGGGTGCGTGGACTGACGTGGACGGTGCTGCTTGACAGCATTGTGGGGTCTTTGGGCGCCGCATCCGTTCTGGCTGTCTTCTTCGGCCCGAGGATCAATGAAGCCTTTCAAAACTCGTTCTCGTTGTCGACGGCGATCGAAATCACCTACCCGGTTGTCGACATCGTCGTCATTGCAGCGATCGCAGGAATCGGCGTCGCTGAGGGTCGCAATTCGGGAGTGAACTGGACGCTTCTCGCCAGCGGCCTCATCCTGTTCACCGTTTCAGACGTGATCTACGGGCTGAGCGACTTCGAGTATGTACAGGGCTCGATGGTCGACCTGGGCTGGGCGGTCGGCTTGGCGCTGATCGCCTGGTGGATCACGCGTTCAGTGGATGCCGCACCCAGAATACGATCCGCGGGGTTCGGCACGGCAGCACTGGCCATTCCCATTGCATCGATGATCGCGGCGCTGGCCATCTTGCTCGTGAGCAGCAGTATTCAGATCAGCACGCTGGCGATCGTGCTGGCCGGAGCAACTCTGGCGGTTGCTACGGCACCGCTGGGACTCAGACAACTGTTCCTGCACCGTCAGGCGCGAACCGATGAGCTGACCGGGCTGTCAAACCGCCGTGCCTTCTATGCTGACGTGCCCCTGCGGCTGGCCGATGCGCCCACGCAGCCGAGTGCGCTCCTTCTGCTCGATCTTGACGGTTTCAAGCTGATCAACGACAGCCTCGGCCACGATGTCGGAGACCGGATGCTTGTCGAGGTCGGCCTGCGCCTCAAGCATCAGATGCACCGACGACAGCCGCTCCGGCACCGCGGTCCGCATCGTCATGGTCTGCTGGCCCGTCTCGGCGGCGACGAGTTCGCCGTGCTGCTTCCCGGTGCCAACGCCGACGATGCGGTGAAGGTAGCCGCGGAGCTCCGTGCCGTCATCTCTGAACCGTATTCTCTCGAGGGAATCGATGTGCAGTCCGGTGCCAGCATCGGCGTCGCCATTTTTCCCGAGCACGGCGACAACCTCAACGTTTTGCTCCGCAAGGCTGACCTCGCCATGTACAAGGCGAAAACGGCCCGCACGGGACATCACGTCTTCGGCGCGTCCGACGGCGATCACAGTGATGAACGCCTGCGCACGCTTGAAGAACTCCGGCACGCCCTAGCCTCCAACGAACTCGTGGTGCACTACCAACCCAAAATCAACCTGGACTCGGGCACAGTCACGGGGTTTGAAGCTCTGGTGCGCTGGAATCACCCGTACCGGGGGCTGTTGTTTCCCGATGCCTTCCTGGGCCTCGTCGAAGAAGCGGGCTTGATGCGAGATCTCACGCGAGTCGTGTTGGAGCAGGCGTTGGATCAGACCGTGAAGTGGCACGCTGGGGGCCAACTGTTTTCCGTCGCCGTCAACCTGTCGGCGAGCTCCCTCGTCGACGAGGGCGTTCCCCAACGCATCGCCGACATGGTGGCGTCTCGAGGGTTGCCGACCTCGGCTCTCATACTGGAGATCACCGAGGACTACATCATCAGAAATGTGGCCCAGGCGCGCACGATTCTGACCGAACTGCGGAACCACGGCTTCCGAATCGCCATCGATGATTTCGGCACGGGCTACAGCTCTTTGGCCTACCTCCGCGACCTACCCATCGACGAGCTCAAGCTTGACCGCAGCTTCATCACCCCGATGACTGTGGACAGCAGGGCGGCGGCTCTGGTGTCGTCCACGATCGACCTCGCCCACAGCCTCAATATGGATGTGGTCGCCGAGGGCGTCGAGACCACGGATGCCTATGACGACTTGGTCCTATTCGGTTGCGACCAGGGGCAGGGTTATTACATGTCGCGGCCGATCCCCGCTGACGAGATCGCCGGGTGGCTAGAGAATCGGTCGGTTCTCAGCCCCCAGTGACTCCCGCACCCTGCGACCCGAGGCTTCCGACAATTGAGGAATCGCGAGAGGTGCCGCACAGCGGTCAGGCCGACTGCGAATCAGTCCGGAAGCACGTAGCCGCCGGTCGGGCCCGGGGCCGCGACGGCGAGCCCATCGGCGAGCAGTCCGGCCAGTGCGCGGTCGCGCTGGGCGGCATCCGGCCAGAGCGTCTCGATCTCCGAAGCGGTGACCGGGCGGTGCGTCGACCGGAGTTCGGCCATGATCAGGCCGCGCACCTGCCGGTCGCTGCCTTCGTACTTCTTCTGCACGGCCTTCTTCGGCCCGTCGTAAACCGGGTGGCCGGACGCCCGCCAGGCGCAGGCGTCCTTGATCGGGCACACGTCGCAGCGCGGGCTCTTGGCCGTGCAGACGATGGCGCCGAGTTCCATGATCGCCGCATTGAACGCGGCGGCCTCACTTCGATCGTCGGGAAGCAGAGCACTCATCGCCTCCAGGTCACGTCCGCGGCTCGGCGGCGCGGGCTCGCCCTGGCCGGCGACGGCGCGGGCGATCACCCGGCGGGTGTTGGTGTCGACGACCGGATGCCGGTGACCATAGGCGAACGCGGCCACCGCTCGCGCGGTGTAGTCGCCGATCCCGGTGAGAGCGAGCAGTTCGTCGACGTCGTCGGGCACCTCGCCACCGTGGCGTTCCGTGATCTGCACCGCCGCAGCATGCAGCCAAAGCGCGCGGCGCGGGTACCCGAGCGAGGCCCAGGCCCGCACCGCCTCGCTGGCCGGAACGGCGGCGAGAGCGGCGGGAGTCGGCCAGCGGGTCAGCCACTCCTCGAGCCGCGGAATCACCCGGGCGACAGGCGTCTGTTGCAGCATGAACTCGCTGACAAGGGTGCCCCAGGCGGTGAAGCCGTCGCGCCGCCAGGGCAGATCCCGAGCGTTCTCGTGAAACCACGCGGTGATCGATGGGGCGAGATCGGGCCGGGGGAGTGTTTCGTTCATCCCCTCTAACCTAAGCTCGATTCATGAAGCTAGTCGCCACGCCTCGGATCGAGTTCCTGCGCTCGCTGACCACCGAGATTCTGCACAACTATGGGCGTGGCAGACAGATCGTCGCGGTCGGCGGGAATGAGGCGTCGGGGCGCACGGCCTTCGCCGATGATCTGGCCGCCGTCTTCGACGAGCGGGAGCATCCGGTCTTTCGAGCGTCGCTGCGCTACTTTCAGCGCTCACGTGCCGCGCAGGATGCCTTCGGCCCTCCATCGGCGGAACGCCACTATCGGCACGCCTACGACTATCAAACGCTGCGGCGCGCGCTGATCGACCCGTTCCGGATGGGCGTCGCGACCGGTTTCGTGACGGCCCAGTGGGATCCGGACCGGGACACCTGGATCGAGCCGACCTGGTTGACGGCTCCCGTCGACGCAGTGCTGATCATCGACGGCGAGTTCATCAACAGGCGTGAGCTGCACGGTCTCTGGGCGTACAGCATCCGTATCGACAGTGAGCCGGAAAACGAAGCAGACCGCCTCTACCTCGAGGAGGCGAACCCCCGCGGAGTCGTCTCGGCCTTGATCGACAACTCGGATCCCCTGCTGCCGCGGAGGCTGTTTCTCGATAGCTGTTAGCCGGTCAGCGCCGTAGCGCGCCGTACCGGTTCAGCACCGCGGCCGGCGTCAGAAAGTTCCCCGACTCCTCGACCTCATGCACGAGCGCCGTGAGCAACTCGTTCACCGGGGTCGGCACGCCGGCGATGCGCCCCTCCCGCACGACAGCACCGTTCAAGAAATCGATCTCGGTCAACTGACCGCGAGTGACGCTCTGCAGCGTGGAGCCGAGGTTCGGGACCGACCCCATCCGCCGACGCATCTGAAGCGGAAGGATCTGCCCGAGCGCAAGCGGCAGATGCCGGAACGCGCGCAGCTGGGCATCCCCGAGGGCCTGGAACGCGCCGAATCGCACCCCGCGGCCCACCCCGACCTGTACGGCCTCGCGCATGCTCTCGGTCATCACGCGGCGAAGCTGCGCATCGTCGACGACGGCCTGCACGCTCAGTCCGGTGATGGCCGGGAGGGCGTTGAGCATGTTCACGACGAGCTTGGTCCACTGGGCGCCGACGAAGTCAGGCTGGGCAACAGTTGGCACGGCCTCGTTCAGTACTGCCTGCCACCGACGGGTAGCAGCATCGACCGGGCCGGAGCCGCGGCCGAGATACGTCGGTGCCGCCGTGGTGACCCGCACGCGGCCGGGTTCGGTGTAGTTCGCGGCGATGATCGAGAGAGCTCCGAAGCACTCGGAATGAGGGAGCAGTCGCCCGGCGGTCTTCACCCCGTCGAGGCCGTTCTGCACGACGATGACGGCCCCACCGTCGATGAAAGCGGCGTTGTCGGCGATCGCCGCCTCGGCATCCTGCGCCTTCGTGCAGACCAGCGTCAACTCGGGCGACTCAGCCAGCCGTTCGAGCGCGGTCGGCCGGGCGTGAACCGTGCCGAAACCACCGCTCAGCCGGATGCCGTCGGCCTGAATCGCCGCCAGCCCAGCGCCGCGCGCGGTGACCGTCACGTCATGCCCGGCCTGAGTGAGCAAAGCGGTAAAGGTTCCGCCCAGGGCACCGGCTCCGATGACTGCGATTCGCATGGCTCCAGCCTAGATCCCGGACTCCGCTTGGCCAGACAGCTCCGGTCGGTGCCGCTACGCCCCCGAGGACACGAGGTCGGCGTGGACCGCAGACTCCACGGGCTGAGCCGCCAGCCGAGCGTTCGCCCTGGCGGCGCGCTTCGACGGAAGCGCGAGGGCGATCAGAGCGGTCAGCCCGAGCACACCGGCGCCGACCATGATCGCCGGGATGGCGGCGTTCACGTAGCCCGTCGGAGTGAGCTGGCCACCGGCCCCGGTGAAGACTGCGGTCAACACGGCCACACCGAGCGCGACGCCGATTTCCCGAAGCGTGGAGTTCGTGCCAGACGCCTTCGCATGATCGGCCGGGGCCATGTTGGCGAGTACCGCGGTGGAACTCGGTGCGAAGACAAAACCCATTCCGACGCCGGCGAGTAAGAACGCCGGAACCATCTCGCCGTAGGCAACGGTCGGGGACATCGTCGATGCAAGCCAGAACATCGCCACCGCCAAGAAGACAAGGCCGACCACGATCGGCAGTCGTGTTCCCGTGCGCGGGCTGAGCAGGCCAGTGAGGGGAGCGACGATCATCGGGGCGAGAGTCCACGGCATCGTCATCAGGCCGGCCTCAAGCGGGGTGTGCCCCTGCACGATCTGCAGGAACTGAATCAGGATGAACACCGCGCCGAAGATGCCGAAGCTGAACCCGAGACCGACAAGGTTGGTGACGGTGAAGCTGCGGTCGCGAAACAACCGAAGGGGAAGCAGCGGTGCTGCTGCCTTCGTCTCCCAGAGAACGAAGAGCACGAGAAGAATCACGCCGCCGCCCAGGGTGCCGATCACTTCCGCGCTGTCCCAGCCGGCGTCATTGCCGCGCACGATTCCGTAGACGAGACCGAATACACCGAGGCCCGCCAGAACAAGACCGATCACGTCGGCGCGCAGTTTGGCGCCGAAACTATTGGGCAGCGCAAGCAGTACCAGAGGGACCGAGATGATTCCGACCGGAACGTTGAGCCAGAAGATCGCCTGCCAGTTCCAGCCCTCGATCACTGCGCCGCCGATCAGCGGGCCGAGGGCCACACCGAGACCAGAGATGCCACCCCAGATCCCGATCGCAGCCGGCCGAAGCTTGGCGCTGACCGAACCGACCAGCAGGGTGAGCGAGAGAGGCATGAGCGCCGCGGCGCCGACGCCTTGCAGCGCCCGTGAGGCAATGAGCATCCAGGTTTCGTGGCTCAGCGCCGCGAGTATCGAGGCGGCAGTGAAGACGGTGATGCCCACCAAGAAGACGGTGCGGCGGCCGAATCGGTCGCCGAGGGCGACGGCCATCAGCATGAATGTGGCAAAACTGAGCGAGTAGGCGTTGATGACCCACTGCAGCTCTTCGATGGATGCGGAGAGGTCGCGACTGATCACCGGCAGCGCGCCGGTGACGACCAGGTTGTCGAGTGTCGCCATGAACATCGGCAGCGACGCGGCGATGATCGCGAGCCAGACGGGAACGCGGCGGGCGGAGGTGGAAGCCACGGGAAGGCCTTTCGGTGGTAATTGAATGATTACAAAGAGACACGTTAGTAATCGACTGATAACATGTCAAGTGTGAGTGAGACGATAACCGAGCGAATTCCGGCCGCTCTGCGCCGGGAGCAAATCCTTGCCGCCGCCAGCCGTGTGTTCGGAGAACGCGGCTACGCCGGCGCGACGACCGACCAGATCGCCCGCGCGGCCGGCATCTCCCAGCCCTATGTCGTGCGGATGTTCGGCACCAAGGAGAACCTGTTCCTCGAGGTGCTCGAGCGCGCCCAGATCAAGCTGGCCTTCGCCTTCCGAGCGGCGATCGCCGACTTTCCGCCCGTTGATGGCGTGCCGCCCGAGGGGCTGAGTGCGCGGCTTGGCGCCGCCTATGTCGACCTGATCGAAGATCGCGGCATCCTGCTCTCACTCATGCAGGGCTTCATCAGCGGACATGACCCGGTCATCGGACCGCGCGCCCGGGAGGGGTTTCTCGCCACCTATCGGATTCTGCGTGACGAAGCCGGGTTCGCGCCGGACTACGTGCGGGTCTTTCTGGCCGACGGCATGCTGATGAACACTCTGCTCGCGCTGCAGATGCCCGACGCGATCGACGATGATCCGGCGACCAGGGAGATCTTGGCCTGCGCCTTCCAAAGCAAACTTGATTTGGTGATCGACGTCACCGCAGCACAGAAAGAAGATGCATGAGCGCCATCGCAAGCGGCCTGGTCCTGATCGACAAAACCCAGGGCTGGACCAGCCACGACGCCGTCGCCCGCACCCGCCGCCTCGCCGGCACGCGCAAGGTCGGCCACGCCGGAACGCTCGACCCGATGGCAACAGGACTACTCATCCTGGGTATCAACAGCTCGACGCGCCTGCTCACCTTCGTGGTCGGCCTCGACAAGGAATACCTCGCCACCATCCGCCTCGGGGCGTCGACGACGACCGATGACGCCGAGGGCGAGATTCTCGTTTCTGCGGCCCCCGGCAGCGTGGCGGCGATTGAAGCGGATGCCGTGACAGCCGGCATCGCCGCCCTGACCGGGGCCATCGAGCAGGCACCGAGTTCGGTCAGCGCGATCAAGGTCGACGGCAAACGCGCCTATGCTCGTGTGCGCGCCGGTGAAGATGTGCAGTTGCCGAAACGCCCGGTCACCGTCAGCGAGTTCGAACTGCTCTCCAGCACCAAGACCGACGGCTACCTCGACCTCGAGGTGCGTGTCGTGTGTTCCTCCGGCACCTACATTCGTGCCCTCGCCCGCGACCTCGGGGAGGCGCTCGGGGTCGGTGGTCACCTCACGAGCCTGCGCCGCACGCGCATCGGCCCGTTCGGCATCGACGCCGCCCAGACGCTCGAAGAGCTCGACATCCCCTCGGTGCTGATCGGCCCGACCGATGCGGCGACCCTGCTCTTTCCGCGCCTGGACCTGTCGCCCGAACAGGCCGTCGATCTCGGTCACGGCAAGCGCATCGACCTGACCGGCACCTCCGTCAGTGAGATCGCGGCGGATTCCCCGATCGCGGCGGTCGCGCCGGGCGGTCGACTCGTCGGTCTGGTCACGCGCCGGGGGAGTCAGGGAAAGACGCTGGTGAATTTCCCGCCGGATGAGCCCGACGAGCCGGACGAGCCGGCCGGCGCGACGGACACCGCGGCATCCACCCCGGACCTCGCCTCATGATCGAGTGGTTCACCTATCTGCAACTGACGGTGGCGGTGCTCGGAGGCGTGCTCTGCCTCGTGCTCGGCCTCCTGGGACGCAAGCCGAACGACCTCACTCTGGGTGCAGTCGCCCTGGTCGAACTCCTGCTCATCGTGCAACTTGTCGTCGCCCTGATCGCGCCGGCGGTCGGCAATCAACCGACCGGCAGCCTGCTCGAGTTCTACACCTACCTGATCAGTGCGCTGCTGCTTCCGCTGGCCGCCGGGTTCTGGGCGTTGATCGAGCGCAGCCGCTGGAGCACCGTCATCCTGGGGGTGGTCTGCCTCTCTGTGGGAGTGATGGTCTACCGAATGCTGCAGATCTGGACGGCGACGGCCGCCTGAGGCGCCACGACCCGCCTCCGGATGCTGCGATAATTGCCAAGCCATGATCGAAGAACAAACCCAGGCCAACCGCCGCCCTGAAGCCGGAGCCCCCCACCGCGTGACCGGAGTCGGACGACTCCTCATCGCCGTCTACGGCGTGCTGGCGCTCGCCGCGACCGGCCGTTCCTTCGTGCAGATCGTCGCGAAGTTCGAGGAGGCCCCGCTGGCCTACTCGCTGTCGGCGCTCGCCGCAGTGGTCTACATCGTCGCGACCATCGCCTTGATCGCGCGTGGAAAAGTCTGGTATCGCATCGCTTGGGCGACGATCACCTTCGAACTGCTCGGCGTTCTGACGATCGGAACCCTGAGCCTGATCGATCCCGCACTCTTCCCGCACGACACGGTGTGGTCGGTGTACGGCCGAGGCTATCTCTTCATTCCCCTCGTGCTCCCGATTCTTGGCATGTGGTGGCTTGCACGTCACCGCCCGGCGTCTCAAGCCGACGGCACGGCGTCGGCGGCCGACACCATCGCACCGGCGTCAGGAGAAGCTTCGTGAAGACTCTGAACGGGGTCGGCGCCGTTCCGTCGGATTGGCCTGCCTCCGCGGTCAGTATCGGCAAGTTCGATGGAGTGCATGCCGGGCACCGAGCGGTCATCGCCGAGCTCGAATCGCTGGCGAAGCGCGACGGCCTCGCGGCCGTCGTCGTGACGTTCGACCGGCATCCGCTCGCTCTGCTCTCCCCGTCTGACTGCCCGACCGCGCTCGTCAGTCTCGATCAGAAGCTCGAGCTGCTGGCCGAAACGGGAATCGACGCGACACTCGTACTCGAGTTCAACGAAGCCTTGTCGTCGTTGCCGCCCGAAGAATTCATTCGCGGCATCTTGGTCACCGCACTGCACGCGAAGCATGTGCTCGTGGGCCGTGACTTTCGCTACGGTGCCCGCGGCGCCGGCGACGTCGCCCTCTTGCAGCGCATCGGCGCGACCCATGGCTTCGAGGTGCACGTCATCGACGATGTGATGCCCGACAACCGGCACCGGGTCTCGTCGACCTGGATTCGTGAGCTGCTCTCTGACGGAGATATCTCGGCCGCGTCCGCACTCCTCGGCCATGTGCCGTCGGTGCGCGGGGTCGTCGTGCACGGAGCGGCCCGCGGCCGGGAACTGGGCTACCCGACGGCCAACCTCTCGCCCGAGTCAGAGGGACTGATCCCTGCTGACGGCGTGTACGCCGGTTGGCTGACGGATGCCGGCACGCGGTACCCCGCGGCGATCTCGGTGGGCAACAACCCCACGTTCGAAGGTGTCCCGCAAAAGCAGGTCGAGGCGTATGTGCTCGATGAGGACATCGACCTCTACGGTCACGTCGTCACGGTGTCGTTCGTCGAGCGGATCAGAGGAATGGTTGCATTCACCGGAATCGGTCCGCTGATCGAACAGATCGCAGACGATGTCTCGCAGGTGCGCGGGCTCCTGAAATAGGTCGGCGGCCGAGGGTATCGAGACCGGCTCGCGGGATCTCGACAAGCTCGATCACCGGACTAGTCGACCGGCAGTCCGCCTCGTCCGTAGATGAACGGCACGAGTTGCTCGGCAGTGCCGAGCAACTCACGACCGTGACCGACGCGCCACAGCGCATCCGTCGCCACCAGGGTGCGGGTGCGCAGAACCGCTTTGATCTCGGTCGGGGCGATCAGGCTGCCCCGAATCGCGACCGCGCCGGAAGCCGAGGGGGCAATGGGCAGGGTGATCCCGAGCGGGCGGGCAATGTCATATCCGTGCACAACGGCCTCGGTCAGCTCGCCCACGCCGGTGCGCCCGTGGTCGGCAGTCTTCTGGGCAGCGATGGCGCGGATGCTGGCCACCAGGTCCGCCGGAGACGCTGCGGCCGCCGCGCGGCTGAGCACGTCGATCGCCCGATTCGGGTTCACGAAGTGACCGAAGTAGGCGCGTGATCCGGAGGTGATCAGTTCACGGTTGCTGCTGCCGATGCGCCAGACCAGATGGCCGGCGACATCCCGAACCCGCCACTGGCCGCACAGACTCTGGACCTCCCATTGCTCGGGAGTCAGGGCGTCGAGCAGATCGGCCGTCGCGAGCAGGGTCGCGGCGATATGCCCGCCCCAACGGGAGTTGGCGCCGGTTTCATCGACGCTGGGGCGCATGCTGAGCGGAAGGTGTTTGGCGAAGTCGGCCATACACTCAGCCTAGACTTGCCGAATGACCGATCCCGCCCCCCGTCGACTCTGGGCGGGCCGGACGCTCGCTCTGCTCGGCATCATTCTCGTTGCCGCGAACCTGCGCACCGCCGTCACCGCGCTGTCGCCGATTGTCACTCAGATCAGTGTGGACCTACCGCTGAACGCCGTGACGATCGGCGTGCTCGGAATGCTGCCTCCGGTGTGTTTCGCGGTGTTCGGCATTTTCACCCCCGTGCTCACCCGGCGCATCGGCCTGGAGCGCGTGCTGCTTCTGGCGCTCGGCGCCATCATGGTCGGCAGCCTGGTGCGCGGGCTCTCGCCCTCCGTTCTGGTGCTTCTGCTCGGTAGCGTGATCACGTTTGCCGGTCTCGGCGCCGGCAACGTGCTTCTGCCGCCGCTCGTGAAGAAGTACTTCCCCGACCGCATCGGGCTGGTCACCTCGATTTACGCAACGATGCTGTCGGTGAGCACGCTCGTGCCGCCGCTCATCGCCGTTCCCGTTGCCGACTCGGCGGGGTGGCGCACCTCGCTCGGCATGTGGGCGATCCTCTCCCTGCTGGCCATGGTGCCGTGGGTGGCCATGCTGGTGCGGCACCGCACCACTCTGCAGCCGACGCCGGTCATTGAAGAGGCGGATCCCGCACTGCTCAGCAAGATCTGGGGATCGTCGATCGCCTGGGCCATCACGATCGTTTTCGCGGTGTCGGCGATCAACGCGTACGCCATGTTCGCCTGGCTGCCGCAATTGCTGATTCAGACCGCCGGCGTGAGCGTCGCGGAGGCCGGCACACTGCTCTCGCTCTACGCCGCGGTCGGTGTTCCCACCGCGATTTTCATTCCGGTGCTCGCCGCCCGGATGAGGAATGTTGCGCTTCTGGTCTACCTCGGTGTGATTTGCTTCTTCGTCGGCTACGGCGGGCTGATCCTGTTCCCCATGTCGGGCACCTGGTTCTGGGTGGTCATCGCTGGAATCGGCCCGCTGATGTTCCCGCTGGCGCTGGTGCTGATCAACCTGCGCACCCGCACCCATGCCGGATCCGTCGCCCTGAGTGGTTTCATCCAAAGTGTCGGCTACGTGCTCGGCGCGTTCGGTCCGCTCGTGTTCGGTCTACTTCACGATCTGACCGACGGATGGCTCTGGCCGCTGCTGTTCTTGCTGGCGACGGCACTCGCCGCGATTGTTGCCGGCACGGTCATCGGCCGGCCGCACCTGCTCGAGGACGACCTCGCGCGGCGGCATCGCTAGGAAGCGCTCCGCAGCACGAGGAAGCGCTCGGCGCGACTACGCCACCATTGAGGCTCGGTGGATCAGAGCCGCTGCTCCGATGAGCGGTCCCTCGCCCGAGAGCGACGAGTGGGTGATGCGCACCCGTCGTGCATACTCGAATGCCGTGCGCTCGGCGATGGCGATGCGGGCGGCGTCGAACAGCGCGGGGGAGACGTGGGAGAAGCCACCGCCGATCGCGACGAGGTCAAGATCGACCAAGTTGGTGGCCGAAGCGATCGCATGGCCGATTGCCTCACCGCTCCGCTGAACCGCGCGCACGGCAATCGGGTCTCCGACGGCGTGAGCGGCGGCGAGTTCCTCGCCCGTTGACCCGGTCCAGCCCTGCCGGCGTGCCCAGGCCACCGTCTTCGGGCCAGAAGCGATGGCTTCCAGGCAGCCGCGACCGCCACAGGCGCAGGCGTCGTCGAATCCGCCGACCTCAACATGGCCGATGTGTCCTGCGTTGCCGCTCGGGCCGGTGATCGTTCGCCCGTCGAGGATGAGGCCGCCGCCGACACCGGTCGAGACAATCATTCCCATGAGGTTCTGAACACCCTGGCCCGCTCCGACCCAGTGCTCGGCGAGAGTGATGCAGAGCCCATCGAGACGCAACCTCACCGGCGCTTGGGGAACGAGCGAGCTCACGAGATCGGCGAGTGGGAAGTCGCGCCAGACCGGAACGTTCAACGGCGAGATGGCACCGGATGCGACAGTGATCGGGCCGGCGGAACCGATCCCGACTCCCACCAGCGACGCGCCGGCCGGCAGGGAAGATGCAGCCTGCGTGACAACGGCAGTGACGCTCGCCTCGAGTTCTGCGCTCGACGCGGTCGAACCGGTCAGAGCCCGAAAGCGGCTCGGTGTGAACAAGGTGCCCTGTTCGTCGATGAGAGCGGCTTCGACCTTCGTGCCGCCGAAGTCCAAGCCGAGGGCGAAAGCTGCGTGTGTGGGTGCGGGGAGCATTGTCAGATTCTATTGGTCGGTTTCTCTGGCACATCGACGCGACGGTTGTGAGGCCAACAACTGTTGTGATCTCGATCCCCATCCTGCTCTTAAGAGCAAGGTTGCCAACGAGTGTTGAATTGCGCAGCGCGCCGACCTACCCTGGACGAGGGCCATACGCTTCACCGGCCCAACAGAGACAGACCGAGAACGCTACGAAAGGAGTGCGCTGAGTGATCGACACCGACGAGCTGCTTTCGATTCGCGCCGCCGAGCTGTACTACGAAGAGAATAAGACCCAAGACGAAATCGGGTCGATCCTGCGTCTGACCCGTTGGAAGGTCGGGCGCCTGCTCGCCCAAGCGAAGGCGAGCGGATTCATCCGCATCGAAATCGTGCATCCGCGTGCCCGGCGCCTTCCGCTGGAGCGACGCTTGCGCGACGCCATGGGGTTGAAGGCCGCCATCGTCGTCTCGTCAGCCGGTGTCTCAAGTGATGAAGAGCTGCAGTCGCGCACCGCGCAGGCCGCTGCCGATTACCTCACCAGCCTGCGTCCCATCCCGCGCACCCTTGGCCTGAGCTGGGGCCGCACCCTGCACGACGTCTCGCTGCACCTCAAGCAGGGCTGGGCTCCGGGGGTGAACGTCGTACAGATCAATGGCGGCGTCAGCCTCAGCAAGCGCA
This sequence comes from Leifsonia sp. 10L418, assembly GCF_056395445.1. Lineage (NCBI taxonomy): Bacteria > Bacillati > Actinomycetota > Actinomycetes > Micrococcales > Microbacteriaceae > Leifsonia > Leifsonia sp. 10L418. Next base: position 728,231 of record NZ_JBFTJN010000001.1, on the reverse strand, counting down.
CCGGAACTGCGGCGACCACCGCTGTGATGATCGCCGAGAAGGCCTCGGGGTCGGCAACACTCTTGCCCAGCCCCGCCATCCTCGAACGGCTCGAAACCAAACGCGCGATCGAATCCGACCGGGCGGTCGCCGCCGTGCTGGGCCTCGGAATCGGGGCGTCGGCGTATCTGTACAGCGCCGGCCAAGCGGATGCGAGCTCCGCGCTGGTCGACAGCGGCTACCTGACGGCGGCCCAAATCGACGACCTCGTGCAGCGGGGCGCCGTCGGTGACATCGTCGGGCGCTACATCGACAGCAACGGCTCCATCGTTGACCCGGAACTCGACGACCGCACTCTCGGAATCTCCCTCACCCATCTGCGTCGTGCCCCACTCGCCATCGCCGTCATCTCCGGTCGTCAGAAGCACGCCATTGCGCGCGCCGTCGTGACGAGCGGCCTCTGCACCGTGCTCGTCACCGATGAGGCAACCGCCCTCGCGGTGCTCGGCGACACCACCGGCAGCAGCGATCCCCAATCCTCGTAGTTACGACCAACTCGATCCACGACCGACCCGAACCAAGGACACGTCATGACCAGTACCCAACTCGCCACCCGGGAACGCACCCTCGCGGTGCTCGGCGGTGAAGCCACCGACGCCAATTTGCGACGCTACCTGCACGGCATCCCCGGAATCGACGCCGTCGGTCTCGAACAGCGGGCTGCATCGCTCGGCACCCGCTCGATCAAGACCACCTCCAAAAAGTGGGCGATCGACACCATCATTTCGCTGATCGACCTCACCACCCTGGAGGGTGCGGATACGCCCGGCAAGGTGCGTTCGCTGGTCGCCAAGGCGATGAACCCCGACCCGAGCGACCCAACAACGCCCCGGGTCGCCGCCGTTTGCGTCTACGGTGACATGGTTCCCGACGCGGTTGCCGCGCTCGGGGCCGCTCACTCGAATGGCACCGATTCGGGCATCAACGTTGCCGCCGTCGCTACGGCCTTCCCGAGCGGGCGCGCCTCGCTCGCGGTCAAGCTGTCGGACACCTCCGACGCCGTCGCCGCCGGCGCAGACGAGATCGACATGGTCATCGACCGTGGCGCATTCCTCTCCGGCCGCTACGGCCAGGTGTTCGACGAGATCGTGGCCGTTCGAGAAGCCTGCAAGCGCGCCGACGGAAGCTTCGCGCACCTCAAGGTGATCCTCGAGACCGGCGAACTCAACACCTACGACAACGTTCGCCGTGCCTCCTGGCTGGCGATTCTGGCCGGAGGAGACTTCATCAAGACCTCGACCGGCAAGGTCGCTCCCGCGGCCACGCTGCCGGTCACCCTGTCGATGCTCGAGGTCGTGCGCGACTGGCACCGCCTGACCGGCGAGAAGATCGGCGTCAAGCCGGCCGGCGGCATCCGCACCTCGAAAGACGCGATCAAGTACCTCGTGACCGTCGCCGAGACGGTGGGGGAGGACTGGCTGCAGCCGCACCTGTTCCGCTTCGGTGCGTCGAGCCTGCTCAACGACGTGCTGTTACAGCGTCAGAAGATGACGACCGGCCACTACTCCGGCCCCGACTACGTGACGATTGACTGATCTCGACAAGCTCGATCACCGATAGCCCGAACATGACTATTTCGAATACTGAAGGGTTACCCCTCATGAACTTTCTTGACTACGCTCCGGCGCCGGAGTCGCAGGCGATCCTGAACCTGCGAAGCGACTACGGCCTCTTCATCAACGGCGACTTCGTCGCCGGCCGCGGCACCCCGTTTTCCACGATCAACCCGGCCACCGAAAACCAGATCGCCATGATCGCCCACGCCAACGAAGCGGATGTCGACGCCGCGGTCGCCGCCGCGCGTCGCGCCTACGACACGGTCTGGTCTCGCCTCTCGGGCAGCGACCGTGGAAAGTACCTCTTCCGCATCGCCCGACTGGTGCAGGAACGCGCCCGCGAGCTTGCCGTCGCCGAGAGCCTCGACAACGGCAAGCCCATCAAAGAGAGCCGCGACGTCGACGTTCCCCTCGTCGCTGCCTGGTTCTTCTACTACGCCGGCTGGGCCGACAAACTCGATCACGCCGGTGCCGGCCCGAATCCGTCGGCCCTCGGCGTCGCAGCTCAGGTCATCCCGTGGAACTTCCCGTTGCTCATGCTGGCGTGGAAGATCGCCCCGGCCCTCGCCGCCGGCAACACGGTCGTGCTGAAGCCGGCCGAGACGACGTCACTGACCGCGCTGCTTTTCGCTGAGATTCTGCAGCAGGCCGACCTGCCCGCCGGTGTGGTGAACATCATCACCGGCGCCGGAGACACCGGCTCACTCCTGGTCAATCACCCGGATGTCAACAAGGTCGCGTTCACCGGTTCCACCAACGTCGGACGGGCCATCGCCCGCTCGGTCGCCGGAACCGACAAGAAGGTCACGCTGGAGCTCGGCGGCAAGGCGGCGAACATCGTCTTCGACGACGCGCCGATCGACCAGGCCATCGAGGGAATCGTCAACGGAATCTTCTTCAACCAGGGTCAGGTCTGCTGCGCCGGCAGTCGCCTGCTGGTGCAGGAATCGATTCACGACGACGTCGTCGACCGGCTCAAGCAGCGGCTGTCGACATTGCGCCTCGGCGATCCGCTCGACAAGAACACCGACATCGGCGCGATCAACAGCGCGGCGCAGTTGGATCGCATCCGCACGCTGTCCTACATCGGCGAGCAGGAAGGCGCCGAACGCTGGACTGCCGAGTGCGTGATCCCCGAGAACGGCTTCTGGTTCGCGCCGACCATCTTCACCAACGTGTCGACGAGCCACCGCATCGCCCGTGACGAGATCTTCGGCCCGGTGCTCTCCGTGCTGAGCTTCCGCACCCCGGCCGAAGCGATCGCCAAGGCCAACAACACGCCATACGGGCTGTCCGCCGGTATCTGGAGTGACAAGGGCAGCCGCATCCTCGCCGTGGCTGACAAGCTGCGTGCCGGTGTGATTTGGGCCAACACCTTCAACCGGTTCGACCCGGCCAGCCCGTTCGGTGGCTACAAGGAGTCGGGCTACGGCCGCGAAGGCGGGCGTCACGGCCTCGCCGCGTACCTCAAGCCGGCGAACAGTCGGCCGTCGGTGGTCCAGCATGTCGAACCCCGCGCGGCGGTAACGGCTGCCGCGTCGGCCGAGCTGGCCGCGCCCGTCGAAACCCCTGCTGCACCGAAGCCTGCCTCACGAAAGAAGGCCGCCAAATGACCCGCCTCGCCGTTCCCAAGACCTACAAGCTCTACATCGGCGGAAAGTTTCCGCGCAGTGAATCCGGGCGCGTCTACGAGATCCGCTCGAGTTCCGGGGAGTTCCTCGCCAACGCCGCGCAGGCATCCCGCAAAGATGCCAGGGATGCCGTCGTGGTCGCCCGCGGATCGCTCAGCGGCTGGGCCGGCGCGACGCCGTACAACCGCGGCCAGGTGCTCTACCGCATCGCGGAGTTGCTTGAGGGGCGTCGCGTGCAGTTCGTCGACGAGATCATGCAGTCGGAGGGTGTGACGAAAGCTGTCGCATCCGCTCAGGTCGACGAAGCGATCGACCGCTGGGTCTGGTACGCCGGCTGGGCCGACAAGTACGTGCAGGTTGCCGGAAACATGAACCCGGTCTCCGGCCCGTTCTTCAACATCTCGGTTCCGGAGCCCACCGGCATCGTCGCGATCGTCGCGCCGCAGTCCGGCGGCTCGCTGCTCGGGATCGTCAGCGCGATCGCTCCGGCGCTCGTCGCCGGCAACACCGTCGTGGTCATCGCCAACCAGTCGGCGCCGCTGTCGGCGATCAGCCTCTCGGAGGTGCTCGCCACGAGTGACGTGCCGGGCGGTGTCGTCAACATCCTCACCGGGTCGCCCGCCGAGATCGCGCCGTGGCTGGCCAGCCACGCCGACGTCAATGCGCTCGATCTGCTCGGTGCCGGATCGCTCGACTGGGTCGACCTGCAGATCGCTGCCGCCGACACCCTCAAGCGCGTCCTTCCTCCCGAGAACGGCGAGGATGCCGCGACGCCGTCGCTTGATCGCATCCTGGCGTTCACCGAAACGAAGACGGTCTGGCACACGAAGGCGTTGATCTAGCCACCTGCATCACCCCCCCCCGCGAGAGCGGTTGAATGGCCGCTTCCCCGCACGGGAAGCGGCCATTTTGCCGCTCTCGCGTGCGTTCGCCCAAACCGTCGACGGATGCGCGTGCCCACATTGGGGGCGCGGTTGAAAGGTAACAAAACGGTAACGGCTCGGGTAGTGTTGCTGCACGTCCACCGCACTGTCGCGGCGGCGGGAAGGGATCACCGCGGTGGGACGACCGTCGAGACGACGACTTCTTTCGGTGCTCATGGCCTGCGGCACCACTGCGGTTCTCGCAGCAACCCTGATTCTCGGCGCCGCTCCTGGGCAGGTCTACGCGACCGACGTCTTCGGCGCACTGCGCACACCCGGCGACGGAGCATTCATCGCCGGTCACCGCGGGGACAGGTCGGTGGCGCCGGAGAACACCATGCCCGCCTTCGAGTTCGCCTTCGCGAGCGACATGGATTTCGTCGAAACCGATGTACAGCTCACCAGCGACCACGTTCCGGTGCTGTTTCACGATGTGACCCTCGAGCGTACGACGAACGGCCGGGGAACAGTGGCCGAGAAGACACTCGCGGAAATCACCAAGCTTGACGCCGGTCGCTGGTATGCCCACGAATATGCCGGAACCCGCATCCCGACACTCGAACAGTTCTTCACGCGGCTCGTTGACACTGACAAGAAAGCGCTCGTCGAACTGAAATTCAGTTGGAGCGATGACGACCTGCGCACCGTGATCGACCTGATCGGGCAGCACGGTCTGAGCTCCCGCGTTGTGTTGCAGAGTTTCAGTATCGAGACGATGTTGAACCTGCAGAGAGTCTCGCCGCAGTATCCGCGCATCATGCTCGTTCGCGAGCTGCCGGCGAATCCGGTGCCGATGGCCGAGCGATTCGGAGTGATCGCCCTCGCCACCACGGCGAAGGCGGTGGCTGCGCAGCCGGATGCCGTGACGCGGCTGCACGAGGCCGGGTTCGGGTTGATCTGCTACACGCTCAACACCGAAGACACCTGGGCGGAGGTGCGTCAACTCGGTGTCGACGGAATCATCACCGATACACCGAGTGACCTGGATTCCTGGTTGGCCGCCACCGGTGACGCAACCTGAGAACCTGTCGGAACTCTAGCCAGCGCGTCACGCCTGGAGGCATGATTGATCGGGGAGGGCAAAATGTCAGCGACAGTTGTGTTCATGGGCGACGGCCTGATCGCGGGCGGGCGTTGGGACGAATGGCTGCCCGGCTATGAAGTGACGAACCTCGGAATCAGCGGCGCAACCAGTGACGATGTGCTGAGTCACATCGACCTGCTCGTCGAACAGAATTCCGATGCGGTGGTGCTCGGCATCGGCACGAATGACCTCGGCTGGCGTCGCTCCGACGAGCATGTGGTGCGGAACGTCGAGACGATTCTCGTGACGATTCGGCGGCGACTGCCCGAGACGCGCATTCTGATTCAATCGGTGTTGCCGCGGGAACGCGAGTTCGCGGAGGTGATCAAGTCGGTCAACCGTCACCTCTGGCAGTTCGCACCGACCACGCACGCTCAGTATCTCGACTTATGGCCGGCGCTCGCCGCGGAAGACGGCGAACTCAACCCGGCCTACACCGAAGATCGACTGCACCTCACGAATGAAGGCTACGAGGCGTGGCTGGCCGAGCTGATTCCCGGCCTCGAGACTCTCTTCGAGATTCCACCGTCGAGTTCGGCGATTCCGGTGCAGCACGCCTGACCGCTTCGTCGCACAATCGGGCTCATCCGACCGTCCGCACCGTTTCGGCTAACCCCTGTACACCGACTTGGACGCCGTGACTCGACCCTGGCGTGGGGAATCCCCGACGGCGTGCACCATCTCGCACGCCCAGCGGGATTCCCCACGCCCAAGCGGTGGAGCCCGCTAGCGCGCAGCGATCACCCGGCGGTAGAACTCGATGCCGGCCAGAAACGTCGACACCCGGATGCGCTCGTTCACCGCATGCAGGGTGCCCCGCTCGTCACCGCTCATCTGAAACGGGCTGAACCGGTAGACGAAATTGCTCACCCGGGTGAAGTGGCGGCTGTCGCTCGCCCCGAGCATCACGTAGGGGGTCACGATCGTGCCGGGGTAGGTCGCTTCGATGCTTGCGACGACGAGGTCCCACGCCGGGCCCGTGGTCGGCGACACGGCCGAGGGCTCGTTCGGATGCTCCGCTTCGATGAGGACAAGAGGGTCGCGGATGGCCCGGCGCACGTGTCGAAGCATGGCGGCGACGCTCGACCCCTGGGCGATCCGCACGTTGACCACCGCGCGAGCCTGCTCAGGCAGGGCATTCGCGGCTTGCGCGCCCGACAGCTGGGTGACGGCGGCGGTGGTGCGTACCATCGCGCTCGTCTCGTCGCCGAGCCGCCCGAGCAACGCGGCAAGCGGCAGCGTGAACGCTCGGGCCCGTTCGAAGACGAATCGCAGCGGTTGACTGGAATGAGCGCCGAGCGTCTCAATCATTTCGTAGTTCGTCGCGGTCAGCTGGGCCGGAAAAGGCCGAGCGTTCAGACGCGTGATCGCGCGAGCCAAACGCACCGTCGCCGTCATCCGCGGGGGTGTCGAGGCGTGGCCGCCCCGCTGATTGACCGTCAGCGTGACGCTCGTAATGCCCTTCTCGCTCACCCCGACCACAGCGATCGGTTTACTCACGCCGGGGAAGATGTTCTCGACCACCGCGCCACCCTCGTCGATGACGAGGGCCGGGCGGATGTCGCGGCTCGCCAGCAGATCGACGATCGCCGAGGCGCCGGCGCCGGTGGTCTCTTCGTTGTGACCGAAGCTGAGATAGATGTCGTGCGCAGGCCGGAATCCCGCGACAACCTGCGCTTCGACGGCCTCAAGGATTGCGACGAGCGCACCCTTGTCGTCGAGTGTGCCGCGGCCCCAGATCGATTGGCTCGCTCCCGAGCCCACGAGGGTGGCGTCGAACGGCGGATGCGACCAGCCGTCAGGGGTGGCGGGCACCACGTCATAGTGGGCCATCAGGACTGTCGGGTCGCCGGTCGCCGCGCCCGGCCAGCGGTAGAGCAGCGAGTGCCCGGCCACGATCTCGCGACTGAGCACAGCGTGCATGGCCGGATAGAGCACAGGGAGCGCCTCGATGAAGCGATCGAACTCGGCCCACATCGTCTCAGCTTCGTCGAGTCGCGACATCGTCGGGATGCGGATGAGTTCCTGCAGCCGCGGCACAGCGGGGTCGACCAGGCTCGAGTCAGCGACCCCGGTCGCCGCGAGATCACTCACCGGTTGTTGTTGAGTTCGAAGACACGCAGGAGTTCGGCGATGGCGTCGTCACGTTCCTGGCCGCCGGCATCGAACATGTGGCTGACGTGCGTCTGCAGGTGGTTCTCCACCAGCAGCTTGTTGAGCGAGCCCAGCGACTTCTGGATGGCCAGCGACTGGGTGATGATGTCGACGCAGTAGTCCTCGTTCTCGATCATCTTCTCGAGGCCTCGCATCTGGCCTTCCATGATGCGGGTGCGGTGCAGCGCGCGTCGCTTGATGTCTTCGATCATGGCTCAAGCGTACTGCCAGGGATTGATACCCCTCAAGGGTATTCGAGTCTTGCTCAGCTTCGATTCGAAATGGCAGGACAGAGGGAATATGCCCCTTGAGCGCGGCGGGGGTGGAGTTCAGAATTAACCTGACCCCCGGATTGGGAGCCAACTGACACAGGAGGTTGGTATTGATGAAGAAATGGACGCGTTGGCAGGACTGGGCTGCGGTTGCCGTCGGTGCGTATGCCGCGCTCTCCGTTCTGTGGACGACTCAGGCGGGTTCGTCCATGCCGATCATGATCACGTTGGGTGTCTTGCTCGCTGCCTCGGGCGTGTGGAGCTTGGCGATGCCCGGTCTCGTGGCCATGGAATGGGTGCATGTTGCGATCGGCGCCTTGCTGGTGGTCTCGCCATGGATTGGCGGCTACGCCATGGAAGCCGGGGCTGCATGGACGTCATGGATCTGTGGCGCTGTGGCGATCGTCGTTGGCGCCTTGGCGATTCAGCCGGCCCGACAGGAGCATCGAACCCCGATAGCCCACTGAGTTCAGAACTCGCTCAGGGAATGGGCTGTGCCCGAGGCTCGTCGAGCCTCGGGCACCATTCTGTTCTGAGCTGTTTCATTCAGACGGTGGGGGCGACTCGTCGAGTTGGGCTTGGACGGCGGTGGAAACGTTGCCGTGAATGTTGTCCGCGCCGATGCGCTCAAGCACGCCGTCTCGTTCGAGCGTGGCTATGACAGTCGGTTTCAGGCGGGCGAGGCGAAGTGTGATGCCGGAGTCATTCGCGAGGCTGACGACGTCGCTCATCTTGGCGGAGCCCTGCGAGTCGATGAAGTTGACGCCCGCGCAGTCGAGAACGATGCCGGTCAGGTCTGTGCTCACGTGAATGATCTCGCGCACGCGGTCCTCCAGCGCATCGGACGTCGCGAAGAACAATCCGCCGTCCATGCGAATGACGACGACGCCCGGAATCACTTCGTCGTGCGGATGCTCACTCAGGTCACGGAACACCTGGGTCTTGGCCTTCCGAGCGAGAATCGGGATGTGGGGATGGGTGGCGACGCCAATGAGCCAGAGCAGGGAGAGCCCGATCCCGATCATGACTCCGGCCAGCACGCCGAATGCCAGGGTGCCGACGATCGCGGCGATCGCGACCCAGAAATCGAACGGCTGAACGCGTGCAAGGCGCCGCATTTCAGGGATATCGATCATGCCCATCACCACGGCCTCGATGATGAGTGCGGCCAGCACAGGCTTCGGCAATGAAGAGAACAGTGGGGCCAGGATGAGCAAGGTGAGCAGCACCATGGCGCCGGAGGTGAGCGAGGCCAGTCCGGTGCGGGCGCCGGAACGATCATTGAGTGAGCTGGCAGACAGGCTGGTCGAGACCGGCATCCCTTGAAACAGCCCGGCGCCGGTGTTCGCCAACCCCTGGGCGACCGATTCCTGGTCGATGTCGACCTGGTAGCGGTGCTTGGCCGCAAAAGAACGGGCGTCGCCGGCGGTCTGAGAGAAGCCGATCAGCACCAGCGCGATCGCCGCGATTGCCACGGTGCCTGCGTGATCCCACATCAGTCCGACGCTCGGAAGCTCAAGTGACGGCAAGCCGCGCGGCACATCTCCGACCAGTGCGACGCCTCGGTCGCCGAGCTGAAAAAGCCAGGAGGCTAGCAGCCCGCCGACGACCAGAACCAACGCGCCGGGTACCTGCGGCGCGATCCGTCTGAGACCGAAGACGACGACCAGCGAGAGCACCCCGACGATCACGGTGGCCTGATTCCACTCGCCGGCCGTGCCGAGCCACGACCACAGTTCCTGAAAGGAGTTGGTGCCGCTGGTCGAGCTTCCGGTGAGCTTGGGAAGCTCGCCGATGACGACATCGATGGCCGCGCCGAACAAGAAGCCGGTCACCACCGCGCGCGAGAGAAACCGTGCGATCCAGCCCATCTTGAGCACGGCGAGGAGCAGGAACAGTACTCCAGAGGCGAGGGTGATGCCCGCAACGAACGACGCGATGTCTCCCTCGTCGGTCAGGCCGGCGACGAGCACTGCGCTCGCGGCCACCGCGGCCAGCCCCGAACTCGGGCCCATCGAGATCTGCCGACTGGTTCCGAAGATCCCGTACAGGATGGCGCCGGCCGCGGCTGCGTAGAGACCGTTCTGGAGTGGGATCCCCGCGATACCGGCGTAGCCGAGGTTTTTCGGAACGATCAGCGCCGCGACCGTGACGCCGGCAATCAGATCGCCGCGCAGCCAGCGTCGGTCATAGCTGCGCATCCAACCCAGCATCGGAATCAGCTGGGCAACTCTCCGCCGTGGACTCATGACGCGTTGTGGGGCGTTGGCATCGGCATCGGGCTCGGCCTTCGGTTCGCATCTTCTCGCAGCGACACCCGCGGCAGGCGTAAGTCGGCCCACGTGGATGCTGCGACCGATCTCATGCTGACATCAAACGGCGGCTCCTGCTACGCGTGCACTGACCTCCGGCCGCAAATCGAGACGGCGAAGCAGCTGCGCATTCAGCGCCACGACGATCGTCGAGATCGACATCAGGATCGCGCCCACGGCCATCGGCAACACGAACCCGATTGGCGCCAATACGCCCGCGGCCAAGGGGACCGAGATCAGGTTGTAGCCGGCCGCCCACCAGAGGTTCTGTTTCATCTTGCGGTAGGTCGCGCTCGAGAGATCGATCACCGAGAGCACCGAGCGCGGGTCGTCGCTGGCCAGGATGACGCCGGCCGAGGCGATGGCCACGTCGGTTCCGGCGCCGATCGCGATGCCGACATCCGCCTGAGCCAGCGCTGGGGCGTCGTTGACGCCGTCGCCAACCATCGCGACGGTGCGTCCTTCGGCCTGCAGCTCGGCCACCTTTGCCGCCTTGTCTTCGGGCTTGACGCCGGCGAAGACGCGGTCGATGCCGAGGTCGGCGGCCACCGAATCGGCGACGGCTTGCGCATCACCGGTGATCATCACGACCTGGATGCCCCGCACGCGCAGCGCGTCGACGGCCTGCCGTGACTCCTCGCGCACCTCGTCGGCCAGTCCGATCGCGCCGATCGGAACCCCGTCCTGCAGCACATGGAGGATGATCGCGCCGGCCCGCGTCCACGGCTCGCTGGCTGCGAGCGCCGTCGCGCCGTGACTGGTGAGCAGGTGCGGGCCGCCGACGCTCACCTGGCGGCCGTCGATGGTTCCCATCACTCCGACCGCGGCCTGCGCCACGAAGTCGGTGGCCGTCGGCACCGTGAGACCCCGAAGTGCGGCTGCCTGCATGATCGCCTGAGCCAACGGATGCTCGCTGTCGGCTTCGACCGCCGCCGCCAGCGCGAGAACCTCGTCGTCGGTGTGCCCGGCCGTGACCGAGAGGTGGGTGAGTGCCGGTTCGCCCCGGGTCAGGGTGCCGGTCTTGTCGAACAAGACCGACGTGACGGTGCGCATGCTCTCCAGGGCAAGCCGATCCTTGATCAGCACGCCGCCCTTCGCTGCGCGCTCTGTAGCGATCGAGACGACGAGGGGAATCGCGAGGCCGAGGGCGTGCGGGCAGGCGATCACCAAGACGGTGATGGTGCGAATCACGGCGTCATCGGGGTAGCCGAGCATCGTCCAGACGATGGCGGTGAGCACGCCGGCGCCGAGAGCGAACCAGAACAGCCAGCCGGCTGCCGTGTCGGCGAGGCGTTGAGCGCGCGAGGAGGAGTTCTGCGCCTGCTCGACGAGCCGGGCGATTCCCGCGAGTGCGGTGTCGTCGCCGACCGCGGTGATCCGCACGCGGATCGCGGTGTCGGTGGCCACGGTGCCGGCCACGACGTGAGAACCAGGGCCGCGTTGCACGGGACGCGACTCTCCGGTGATCATCGACTCGTCGACATCCGCCGTGCCCTCGATCACCTCGCCGTCGGCGGGAACCCGGGCGCCGGGCCGCACGATCACCACGTCGCCGAGTTCGAGCGACGAAGGCGGCACGATCACGACGGAGTCGCCCTCGATGCGCTCCGCCTCGTCAGGCAGCAGGGCAGCCAGTGATTCAAGCGCGGTGGATGTCTGGGCGAGTGAGCGCATTTCGATCCAGTGCCCGAGCAGCATGATCACGATCAGCAGCGCGAGCTCCCACCAGAAGTCGAGTTCGTGGTCGAGAATGCCGAGACTGGCGCCCCAGGAGGCGAGAAATGCGACCGTGATTGCGAGGGCGATCAGCAGCATCATGCCGGGCTTGAGGGCCTTCAACTCGGAGACGGCTCCGGTCAGGAACGGGCGGCCGCCCCAGAAATACATGACGGTGCCGAGCACGGGGGAGATCCAGGTGAAGAACGCGGAATCGGGCAGCGAGTAACCGATGATCGACGCGAACATGCCGCTGAACAGCACAACGGGGATCGCGAGAACGAGCATGATCCAGAACAGGGGGCGGAACTGGCCGACGTGGTCGCCGTGCCCGCCGTGACCGGAGTGGTCCATGCCGCCGTGATCCATGGCGCCGTGATCCATCGCGCCGTGTTCCCTGGCGGCGTGGTCCATCATGCTGTGATCCATCGTGGGGGCTGAGTCGTGATCATGATCGTGTCGCGGTTCGCTCATGTCTGCCACGCTATACCCCCTAGGGGTATAGGTCAAGCTGCTCGATAGGCTGGGCCTATGCGCCGCCTGCTCCGTTTCGTTGTTCTCACCGCCTGCGCGACACTCGCGCTGGCCGGACTTGCCAGTGCGGCCCCCGCCGTCGCCTCTCCCGCTGTGATGCCGACGGTGATTGCCGCAGATGCCAACGACTTCAGCTTCGATTCCTGGCATTCAGATCTGCGCCTCGGGCTGACCGCCGAGGGGCACTCCGAGCTCACCACTACCGAGACGATCGTCGCGAGATTTCCCGAGTTCGATCAGAACCACGGCATCAGGCGTGCCATCCCGACGAGCTACCGCGGGCATCCGACCGCACTCGAAATCGAAAGCGTCACCGACGAGAACGGTGTGCCCCTGAGCTACGACACCGAGTCGACCTCCGATGACTCTGGTGATTATCTGGAACTCACCATCGCCTCCGACGATTTCGTGCACGGTGTCCACACGTATCGGATCACCTATCGGCAGACCAACGTCACTTTTGTTCCCGATGATTCGAACGACGATCAGTTCTTCTGGGAGGTGAACGGCACCGGTTGGGATCAGCCGTTCGGCGACGTCTCGGCGACCCTGATCGTCGATCCGGCGATCGCAGGCAAACTCACCGGACAGGTGCGATGCCTGCAGGGCGCCGCGTCGGCTGGAACCGACTGCGCGCATCTGACCAGCGAGGCGGATGGCGACGCCTGGCGCATCGAGGCATCGACCGGGCCGCTGGCCACTCACGAAGGGCTGGCGCTGGTCGTCGGGTTCGAACCGGCAACCTTCGTGCCTCGCGACGACTCATTTCTGGCCGGCCCGTCCCCGAGCATCGGCCTCGCCGGTGCGCTGGCCGCGCTCGCCGGTCTGGTCTTGGCCGTGATCGGACGCGCCGGCCGGTGGCGTAATGCGCCGGGGCGGCCGACGATCATCGCCGAGTATCTTCCGCCGAAGGAAGTCAGTCTTCTCCAGGGGGCCAACGTCACCGGCACCGCGACCAAGCTCATTCCCGCCCTCATCCTCCACTTCGCGGTGCGCGGCAACCTGCGTGTGCTCGCCGAGAAAAACAAGAAGTACACCCTCGAGTTGGTGCACGACGGCGGCCTCGACCCGTCGGAACACGCCATCCTGGCTGATCTCTTCCCGGGCCTTGCACCGGGAACCCGGCGCACACTCGCCAAACGGGACGCGAAATTGTCCGCCGCGCTCCAGAAGAAGCTCGCCGCAGCGCCGCAGCAGAGCATTGCCGCCGGGCTGCGTGTGAAACGCGGCGGGGCACTGCGGGTCTGGGCGATGGCGTTGGCGATCGGGTCGGTGCCATGTGCGTTCTTCGGCAGCATCATGGCGCTGTCCGACCAGATCGGGGGCTTCTGGCCGGTGGTCACGCTGGTCGTCGGTCTCGGGTCCGCCGCGGCCGCGCTGGTGCTGGCATCCGTCGTGCGACCGTTGACCGCCGCCGGGGCGGAATTGCGCGATTACCTGGCCGGGCTGAAGCTCTACATCAAACTGGCCGAAGCCGACCGGATTCGGGTGCTGCAGAGTCCGGAGGGCGCACTGCGCTCGCCGTACCGGCCCGACGGCTCCACCGATCCGCTGCCGGACCCCTCGCGCCAGCTCGACGTGCTGAAGCTGTCGGAGCGACTCCTTCCCTATGCAGCGCTGTTCGGACTTGAGAAGGAGTGGTCGGCCGTGCTCGGCGACTACTACGCCAGAAGTGGTGCAGAGCCTGATTGGTACTCCGGCTCCGGTGCGTTCAACGCCGCATACTTCGGTGCGGCGATCGCCTCGTTTTCCACGGCGACCACCACCTCGTGGGCCGGCACCGCCTCGAGTTCGTCGAGTTCAGGCTTCGGTGGCGGCGCCTCGGTCGGCGGAGGCGGGGGAGGAGGCGGCGGCGGGGGCGTGTAGCCGCCGAACCCGCACGCGCGCTGTCACGCCGGACGCGGTCGGCTCGCGTGCTCTCGCTCGATAGTCTTGAGGGATGCGCGCAGACCGACGTCCCCTGGGAACACCCGCCGAACCGACGTTCTCCCGGTCGGCGCTCGCGCCGGGCCTGCTGGGCGCCATCGCGCTGCTCGCCGGACTCGCGTTGCTCGATTCCGACGGCTACATCGTCATCCGCTACGTGGTCAGCATTCTCGCGGTCATCATGTGCGTCTTCGTGATCCAGGCCAAGTCATGGTGGTGGCTGATCGGGCTCGTGCCGATCGCGATTCTCTGGAATCCGGTCTTCGTGATCGAACTTCACGGGCAGGGCTGGGTCTCGGCCCAGTTCATCGCGGCTCTCGTCTTCATCATTGTCGGCGTGAGAACGAAAGTCCCTGTGCGCCACGAGTAATTCGCGGGCGTACACTGGGTATCGCGCCTGAGAACCCGGTCACCGTCTCGACCGTGCGATTGTTTGTCAGCAACACGACAAGCAACCGACGCGATGCTCGATTCAGGGTTCGGCGTATCGATCGAGCCGGCATCCGCGGATGCCGGTGCCCTTCGAGATTGGTTCCTTGTGGAGCCCGTCGGGAAGCAGCGCCACTCGGGCGCAGCGCCCGAGCTGGCATCCGTGAAGTGGAGAAGAATGCCATACACCCGCCAGCAGTCGTCAGGCTCAAGTAGCCGCGGACCCCGCGCCGACAGCAGCCGTAGCCGGCAGCGCGCGCGCTCCCGTGACGACGACGCGCCCATCATCCCGATTCTCGCCCGCAAGGTGCGCGAGGTCGAGGCGAAGGCGCAAGCCGGCGGCAAGCTCGGCCCGACCAACCGCATCAAATACCAGGTCATCGCGCTGTTGATGCGCGAAGAACGCGCCAGAGTCAAGGCCGACCAGGAGACGACGGATGCGAATCGCGCCGAACTGCTCAAACGTCTCGACGGCATCGCCCAGATTTTGGCGAAGACCGCTGCACGCGACACCAGCCTGATCACCCTGCTCGAACCGGACGCCTCGGTGTCGACGGTCGCCCAGCGATTCCGTCGCGACTGGCTGCTCGAGTCGGGCGCCGAGCTGAGCCCCGACGAACTCATCATCACGCGGGAACCGGAAGCCAAGCCGGAGCTGCCCGAGAACCAGGTCATCCCGCAGTCGGTGAAGGCCCGCCAGCTCGCCAACCCGTTCCTCGCCCCCGACTTCAGCGCCGCGCAGGCCAAGCCTGTCGTCTCGGCGCGCCGACTGGCGAACTGGGAGCTTCTCGGTCCGCTGTTCAAATCGTTCGAATACGGCTCCGGCGGTCAGGCTGCGACGATGAGCCTTCCCGAGGCTCCGAGGCTCGACCGGCTTTCCCCTCCCGGCATGGAGCTGATGCGGCACCAGGCCCGCTTCATCGAAAGCGCGCGCCTCGGCCACCGCAGCTACCTGTTGGCCGATGAGCCGGGTCTCGGCAAGACGGCGCAGAGCCTGCTCGCGGCATCCGTCGCCAACGCCTACCCGCTGCTCGCGATCGTGCCGAACGTCGTCAAGATGAACTGGGCCCGCGAGGTCGAGCTGTGGACGCCGAACCGTCGCGCCACCGTCATTCACGGTGACGGTGACACTCTCGACGCCTTCGCCGACGTGGTTGTCGTCAACTACGACGTGCTCGACCGTCACTTGGCCTGGCTCGGAACCCTCGGGTTCAAAGGCATGGTCGTCGACGAAGCGCACTTCATCAAGAACCAGCAGTCGCAGCGTTCCAAGCACGTTCTCTCGCTCGCCGACCAGATTCGCCGCCGCACGCCGGGTGGAAACCCGTTGCTCATGGCACTCACCGGCACCCCGCTGATCAACGATGTCGATGACTTCCGGGCGATCTGGCAGTTCCTCGGCTGGATCGACGGCGACAAGCCGACTCCGGCACTGATGGCGAAGCTCGAAGCGACGGGTCTGACCCCGGCCGACGTCGGTTTCTACGCCGAGGCACGTGCCGCGGTGATCGACATGGGCATCGTGCGCCGTCGCAAGGTTGACGTCGCTGCCGACCTGCCGGCCAAGCGCATCGCCGACCTGCCGGTCGAGCTCGACGACGACCTGGGCCGGTCGATCAGGCAGGCTGAGCGTGAGCTCGGCGCCCGTCTCGTCGCCCGCTACAACGCACTGGTCACCGCCCGCAGCACCGGCAAAACCAAGCTGGTGCCCGATGCCGAGCAGCGTGAACAGTTCATCCGCGCGGTCGCCCACGCCGAACTCGAAGAGTCGAAGGGGGCAACAACCGGCGAGAACGTCTTCACGATGGTGCGCAAGATCGGTCAGGCGAAGGCCGGCCTCGCCGCCGACTACGCTGCCCAGCTGGCACGCTCGGTGGGCAAGGTCGTGTTCTTCGCGAAGCACATCGACGTGATGGATGCCGCAGAAGACACCTTCGCCAAGCGAGGCCTCCGCACCGTGTCGCTCCGCGGCGACCAGACCGCTCTGGCCCGCCAGGCCGCCATCGACGCCTTCAACAATGACCCAGAGGTCGCTGTCGCGGTCTGCTCGCTCACCGCTGCCGGCGTCGGAGTCAACCTGCAGGCATCCTCGAACGTCGTGCTGGCCGAGCTCAGCTGGACCGCAGCCGAACAGACCCAGGCGATCGACCGCGTGCACCGAATTGGTCAGGACGAGCCGGTCACCGCGTGGCGAATCATCGCAGCGCACACCATCGACGCACGCATCGCCGATCTCATCGGGAGCAAGCAGGGTCTCGCGGCCCGTGCGCTCGATGGCTCGGAGGAGGCCGACACGTCGTCAGACTCGATCCAGGCCAGCGCGCTGATTTACTTGCTCACGCAGGCGCTCGACGGAACGCTGTAGCCGGCGGCCGAGCCCCTGATTTGATCGTTCGGGGCTCGGCCCACCATGATGTGTAGACGGTAATGGCGCCGTTTTTCGATTCCCTCCTGTTCCATGAAAGAGCGGCCACTATGAAAATCGGTATCCTCACCAGCGGTGGAGACTGCCCCGGCTTGAACGCTGTTATCCGCGGTGCCGTTTTGAAGGGCGTGCGCATTCACGACGACGAGTTCGTCGGCATCCGCAACGGCTGGCGCGGCCTCGTCGAGGGCGACTTCATGCCTCTCGACCGTCACAGCGTGCGTGGCCTCTCGAAGCAGGGCGGCACGATTCTGGGCAGCTCCCGCACCAACCCGTTCGAGGGCGAGCACGGCGGGCCGGAGAACATCCAGAAGCGTCTTGACGCTCAGGGCATCGACGCGATCATCGCGATCGGCGGCGAAGGAACGCTTGCCGCTGCACAGCGTCTGACGGATGCCGGAATCAAGATCGTCGGCGTACCGAAGACCATCGACAACGACCTGGCCGCCACCGACTACTCGTTCGGATTCGACACGGCCGTCGAGATCGCAACCGAAGCCATCGACCGCCTGCGCACCACCGCCGAATCGCACGGTCGCTGCATGGTCATCGAGGTCATGGGACGCCAC
This sequence comes from Leifsonia sp. 10L418, assembly GCF_056395445.1. Lineage (NCBI taxonomy): Bacteria > Bacillati > Actinomycetota > Actinomycetes > Micrococcales > Microbacteriaceae > Leifsonia > Leifsonia sp. 10L418. The sequence continues at coordinate 710,661 of NZ_JBFTJN010000001.1, read as the reverse complement.
GTCGGCTGGATCGCCCTGCACTCCGGCATGGCCGGCGGCGCTCACGCCATTCTGATTCCCGAGCAGCCGCAAACCATCGAGCAGATCTGCGAATGGGTCGAGCACGTGCGCGACCGCGGCCGTGCGCCGGTCATCGTCGTGTCCGAGGGCTTCTTGCTCGCCGGAATGGAAGAGGCCCACTCGCACAAGGGGCTCGACGCCTTCAACCGTCCGCGTCTCGGCGGGATCAGCGAATTGATCGCCCCGATGATCGAAGAGCGCACCGGAATCGAATCCCGTGCGACGGTTCTCGGTCACACCCAGCGTGGCGGCGCTCCGTCGGCCTATGACCGCGTGCTCGCCACGCGTCTGGGCATGGCCGCCATCGACGCCATCCAGGCCGAGCAGTGGGGCTCGATGGTCTCGCTCAAGGGCACTGAGATCGAGATCGTCAGCATCAAGGAAGCCACCGGCGGCCTGAAGACGGTTCCGCAGGATCGCTACGACGAGGCGGCAGTTCTCTTCGGTTAAGAACCTGCCGACCGGCTGTCGGTCTCCCGACCACGTGGAGGTCGACTGCCGCGCGGCGGGGGTTCAGGCGAGTTTGGCCTGAACCTGCGCCAGCGACGGGTTGGTCGCGGCCGAGCCATCCGGAAACAGCACGGTCGGCACCGTCTGGTTGCCGCCATTCAGGCTCATGACGAGTTCGGCGGTGCCGTCGACGTCTTCGATGTTGACCTCGCTGTAGCCGATGCCGACCTTGTCGAGTTGGGTTTTCAAGCGGCTGCAATAGCCGCACCAGCTCGTGGTGAACATGGTGATGGTTCCTGATTCGGGCACAAAGTCCATGTGCAGAGCCTAACTGAGTCCGCGTGGCAGCCTTCTGTGCGGGGAACTGTGGCGGCCGCACAGGGCGCACTCTGGAATAAGCCAGGTTCGCCCGGGGGTGGCCCGCTACGCTGGAACCATGACGTTGCCTCAGGTTTGCGTGAGCTACCTGCTCCGCCAGACGGGCGACGGACGCACCCAGGTTTTGCTGGGACGCAAGAAGAAGGGCCTCGGCCTCGGAAACTTCGTCGGACTCGGTGGCAAGCTCGAACCGGGGGAGTCCCCGGTCGATGCCGCAGTGCGCGAGATCCACGAGGAATCCGGTCTCACAGTACGAGCGTCAGACCTCGTGCCGATGGGGCGCCTGAGCTATTGGTTCCCGCATCGTTCGGCATGGAGCCAGGAGTCAAGCGTTTTCGTCTGCTCGACCTGGTCGGGAACGCCCACGGAATCCGACGAGTTGAACCCGGAATGGTTCGACCTCGACGCGATTCCGCTCGCAGAAATGTGGGACGACGCGAAGCATTGGCTCCCCGGAGTTCTTGCTGGAATACCGATAGTTGCCGATTTCACGTTCGGAGCGGACCTGGCAACTGTCGTAGAACACTCCGCTCAAGTTGACCAGCCTGGCCGTGAGTGTCAGGATCATACGGGTCCGAATCGCGGCTCCCGTAATACGTCTGAATCCCCGGCTCTCGTAGTCGATCACAACGGTTCATAAACGCAGAGAAAGACGCCGGTGGACTTCACTCTCATCGTCGTGCTGGTCATCGTACTGGCACTTGTATTTGACTTCACCAACGGATTTCATGACACCGCGAATGCGATGGCCACGCCCATCGCCACCGGCGCCATGCGACCGAAGGTTGCAGTTACCGTCGCAGCAATCCTCAACCTGATTGGTGCCTTCCTCTCGACAGCTGTCGCTACGACAATTTCGAACGGGCTGATCAATGAGGGCGAGGGCGGGGTCGCTATCACCCCGGAACTCATCTTCGCCGGTCTGATCGGCGCGATCGTCTGGAACCTGATCACCTGGCTTCGCGGGTTGCCGTCGAGCTCGAGCCACGCCTTGTTCGGTGGTTTGATCGGTGCGGCAATCATCGGTGCCGGGATCGGCGCCGTGAACTTCGACGTCGTGGTGGCCAAGGTCATCCTGCCGGCGCTGATCGCACCGCTGATCGCCGGCCTCGCCGCCTTCGCAGCGACCAAGATCGCCTATGCGGTCACCCGTCGCGACATCGGCAAGCCCGATGGTCGTGGCGGCTTCCGCTACGCACAGATCTTCTCGTCGTCGCTCGTCGCCCTGGCGCACGGAACCAACGATGCACAGAAGACGATGGGTGTGATCACCCTCACCTTGATCTCTGGCGGATTCCTGGCTGCGGGCAGCCAGCCGCCGTTCTGGGTCATCGCGGCCTGTGCTCTCGCGATTGCGGTCGGCACCTACTCCGGCGGATGGCGCATCATCCGCACCATGGGAAGCGGCCTGACCGAGGTCAAGCCGGCTCAGGGCTTCGCCGCCGAGACCAGCACCGCTGCCGCGATTCTCGCGTCCAGCCACTTGGGCTTCGCCCTCTCGACCACGCAGGTCGCCTCAGGTTCGGTCATCGGTTCCGGCCTCGGCCGTCGCGGTTCAACGGTGCGCTGGGGAATGGCCGGCAAGATCGCTCTCGGCTGGGTGCTCACCCTTCCGGCTTCGGCCATCATGGGCGCATTCGCGGCCGGCCTGGCATTGCTCGGCCCGATCGGAATTCTGATTGACGTGGTGCTCGGCACCGTCGTGATCGGCGGTATCTTCCTCTGGTCGCGCAAGGAAAGCATCTCGCACCACAATGCGGTCAACGTGAACGACATCGATGATGCCGGTCAGGTTGTGTCGATCAAGAAGACCCCCCGCAAGCCGTCGCGGAGCGAACGAAAGAAGGTCGCACAGTGAACGAGTGGATCGCCTTCATTCAGGTCGCCGTAGTCACGCTGGTCTCCGCCTGTGTGCTCGTCTTCTTCTTCGCCCTCGGGCTGCGTCTGCTGACCACCGCGGGTCGCATCCCGATGGTCGAGCCGGCCGAGTTCACCGGTGCCATCACAATCCTGACGCCGGCTCGTGCCGCGAAAGAGGCCAAGCGTGCCCGCAAGGCCGCCGCGGCAAACCCGCTCACCGATTCTCAGAAGCGTCTGGCCGTCATCGGTGCATACCTCTGTTTCGCGGTCTGTGGCGCCGCGGTGCTCTACGGCATCTACTTGATCGTGCCGGCGTTGCACGGTTCGTAGCTCCACGTACGCGAACGGCCCGCATCCCTTCGGGGGTGCGGGCCGTTTCGTCTGCCGGGGCGCTGCTGGCCGGCCCCGGCTGCGTGACTACAGGGTTCCGCGCAGGCGGCCGACCCAGTTCATCAGGTGGTAGATCACGATGGCCGCGATCGTGCCGAGTGCGATGCCGTTGAAAGTCAGCGTTCCAATGCTGAACGTGAAGTTGGCGATACCGATGATCAGCGCCGTCGCAGCGGTGAACTGGTTCACCGGGCGCGAGAAGTCCACCTTGTTGTCGAGCCAGATCTTCACACCGATGATGCCGATCAGGCCGTACAAAGCCGTCGTGACGCCGCCGAGGACTCCCGGCGGAATCGTGTTGATGACGGCGCCGACCTTGGGGGAGAGGCCGAGGGCGATCGCGACGATGCCGGCAACCCAGTAGGCGGCCGTGGAGTAGATGCGGGTGGCCGCCATCACGCCGATGTTCTCGCCGTAGGTCGTGGTGGCCGAACCGCCGCCGAATCCGGCGAGAACGGTGGCCAGGCCGTCGGCCATCAGCGCCCGGCCCGTCTGCTTGTTGACGCTCGGGTCGGTCATCTGGGCAACCCCCTTGATGTGTCCGACGTTCTCGGCGATCAGCACGAGCACGACGGGCAGGAAGGCGGGGAGAACGCCGAGCACTGCCGGGTTCGTGAACGGGTTGTCCGGCGAGTTGAACTCGGGGAGTCCGAACCAGGCGGCATCCGCGACGCTGCTGAAGTCGACCTGGCCGAAGAGAACGGCGGCGATGTAGCCGACGATCACGCCGAGGAAGATCGAGAGGCGACCGAGAATGCCACGGAAGACGACGGTGCAGAGGATGACGGCGAGAAGGGTGATCAGCGCGGTGAGCGGTGCCTTGTCGAAGTTGTCGCGAGCAGCGGGTGCCAGGTTGAAGCCGATCAGCGCCACAATGGCGCCGGCGACGACGGGAGGCATCAGTGCGTCGATCCAGCCGGTGCCGGTGAGCTGAACGATCACGCCGACGATGGCCAGCAGCGCGCCGACGACGACGATGCCGAACAGGGCGCTGCCCATGCCGGTCGTTGCGGTCGCCGCAGTGATCGGGGCGATGAACGCAAACGAGGAGCCCAGATAGCTGGGCAGCTTATTGCGGGTGATCAGCAGAAAGAGCAGCGTGCCGATACCGGAGAACAGCAGAGTCGTCGACGGGGGAAACCCGGTGAGAATCGGAACGAGGAAGGTGGCGCCGAACATCGCGACGACGTGCTGGGCTCCGATCCCGATCGTGCGCGGCCAGGTCATTCTTTCGTCGGGTGCGACAACATCCGATACTCCGACAGTCTTACCGTCGCCGTGCAGTTTCCAGGGCAGCGCCATAGTTCCTCGTTCCAATTCGATTTAGATCCTTGCCGATCGTAGTGGGCGCCGGCCGGGTTGAAATGCGGAAAGATACACCGTGGCGGGGTGGACGCGCCAGAGCGTTTAGACTTATTCCCTGAGAATCCGCCGAACTGGCCCAGGAGAAGATCATTACCAGTACACAAACCCCCACGTCCCCGGCAGTGCCGAAAACGGGCATGAAGGCTCGGATCGACAATTACTTCGAGATCAGCTCACGCGGGTCAACCTGGGGCAAGGAAGTGCGCGGCGGTCTGGTGACCTTCGTCACGATGGCCTACATCGTCATCCTGAACCCGCTGATCCTCGGTGGCTTCAGCGCCGACCAGGCACCGCTCGACGTGCTCGGCAACTGGCTGCCCAACTCGCAGGTCGCCGCGGTCACCGCGCTGACCGCCGGTGTGATGACGATCCTCTTCGGTCTCATCGCTCGTTTGCCCTACGGTTTCGCAGCCGGCCTCGGCATCAACTCGTTCCTCGCCGTCAGCGTGGTCGGACAAGTGACCTGGCCGGAAGCTATGGGCCTCGTCATCATCAACGGTCTGATCATCGTGCTGCTGGCCTCGACAGGTCTGCGCTCGCTGATCTTCAACGCCGTTCCGCAGCAGCTGAAGATCGCGATCACCGTCGGTATCGGTATGTTCATCGCCTTCATCGGATTGGTCAACTCCGGTTTCGTGCGTGCCAGCCCCGCCGGTCCTCCGGTTCAGTTGGGCGACAACGGATCCGTCACCACGCTTCCGACGGCAACGTTTGTCATCGGACTCATCCTCATTGGCATCCTGGTCGCCCGGAAGGTGAAGGCCGCGCTGCTGATCGGCATCGTCGCCACGACGGTTCTCGCCATCATCCTCGAGGCCATCTTCAAGGTCGGGCCGTCGCTCGGCACCAACCCTGCCGGCTGGAACCTCAACGCGCCCGTCCTGCCGACCAGCATCGTCTCGGTACCCGACCTCAGCCTGGTCGGCCAGTTCAGCTTCGGCGCCTTCGAGCGCATCGGCATGCTTGCCGCCGTCATGCTCATCTTCACCCTGGTCTTCACCAACTTCTTCGACGCCATGGGCACCATGACCGGGCTCGCCAACGAGTCGGGGCTCGCCGACAAGAACGGCAACTTCCCGCGCCTGAAGTCGGCCCTGATCGTTGAAGGCATCGGTGCTGTCGCCGGTGGCGCGGCATCCGCCTCGTCGAACACCGTCTTCGTGGAGTCTGGCGCCGGCATCGGCGAAGGTGCGCGCACCGGGTTCGCGAACATCGTCACGGGTGTGCTGTTCCTCGCCGCGATGTTCTTCACGCCGCTGACCCAGATCGTCCCGCTCGAGGTGGCCAGTGCCGCGCTGGTGATCGTCGGTGCGATGATGGTGTCGCAGATTCGCTTCATCGACTTCAGCGAGTTCTCGGTCGTGCTGCCTGTGTTCCTCACGATCACCGTGATGCCGCTCACCTACTCGATTGCCAACGGTATCGGCGCCGGCTTCATCAGCTACGTGCTGGTGCGTTCGCTCTCGGGCAAGGCCAAGGAGATCAGCCCGTTGCTCTGGGTTGTCGCGGCCGGCTTCCTGATCTACTTCGTGCGTGGTCCGATCGAGGCGACGCTCGGCTTCTAGCCCGCACTCGTTACGCGCGCCCGCGCCAGTGGCGCGTGCGCTCATATCGTCGGCTCTCCGTCGGGACAGCGACGATGTGAGCGCACGCCCGAGCGAGGCGAGGGGAGCCGGGGGGAGAATCACCGCTCGGATGCGGGGGAGAAGCAGCGCTCGCATTCGGGGGATAGCCCCATGCCGACACGGCTTCGGCATCCGTAACGTTGATCACACGTTGCACAAGCAACTCAACAACGATTCAGGAGAACACCCTCATGTCAACCACAGCCGCCTACCCCGCTCCCGCGCAGGCACCCGCACCGGAATCCGGTCAGGCACCGGCCGCCGAGTTCGGGCACGCACCGGGTCAGGCCTGGAACCCGACCCCCGGCCCCGCGCCGGTGACAGAAGGACGCGCACTCGGCCTGTCGAGCCTCGTGCTCGGGCTGGTGTCGATCTTCGCCGGCTGGACCTTCTTCGCCCCGGTCGCCGGCCTGGTCACCGGAATCATGGCCCTCAGCCGTGAGCCCGCCAACCGCACCATGGCCATTTGGGGCATCGTGTTGAACGCCGTGATGATCGCCGGCTGGGTTCTCCTCGGTTTGCTCTTCGTCGGCCTCGGCCTGGCCCTGGCTCCGTTCGCGTTCGTTCTGTAGCGCTCGCCTTCGCTCGATCGACGGTCACTCTGTCGGATACCGCCGCCAGCCGCACACGATGTGTGCGTCTGGCGGCGTTTTTGTGCGTCAACCACGCTCTACAGGCACGCCTCGGCTTCGGCAACGGTCAGGTGCCCGCGATAGGGTTGATGAGTCAGGAGCCACAAGCTCGCCCCCCATCGGCAATGGAGCCATAGTGTCAACTCGCGTGTCCGAAAACCCGTCAGCGCAGTCGGAGATCATCATCGATTCAACTACCCCACCGGCAGTCGATGCCGACGTGGCCCGACCCGGGTTCCGGCTCGAACGGGATTCGCTCGGAGCACTTGAGGTTCCCGAGAACGCCTATTGGGGTGTGCACACCAAGCGAGCGATGGATAACTTTCCGATCGCCAAGCGGCCGATCTCGGTTTACCCCGACTTCATCGTCGCCCTCGCTTCGGTCAAGCAGGCCTGCGCCCGTGCCAACAAGGAGATCGGCGCGCTGAGCCCCGAGAAGGCCGGTTGGATCGACGCGGCCTGCCAGGACATCATCGATGGCAAGTACCACGATGAGTTCGTCGTCGGTGTCATCCAGGGCGGTGCCGGAACCTCGACGAACATGAACGCCAACGAGGTCATCTGCAACCTCGCGCTCGAACGTGCCGGGTACGCCAAGGGGCGCTACGACATCCTCAGCCCGATCGACCACGTCAACCGCAGCCAGTCGACGAACGACACCTACCCGACCGCGATCAAGATTGCGCTCAACTTCTCGCTGCAGCACCTGCTGCGCGAGCTCAAGCTGCTGCAGGGCTCTTTCTCGGCCAAGGCCGTCGAGTTCAACCACATCCTGAAGGTCGGCCGCACTCAGATGCAGGATGCCGTGCCGATGACGCTCGGCCAGGAGTTCCACGGCTACGCGACGACGCTCGGTGAAGATTACGACCGCCTCACCGAGACCATCTGGCTGCTGGCCGAGATCAACCTCGGCGCGACCGCGATCGGCACCGGCATCACCGCCGACCCCGGTTACGCGGCAGCCGCCATCCGTCACCTCAACACGATCACGGGACTCGACCTCGTCACCGCGCCCGACCTGATCGAGTCGACGAGTGACGCCGGCGGTTTCATGTCGTTCAGCGCCAACCTCAAGCGCAGCGCGATCAAACTGTCGAAGATTTGCAACGACCTGCGTCTGCTCTCGTCGGGACCGCAGGCCGGATTCGGTGAGATCAACCTGCCGCCCAAGCAGGCCGGTTCGAGCATCATGCCGGGCAAGGTCAACCCGGTCATTCCCGAGGTCGTCAACCAGGTCGCGTTCGCCGTGGCCGGGGCGGATGTCACGGTGACGATGGCCGCAGAAGGCGGCCAGCTGCAGTTGAACGCCTTCGAACCCGTCATCGCGCACTCGCTGCTGCAGAGCCTGGCCTGGATGACGCAGGCGATGTGGACGCTGCGTGTGAACTGCATCGACGGCATCACCGCCAACGAAGACCGCCTGCAAGCCATGGTCGGATCGAGCGTCGGCGTGATCACCGCGCTGATTCCGCACATCGGCTACTCGGCTGCAGCAGCTCTGGCGAAGACAGCGCTGCTGACCGGTCGCAACGTGGCCGACCTCGTCGTCGAGTCGAAGCTGATGACCCGCGAAGACGTGATGCGGGAGCTGGAGCCGGCCCGTTTGTCCGGCATGGTCACCGACACGCAGACCAGCACGATTCCGATCATCGAGTAGCGTCATCGAGTAGCGCAGAGTGTGCGGGCGACGGAGTCGACGGCTCCGTCGTTTCGCACGCCGGCTGGTCGCCCGCGCGAATCCCGGGGCAGGCGTAGCCTTGCTCTGTGACGATCTGGGAGCGACGACGCACTCGTGGGCCGACGGCCGACGAGAGTGACTCTGCTGCGGTTCGCGATCGCACTGAACCCGACATCGACTGGCGAATTCTTCCTCCCGGCGCTCGGTCGTTCCAGTTCAACGCGCCGAGCGGTGCACTGGCAGTGGTCTCGTTCGGTGACCCGGACGATGAGCGCGTGGTGCTCGTTCCGGGGGCGACGGGGTCAAAGGAAGACTTCATCCTGGTCGCGCCGCTGCTTGCCGCCGCCGGGTACTACGTTGAGAGCTACGACCTGGCCGGGCAGTACGAATCGGCTGGTGCCGGACCGCCGACCGGGGAGAAGTTCGACTACGACCTCTTCGTCGACGATCTCTTGGCGTTTTTGAACGCCGGACAGGCGCCGGCGCATGTGCTCGGCTATTCCTTCGCGGGGTTCGTCGCCCAGTTGGCCTATCTGCGCCAGCCCGAGATGTTCTTGTCGCTTGCATTTCTCGGGATGCCGCCGCAGCCCGGTCAGAGTTTTCGCGGTGTGAGCTGGATCGGCCCGCTGAGCTATGTCATCACACCGCACGCGATTGCCGGGTTGCTCATCTGGGGGGTCAAGTGGAACCTCAATCGGGCGGCGCCCGGCCGATTGCCGCTCGTGCGTGAACGATTCGACGACACCGTGCGAGCGAGTGTCGACGACATCATCGGGCTGATGAAAAACGCCCCGGATTTGCGCCCGGAACTGGCGGCCAGCGGCCTGCCGATGCTCGTCGCCGTGGGAAGCCACGATCTCTGGCCGGTGCAGATGCAACGGGAGCTTGCCGAGTTCATCCGTGCCGACTTTCGCGAATACCCCACCGGGCACAGCCCGTGCGAGACCACTCCGCATCAGCTGGCCCGCGACCTCGTCGCGTTGTACCGCCGAGCATCCGGCGGGTGAGTCAGGCCCGAGCTGCGCGTCGAACCTGACGCCGCGCTTGCCGGCGATGCATCGGCGATTGATCGGGCCAGTGCAGCTTCATGGTGCGAAACGCCCAACGGATGCGACGGAAGAAGCCGGTGAAACTGTCGAACGGCCGCGCCGAGATCCCCACCCTTAACGATGCCCGGTAGGCCACGACCGTCGAAACGTCGAGGTGATAGCTGAGATCGAGGTCGTCGTGCACGTTCGGCACCCCGCGGTGTACCTGGTCTCGCACGTCCTGCCACAGCCGTTGACGCATCACAAAGTTCGATCCGAAGATCGGCGGCGCGGTCAGCCACCATCCCATGAACCAGAAATAGGCACCGATGTAGAGGTGCTCGCCGAGCACCGCGACGACCGGGCCGCAGTCGTAGAACCGGCCGGGTCCCGTCAACACTTCGATCTCGGGGGAGCGCCGAAACTCGTCCTCGATCTGGGCAAGCCAGTTGGGAGGGGGAACCGAATCCGCATCAATCCGCGCGATCAGATCGCCGGATGCCGCGTCATACCCGGCCGCCGCTGCCGGCCAGATTCCGCGCAGCGGTTCGGACACCACTCGCGCCCCCGCCGCGCGCGCCACGCTCGCCGAGGCATCCGTCGACGCATTGTCGACCACGATCACCTCGTCGGCCCGGCGTTCCTGGGCCGCCAGCGCGGCAAGTGCCTGCCTCAGAAACTGCGCATCGTTGAAGCAGGGAATCACGACCGAAATGGTGACCATCGCCCGCCTTCCTTCTGCCGCGCATGCCGAGTTCATCGGATACTACGCCTGGCAGAGGTCGACGCGTGAAACCGCCTAGATCTCGCGGCAGTGCGTGGTGAGCATGCCGATCTTGTCGATTGTGATCGTGACGGTGGACCCGTCGCGCAAGAACACCTGCGGCTTGCGGCTGTAGCCGGCTCCGCCCGGGCTGCCGGTCGAGATCAGCGTGCCGGGCAGCAGCGTCGCGGTCTTCGAGAGGTAGGAGATGATCTCGGCAACGGTGCGCACCATGTCGCCGCTCGAGGCATCCTGCAGGATGCGCCCGTCAACGTGGGTGGTCAGCCAGACATCCTGCGGGTCACCGATCTCATCGGCGGTGACGACGACCGGGCCGGTCGGAGTGAACCCGTCGAATGACTTGCAACGCGACCACTGGGCTTCGGAGAACTGAATGTTGCGCGCGGTGATGTCGTTGACGACGGTGTATCCGAAGACGTAGTCGAGGGCGTCGGCGACCGACACATTGCGGGCCGGACGGCCGATGATGACACCGAGCTCAGCCTCGTAGTCGACCTCCTGGGTCAGGTCGGCGGGCCAGCTGATCGTCGATTCGTGCCCGGTGAGCGAGTTCGGCCAGAGCGAGAAGATGGTGGCGGCCGTCTCGGAGCGCAGCTTCAGCTCTGAGGAGTGAGCCGCATAGTTCGCGCCGATCGCGAGCACCTGCGGCGGGCGCAGAACGGCCGACGAGTGTCGAAGCTCGCTGATCGGGGTGAGGCTCGTTCCATGGGCGAGTGCGTTGCCGACGAGGGCACGCACCCGGTCGATCTCCTCTTGACCCTTTTCGAGGAGGTCCTGCAGGTCGCGCGGTGCGTCGTCAAGCACCTCGTCGAGAAAGAGGGCTCCGTCTCCGTGGGTGACCGCGAGGCGGGGAACAGACTGGCCTTCAATTCTCAAATGTGCAAACTTCACATATCCAGGCTAGAGCACCAATTGAGGCCAAACCTATGGAATAGGAGCAAAGACAAGGCGAACCCTTGGTGCCAAAGGTACAAGTTTGACCCCGTGCCGAGGCACGCCGTCGAGTCATTCGCGCGCGAGAGTAGCCGGTACTCTGGAAATCTGAAACTGCGAGAAAGATGCGAAATATGAGCACGATTGATCCAGCAATCCAGCACGTCTTTGATGAGGTTCTGCTTCGTAACGCCGGTGAGGTTGAGTTTCACCAGGCAACACGTGAGGTCTTCGAATCCCTCGGACGCGTTGTGCTCCGACACCCGCAGTACGCCGATGCGTCGATTCTGCAGCGCATTTGCGAGCCCGAACGCCAGATCATTTTTCGTGTGCCGTGGATCGACGATTCGAACCGCGTGCAGATCAACCGTGGATTCCGAGTTGAGTTCAACTCGGCACTCGGCCCGTACAAGGGCGGCCTGCGCTTTCACCCCTCGGTGACACTCGGCACCGTCAAGTTCCTCGGCTTCGAACAGATCTTCAAGAACGCCCTGACCGGCATGCCCATCGGCGGCGGCAAGGGCGGCAGCGACTTCGACCCGAAGGGCAAGTCGGAGCTCGAGATCATGCGCTTCTGCCAGTCGTTCATGACCGAGCTCTACCGCCACATCGGCGAGTACACGGATGTTCCCGCCGGCGACATCGGCGTCGGCGGACGTGAGATCGGTTACCTGTTCGGTCAGTACAAGCGCATCACCAACCGCTACGAGTCGGGCGTTCTCACCGGCAAGGGTGTGGGCTGGGGCGGATCCCGCGCCCGCACCGAAGCCACCGGCTACGGCGCTGTCTTCTTCACTGAGCAGATGCTCGCCACCCGCGGCGCAAGCTTCGACGGCGCCCGCGTGCTCGTCTCCGGCTCCGGCAACGTCGCAATCTACGCAATCGAAAAGGTGCACCAGCTCGGCGGCGTCGTCGTGGCCTGCTCCGATTCGGCCGGCGTCGTCTACGACAAGGACGGCATCGACCTCGACCTGCTGCGCGAGGTCAAAGAAAACCAGCGCGGTCGCCTCTCCGACTACGCGGCGCTGCGCGGCTCGGCCTCCGACTACCGTGCCGGCGGAAACATCTGGGCGCTGGCCGCCGAGACCCGCATCGATGTCGCGTTGCCCTGCGCCACCCAGAACGAACTGCATGAAGACGACGCCCGGGTTCTCGCCGCGAACGGCGTGCGCGCGGTCGCCGAGGGCGCGAACATGCCGTGTACTCCGGATGCCGTGCGCGTTTTCGCCGAGGCTTCGGTGCTCTTCGCGCCGGGTAAGGCAGCCAATGCCGGCGGTGTCGCCACCTCGGCTCTCGAGATGCAGCAGAACGCGTCGCGTGACTCGTGGACCTTCGAGCACACCGAGGAGCGTCTCGCCGAGATCATGCGCGGCATTCACGAGAGCTGCGCCACCACGGCGGAGGAATACGGAGAGCCTGGCAACTACGTGCTCGGTGCCAACATCTCCGGCTTCACGCGTGTCGCCGACGCGATGCTCGCGCAGGGCGTCATCTAGCCCAACGTCGGTGGTCGAGCTTGTCGAGGCCTCAAGAGCCGGTCTCGACAAGCTCGACCACCGGTTTTCCGAAAGAATAGGCGCATGACCGCACTCCACCGCCTGCAGGCCGCACTCGGCGCCATCGTCAGCGTCGATCCCCTCGAACTCGACGCCACCCGCGTCGACAAGTCGGGCTGGCAGGCCTCCGGGATGCCGCTGGCCCTGGTTGCGGCGACGTCGGTCGAGCAGGTACAGATCACGCTGCGCATCGCCAGCGAATTCGGGGTGCCTGTCGTCACCCGGGGAGCAGGAACCGGTCTCGCCGGAGGAGCCTGCGGCACCGACGGTTCGATCGTGCTCAGCCTGGCCGGTATGAATCGCATCCTCGAAATCAGACCCGAAGACGAGCTCGCCGTCGTCGAACCGGGCGTCGTCAACCAAGACTTGAACGACGCGCTCGCCCCGCACGGGCTGTGGTTCGCCCCCGACCCGGCCAGCAAAACCATCTCGACCGTCGGCGGCAATATCGCCACCAACGCCGGCGGGCTGCTCTGTGCCAAATACGGGGTGACCAGGGAAGCCGTGCTGGCGCTGCGCGTGGTTCTGGCCGACGGCAGTCTGCTCGACATGGGGCACCGCAGCGTCAAGGGCGTCACCGGCTACGACCTCACCGCCCTGTTCACCGGTTCAGAGGGAACCCTCGGCGTGATCGTCGGGGCGACGGTGCGCACGCCGGCGCGCCCCGCCGGGGACGTCGCGACGATCGGCGCCGTGTTCGCCGACGTCGCCGCCGCCGCCGCCGCATCCGCTTCGATCACTGCGGCACGCCTGCGTCCGGCCGTGATGGAACTGCTCGACCCGTCGGCGCTTCGAGCGATCGCCGACTACCTCGGCCCCGACAAGATGGCGGGCTTACCGCTCGGACACGGCGCCTTTCTGCTGGTGCAGACCGACGGGCCGCTCGCCCACGTCGAGGCAGAGGCGGCGCTGAAGCTTGTGCGTGACGCGGGAGGCGACGCAGAACTATCGACCGATCGGGAATCGGGGGAGAACCTGCTCGCGATTCGCCGGGCCATGCACCCGGCCCTGGCCGCACAGGGCGAGGTTCTGATCGAGGATGTCTCGGTGCCGCGCTCACGGATGGCTGAGATGTTTGAGGAGATCGCCCGGATCAGTGAGCGAACCGGTGTGACAATCCCCACCGTCGCCCATGCCGGCGACGGAAATCTGCACCCCAATTTCGTGATTCCCTTCGACCCGGAGAAGCCAGCGGATGCCCCGCTCGTGCCAGAGCACATCTGGGCTGCCGCCGACGAACTGTTCCGTGCCGCCCTCGCGCTCGGCGGCACGCTGACCGGCGAGCATGGCGTCGGCGTGCTCAAACAGCGCTGGCTGGTCGACGAGCTCGGCGAGACGAGTTTCGGGTTGCAGCGCCAACTGAAAGCAGTGTTCGACCCGCAGGGCATCCTGAACCCGGGTGTCATGTTCGCCGCGGAGAAATAGCGCGAGAGAGCAAAGAATTGGCGCGATATCCGAGGCGGATTCGGGTCGGCGCAGGAGGCAAAAGAGAACCCGCCGCCCGGTCGAGTGGCAATGCCGACTAGCGAACCGGGGCGGCGGGTTTTTCTTACTTAAGGGTGCACCCGCGGGGGTCTATTAAGCAAGCATTTGTTTTTCGGTGTGCGTCAGGTCGCCAAATCCGCTTGGATGGTGGGATGACTGATTTGAATTCAAAACCTGAACTCGACTTCCCCGAAGGCCCCGCGCCCGAGGCTCTCGAAATTGTTGACATCGTGGTGGGCGACGGCGCAGAAGCGACGCCGGGCGCCAAGGTTGACGTGCACTACCTCGGTGTCGAGTTCGACACCGGCGACGAATTCGACTCCTCCTGGGGTCGCGGCCAGTCGATCAACTTCCCGCTGGGCTCGCTCATCGCCGGTTGGCAGCAGGGTATCCCCGGCATGAAGGTCGGCGGACGCCGCAAGCTCGTTGTTCCGCCCCACCTGGCGTACGGCCCCGCCGGCTCGGGACACCGTCTCGGTGGCAAGACGCTGATCTTCGTGATTGACCTGCTGGGCGTCAGCTAACCCGAAGCCTTACTCACGACTCACGCGCGGCGTGGTCACCGAGTTGCCAGAGGCAACCGGGGGCCACGCCGTTTCGCGTTGCAACGACGCCGAGGATCGCGCGTTTTCTGTTGCAGCATGTGAACAATCTGCACATGCGCCCTTTCGCACTGAGCGTCGCGCACAGATAATGAGCCATGATCTCCTCCGATTCGGCTCGGTCCCTGCGTCAGGCCGGCTTGGCCTGGCATCCCGCATCCGGTGACTTCTTTCGCATTGAGCGGCCGGAGTTCGAGACAGATGTTTTCACGGTCAGCGATATGGCGATCGAGTCACACGAGTTCGACACCGGCACCATTCTCGGGTTCAACGGCACGACGGAGTGGGCGCTCGATTCGTTGGCGCTCGAGGATGCCCTGTGGTTGCCCCGCGAAGATCAGCTGCGTGAGTTTCTCGGGCCCCGATTCCACGCGCTTCATCGCTTGGGCGAGAACGAGTACCGCGTCGTGATCGACATCGGGGGAGTGCGGGTCGACTGCGATGCGGCGGATCCGGCTGATGCCTATAGCGCGGCAATTCTCGGTGTTCTTGGCGGGATTCCTCACGGAGACGAAGGCCACGACGAGGACGAGTCAGCCGTCAGCTGACCCAGGCCTCGGTCATCCGTTGCACGGCGCTTCCGTCGAGGTCGGCGAGTTTCACTCCGACGAAGGCCCGTGCGGCAGCCGAGGTCTGCACTCGGAACGGTGGAGTGCTTCCGCTCAGTAGCTGCGCGATGAAACGACCGGCATCCTCAGCCGACTGCGCGTTGTCGAACGCCGTTTCGGTGCGCGCGACGTACGCGCGCAGGGCGTCGGCGTAGGGATCATCGGCGGGGTGGGTGCGCTCTCGGTCGAAGCCGACGTTCTCGACGAAGGCCGAGGCGACGGCGGCCGGTTCGACAACCGTGACCGTGACGCCGGCCGACGCGGCAACCGGGGCGAGGCTCTCCATGAACCCTTCGACGGCGAACTTCGCGGCGCAGTACGCCTCATTGAACGGCTGTCCGATAATTCCACCCACGCTCGTGACCGAGAGCAGACGACCCTTGGTCGCCCGCAGGTGCGGGAGCGCGGCCCGGGTCATGGTGACGGTGCCGAAGAAGTTCAATTCCATCACCGTGCGCAGATCGTCGATGTTCTCGTGCTCGATCGTGCCGATGTGACCGGCTCCCGCATTGTTGACCAGCGAGTCGAGCCGTCCATGGTCGCCGACGACGTCGCCGACGACATCCGTTACCCACTGCGGCTCCGTGACGTCGAGCCGGCGGATGTCGAGGCGCACGCCGAGCGCTGAGGCCGCGTCGCGCAGAGTGTCCGAGCGATCCAGGTTGCGCATCGTGGCCACCACGGTGTGGCCGGCCTGTGCGGCGGCCAGAGCCGTGTGCAAACCGATGCCGGAGGAGGTACCGGTGATCAGTACGACGTGTGGAGTGGATGAAGTGCTCATGCGTCATCGTCCCACCGTCGAGTCGGTTGCGCGAGGGTTTCGTCTGATGCCGCCTGATGCCGCCTGATGCCGTCCGACGCAGCCTGATGCAGGCAGTCGTCACTTGATCAGCGCTGGCCGACCACGAACCAGAGCCCCGCCAGTGCGAGGGCGACGAAGACTGCAACGCCGACCCAGCCGTTCTTGTGCTTCAGCCGACGCCCGGCCGGCGCGACCTCGTCAGCGCCTGGAGCGGCATTGCCCGTTCCGCGTGCCCCGGCCGCAGTCAGCCGTTCATCGCGGTAGCGTTCGGTGCGGCTGAGCGTCTTCGTGCCGACGGTGCCGGCGATGGTGAACATGCGCTGGAGCGTTGCCGGATCGGTCATCGTGAAGGGCGTCCGGCGGTAGATGAACATCCAGTCGTCGATGATCTCGACGTCGAAGCCTCCGGCATTGTCAATCAGCAACGCCATCAGGTCCGGCGTGAACACATACAGGGCATCCGGCTCGTACGCGTGCGGGCAGTAGAGCGTGAAGTAGGAGTTGAAGTCCCCTTCGAGACGCAACTGTTGATTGCGTGCGACGCTGATCGGCAGGTTCGTGGTGCCGAACAACCCGTGGTTCGAGCGGGAATCAAGCAGCATGTGTGGCAACCGCCGATCAAGCTGCAACGCCAGATATCCCCAACTGTGGGTGGTGCGCTCGTCGCCGGACCCCGTCGTGTACCGATAGTTGCCGAGATCAAGCGTGCGACCACCGTTCGAGTGGATGCGGTCGAAACCGGCGCGCGCACTTCCGCGACCGAAGATCGCACCCGGATAGTCGAGCGAGGGGGAGAGCGGTTCGGCGACGAGTCGGTTCGCCTGCGCGAAGCGGTCGAGGAGGTACCAGTTGGCCCATTTGCCGCGTGGGCCGGAGCGCACAGCCCAGACCGCGACGAGCACGGCGACGACGAGGAGCGCGGCGACCATCATCCACCATTCGAACCCACTGTTACCCTCGACAGCCCCCTGTCTCGAGCCGGATGACCAGAAGTCGGCGATCACGCTCACGGTGGCCGCCGCGATGGCACAGACCACGAACCCGACGATCACGATCAGTACGATGGCCAGAACGCGCACTGCTCGCCGCTCGGCCCAGGCGGCGTGCCTCTGCCGGGACTGCCGCCGGTAGTCGCGAACCGCGGGCCGATCGACCGGGCTAGTGAGAGCACGGTAATCGAGTCCGCTGACTCCCCACGCGCCGAGCGGCCCTGCGGCAGCCGGCCCGCCTGGAGTTCGACCGATCTCGATGTCGTCGCTCATCTTCATCAGACTAGGGCCAGCGGGTTCAGCCGAGGGGAAAAGTCGTCGAAGACGGGTTGTCCATTACAGTGACGGTGTGTCTTATCCCGTTAGCCTCATTCGCTCGGCCGCCCTGTCGGACGTTGCTCAGTATGCGTATGCGTCGACAGCCCCCGCCGGCTCACGACTCATCTTTCTCGCCGGTTCCTGCCCGCTGAACATCGACGGGAGTACGGCAGGCGTCGGCGACTACGCCGCGCAGGCGGCCAAGGCCGTGGAGAACCTCGTGATCGCTTTGGCTGCGGCAGGAGCCGACCTGGGCAACGTTCTGAGCACCCGGGTTCTCGTCGCATCGGCCGAGCGAAGCGACTTAGGCGAAGCCTGGGAAGTCGTGCGCGACGCATTCGGCGATCACGACGTTCCGAGCACACTGCTGGGTGTCACGGTTCTCGGCTACGAGGATCAGCTGGTCGAGATCGAGGCCGTCGCAGCCGTTTTCGACTGAGCGACGCAGCTACGCGGGCGGTCCCGCGGGAATGGCACCGATCTGCTGCATCATCGCGAGGGCGTCATAAACCCCCCAATGCTCATGCACGAGTCCGTCGCTGCCGAGGCGAAAGATGTCGATGAGTTGCACATCGACGCTCTTTCCCGAGGCCGCCATGCCCATGAAATCTCCCTGGTTGGTTCCCGTGAATCTCGCGCGCACGACCACCTTCTCGCCGCTCTCCACAAGATCTTCAACAGTGATCTTCATGTCGGGGAATGCCGCCTGTTGCATCCGAAAGAAATCCTTCACTCCTGCTTTCGTCGGTTCAAAACCTGGTGTCACTTCGTACTCGATGAAATCGTCGGCAATGAATTCACCGAATTTGTCGATCTCTCCGGAGTTCAGGTTGTCGTAGAGGCTTCGTGCCGTCGTCGCGTTGTCCATTTCTTCCTCCTCGCAAGGGCTTCTACCGGAGAGTGTGTCCTTCGTCGTGGTGGCCGTCTACCCCGACCAAACGACTATCCGCCACTGTCCGCAGCCGCGACGGGCAGCGGTTCAACGACGGCACCCTCGGCAGGAACTCCGGATTCCCGAATCTCGAAATGCCGGGCGCCACGCGCCGATTCGCGATAGCGCCGGAATCGCATCGGCAGGCCGCTGGCGAGGGCAAGGTCGGGGCTGTCCATGATCTGCAGGTGCAGGTGGGGCTGAGTCGAGTTGCCTGAATTCCCGCACGCTCCGATCGGTTGCCCGGTCGTCACGGTGTCGCCGGGTACGACGCTCAGGGAGCCAGCACGCAGATGAACGAGGGCGACGAATGCGTCGCCAGACGTCTTGATGATCAGAAAGTTGCCGGCGATTGCTTCAACGCCCTGCCGCACCCGAGCGCCCTGTCCTAGCGCGTAGGGCACCAGCGCGAGCTGAGATCGCCGCGCCTCATGATCGATTTCACCATCGTGGGCCTCGACGACGGTGCCGTCGACCGGCGAAAGAATCGCGCGCCCGAAGGCGAAAAACCGCTCCGGTGGTTCGGTGGCCAACAGGGTGCGCCAGTCGCGGAACGGCGAAGTGCGCCGACGGGCGTCGACGCCGACGAAGTCGATGGCGTACCGCTCGCCCCACACATCGGTGCCATGGCTCGGCACCCGACGTGCCGGACTGTTCTGCGCCAGCCAGAGGCCGGTGAAGGGCAGTGCGATGATGATCGGTGCGCTCACCGGGTTACTTCGCGGGCGGAGACGGGTGCGCTCGTTGCACTCGCTCGACCAGTTCGCGCCACGGGCCGTCCAGATCTGGTTCGGCCAACTCGACCGTCTGAGCGTTGCACCGGATGCGGTAGATGAATCGGTCGGGTTGCGGTGCGCTTCGCGGGGTGTCACTCCACGGCAGCGTGCTGATGAGTGCGAGCCAATCGGCCGGATCGGGCTGGTCGTCGACCAGAACCTCCCAGCTGATCTGGATGCCTGCGATCCCGCCGCTTCTCGTCACGATGACTCTCATGTCGGCTACTTCGATTCGATAAGGGCCACGCCGACGGTGCGCCAGGCGGTCACGACGGCCTGCCGCTCGGCTGAATCCGCCCCGAACCGGGCGACGGCGGCCGTCTCCGTCGCCCGAGCGAACGCGGCGAAATCAGCATCCGGCGGCAACGGGCTACCGGCTGGTGGGAGGTTGGCCGGCGTGCTATCCGATGTGCTGACCGTCGGCCTTCCGCCGGTCAGCGCGTCGTACCAAATCTGACCAGGTGACTCCCAGGCGTTACCGCCGAGGGCATCCGCCACCAGATAGAAGGCGCGATTGGGGATGCCGGAGTTCAGATGAACACCGCCGTTGTCGAGCTCGGTGTCGACGTAGCCGGCCATCTCTGACGGCTGGGGGTCTTTTCCGAGCACGTCGTCGTTGTACGCGGTGCCCGGTGCTTTCAAGGAACGGAGCGCCGTGCCCTCGACCTCGTCGGTGAAGAGCCCCTGCCCGATGAGCCAGCTCGCCTGGCTTGTGCTCTGACCGAACGCGAACTGTTCGACCAACGAGCCGAACACGTCGGCGATCGACTCATTGAGCGCCCCGGATTGGCCCTGATAGTTCAGATTCGCGGTGTGTTGCACGACGCCGTGGGTGAGCTCATGCCCGATCACCGTGAGCGACAGGGTGAACCGGTTGAAGACCTGGCCGTCGCCGTCGCCGAACACCATGCGTTCGCCGTTCCAGAACGCGTTGTCGTAGCGCTCGCCGTAGTGCACCGAAGCGTTGAGCGGCAGCCCGGCGCCGTCGATGGAATCCCGTTGGAATTGTGTCCAGAACAGCAGATGGGTGGAGCCGAGTCCGTCATAGGCCTCGTTCGTTGCAGTGTCGGCGACGGGAGGCTGACCCTCTCTGCGCACAACGCGACCGGGGAGCAGTTCGCGGCCGCCGGCATCCGCCACCGTGCGATCGATCGACCCTGGTCGGCGCCCCGCCCGCGCGGCGACAGCGGCACGAGGCGGACCGGCCAGAGGAGACGGAGGCTGCCCCGGCACCCGGAGTTCACGAAGCGGCTGGTCGCGGAGCAGCGACTGACGCGCCGCTTCGGCCGCTCCGGCGAAGCGCGGATCGGTGAGCCGGGCGAGCCGCACGAGAAGGTAGGGCGGAACGATCGTGCAACGCGCGAGGCAGCTCGTCGCGAGTGCTGGCGTCGTGCCGGTCATGAGCTGAGTCTGCCACCCGCGGGCGTTGTCGCAACAGCCTCAGTTCGATCCGGGTGGAGTCTCGGAGTTGCCGGATGCTCGGGGGCGCCCACGCCGAATCCGCCCGGCGTATCCGTAGACTCGCACCATGCGCTTTGGAATAGTGATTCTCCCGCAAGACACCTGGCGTCATGCCCGCCGCAAATGGCAGGCGGCCGAGGACTTCGGGTTTGACCATGCTTGGACCTACGACCACCTCTCGTGGCGCACCCTCGCCGATCAGCCCTGGCAGGCGACGGTGCCGACGCTGGCCGCGGCGGCCGCGGTGACCACCGAGATCAAGCTCGGCACGTTCGTGGCGTCGCCGAATTTTCGTCATCCGGTCACCTTCGCCAAAGAGGTGGCGACGATCGACGACATTTCCGACGGGCGATTTCTGCTCGGGGTCGGCTCGGGCGGCACCGGCTTCGATGCCTTCGTGTTGGGCCAGGCCGAGTACACGCCGGCCGAGCGGCATGGCCGGTTCGCTGAGTTCGTGACCAGCCTCGACTTGCTGCTCCGGCATGAAGAGCCGGGCAGCAACGGTGTGAGCTTCTCGGGCGACTGGTTCACGGCGGTCGGCGCGCGCATGGTCGGGCGACCGGTGCAGAGCCCGCGAGTTCCCTTTGTCATTGCTGCCAACGGGCCGCGCGGTCTGGGACTCGTTGTGCAATTCGGGTCAGGCTGGGTGACCACTGGCGCCGAGGGTGTCGTCGGAGATGAGTGGTGGGCCGGCGTCGGCCAGATGGTCGACCGGTTGGAGAACGCTGCGGATGCCGCGGGGCGGGATCCGCAGACCATCGACCGCTACCTGTCGCTGGACAGCGGCGGTACCTATTCTTTGGAGAGCGTCGGCGCCTTCGAGGATGCCGTCGGCCGCGCGGCCGAACTCGGCTTCACCGATGTGATCAGCCACTGGCCACGGGCCGACGGCATCTATGCCGGCTCCGAAGATGTACTCGGCGAAGTCGTCGAGAAACTAGACGGATTGCGCGGCTGATGGCTGAGACGTTGATGGAAGAGATCGGCCCGGGACTGTCGGGCATTGAACAGCTGCGCGCCCTGATCGCCTCGGGGCGCCGTCCCGGGATCGCCGAGTCGCTTGACTTCGACCTCGTCGAGGTCGGCGAGGGGAGTGCCGTGTTCGCCGGCACTCCGGGGCCGCACGCCTACAACCCGATCGGTTCCGTGCATGGCGGCTATGCGGCATCCCTGCTCGACAGTGCCTGCGGTTGCGCGGTGCACTCCCGGCTGAGCGCAACGCAGGGTTACACCACGCTGGAGCTGAAGGTGTCGTATCACAAGGCAATCACCACCGATACGGGGCCGATGCGCGCTGAGGCGTCGCTGATCTCGATCGGTCGACGCGTGGCATTCGCCGAGGCTAAGTTGGTGGATGCGTCGGGGCGCGTCTACGCGAGCGCCACGTCGACCCTGCTGGTGTTCGAGAGGTAGCTCGCCCCACCTCTTTACAGCTGCCGAGCCATCCGCTGAGCCATCCGCCGAGCCATTGTCGGCCATGAGGTTCCGGCTTACCATGGCCCGCACAGGGGCGAGGAGGCACCAGGTGGCTGTTTCGACATTGAAAGACATCGTCGATCGGGCGTTTGCCGAACGTTACGGTGTGCCGGCCATCAATATCGTCAACGACCTGACCATGGAAGCGGTCCTGGCCGGCGCCGTCGAAGCACGCTCGCCGGTGATTCTGCAGACGTCGGTGAAGACGGTGAAGTCGATCGGCTCCGACGTGCTCTTCGCGATGTGGGAGTCGATGACCAAGGGGATCGACGTCCCGGTCGCCCTGCACCTCGATCACTGTCCGGAGCGTGCGGTCATCACCGAATGCCTGCAACGCGGCTGGAACTCGGTCTTGTTCGACGCGTCGACGTTGCCGGTCGAAGAGAATCAGCGCCAGACGATCGAGGTCGTCGCCGAGGCGCGCCGGTATGGGGCACACGTCGAGGGGGAGATTGAATCGATCCGCGGCGTCGAAGACGGCGTCGGCTCCGACGCGGAATCCAACCGGCAGACCCTTGAGGTGTCGCTTCGGTTTCTGGAGGCGACCGGGGTGGATGTCTTCGCCCCGGCGATCGGCAATGCGCACGGTGTCTACAAGCGCGAGCCCGTGCTCGACTTTCAACGGGTGACCGACCTGGTCGAGGCGCATCCGGTGCCCATCGCGTTGCATGGCGGCAGCGGTCTGACCGACGCCCAATTCCACGACCTGATCGCGCGCGGTTGCGCGAAAGTCAATATTTCCACGGCGTTGAAGATCACCTATATGAAGTCGAACCTGACTTTTCTGAAGGATGCCGAGGCCCGCGACAAATGGGATCCACCGTCGCTCTTCGCCCATGTGCGCGCCGACATCGTGGCGATGACCCGGGACCTGGCCCACCAGTTCGGCAGCGCGGGCAAGGCCTGAGCGATGCCCGCCTTGATCTTCGACTGCGACGGGGTGCTGGCCGACACCGAACGGGATGGACACCTTCCCGCGTTCAACCAGACATTTCGCGAGTTCGCCGTTCCGGTGCACTGGAGCGACGCCGACTATGCCGAGAAAGTGAAGATCGGTGGCGGCAAAGAGCGGATGGCCAGCATCCTCACCCCGGAGTTGGCCGCCGAACTCGGGCTCGGTGACGATCCGTCGTCGTGGTCAGACACCGTTGCCGCGTGGCACCGGCGGAAGACGGAGATCTACACCCAGATGGTTGCCGCCGGGGTGTTGCCGGCGCGGCCCGGCATCCGGCGCATCGTGCAAGAAGCAGCCGGTGCCGGCTGGACACTGGCCGTCGCCTCGACCTCGGCCGAGGCTTCGGTGCGCGCCGTGCTCAGCCACAGCGTCGGTGAGAACCTCGCCAGCAGGTTCAGCGTCTTCGCGGGTGACCGGGTGACCGCGAAAAAACCCGCCCCCGACATCTACCTGCTGGCCCTGGCAGAACTCGGAGTCGACGCCGACGACGCGCTCGTCATTGAAGACAGCGAGAACGGCCTGCGCGCGGCGCTCGCCGCGGGGCTGCTCACCGTGGTCACGGTCAGCGGCTACACCGCGGAAGAGAATTTCGACGGGGCCGCGCTGGTGGTGAGTTCGCTCGGTGACCCGAGCGGCCCGGCCGCGGTCGTGCTCGACGACCCGCTCGGGATCCACCCGGGGCAGTGGATTGAATTGGCCGACCTGAGCGCGCTGCTTCGCCTCGTCGACGAAGAACGAGAAGAACGAAAAGAACGAGAAGAAAGAGATGGGGAGAAATGACG
Organism: Leifsonia sp. 10L418; assembly: GCF_056395445.1. Taxonomy (NCBI): domain Bacteria; kingdom Bacillati; phylum Actinomycetota; class Actinomycetes; order Micrococcales; family Microbacteriaceae; genus Leifsonia; species Leifsonia sp. 10L418. The sequence goes on along the minus strand of NZ_JBFTJN010000001.1, from coordinate 686,737 downwards.
ACCGATTCCGAATCCACTTCTGAATCCGCCTCCGATTCCCGTTCGGGTTCCAGCCTTGCCGACACCGAGTTCGTGGTGCGCAGCATCGCCCAGACCGCGGTCGACAACGAGCGGGAGTTCGGTGATCTCGACGCGGTGGTCGGAGACGGCGACTTTGGGTACTCCCTCGCCCGCGGCTTCGAGATCGTGCTCGCCGAATGGGACGATTTCGACAGAAGCAGCCCCTCGGCCTTCATTCAAAAGGTCGCGATGGTCATCGCCGGTCGAATCGGCGGCACGTCTGGCCCGCTCTGGGGCACTGCATTCCTGCGGGCATCGGGCGCGGTGCGTGGCCAGGACGAGCTCGCCGGCAGCGACGTTGTCGCCATGCTGCGAGCGGCAATCGAGGGAATCAAGGCCCGTGGCAGCTCAGATCTCGGTGACAAGACCCTGCTCGACTCTCTCGTGCCGGCGACCGATGTTCTTGAGGTTGAAGTCGCATCCGGATCCGACGCCGGGCCATCCATTGCCCGGATGGCTGAGGTGGCGCGAGTCACCGCCGATGCGACGAGCAGCATGCTCGCCAAGCGCGGGCGAGCCAGCTACACGGGGGAACGCAGTATCGGGTCCCCGGATCCCGGAGCGGTTGCGGTGGCAGTGATCCTGGAGCGCCTCAGCACGGAGTGGGCGGCCAGATAGCGGCCGAGCTCATCATCAAGCTCCCGTGCCGGGGCGGTACGGGTCATCCCGAATACACCTGGAGTGCGCGCCATGAAGAAATTCGTCAATGATCCGCAGCAGTATGTCGCCGAAATGCTGACTGGAATCGCCTTGGCGAATCCGGACACCCTGAAGTACGTGCCCGCCTACAACCTGATCATTCGTACCGATGCTCCGAACCCGAACAAGGTGTCGATCGTTCAAGGCTCCGGCTCCGGGCACGAACCCGCGCACGTGATGGTGGTCGGCAAGGGCATGCTCGATGCGGCCTGTCCCGGCGACGTCTTCGCCGCCCCGCCGATGGATTACGTCTACGAGACGACCAAGCTCGTCGCCTCGCCGAAGGGAGTGCTGCTGCTGGTCAACAACTACACCGGCGACAAGATGGCCTTCGAGATGGCCGAGGAGATGAGCGCGGCCGACGGGATTCTGGTGAAGACACTGTTCATCGACGATGACGTCTCGGTGAAGGATTCCACCTACACCGTCGGCCGCCGCGGAGTCGCCGGCAACTTCTTTGTGATGAAGGCGGTCGGAGCCGCTGCCGAGAACGGCGCCGACCTCGATGAACTCGTGAGAATCGGCGAGAAAGTGAACAGCGTCACCCGCACGATGGGGATGGCGCTCACCTCGTGCACACCTCCCGCTAAGGGCTCGCCACTGTTCGAACTCGGCGAAGACGAGATGGAGATGGGAGTCGGCATCCATGGCGAGCCGGGGCGTCGGCGGGCGAAGCTTGCCAGCGCGAACGAGATTGTCGACGAGTTGCTCGAAGCAGTGGTCAGTGACCTCCCGTTTGCCTCAGGTGATCGGGTCGCTCTGATGATCAACGGCCTCGGCGGAACACCGATCAGTGAGCTGTACATTTTGTACGGGCGCGCTCACGCGCAGCTCGCCGAGCGCGGCATCACCGTCGGACGGAGCTACGTCGGCGAATACTGCACCTCACTGGACATGGCCGGGGCCTCACTCACCCTCGTCAAGCTCGACGATGAAATCGAGGCGCTCCTCGCGGCGCCGGCCGAGGTCGCGATTCGAATCTTCTGATTCGAATCTTTTCCGGAGGATTGCTGCTAGCTCAAGCACGGATGTCGGTGCCACACTGAGCAAAGGAGAGAATTGCAGCCTGTGCGGAGGTAACAATTGAACCGGGTGAATGAGCCCCATTCCGCTGTCATGCGGAGTGGGCGAGACCCTGTGATGGACATCGCGCGGGTCGGCTGCCTGGTGTTTGTCGTGCTGGGCCATTTGCTCTTGCTTGGCGCCTCCTTCAGCCCGCGCCACGACCTCATCCTAGTGCGCACGGTCGAGCTTCAGGCGTGGTTCGCCCCCGTCACCTGGGTCACCCAGATCATGCCGTTGCTCTTCGTGATCGGGGGCTATGTCGGCGCTTTGGCCTGGCGGAGAACTGAGGCACGCGGCGGAACAGCGGCCGAGTTCATTCGCGGGCGCGTACTGCGCCTGGCGCGGCCGGCGGTGCCGTTCTTCGCGTTTCTCGCGGCCGCCATTCTCGTGATGCTGCTCAGCGGGCTTGATGCCGAAACCGTTGGAAAGATCACGTTCGGAGTCGCCTCGCCACTGTGGTTTCTCGCTGCGTACACCTTTAGCCAGTCGTTCGTGCCAGGAATGGTGGCGCTGCACGAACGCGCCCCGATCATTACCCTGGTCGGTCTGGCCGGAGCGGCGATCGCACTTGACGTGACGCGGTGGGCATCCGGAATTCCGGAAATCGGTCTGTTCAACATGATCTTCGTCTGGTTGTTCATCCAGCAACTCGGTGTGTGGGCCGCCGACGGTTGGTTCGCGGCGCGGCCCCGGTGGATACTGGCGCTGCTCGTCGTCGGTAGTTTCGGTACCCTGACCGCGCTCACCGTGCTCGGGGCGTATCCGGCCGACATGCTCAATAACCTCAATCCTCCGACCGTGGCTCTGTGCCTGCAGGGGATCGCACAGTTCTCGCTGCTGATGCTCTGTCACCCGTTGCTCGAACGGATGATGCGCGTCACCGTGATCAGGCGCATGGTGATGGCCGTGGGCAGCCGGTTGATGACGATCTACCTCTGGCACCTGCCGGTGATCGCGCTCATCGTCGGTCTGCTGCTGCTTTCCCCGCTGCCGTCACCGGAGCCCGGCACCCCCGCCTGGTGGTTCACCCGGCCGGTGATTCTGCTGATCGCCATCCTTGTGCTGACCGGCATCGCCGTCGCGCTGCGTCGATTCGAACAACCCATTCCGCCGAACGCATTCAGCACGCGGGCGCGCGATTGGAGCGTCAGCCTCTCGGCTTCGCTCGTGATTCTTCCGCCGTTCACCGTCGTGGTGTTCGGTCTCAACTTCGCGATTGCCGTCGTCGGCACCATCCTGCTTGCGATCGCCGTGTTGCTTCAGCTTCCGCCTCGGTTGCCGCGGTCCCGGTCTCGGGCGACACCGACCGTCACCGGCGCAACGTCGTCAACGCCCCGTCGAGTTCGGCGAGAAACCGGTCTGCGTCAGCGAAGCTGAACGGGAGGGGCGGGCGGACCTTGAGGGTGCTGTTCGCGAGTCCGGATGCCCCGATCAGCACGTGCCGTCGCCGCAGCTCGTTGAGCAGTGCGATCGTCAACGCTTCGTCGGGATGCCCGTCGGCGTCGATGAGGTCGACACCGATGAAGAGTCCGGCCCCGCGGATGCCGCCGATCTCGCGGGCTGTGCTCGCCAGGCTGCTCAGCCCCGAGACCAGGTAGGTGCCGACCACTCTGGCGTTCTCGGGCAGGCGCTCATCGCGCACGACGTCGAGCGTGGCCTGTGCTGCGGCGATCGACACCGGATTGCCGCCGAAGGTATTGAAGTAGCGCATCTGGGCCCCGAAGGCTTCGACCAGGTCGCGGCGGGCCAGCATCGCGGCGATCGGCATTCCGTTTCCCATCGGTTTGCCGAGCGTGACGATGTCGGGAATGATCCCGTGCCGGGCGAAGCCCCACAGGCCAGATTCCGGGACCGTCAGGTCGAACGGGGAGCGCGCTCGCCCGCCCGCGCTGTCGGCGCTGTCGGCGCCCGGCCACGAACCGAGTCGACCGAATCCCGGCTGCACCTCGTCTGCGATGAAGAGCCCACCGGCGGCGCGAGTCGCCGCAACGACGGGGGCGAGAAACCCGGGGGAGCCCGGCTCGTTCAGGCCAGGAACGACGCCGTCGCTCGCGAAGACAGTGTCGACGATGACCGCGGCGAGCCCGTGCGCGGACTGCCGGAGGGCATCCGTCGCCGCGGCAACCTGCCGCACGAACTCGCTGCCGTCACCGGTCGGCGCATTGACGATGCGAACCCAGGGCGCGACAGTGCTCTCGCCGCCGAGCGAGGGGGAGATGGCAGCGATCTCGGTGGTGACCCCGTGATAGGCATTGCGGGTGACGATCACTCCCTGGTGCCCGGTGATGCCCTTCGCCAGGCGCAGCGCAAGATCGTTGGCTTCGGAACCGGTGCAGGTGAACATCACGTTGTCGATGCCGGCCGGCATCGTGGCCAGCAGATCGTCGGAGTAGTCGAGGATGCCACGGCCGAGATAGCGGGTGTGCGTATTGAGCGTGCCTGCTTGGCGACTGATCGCCTCGACAACGCGCGGGTGCGAATGGCCGGCAGAGGGCACGTTGTTGTAGACGTCGAGGTACTCGGCGCCCTCGGCGTCGTAGAGCTTGGTGCCCGCACCACGCACGATTTCGATCGGTCGGTCATAGAACAGACGGTAGGCCTTCCCGAGCAGGCGCTCGCGGCGGGCGACAAGGTCGCGCTCGGCACCGGACAGTTCGGTTATGTTCTCGGGGCGAAAATAGCTGCTCGGACCTGCCACTACGGGATTCCCTTCACTGGGTTGAAATGGCCATGCTCGTGAACTGATCAAGAGTGAGCCGAAGATTCTTGGTCGTGTAGTCGGCATTCGCCGGGTGGGTGGCGGCGAGCCAGCTGCCGAGCACGTAGCGCTGCACCAGGCGGCCGACGGCTAGCGGATGCAACAGCTCACATTCGAGCTCGGTCAGGGGAGTGATCTCCGAGTAGCCGTCGCGCAGCGCATCGGCCGCGGCCCAGGGACCGTGATTCTCGCCGCTCGCGCTCGGATAGCCGCCGGCATACGACATGGCGACGGCGAGATCGGCAACCAGGAAGCTGTCGACCGTGTCACCGAAGTCGAGGATGCCGGTGACGAAGGCGGGATCCGTCGGGTCGACGATCACATTTCCGCCATGAAAGTCGTTGTGGATCACTTGCCGTCGCGTCGTCCTCAGACGCGGCAGTGTCTCGCCAACGAGCGCGGTGAGCGCGGTCGCCATCTCTGCACGCACCGCGGGGTCAGCTACCGCTCCGAGTTTCGGCTCGAGTGTGCCGAGCTGCTGGAGATCCCAGGGCAGGGAGCGCCGGGCCGCCGGATGCGTGAAGTCGCGCAGGGCCGCCGCGAGTTTCGCCATCGAGCGTCCGGTCGCCCGCAACTGAGCCCGGCTGCAGGGGGTGTCGTTGAGCAGTGCCCCGGGAAGAAACGTGAGCACACGGACGATGCGCACGTCGCCGTTCTCCAGGGTGATGCGGGGGAGAAGGTCGCCCTCGAGCGAAGGGATGATCTGTTGCAGCGGCAGGCTCGGATCTCGCCGGCTCGAGTGAAGCAACGCGCTCGTCTGCAATTCGATGTCGGCCGGGTCCTCGGCCGGGTTGGCCAGTTTTAGGATGTAACCGGTCGGGTCAGGGCCACCGATTCGGGCGTCTGCCTCCGCACGGACGCCCACCCGGAACGTGTCGTCGTTCTCGGTGTCGAGGCGGCTGAGTGAGCGCGCCTGGATACCCCAGTGCCGGTCGAGAAGCCAAGCGGCGGTGCCGGCATCCGCCCGCGCGAAAGCCGAGCCGATCGTACTGTCCCGCTGTGTCTCGGTCACTCGGTCAGTCAAACATGCGCCCGGCGTGAACCGCCACTGTTTCGCACCGGTGAGCGTTCGGAAGTACGGGTGATGTGGATGTGCACTCTCGTGACGGGGCACAGCACATTCGCAGCCATCTTTATGGGTGCGCGAGTCTAATGAGAGGGGATGCCGACGTTCGGGTCGCCGACATCCCTCTGACTTGCATCATCGCCTGATTTGCATCATCGAGACGTGGTCGCCCTCCGCGCGAACTGCTCCGGCGACTCAGGCTGCTCCGGCGACTCCGGCCGAGTGACGATGTAACTGCGCTGAGAGCCACGCCGGCGCAGGCGACGGGCATCGTCATGCCATCTCGCGCCATTCAATCCACACCTCAATTGCCCCTTGACATCGCCGTAATCGGCTTCTACTCTCGGATTATCAACCAATTGGTTGATCAACAAGAAGGTTGATAAATGCTCCATAGTGACGGCCCGGATGGTCATGACTCGGTCGGTGACGGCCCAGTCAGTGACAGCTCAGCCGACCAGGATGCGCAGCTGGATCGTGCATTTCTGGCTTTGGCGGATCCGGTGCGACGAGCCCTGATCGCCCGGCTCTCGCGTGGGCCCGCAACGGTCAATGAGCTCGCCGAGCCATTCGCCATGACCAAGCAGGGAGTTTCGAAACATATTCAAGTGCTGGAAGCGGCAGGTCTGATCACCCGAACCCGAGAGGGGCAACGTCGGCCCTGTCACCTCGACGCGGCTGCGCTTGAAGCACTCACGGCATGGATCGACACCTACCGGCTCGTCGCCGAGCGGCAGTTCCGCCGCCTCGACGCCGTGCTCGAATCACTGCACAACAACGCAGAGTGAAACACATCGCAAGTTGACCACAAGAAAGCAGGAGAGAAAATGACTACACACAACCCCGTCACCGTCACCGCTTCGCCCGGCGTTCCCTACGTCGACGTCGTGCGGGAATTCGACGCTCCCGTCGCCGACGTCTATCGCGCCTACACCGAGCCGGCCCTCGTTGCAGAGTGGCTCGGACCGCGTGACCTCGCCATGGACGTGTTGGAGTACGACGTGCGCGCCGGAGGAAAGTGGGCATATACCCACACCGACCCTGCTGGCACGCCCTACGGATTCAGCGGCGTCTTTCACAGTGTCGCGCCCGATCGCATCGTACAGACCTTCGAATTCGACGGTTACCCCGGGCACATCAGTCTGGAGTCCGTCACTTTCATCGATCTGGGCGGGCGCACCCGGATTGAGGTGCACTCGGTCTACCAAACGCAGGAGGACCGCGACGGCATGGTGGCCAGCGGCATGGAGCGAGGCCTGACCGAAGGGTTCGAGCGTCTCGATGAGTTGCTGGAGTCGGCATCGGTTCGGTGATGATTCCTGCCATGCGAAGGGAGCCTCCCGGTAGCGGGAGGCTCCGCCGCGATAGGCTGGGAATCGATCGCTGCTGATCCAGTGGCGCCAGAACGAGGGGCTCAAACGAGAGATGTGGTTTCGTCGCAAGTACCGTCGGCCGGCGAAGCCATTCGATTTCTCGGCGCTTCCGGTTCCGGAGCCTGCCGCACTTGAGGACATGGTTTCCGAAGGTGTGATGCTCGCCGAGTTCGCCGCACGCATGGCGTTGAAAAACCAGATCGTCATCGGCGCGCTGGCCGAATCGGTGACCTATCACCCCGACTACTATGCCGAGGCAGCGCGAGCCGTGCTCAATGAGGTGATCCGGGAGTCGGAGGGCTCTGCCCAGTTGGCTGAGCAGAAGCGCGCGGTGGCCGCCGGTCGCGGCGGCGTCGGCCAGCATCAGCATGACTATCGCTCGAGTGACACCGAAAACCTGCGCCGCCGTGAAGACGTGAACCTGGCCGTCGCCGACCGGTTGGCCGCCCTGCGTGACGACGACGACTACGTGGCACGCCTCGTCGAGCGGGCCCGCGACGATGCCTGGGCCGACATCGGGCAGGCGATCACCGCCCGCCTCGATCGTGACTGGCCGACCTTCGCGGTCACCGAAGCCGATGCCGACTACTGGCAGGGCCATGAGAAACGGATGCGTCAACTGCGTCGCGAGGTCGCGCAACTGGCGCGGGAGAGCGGCAAGGCGTGAGTTCCCGACGCGGTGAGCTGGGCCATCCGTAACTCTGCTAAACTCTTCAGGTTGCCGTCTAATCGGCCGCGGATAAAGAGAGCCCAGGCATTCGGCCCCGGGCACCGCGCAGTGAGTGAAAGGGGATCCCCACTATGGCACTTGAAGCTAACGCCAAGAAGGCGATCATCGAAGAGTACGCTACCCACCCAGGTGACACCGGTTCCCCCGAGGTCCAGATTGCAATGCTCACGCAGCGCATCAAGGACCTGACGGAGCACCTCAAAGAGCACAAGCACGACCACCACTCGCGTCGTGGACTGCTGCTGCTGGTTGGTCAGCGTCGTCGTCTGCTCGGCTACCTGTCGGACGTCGACATCGCCCGCTACCGCTCGCTCATCGAGCGTCTCGGACTGCGTCGCTAGTTCTTCCGAACGAGTAGATCTTCGTAGATACCGCGAACTTCTTCGAAACGGGCCGTCACCTTCGGGTGTCGGCCCGTTTTGTGTTTCCGGCGGGGCAGATGCACATCTGTGCACGGTGCCTGCGGGAATACCCGAAGTGCAGCCACCGTTTGCCACAGAGATGACTACAACACTGCGCCTCTCCGTGCTCGACCTCATTCCCGTTCGCCAGAACCAGAGCACAAGCCAGGCGCTGACCGCCTCAATCGCTCTCGCCCAACGCGCCGACGCTCTCGGCTTTGAGCGCTACTGGGTGGCCGAGCACCACAACATGCCGTCGGTGGCATCGACGAACCCGCCGGTTTTGATTGGCATTCTTGCAGCCAACACGCAGCGCATCCGGGTCGGCTCGGGTGGCGTCATGTTGCCGAACCACTCTCCCCTCGTGGTCGCCGAGCAGTTCGGCCTGCTCGAGGCCGCCTTCCCCGGCCGCATCGACCTCGGCCTCGGTCGCGCACCCGGCAGCGACCCCGTCATTACCTCGCTCCTCCGTTCGAGCGGCGCTGTCAGCGACGTCGACGCGTTCCCGCGCAACATCGGCGACATCACCGCGCTGCTGCACCCCGACGGCGCGATGGTGACATTGACCACCGGAAACTACGAACTGCGCGCGACTCCCGCCGCAACCGGGATCCCGATGCTCTGGCTGCTCGGCTCGAGCGAATACTCAGCACACCTCGCCGCGGCACAGGGCCTGCCGTATGTCTTCGCCAACCACTTCTCCGGCGACAGCACCACCCACGCCCTCGACGTGTACCGCCGTGAGTTCACACCGTCAGAGAATCTCGCTGCCCCGCGCACCTTTCTCACCCTCAATGCGTCGGTCGCCGCCACGAAGGAGGAGGCCCGTGCACTCGCCCTCCCGCAGATGCAGCTGATGGCCAGGCTCCGCACCGGTCAACGGCTCGGCCCGGTCGCCACCGTCGAAGAGGCGTCGGCCGCGGTGATGACCCCGGCACAGACCGAGATGATCGAGCGGATGTCAGCCAACTGGATCGTGGACGAGCCCGTTGCCGCGGCCGCGCGCATCCGCGCTCTCGCCGCCGAGTTCGGTGTCGACGAAGTCATGCTTCAGCCGGTCGGATCCGCACGCGCTGACGCAGCCATCGACGCATCGCCCGCGCGACTGCGCACGCTGGAGTTGCTCGCCGAGCAGCTGCTGCCCACGAACTAGCTACGCGCCGCATGCGCGCCGCATGCGCACCCAGCTCACGCTCATGCTCGCTCACTCACTCACTCGGTTCGTGAGGGGTCGCGTATCGACCTTCCTTCGGGATACGAAGGTCGATACGCGACCCCTCACAGTCAGATCACGGCATGATTGAGCAATGCTGCGTTCGCGTTCACTTGTTGTGACTGCCACGGTTCTCTACCTGGCTTTCATTGGCGTGGTGACACTCGGCCCACAACCTGTCGACGGCTCTGATCAAGGCTGGGTTCATTCGCTGGTCACCTGGCTCGCCCAGTCGGATCTGACTGCGTGGATCACATACGAGCGGATCGAGTTCGCGGCAAACATCGGCTTGTTCGTGCCGCTCGGCGCGCTTCTGCTTCAGCTTGTCGGTCGACGTCGCTGGTGGCTGGTTCTGGCGGTCGGTTTCGCATTGAGCTGCGGAATCGAATTCGTACAGCTTTTTCTCCCCACGCGCGTCAGCGATGTGCGGGATATCCTCGCCAACACTCTCGGAACCGGGATCGGCGCCGCTCTCGCGTTCTTCGTTGCCGCGTCGAAAGCACGACGGAGGACGATTCGCCCGGATTTTCCAGAGGATTTTCGACCGGATCGTGCCGCCGCGTCTTAACATGAAGTACCTCGCGCAGAGCTGCGCGCGGCACACCTTAGGCAAACGGGCAAGCTGCACCGCGCGGTGGTGAACGCCACCGCACGGCGTCGACCCAGACCGACGGAAGGCGAAACGATGAGCCTCTGGCGCACCAAAAGCATCGAAGATTCACTGGCCGACTCGCACCTTGAGCACCGCAGCTTGAAACGCTCGCTCGGCACCTTCGACCTCATGATCATGGGGGTGGCCGTCGCGGTGGGCGCCGGAATCTTCTCGGTCGGCGCCAAAGCGGCCGGCAGTTATGCCGGCCCGTCGGTCACGCTCGCGTTCGTGCTGGCGGCCGTCACCTGCGCCCTGGCGATCATGTGTTACGCCGAGTTCGCCTCGACGATTCCGGTCGCCGGCTCGGCATACACCTATACCTACGCCACGCTCGGCGAGTTGCTGGCCTGGATCATCGGCTGGGATCTCATCCTCGAGATGCTCACCGCCGGCGCCGTCATCGCCAAATATTGGGGCATCTACCTCAGCAACGTCTTTGAACTGTGGAACTGGGACGTGCCGGCCACGATCAATGTTCTCGGCCTCACCGTGAGCTGGGGGCCGTTCTTGATCGTCGCGATCTTCACCACCCTGCTCGTGCTCGGCACGAAGCTCTCCAACCGGGTCGGCGCCGTGTTCACCATCATCAAGGTGGCCATCGTGCTCTTCGTGATCGTGGTGGGAGCGTTCTTCATCAACCCGGCCAATTACACCCCGTTCATCCCACCGTCCCAGCCTTCTGCCCCGGGTGAAGGCGACGCCTGGACCCAGTCACTGTTCTCATTCATGACCGGAGCCGCTCCCGCGCAATACGGAGTGTTCGGCCTGCTCGCCGGAGCATCCCTCGTCTTCTTCGCGTTCATCGGTTTCGATGTCGTCGCCACCTCGGCCGAAGAGGTCAAGAACCCGCAGCGCACCCTGCCACGCGGCATCTTCGGCGGCCTCGCCATCGTGAGCGTGCTCTACATCGGTGTGAGTCTGGTGCTCACCGGGATGGTTCCCTACACGGTGCTGGCGGACGCGGCGGAGCCAAGTCTCGCGACGGCCTTCATCGCCGTCGGGGCCGACTGGGCCGCCCAGGTGATCTCAATCGGAATTCTCGCCGGTCTCACCACGGTGATCATGGTGCTGCTGCTCGGCCTGGCCCGCGTGCTGTTCGCGATGAGCCGCGACGGCCTGCTCCCGAGCTGGATGAGCCGCACCTCCGACACGCGGCACACGCCGGCGCACGTGCAGATTCTGGTGGGCGTCGTCGTGGCGCTGCTGGCCGGACTGACGAACGTCGACGTTCTTGAGGAGATGATCAACATCGGCACCCTCTCGGCCTTCGTGTTGGTCAGCATCGGCGTGGTCGTGCTGCGCAAGAAGCGCCCGGACCTGCCGCGCGCATTCAGCGTGCCGTGGTCGCCCGTGCTGCCGATTCTCTCCGCAGCGCTCTGCGTCTGGCTGATGCTCAACCTCACGACGCTGACCTGGGTGCGGTTTCTGGTCTGGCTCGCCATCGGCATGATCGTCTACTTCGGCTATAGCCGGCGCCACTCGGTGCTCGGGCAGAAAGAGAAGGCCCTCGCAGCTGAGCAGGGAAAATAGCCAGGTTCACCTGGCCGGGAATAGGAACGCAGGGTGTACGGTTGGACCCAATATCCATGCAAACGCATTGAAATTGAGAGGGTGACATGCAGTTCGGAATCTTCACCGTCGGCGACTTGACCACCGACCCCACCACCGGCCAGACGCCGACCGAGAACGAGCGCATCAAAGCCATGCTCACGATCGCGCAGAAGGTCGAAGAAGTGGGGATGGATGTCTTTGCGACCGGCGAGCACCACAACCCGCCGTTCGTGCCCTCGAGCCCGACGACCATGCTCGGTTACATCGCCGCCAAGACCGAGAAGATCATCCTCTCGACCGCGACGACGCTGATCACGACCAACGACCCGGTCAAGATCGCTGAAGACTACGCGATGCTGCAGCACGTGGCAGACGGCCGCGTCGACCTGACATTGGGCCGCGGAAACACCGGCCCGGTCTACCCGTGGTTCGGCAAGGACATTCGCCAGGGCATCCCGCTGGCGCTCGAAAACTACGCATTGCTCCGCCGCCTCTGGCGTGAAGAATTCGTCGACTGGCAGGGCGAGTTCCGCACTCCGCTGCAGGGTTTCCAATCGACGCCGCGCCCGCTTGACGACGTGCCGCCCTTCGTCTGGCACGGCTCGATCCGCAGCCCAGAAATTGCCGAGCAGGCCGCCTACTACGGTGACGGCTTCTTCGCCAACAACATCTTCTGGCCCAAAGAGCACTATATGAAGCTCATCAGCTACTACCGTCAGCGCTTCGAGCACTACGGCCATGGCACGGCCGAGCAGGCGATCGTCGGCCTCGGCGGTCAGGTGTTCATGCGCAAGAACTCGCAGGACGCCATCAATGAGTTCCGCCCCTACTTCGACAACGCGCCGGTCTACGGGCACGGCCCGAGTCTCGAAGAGTTCTCGGCACAGACCCCGCTCGCGGTGGGTAGCCCGCAGGAGATCATCGACCGCTACGCCAAGATGCGGGACTACTACGGCGACTACCAGCGTCAGTTGTTCCTGATGGACCACGCCGGGTTGCCGCTGAAGGTCGTGCTGGAGCAGCTCGACATCCTCGGCGAAGAGGTGGTGCCTGTGCTTCGCAAGGAATTCGCCACCAACCGACCCGCGTCGGTGCCGGACGCGCCGACCCACGCCTCGCTGAAGGCCGCGGCAGAGAAGGCGTCCGCCGAAGAATTCGCCCAGGTGAAGTCCGCCCGCGGCGCCGCATTCGGTCTCGGCAGCACGACCACGGCAGGTGCCTAAGATGACGACACGCACACTCGCCGTCGTCTCGGCCGGCCTCAGCCAGCCGTCCTCGACACGGATGCTGGCCGACAAGCTGGCCGCCGCAACCGCAGCCCGGCTGGCCGAAGACGGCATCGAGGTGAAGATCGTCACCGTCGAACTCCGCGATGTGGCCACCGACGTGATGAACAATATGCTGACCGGGTTTCCGAGCCCGCGACTCGACGCCGTGATCGAATCGGTCACCGGTGCCGACGGCCTGATTGCCGTCACGCCCATCTTCACCACGAGCTACAGCGGACTGTTCAAGACTTTCTTCGACGTTCTGGACAACACCTCGCTCACCGACATGCCTGTGCTGATCGGGGCGACGGCCGGCACCGCGCGGCACTCGCTGGCGCTCGACTATGCGATTCGCCCGATGTTCACCTATCTGCACTCTGTCGTCGCGCCGACCTCGGTCTTCGCCGCGTCGGAAGACTGGGGGAGCGGCGCCGACACGGTGAAGACGCTGCCGAACCGCATCGACCGGGCGGCCGGCGAGCTGGCGGCGCTCATGCTGCTCTCCGACCGGTCGAGTCTGGTGCGCGACCCATTCGCACTCGACCCGTCGTTTAATCCGACCGGTGGTTTTCAGGCCAGCTAGGCAGCCGGCCGGTTACCCGCCGACAAGACGGATGCCCGCTTCCTCGACGAGGGAGCGGGCATCCGTGGTGTCTGCGTGTGATTGATTGGCCCGGAGGTGCGTCACATCCCCGGAACCGGCATCGTCTCGAGGACCTCGATCGTTCCCTGCCGCAGGTGCGGGTGGCCGTCGGTGAGTGCGACAGCAGCGTCGACGTTGTCGGCTTCGATGATCGAATAGCCGTTCACTTCGCTGGATGTCGCGGTGGCGCCGCTGCTTGTGACAGCTTTGCCATTGCCCAGGGGGACGCCGAAGTCAATCAGCGCCGGTCCGAGCCGGGCCGACCACGCCATCCAGGCATCCAGTTCGGCCTTCACATCTTCCTCTGACATCTGCATTTGCTCCTCGGCGCTTACCGGGGAGGTGTAAAGAAGAACGTATTTGGGCATTGCTTTTCCCTTCGATCTGTGAGGAATCTGGCTTCGCGGGTCAATCTACGCTTCGGAGCACGAGCACGAGCACGTGCGAAGCAGGGGCTACCAGTGTTTCGAAGGGCCGTGATGTTAGACTGCCCGAGGTCAGTCTGCGGATTGACCGAGCACGGTGTAACTCAACACTGTACGGAGCAGGCTGGCAGGAAGCTGGTCCTCGGTGGTGGTTTCCCAACACGCAGTCGATTCTCACACGATCGCCGGTTGGTGAATTTCTACTGGTGGCCAGCACGAATGCCGGGCGCGATCATGCGCTCGGCGGCTGAGTTTCTGCCTGTTCCTCGCTTCGTTGTTCCACTCGCGCGCCATACGGGCAAACGAGTCTAAACAAAGGAGATAGACCTCTTGGAAGGTCCAGAAATCACGTTCGCCGAAACCGTTATCGATAACGGCAAGTACGGCAAGCGCACCATCCGTTTCGAAACTGGGCGTCTCGCTCAGCAGGCGCAGGGTTCTGCCGCCGCTTACATCGACGAAGAGACCATGCTTCTCTCCGCCACCAGTGCGAGCAAGCAGCCGAAGGACAACTTCGACTTCTTCCCGCTGACCATCGACGTTGAAGAGCGTATGTACGCCGCGGGTCGCATCCCGGGCAGCTTCTTCCGTCGCGAGGGCCGTCCCTCGACCGAAGCCATCCTCACCTGCCGTTTGATCGACCGGCCGCTGCGCCCGTCGTTCGTCGACGGTCTCCGTAACGAGATCCAGGTTGTCGTCACCGTTCTGGCCATCGCGCCCGACGAGCTGTACGACGTGCTCGCGATCAACGCTGCATCCATGTCGACGCAGCTCGCCGGCCTGCCCTTCTCCGGCCCGATCGGTGGCGTTCGCGTCGCCCTCATGCCCGACGAGAACGGCTCCGGCCAGTGGGTTGCCTTCCCGAAGCACTCGCAGCTTGCCGACGCCGTGTTCAGCATGGTCGTTGCAGGTCGCCTGATCGACGACGGCAACGACGTCGCGATCATGATGATCGAAGCTGAAGCTACCGACAACGCGTGGAACCTGATTCAGGCCGGCGCTGTCAAGCCGAACGAAGAGGTCATCGCGCAGGGCATCGAAGCATCGAAGCCCTTCATCAAGCAGCTCATCGAGGCTCAGCAGAAGGTTGCGGCTACCGCAGCCAAGCCGACCGCCGAGTACAAGCTCTTCCCGCCCTACGAGCAGGAGACCTACGACGCTGTCGCAGCTCTTGCCGAGGCTGAGCTCGCCGGCATCTACCAGATCGCCGCCAAGGTCGAGCGTCAGGATGCTGACGACGCACTCAAGGCGCGCGTCAAGGACGCCATCGCTGCTCAGGTCGAGGCCGGAACGCTTCCCGCTTCCGCCCTGAACCAGGTTGGTGCCGCGTACAAGTCGGTCACCAAGAAGGTTGTGCGCACTCGCGTGCTCAACGAAGGCATTCGTATGGACGGACGCGGCCTGGCCGACATCCGCCCGCTCGACGCCGAGGTTGCGGTCATCCCGCGCGTTCACGGCTCCGCGATCTTCCAGCGCGGCGAGACCCAGATCCTGGGTGTCACCACGCTGAACATGCTCAAGCTTGAGCAGACGATCGACTCGCTGAACCCGGTCACCAAGAAGCGTTACATGCACAACTACAACTTCCCGCCCTACTCGACCGGTGAAACCGGCCGTGTGGGAACGCCGAAGCGTCGCGAGATCGGCCACGGAGCGCTCGCTGAGCGTGCCCTGGTTCCCGTGCTGCCGACGCGCGAGGAGTTCCCCTACGCGATCCGTCAGGTGTCTGAGGCCCTCAGCTCCAACGGCTCGACCTCGATGGGTTCCGTGTGCGCTTCGACCCTCGCCCTGCTGAACGCCGGTGTGCCGCTGAAGGCGCCCGTCGCCGGAATCGCCATGGGCCTCATCTCCGACACCGTTGACGGCAAGACCCGCTACGCGGCTCTGACCGACATCCTCGGTGCCGAAGACGCACTCGGCGACATGGACTTCAAGGTTGCCGGCACCAGCGAATTCGTCACCGCGATTCAGCTCGACACCAAGCTCGACGGCATCCCCGCCTCGGTCCTGGCCGGCGCGCTGAACCAGGCGAAGGATGCCCGCACGACGATCCTCGCCGTGCTGAACGCTGCAATCGACCAGCCCGACGAGATGGCACCGACCGCGCCCCGCGTGATCAGTGTGCAGATCCCCGTCGACAAGATTGGCGAGCTGATCGGCCCGAAGGGCAAGACGATCAACGCCATTCAGGACGAGACCGGCGCCGATATCTCGATCGAAGAAGACGGCACCGTGTACATCGGCGCCGTCGACGGACCGTCGGCTGAGGCTGCGCGTGCGCAGGTCAACGCCATCGCGAACCCGACCAACCCTGAGGTTGGCGAGCAGTTCCTCGGAACTGTCGTGAAGATCGCCGCTTTCGGCGCCTTCGTCTCGCTGCTCCCGGGCAAGGACGGCCTGCTGCACATCTCTGAGGTGCGTAAGCTCGCCGGTGGCAAGCGCGTTGAGAACGTCGAAGACGTGCTCGGCGTCGGCCAGAAGGTTCTCGTTGAGATCACCAAGATTGATGACCGTGGCAAGCTGTCGCTCGCCCCGGTGCTCGAAGAGGGCGGTGACACGGAAGGTCGTGGCGCCACCGCTGAGCACGCTGAGGCTCCGGCCGAAGGCTAGTCAGAAAGATCTCCCGGTTCGCCTCTCGCCAGGCTGCCGGTGAGACGGAGGGCCCGTTCTGCTTCGGCAGACGGGCCCTTTCGCTTTAACCTCGCCGAGCTTGTGCGTTCCGGTCGAGTTTGTCCGGCAGAACACGCACACTCGACCGCAAGACTCAAGGTCGGCGGGACCGGCCGGCAGGTTCACCGAGAAGTGGATTCGGTCACTCGCTCGAGGAGTGGCGTGACGCGGTACGGGATCAGCTCGCCCATCGCCAATGAGGTCGCGGTACGCTCCACGCCGTCGACGGCCAGAATTGTGCCGTCGATGCGAAACAGATCGTCGGCATCCGTGCAGACGACCCGCACCAGCAAGTCGGTCTGCCCGCTCATTCCATGCGCCTGCACGATTTCGGGAATCTGGGCGAGTTCGTCAACGATTTGAGCGAGACGCTTCTGCTGCACGTGCACTTCGATGAACGCGGTGAGCGGATATCCCAGGGCGACCGGGTTGATGCAGCGATCGAACGAGACGAACGCGTTGGATTCCTCAAGTCGGGTCATGCGGGCCTGTACCGTGTTGCGCGACAAGCCGAGTCGAGCGGCCAGGGCCACGAAGGTGCTGCGCGGGTCGTGGATGAGAGCCCGCAGCAGTTGCGAGTCGGTGGCGTCAACGGTGTACATGATGCCGAGAATAGCACCCTGATCTCACACAAAACAGAGCATATTGCTCACACAGATGGCGATCGATTGTGCTCTCTGTCGCATCGACGTACGCTCGCTTTAACTTCAGCAATCCACTATCTCGGCACATCTTTTATCTCGGCACACCTTTTATCTCGGCAATGACGCGGGGAGCGACCCATGATCGACACGAATCTCACGATTGACCCGGATTCAGTGAATGCCACGTATGTGGCGAACACCACGGCTCCAGCGGATGCCTCGGGATCGGGGCCCACGGACTCAGATTTCCGGCAGCTGCTCACACCAGAGGGAGTGCGCCGTCCCGACGCGGAACTCGACGCCTGGGTCGCCGACATCGGCACTCACGAGTTGGCCGCATTCTACGAAGACATGGTGGCGGTGCGTCGCATCGACACCGAGGCCACCGCCCTGCAGCGCCAGGGACAGTTGGGTCTCTGGGCTCCGCTCCTCGGCCAGGAAGCGGCCCAGATCGGATCCGCCCGCGCCTTGCGCAGCGACGATTTCGTCTTCTCGAGCTACCGCGAGAACGGGGTCGCGTACTGCCGCGGCGTAGGGCTGACCGACATTCTGCGGGTGTGGCGCGGAAACACTCAATCAGGCTGGAACCCGTTTGAGATTGGGATGGCCACTCCGGCGATCATCATCGGCGCCCAGACACTCCATGCAACGGGTTATGCCCTGGGCTGCACATTCGACGGCGTCGACTCAGTGACCGTTGCCTACTTCGGCGATGGGGCGACGAGTGAAGGCGACGTCAACGAGGCGATGGTCTTCGCGGCCAGTTTCAACGCTCCGGTCATCTTCTTCTGCCAGAACAACCACTGGGCGATCTCCGAACCGGTCGGCGTGCAGACGGTGAGGCACCTCGCCGACCGTGCGCCGGGGTTCGGGATCCCGAGCCTGCGCGTCGACGGCAACGACGTGCTGGCGGTCATGGCGGCGACCCGCATCGCGCTCGATCGGGCGCGCAAGGGCGGCGGTCCGACCTTCATTGAGGCCGTCACCTACCGGATGGGTCCGCACACCACCGCCGATGACCCGACGCGCTATCGCGACGCGGTCGAGCTGGCTGAGTGGGCGGAACGCGACCCGATCCTGCGACTGCGACGGATGCTCGAGGCGGCCGGTGCCTTCACCCCCGAGTTTGAGCAGCACGTGGCGGCCACCGCCGATCAGGTGGCCGCAGAGCTCCGCGCCGGATGCGTGGCGATGCCGGATCCGGAACCGCTCGCGCTGTTCGACAACGTCTATGCAACGCCACACGCCACGCTGCAACGTCAACGCGACGACTACGCGGCCTACCTCGACAGCTTTGATGTGGCATCCGAATCAGGAGAACGCTCATGACCACGATGACCTTGGCGAAAGCGATCAACTCTGGACTCCGTCAGGCGCTGCAGGATGACGACAAGGTCGTCTTGCTCGGCGAAGACATCGGCCTGCTCGGTGGCGTCTTTCGGGTGACCGACGGGTTGCTCGCCGAGTTCGGCCATCGACGGGTGATCGACACCCCGCTTGCGGAGTCCGGCATCATCGGCACCGCGGTCGGGTTGGCGTATCGCGGCTACCGGCCGGTCTGTGAGATTCAGTTCGACGGCTTCATCTATCCGAGTTTCGACCAGATCGTCGCCCAGGTCGCCAAGATGCATTACCGCACCAACGGCCAGGTGCGGATGCCCATCACGATTCGGGTGCCGTTCGGCGGTGGAATCGGCTCGGTCGAGCACCACTCCGAATCGCCGGAGGCCTACTTCGCGCACACGGCCGGGCTGCGGGTGATCGCGGTGTCGAACCCGCAAGATGCCTACGCCCTGCTGCGACAGGCCATCGCCTCTGACGACCCAGTGCTCTACTTCGAGCCCAAACGGCGCTATCACGTCAAGGGGGAGGTGGAGGAGGTGCTCGGCACGCCGATGGAAAGCGCGACGCTGGTCACCGAGGGCAGCGATGTCACCCTTGTCACCTACGGGGGGCTCGTGACGACGGCTCGGGATGCGGCTCTCGCCGCGGCCGATGACGGAGTCTCGGTGGAGGTGATTGACCTGCGTTCACTCGCCCCGGTCGACTACCCGACGATCGAGGCGTCCGTCAGGAAGACCGGGCGTCTGGTGATCACCCATGAGGCGATTCGTTCCGGCGGGTTGGGCGGCGAGATCGTCGCCACGATCACCGAACGCTGCTTCGAGTTTCTGGAGGCCGCGCCGGTGCGGGTGACCGGGTTCGACGTGCCCTATCCGGTGGCGAAACTTGAAAACCATCACCTGCCCGACCTCGACCGGATGCTCGACGGGATCGACCGCGCGATGGGACGCCGCTCATGATCACAGTGTTCGCGTTGCCCGACCTCGGTGAGGGGTTGACCGAGTCGGAGGTTGTGGCCTGGTACGTGGCCCCGGGGGATGTCGTCGCCCTGAATCAGCACATTGCCGACATCGAGACGGCGAAGGCCGTCGTTGAGCTTCCGTCGCCGTTCGCCGGCACCGTGACCGCGCTTCATCAGCAGGCGGGCGTGGTGATGCAGGTCGGGGATCCGTTGCTGTCGTTCGAGGTCGCAGATGAGGGGGGTGCCGGCGAGGGTGGGCCGACCGAGACCGCACCGGCCGCAGCTGAACCAGCGGCGACTGCCGGAGAAGAACGCACCGCGGTGCTCGTCGGCTACGGCGCCGTTGCCGACCGGGCCGGTCGCCCGGTGCGAAAACCGCGAAAGTTGTCGGCGGTCGAGCAGGCTCCGGTGGTCGTGTCTCTCCAGGCCCGACAACCGGCTCGTCCCACCGGTCGCCCGCGCTCCACTCCACCCGTGCGCGCCCTTGCCCGGGAACTCGGCGTAGACCTGCACGCCGTGAGCGGGACCGGCCCCGACGGCCTGATCACCCGCGATGACGTGCAGGCGCAGGCGGCGAGCGAGCGCGGCACAGCGGGAGGCGCTCTGCGGATTCTGCCCGACGCATCCGCGGAGTCGAACGAGGGAGCGCGAGAACGGGAGACCCGCACTCCCATTCGGAGCCTGCGCAAGCTCACGGCCGCGGCGATGGTGCAGAGCGCATTCACCGCGCCGCACGTCACCGAGTTTCTCACTGTCGACGTGACGCCGAGCATGGAACTTCTCGAGACCCTCAACAAACGGAGGACGGATTCGCAGCCTCGCCTCGGAATCCTCGCTGTTGTCGCCAAGGCTCTCTGTCTCGCGGTCAGTCGCCAGCCCGCGGTGAACACACGCTGGGAGGAGGCGGCAGGCGAGATCGTGCAGTTCCACTACGTGAATCTCGGCATCGCCGTTGCCACGCCGCGTGGTCTCGTCGTGCCCGTCATCTCCGACGCCGATCGACTCACCCTGCCGCAACTTGCCGACGAGCTCGCCGCACTTGCCGAGGCGGCACGAGCGGGGTCCACGGCCCCCGCCGACCTTCGCGGCGGAACCATCACCATCACCAACATCGGTGTCTTCGGCGTGGATGCGGGCACACCGATTCTGAATCCGGGGGAGGCGGCGATTCTCGCGATGGGCGCCATCCGTCGCCAGCCCTGGGAGTATCGCGGCGAGATCGCGCTGCGGCAGGTGATGACCCTTGCCCTGTCGTTCGACCATCGGCTCGTCGACGGCGAGCAGGGCGCCCGTTTTCTCAGTGACGTCGGTGCAATTCTCGCAAACCCCGGCATCGTGCTGACCATGGTCTGACGCCGGCCGAGAACGGGGTTCCGAGAGCGAACGCAGGGTTGACCGTGCCTGCGCGGCAGAGCAGAGTGAGGCTATGAACGCCCCCATCTATCTCAGTCAGACCGACACGGCGCCCCTTCTCAGAGGAACCGCGTTCATGCACCTCGATGGCGGGCTCCACGCCAACTATCGCACCAAGGATTTCGCATCGGCGCTGGCATTGGTCAACGCAGTCGGGGTGCTGGCCGAGGAATCGAATCATCATCCGGACGTGGTCTTCGGCTGGGGGGCCGTGACCTTCCACCTGAGCTCCCACGACGTCGGCGGGGTGACCGAGCGCGACGTGCGGCTGGCGCTGCGCATCCAGGAAATCGCGGATGCCACGGGGTCGACCGCCCGGAGACTCGACCCGACCCGGTACGACATTGCGATCGACTGCACCGACGTGGATTCCATCATCCAGTTCTGGAAGGTCGGCCTGGATTACCGTGAAGTCGTCGGCGAAGGCGGGACCGAACTCGTCGACCCGCGTGGCCAAGGACCGCGGGTATGGTTCCAGCACATGGAGATCGCGCGCACTCAACGCAATCGCATCCACCTCGATGTGTACGTGCCGACCGCACACGCCAGGGCGCGGGTGAATGCCGTGATCGAAGCCGGAGGAGTACTGCTCACCGACGAGCATGCCCCGGAGTGGTGGGTGCTGGCGGATGCCGAGGGCAACGAGATGTGCGTCTGCACGACTGACAATTAGGGCGGCATGCGCGTGGCACTCTGGATTTGCATGGCCTGCGGTCTCGAACATGCCGACACCGTCGCACCGCCGCCGGTCTGCGAGATCTGCACGGAAGAACGTCAATTCGTGCCGCTGACGGGGCAGGCCTGGGCGACGTCTGAGCGCCTCGAGTCGAGCGGCCGGGTGCTGCGGGAGCAACCGGTCGAGCCGGGCCTTCGACGGGTGACGGTCACGCCGCGGGTAGGAATCGGCCAGCACGCGCTGCTCGTGCAGACGAGTGAGGGAAACCTGCTCTGGGAGCCACCCGGATTCATCAGCGATGCCGGCGTGGGTCTGCTGCGCGGCCTGGGCGGGGTTGCCGCCGTCACCGGTAGCCACCCACACCTGATGGGCGCGATGGTCAGTTGGAGCCAGGCGTTCGGCGGCGCCCCGATTTACGTCGCGGCCGCCGACCGGGCGTGGACGCGGCGACCGGACCCGGCCATCGTGCACTGGAGCGGCGAAGCGAGCCCGTTGCCGGGCATCCGTCTGGTGCAATGCGGCGGCCACTTTGCGGGAAGCAGCGTGTTGCACTGGGCCGACGGGGCGGAAGGCCGGGGTGTGATCTTCACCGGCGACACCGTCTTCATCGGGCCCGATGGGCGCACGGTGAGCGCGATGCGGTCGTATCCCAACCTGCTGCCGTTGCCCGAAGGCGCAGTGAGCCAGATTCTCGATCGGCTGGAACCGTTGCCCTACGATCGCGCATACGGCTCGTTCGGGCAGGTCATCGAATCCGATGCCCACAACGTGGTGCGCCGTTCACTCGCGCGCTACATCGAGTGGCAGCGTGGCGAGGTCGACGACTTCTAGCGGTGCGGTGCGGGGGAGGGGTTCAGCGCCGCCCAAGCCATTTCTTCCAGGAGTGGCCGCACGAGCGCGACCGAGACGGTTGGCACGCTGTGCGGGGTGGAGTTGATCAGACCGAATGTCGCCTGAGCTCGCACCCGCACGAGCTGAGGCGAAACCTGGGGGTTGAGCCGAGCGAGCACGGCCACCCACAGCTCGACATAGCGGCGCTGCAGCGCGCGCACTCGGTGTCGGCCCGGCTCGGCCAGGGTGTCGAGATCGCGATCTTGCACCCGGATGACGTCGGGGTGGGTGAGTGCAAAATCCACATGAAAGTGCACCAAGGCTCGCAGCGCCGCCTCATCGTCGTCTGCGGCGTCGACGACAGCCTGGCCACCTGACGCCAGACCCTCGCTGACTCCGACGAGCAATGCGGAGAGCACATCTTGTTTGCCGCTGAAGTGCCGGTAGACCGCCGGCCCGCTCACGCCGACCGCCGAGCCCAAGTCTTCCATGGCGACACCGTTGAAGCCCGACCGGGCGAACAACGTGGCCGCAGCGTCGAGCAGGGCAGCACGCCGATCGGCCTTCGCCTGGCTGCGGAGGGTCGGCGTTCCAGCGATCGCCGGAGCGACGGACAGGGGATCTGACACAGGACCGGACACGGTGTCGACCTTTCGAGAATGGACCTCTAGACATCCAGGGCAAGGATGGCTACGCTGAAATTCAGTTAGTCATCATTAACTGAATACTCTCACAGTACGTGATTCCCCGACCAACCGGAAGCCGTCAATGCAGACACTGACTTCACAGCTCGACACCACCGGGCCGGCATTCGCCGAGAACGACGCGGCCCAGCGCGCTCTCGTCACGACGTTGCGCAGTCGGCTGGCCGTCGCCGCCCTCGGCGGGCCCGAAGCGTCACGCCAGCGGCACCAGGCTCGCGGCAAATTGCTTCCCCGCGAACGCATTGACGAACTGCTCGACCCGGGCAGCCCGTTTCTCGAAATCGCGCCGCTCGCCGCGTTCGGGCTCTACAACGACGACAGCCCCGGTGCCGGACTGATCGCCGGTATCGGCCTCGTGCACGGTCGCCCGGTGCTCGTGATCTCGAACGACGCGACGGTCAAGGGCGGCACCTACTACCCGATGACCGTCAAGAAGCATCTGCGTGCGCAAGAGATCGCGCTCGAAAACCGGCTGCCATGCATCTACTTGGTCGACTCGGGCGGCGCCTTTCTTCCGATGCAGGACGAGGTCTTTCCTGACCGCGACCACTTCGGGCGCATCTTCTTCAACCAGGCACGGATGTCCGCTGCAAAGATCGCGCAGATCGCCTCGGTGATGGGATCTTGCACTGCCGGCGGGGCCTATGTGCCGGCGATGAGCGATGAGACGGTCATCGTGCGCGGCCAAGGCACGATCTTTCTCGGTGGCCCGCCCCTCGTGAAGGCGGCGATCGGCGAGATCGTCTCGGCTGAAGAGTTGGGAGGAGGCGAACTGCACTCCCGCACCTCGGGAGTCACCGATCACCTCGCCGAGAACGACAGCCACGCGTTGCAGATTGTCCGCGACATCGTCGCCACCCTGCCGGCCCAGGCCGCCCGGGTCTGGGAGGTGCGCGACAGCGTCGACCCGGCGGTCGCCGAGAGTGAGCTCTACGGGGCGGTGCCGACTGATGTGCACGGCCACTACGACGTACACGAGGTGATCGCCCGCCTCGTCGACGGGAGTGAGTTCCACGAATTCAAGCGTGAGTACGGCACCACGCTGGTCACCGGGTTCGCTCATCTGCACGGGCATCCAGTCGGCATCATCGCCAACAACGGCGTGCTGTTCTCCGAGTCGGCCGAGAAAGGCGCGCACTTCATCGAGCTCTGCGACCAGCGCGGAGTGCCGCTGCTCTTCTTGCAGAACATCTCAGGGTTCATGGTCGGTCGCGACGCCGAAGCCGGCGGCATCGCCAAGAACGGCGCGAAAATGGTCACCGCCGTCGCCACCGCCCGCGTGCCGAAACTCACCGTCGTGATCGGCGGCTCGTTCGGCGCCGGAAACTACTCCATGTGCGGCAGGGCCTATTCGCCCCGCTTTCTCTGGATGTGGCCGGCCAGTCGCATCTCGGTGATGGGCGGAACGCAGGCGTCGTCGGTGCTCGCCACGGTGAAACGCGACCAGATCGAAGGCCGCGGCGACCAGTGGTCGGCCGCCGACGAGGCCGAGTTCACGGCGCCGATCACCGAGCAGTATGAGCGGCAGGGGAGCCCCTACTACTCCACAGCGCGCCTCTGGGACGACGGCATCATCGACCCAGCCGACACCCGCACGGTGCTCGGACTCGCTCTTGACGTCTGTTCACGAACACCTCTTCCCGAGACCGCCTTCGGTCTCTTCCGGATGTGATGCCGCTCATGATCCAGCAGACCGCCGACACCGCGTTGTTCACCACCGTGCTCGTCGCCAACCGCGGCGAGATCGCCTGTCGCGTCATCACGACGCTCCGCCGTCTCGGCATCCGCTCGGTCGCCGTGTTCAGCGATGCCGACCGGAATGCGCGGCATGTCGCTCTCGCCGATATCGCCGTGCGAATCGGCCCGGCCGAGCCGAGGGCGAGCTACCTCAACATCGCAGCGATCCTGAGGGCTGCCGCCGAAACCGGCGCTCAGGCGATTCATCCGGGCTACGGCTTTCTGAGCGAGAACGAAGAGTTCGCGCTGGCGACAGCCGACGCCGGCCTCACCTTCATCGGCCCGAGCGTTCACGCCCTGCGGGTGATGGGTGACAAGATCCGCGCGAAAAATCACGTCGCCGAAAGTGGAGTGCCGACAACTCCGGGCATCGCGGAGCCTGGACTCGACAACGCGCAACTCACCGCTGCCGCGGCTCGCGTCGGATATCCGTTGCTGATCAAGCCGTCGGCCGGCGGTGGCGGCAAGGGCATGTATGTCGTCGACTCGGCCGACGAATTGGCTGCAGCCCTCGATGCCGCACGCCGTGTCGCCGCACGCGCCTTCGGCGACGACACGCTCTTTCTCGAACGACTGATCCCAAGCCCACGCCACATCGAAGTGCAGGTGCTCGCCGACAACCATGGCAACGTCATTCACCTCGGTGAACGCGAATGCTCGCTGCAACGACGCCACCAGAAGGTGATCGAAGAAGCGCCATCGCCGCTGCTCGACGAGCCGACGCGGCAACGCATCGGCGCCGCCGCCTGCGCCGCCGCGCGCAGCGTCGACTACCGAGGGGCGGGCACCGTCGAATTTCTCGTCTCCGATGCCGAACCCGACGCGTTCTATTTCATGGAGATGAACACCCGGCTGCAGGTGGAGCATCCGGTCACCGAACTGATCACCGGACTCGACCTCGTCGAATGGCAGGTGCGCATTGCGGCCGGGGAGCAGCTCACCCTCAGCCAGGATGACGTTCATCTCACCGGGCACGCGATCGAGGCGCGCGTCTACGCCGAGAGCCCGGCCGCCGGTTTTCTGCCGGCCACAGGCAGCGTGCTGGCCCTGGTCGAGGCCCGCGGCGACGGCATTCGAGTCGACAGCTCGCTGGCCCCCGGCCTCGTGCTCGGCGCCGACTATGACCCGATGCTCGCCAAGGTGATCGCCTGGGGAGCAGACAGGGAGCAGGCGCGCAGCCGGCTCGACGTGGCACTTGCCGAGACCGTGCTGCTCGGTGTGCCGACGAACATCGAATACCTCCGGCTGCTGCTGGAGACCCCCGAAGTGCGGGACGGCCGACTCGACACCGAACTCATCGAGCGCACGCTTCCGCGCCTCGCCTTTCGAACCGTCGACGACCACGTGATGGTCGCCGCCGCACTCTATCTGCGGGACCACGACGGGGGAGTGCGGCCCGCGAACCCGGGCCTCTCGAACGCACCCACAACGGCCAACCCGCTGTGGGCAGCGCCCACAGGCTGGCGCGTGGGGCCGCACCGGCCGACCCCGTACACGCTGCAGGCTGGCACGGCGGAACCGGTGACCATTCAGGTTCTAGGCACTCCGGATGCGTCCCTCGTCACGATCGGTGACCGCACGACGCTCGCGGCCCGCATCGCGCCGGTGCCGGGACGAACGCACTCGTACAGCGTCGAGCTCGACGGACAGATCGAGACGTTTGACATCGTGAGAAACGGCACCGACGTGTGGCTCGGTTCGGCCGGCGCTACTTTTCGACTTGTCGAACTGAGCCGGCAAGATCAGCTCGCCGCCCGGCTCGCGGCGGCGGCGCCGTCGGCCGGGATCGTCGACCCGGCGGTGCGCTCGCCCATGCCGGGGACCGTGATTTCGGTGAACGTCGCCGACGGATCATCCGTTGCGACGGGGGACACACTGCTCGTGGTTGAGGCGATGAAAATGGAGCACCGTCTCACCGCAGCGCTCGACGGTCTCGCCACGGTGGCGGTCTCCGTCGGAGATCTTGTCAGTCTTGGCCAGATCGTGGCCACAATCAGGCGGCCAGACCCGGCCGCGCACGAGGGCTCACCCGGCCCGGCAGATTCGGAAGGTAAAGCATGAACGCGCACCAGAGCAGCACCCTGAACCAGACCACCACCTCGAACTACGGGGACTCGGAGCTGAGCGACGCCGAACGCCGGCTGAGCAACGAGGTGAAGGAGTTCGCCGACACCGTCGTAGCGCCCGCCGCCTACGAGTACGACACCAAGCGCGAACTTCCCTACGACATCATCAAGACGATGGGGGAGATGGGCCTGTTCGGGCTGCCATTCCCGGTCGAATACGGCGGACAGGGCAAGGACTACTTCTCGCTCTGCTTGGCCGTCGAACAACTCGGCCGCGTCGACCAGAGCATCGGCGTCACCCTGGAAGCCGGCGTCGGACTCGGTGCGATGCCGATCTTTCGAAGCGGCACCGACGCCCAGAAGCAGGAGTGGCTGCCGATGCTGGCGCGCGGGCAGGCACTGGCCGGATTCGGCCTGACCGAGGCTGACGCCGGCTCGGACGCCGCCGGCACGAAAACGACCGCAGAACTCGTGAACGGCGAGTGGGTGATCAACGGCACCAAACAATTCATCACCAACTCGGGGACCGAGATCACCAAACTCGTGACGATCACCGCGGTCACCGGCGAATCGACGCGGGCAGACGGCTCGATCAAGAAAGAGCTCACCGCGATTCTGGTGCCGAGCCGCACCCCGGGCTTCGTGGTCGAACCGAGCTACGACAAGGTCGGCTGGCACACCTCCGACACGCATCCGCTCACCCTCACCGACGTGCGGGTGCCAGAGGCGAATCTACTGGGCGAGCGCGGACGGGGCTTCGCCAACTTCATTCAGACGCTCGACGAGGGCCGTGTCGCCTTCGCCGCGCTCTGCACGGGGGCCGCACAGGGCTGCCTCGAGGAGTCAATCAGGTACGCCAATAGCCGCAATGTCTTCGGGCGCAACATCGGATCGAACCAGCACATCGCATTCAAGATTGCGCGGATGCAGGCTCGCGTGCATGCCGCCCGGCTCGCCTACTACGACGCAGCGCGCAAACTCGTCGCCGGTCGCCCTTTCAAGATGGAGGCAAGTCTTGCCAAACTGATCGGGAGCGAAGCCGCCATGGACAACGCTCGTGACGCAACGCAGATTTTCGGCGGCTATGGATTCATGAATGAGAACCCGGTCGCCCGGCACTACCGCGACTCAAAGATTCTCGAGATCGGCGAGGGGACGACTGAAGTGCAGCTGATGATCATCTCGCGCGAACTCGGCTTCGACACATTGTGAGGTTGCGGGTTCCGACAGGTTCGACCAGCGAAGGGAACAGATCATGATCGACAAAGTGGTCGGCAGCGCGGCACTGGCCGTCGCCGATATTCCGGATGGCGCGTCGCTCGCGGTCGGCGGGTTCGGGCTCTGCGGGATTCCCACGGCACTGATCCAAGCGCTGCACGACCGTGGCACACGCGAACTTGAGACGATCAGCAACAATTGCGGTGTCGACGACTGGGGACTCGGCATCCTGCTTGCCGACCACCGGATTCGGCGCACGGTCAGCTCCTACGTCGGCGAGAACAAAGAGTTCGCGCGGCAGTTTCTAGCCGGTGAACTCGAAGTCGAACTGACTCCGCAGGGCACCTTGGCCGAGAAACTGCGCGCCGGAGGGGCAGGGATCCCCGCCTTCTACACGCCGGCCGGAGTCGGAACGCAGGTGAGCGAGGGGGGACTGCCGCAACGCTACAACGCCGACGGCAGCGTCGCTATGGCCTCCGAGGCCAAGGAGGTGCGCCGGTTCGATGGTCGCGACTACGTGCTCGAACGCTCGGTCACCCCCGATTTCGCCCTGGTGCACGCTCAGAAAGGTGACCGCTACGGCAACCTGGTCTTTCACGCGGCGGCCGCCAACTTCAACCCGCTCGCCGCGATGGCCGGGCGCATCACCATCGCCCAGGTCGAAGAGCTGGTCGAGCCGGGGGATCTCGACCCCGAACAGATTCACACGCCGGGAATCTACGTGCAACGCGTCGTCGTGGTCGGGCCGGTCGAGAAGCGGATCGAACGACGGACCCTCACCGAACCGGAGGCACGGGCATGAGTCTCACCCGCACCGAACTCGCCGCCCGAGTGGCCGCGGAGCTCGAAAACGGCCAATATGTCAATCTCGGCATCGGAATGCCGACACTCATTCCGAACTACATTTCCGCCGACATCGAGGTGGTTCTGCATTCCGAGAACGGCATATTGGGGGTCGGACCCTACCCGACCGAGGCCCAACTCGATCCTGACCTGATCAATGCCGGCAAGGAAACCGTGACGGTGAACCAGGGTGCGGCGTTCTTCGACTCGGCGACATCCTTCGGCATGGTGCGCGGCGGCCACGTTGACGTGGCCGTGCTCGGGGCGATGGAGGTGGCCGAGAACGGCGACCTGGCCAATTGGATGATTCCAGGCAAGATGGTCAAGGGGATGGGCGGCGCCATGGATCTCGTGTTCGGGGCGCGCCGACTCATCGTGATGATGGAACACACCGACCGCGCCGGGAACCCGAAGCTGGTGAAGCGGTGCTCCCTTCCTTTGACTGGGCGCGGTTGCGTCGACCGGATCATCACCGATCTGGCGGTGATCGATGTCACGCCCGACGGGTTCGTGCTTCGGGAACTGGCTCCGGGCGTCAGTCTCGACGAGGTGATTGCAGCCACCGGCGCCGCACTGCACATCGATGACGCCGTGCAGGCAACGAACGGAGCCGGCACATGAATGACTACGACCGGATGGGTGATGCACGAACCGACCTGGTGCAGCGCGGGCTCTATTTTGAGGAATTCGACCTGTCGGTGCGCTACCTGCACCGCCCGGGCCGCACCGTGACCGAGGCGGACAACGTTCTCTTCACGACCCTGACCATGAACACCCAGTCGTTGCACCTCGACGCGGCGTGGGCAGCGACCCAGCCGTTCGGCGAGCGCCTGGTGAACTCGATGTTCACCCTGTCGACCCTGGTCGGCAGCTCGGTCGCGCAGCTGACCCAAGGCACGATCGTCGCGAACCTCGGTTTCTCCGAGGTGACCTTCCCTCATCCGCTGTATCACGGGGACACGCTCTACTCGGAGTCGATCGTGACCGACAAGCGCTTGTCGGCCTCACGTCCCGGCCAGGGAATCGTCACCCTGGAACACACCGCACGCAACCAGCACGGCGAGGTCGTTGCCACGGCTCGGCGTACGACGTTGGTCTGGTGTCTGGATGCCGCCGAGCGGCCGGTGTCGGAGTGATCGGCTCGCCGTCGAACGGCCGGGAGTCGAGCGGCTCGCCGTCAAACGGCTCGGTGCCCACACCGTTCGCGCTGGGCCCGGCATTGTTGTTCTGTCCGGCCGACCGGCCAGACCGCTACGGGCGCGCGGTGGAACGGGCCGATGCGGTCATCATCGACCTTGAAGACGCGGTCGCTCCGGCGAACCGCGCGGCCGCGCGGGAGGCGTTGATCGCGCATCCGCAGGATCCGGCGCGCACGATTGTGCGGGTGAACGCACTCGGAACGCCTGATCATGGGCTCGATCTGGCGGCGCTGCAATCGACCGACTACCGAACGATCATGGTGCCGAAGGCCGAGAGCGCAGCCGCCCTTGCCGCGCAGCGCGGCTTTCAGATCATTGCCCTGTGCGAGAGCGCGGCCGGTGTGATTGCCGCCGCTGAGATCGCCGCCGTCGACACCGTTGTGGCGCTGATGTGGGGCGCCGAAGACCTCATCGCCTCGCTCGGCGGAACCTCAAGCCGTCGACCCGATGGTTCCTACCGCGATGTGGCGTGGCACGCCAGATCCCAGGTTCTGCTGGCCGCGGGGGCGCACTGCAAAGTGGCAATCGATACGGTGCACCTCGACATCGCCGATCTCGCCGGCGTCGCTCGCGAGGCGGAGGATGCCGCAGCGAGCGGGTTTGGCGCCACGGCCTGCATCCACCCGAGTCAGGTTGAGCCGATCCGGGGCGGCTACCGGCCCACCGAGGCGCAGATCACCGCGGCCACCGACATCCTCCGCGCAGCGCAATCCCAACCAGGAGTCTTTCAACACCATGCGCAGATGGTCGATGCACCGCTTCTGCGGCACGCTGAAGCGGTGTTGCAGCGGGCAGGGATTCCGCTTCCGGGCGACTGAGCTAGGAGGCGGCGTGAGGAGCGAGGCCGCGTAAGTCGCGAAGCGGCGTGAGTCGTTAGGCGGCGCGTTCGGCCGCGAGTGCCGACTCGACCGCGCTGACGATCGCGTCGGATTCCGGTTCGACGGCCGAACTGAAACGGTCGATCACTTCGCCCTGGGAGTTGATCAGAAACTTCTCGAAGTTCCATTTGATCAGGCCGGGGAGCACGCCGTGCTTGAACTGCGTCAGCTCGGCATAGAGCGGATGCTGGTGCTTGCCTCGCACATCGACCTTCGCGGTCAACGGAAACGTCACCCCATAGTTGAGGTCGCAGAACTCGGCGATGTCTTCTTCAGTTCCGGGCTCTTGACCCATGAACTGGTTGCAGGGGAGCCCGAGAATCACGAGGCCGTCGTCGGCGAACTTCGTGTACAGCGATTCCAAGCCCGCATACTGCGGAGTGAATCCGCACTTCGACGCCACGTTGACCACGAGAACCGTCTTTCCGGCGAATTGGCCGAACGTGGTTTCCGTACCGTCGATGAGGGTGAGGGGGATGTCGTACAGCGCGGATTCAGACATTGCACCAGATTAACTCTCTGGTGCAGTTTTTGTCTGCACGTTGACCGAAGATTTGCCGAGGAGTTAGCTGGCGATGAATATTCGGTAACGGTTTACGCGTCATTCACAGCAACGTCGGAGGCCGGGTCTACTGTCAGGTTTGAGAGGGAGGGGAGCGGATGGGCCGCTTGGTTGACACCATCACCGCCGGCATCAGAACCCAGCGTTCTGAATCCGCTGTTTCCTCTCACACTCCGGCCGCAACCTCGGTACCCACAACGACTCCGCCCAGCCCGACCCCCGCATCACACGTCGGCCCCGTCGATGTGAAGCTTCAGACACGCTCGGAGCCGATCGAGGTTCAGCACACCGGACCGATCGTGACAACCGAATCCGGAGCAACCTCCGTTCCGGCGTTCCGGC
This sequence comes from Leifsonia sp. 10L418, assembly GCF_056395445.1. NCBI lineage: Bacteria > Bacillati > Actinomycetota > Actinomycetes > Micrococcales > Microbacteriaceae > Leifsonia > Leifsonia sp. 10L418. The sequence continues at coordinate 654,745 of NZ_JBFTJN010000001.1, read as the reverse complement.
GGCGGTTGCCCGACACGGAACTCTCCGTGTACCCGTTCGCCTTGGGCTGCAGCGTGTTCGGCTGGACCGCCGATGGTGACACCAGTATGCGCATCCTCGACCGTCACCGTGACCTCGGGGGCAACTTTCTCGACACCGCTGACAGCTATGCGTCAGGGCGCAGCGAGGTGTTGCTCGGCGCTTGGATGCGGAGCAGGCGTGCCAGGGACACGACAGTCGTCGCCACGAAGATCGGGCGCAATCGTGACTTTCCCGGTCTCAGCCCCGACAACATCATCGGCGCGGTGCATGCCTCACTGGAACGGCTCGGCACCGACTCCATCGACCTGCTCTACCTGCACCTGGACGACAAGAAAGTGCCCCTCGAAGAGAGTCTCGGCGCGATTGACGCACTCATGCGCGCCGGGTTGGTGAAGAACCTCGCAGCGTCCAACTACAGCGCGGAACGACTGATGGAGGCTCGGGTGCTCGCGGCAAACGGACTGCCCCGGTTCGTCGCCCTGCAGACCCACTACAACCTGGTGCACCGGGTCGATTTCGAGTCAAACCTGTCGGTGGTCACCCGCGCGCAAGGTCTCGCGGTGATGCCCTATTTCGCTCTGGCCCACGGCTTTCTCACCGGTAAATATCATGCCAAGGCAGATGTCTCTGGCGACGTACGCGGACACCTGATCGCGCCGTACCTCAACCGGTCTTCGCTGCGGGCGCTTGCTGCGCTGCGCCGGGTCGCCGAAGCACGCGGGGTCGCTTCGACCACGATCGCCCTGGCCTGGTTGTCGGCCAAGGGGATGTTCGCGCCGGTTGCCAGCGTCAGCCGGCCGGAACAGCTCGATGCGATCATGGCCGCGGCGGAGATCCGGTTGTTCCGCAGTGAGATGCACGAGCTCGATCGAGCTTCGGAGAAACTGAGCGACCTGCCCTGAACTGTAGAGCTGACCGACCCCGGGACTGCAGTCAGGGGCCTAGCCGGCCTGAGCCGCCTCGGCGGCCGCTTCCTCGATCACTCGCTGAACGGCGCGCATCAGGGCGGCCTGCGCCGCGATCGGGTCGCCGAGGTTGGCGCCGGAGAATGCACCGTCCCTGGCGAGAAAGAAGTCGTCGGCCGCATCGCCGGGACGCGGGTGTCCCATTCCCCGAAACAGGTCCTCGATGCTCGAGATGTACCACTCACGGTGAATGCTCACCGCTTGTCGCACCGGGTGCATCGGATCGGCGAACTGCGCCGCAGCGTTGATGAACGGGCAGCCGTGAAAACTATCGGTGCGCACCTCGGCGGCCAGCGTGTACGCGATGTCGTGAAGGCGGCGAGCCGGTGATTCATGACGTTCGGCGACTGCGTTCAGCTGCTCGCGGGCACGCTTGTCGCGGCCCTCGATGTAGGAGACGATCAGGCCGTCTTTCGAACGGAAGTACTTGTAGAAGGTCGCCTTCGTCACGCGGGACTCACCGATGATGCGGTCGACACCGACCGTGTGTATGCCCTCGCTGTAGAACAGCTCGTCGGCGGTGGCGAGGATGCGCACCTTGGCGTGAGTCGTCGGTCGGACGGCCAAATCGGTCAACTCGGCCATCCGGTCCGACTCCTTTGTGGGAATTGCTTCCCAGCGGTGTTCTGCGAGTGCTAGGGCACCCGGATTCGTAGAAACCGTCGACTGCGACGGTCGAGCCTCGCTGTGCAGGAGACCAGTGAAACCCACGCGAAAACCGACGTTTTGGGGTGGTCGTCGGCGTTCAACATCCAGACAGTAGCACAGTTGGAGACAGACCAGTCTAGGGGGGCATTACCGGTGTGGCGGCCCGCATATCGGAGTGGTGTCGTAAGGTTGTGGGGACATGAACGGTGCAGTTGAATTTCCCCTAGACCTGCCCGAACTCTCTTTTCAGGCGGCGGGTGATTCGCGCGTTCGACGGAGTGTCTTGCCGAGCGGCGTTCGTATCTTGAGCGAGCAGGTTCCGGGCAGCCGCAGCCTGACGATCGGCCTCTGGGTTGCCGTCGGCTCACGCGATGAGACGCCGGGCCACTTCGGCTCGACTCACTTTCTTGAGCACCTTCTCTTCAAGGGAACACGCGAGCGTTCAGCGCTCGACATCGCAGTGGCCTTCGACTCGGTCGGCGGCGAGCACAATGCGATGACCGCCAAGGAATACACCTGCTACTACGCCAAGGTGCAAGACCGCGACCTCAGCATGGCGGTCGAGGTGCTCACCGACATGCTCACCTCTTCGCTGCTCGACCCTGTCGAGTTCGAGAACGAACGCGGGGTCATCCTCGAAGAGCTGGCCATGGCCGACGACGACCCGGCGGATGTCGCCAACGAGCGCTTCTTCGAAGCCGTGCTGGGCAAGCACCCGCTCGGTCGCCCGATCGGCGGTAGCCCCGAAACTATTCTCGCGGCCACCCGCGACGCCGTTCACGAGCACTATCTCGCGAACTATCGGCCGCAAGACCTCGTCGTCACCGTCGCCGGTGCCGTCGACCACGATCTGCTGGTCACCCTTGTCACCGCCGGGCTCCTGCGTGCCGGCTGGGACCTCGACGTCGCGGCGACACCGGTCGGTCGACGCACCGATCATGCGGCCGTCATCAGCCAGGGCGACCCCGTCACCATCGTCCGGCGTCCGCTGGAACAGGCGAACATGCTGATCGGCATGCCCGGCCTGGTCGCCTCCGACAACCGTCGCGTGACGATGAGCGTGCTCAACTCGATCTTCGGCGGCGGCATGTCGTCGCGATTGTTCCAGGAAGTGCGCGAGAAGCGCGGTCTGGCCTACTCGGTGTATTCCTTCGCCCCCGGTTATTCCGACGCCGGACTGTTCGGCATGTATGCGGGCTGCACTCCGGCCAAGGCCGGCCAGGTCGCCGACATCCTGATGAGCGAGCTTCACCGTCTCGCCGAACACGGTGTCACCGCCAACGAGATGAAGCGCGCAGCAGGTCAGCTGGCCGGCGCATCCGCCCTGGCGCTCGAAGATTCCGACACTCGGATGTCGCGTCTCGGCCGCTCAGAGATCACCCTCGGCGAGTTCGCCGACCTTGATGAGGCGTTGCGTCGCCTCGACCGGGTGACCGCGGATGACGTGCAGAGCCTCGCCGCCGAGCTCGTGTCCGGCCCGATTTCGGTCGCCGCCGTCGGTGCGCTCGACGACAACACGTTCGACTCGATCATTCCCGCGGGCGTTCGACCTTAGCCGCCGGCCGGCGCCCCGCCTTGGGTGACTCCGGCGCTTCTTCCTCCTCGGCAGTGCACGCTCGTGCACCGCCTGCCAGCAAGACAAGCGGTACAACGAAATGGACAACGATGACCCACTACATCTACTTGGTGCGCCACGGCGAGCAACAGGATGCAGAGCACGGTCTTCCTGATGGCCCACTCTCGGCGCGGGGGCGTCGTCAAGCACATTTGATCGCTGAGCGTCTCGGCGGGGTTCCGTTCACCGGAGCCTGGCATTCACCGCTGCAGCGAGCTGCCGCAACGGCTGAGATCATCGCCGAACGGTTGCCGTCGCTGGTCTCTGAGCCGTCCCCGCTGCTGTTCGACTGCATCCCCTCCGGTAAAGCGCCGGAAATGCCGTCGGTCTACGCGCCGTTCTTCGGAGCGGTCACCGAGGCGGAGATCGAGGCAGGCCGGGCTCAGATGGAGGATGCGACTGCCGAATTCTTGCAGGCACGACCCGGCGAGCGTCACGACCTGCTGATCACCCACAATTTTGTGATCGCCTGGTTTGTGCGGGAGGTTCTGGGGGCGCCCGATTGGCGCTGGATCAGCATCAATCAAGCCAATTGTGGTCTCACGGTGTTGCAGCAGAAGCCCGGTCGCCCGTGGACGCTGGTCACCCACAACGACCTCGGCCACCTGCCGGTGGAGTTGCGCACGGGGTTGCCTGACCCGCTGATGTTCTAGGCGAACGGTAGATTAGACCCATGACTACACGGGTTGCCGTCATCGGCGCGACAGGAAAAATGGGCCGCCTGGTCTGCCAACTCGTTGAGGATGCCGAGGGCTACGAACTTGTCGCCCAGTTGAACTCCCGCAGCCCGCTCTCCGACATGCTCGGTGCGGATGTGGCGGTCGACATGACGGTTCCGGGCGTCAGCCAGGATGTCGTCGACTTTGCCACCGCCAACGGCTTGCGGGTCTTGGTCGGGACATCCGGTTGGTCGGAAGACCGCATCACTGCGCTCGCCAGCCGCATCGACGGCAACGACGAGACCGGCGTCATCATCATTCCCAACTTCTCAATCGGCTCCGTGCTTGCCAGCGGATTCGCCGCTCAGGCGGCCCGGTTCTTCGACTCCATCGAGATCGTCGAAGCCCATCACGCCGGCAAGGTCGATTCGCCTTCTGGCACCGCGGTGCGCACCGCCGAGCTGATCGGGCGCGCACGAGCGGCGCTTGGGCCGGTCTCGGCGCCGCACACCGATCAGCGCGCGCGCGGCCAGCAGATCGCCAGCGTTCCGGTGCACAGCATCCGGATGGATGGGCTGCTCGCCCGCCAGGAAGTCTTGCTCGGCGGAACCGGTGAAACGCTCACGATCAGCCACAACACGCTCTCGGCCGCGTCGTATGAGCGCGGGATCCTGATCGCCCTGGCGGCGACCCGGTCGGTGCGCGGGGTGACCGTCGGGCTCGATGCGCTGCTCGACCTCGGGCTGGGCCGGGCGGACGAGACAGGTCCCGTGCCGGCGACCGGCGTGCCGGCTCCGGAGTCTTCGGAGATCTCCGCGTGAAGGGTCGGATCGCCGCCCTCGTGATGGCGGCACTTCTCGTTTTCTACATCGTGGTCATCGGCTGGCGAGCGGTGCTGTTTCTGGGCAGCGGTGACAGCGTCGGCATTGTGATCGGCATCGCACTTCTCGTGCTTCCGTTGATCGGGATCTGGGCGCTGGTGCGTGAAATTCAGTTCGGCACGCGGTCGGAACGCCTCGTGAAACTGCTCGAGGAGCAGGGCGCACTTCCGATGGAGCAGCTGCCGGTGCGGGCGAGCGGGCGTCCGGTGCGCGACGCGGCGGATGCCGAGTTCCCGCGCTACCAGGCCGAGGTCGATGCGGCACCGGAAAGCTGGCAGGCCTGGTTCCGGCTGGGACTCGCCTATGACGCGTCGGGGGACCGCCGTCGGGCACGACGGGCGATTCGCATGGCAATCACGCTCGAACGTGCGGAGCACACGACCGCCTGATCGCTTTCGCAACGCTCGACTAGCTCTGTCGCAGCATCCAGTCGATCGCCGCTGTCGGCGTGCGGTGGGTGAACTGAAAACCATCGTCCTGCAGTTTCTGGCTGCTGACCCGTTGATCGGCCAGGAGCAGCTGCCGCGCTGCATCCTGGAGTGCGAGGGTGAGCACTTTCTCGGGCACGGGCAGGAGGAACGGCCGGTGCAGCGCGTGCGCCAGGGCGCGCATCACGTCGTTGGCGCTGGCGGGGTGTGGAGCGACGAGATTGACCGGTCCGGACAGTTCGGAATCGAGCAGGTGAACCAGGGCCGCTGCCTCGTCGAGGAGACTGATCCACGGCCACACCTGGGTGCCGCGACCGAGCGGGCCGGCAAGCCCGAGGTGGGTCACCGGGATCAGCGGCGCCAGTGCGCCATGCCGGGCGAGTACGAGACCGGTGCGAAAGGTCACCACCCGCGTCGACTCAGGGGCGCGGTGCGCTTCGGCTTCCCAGGTGGCGACGACGCCGGCCAGAAAGTTGTCGGCCGGCTCGGCATCCTCGGTCAGAACCTCACCGGGGCGATCGCCGTAGATGCCGGTGGCCGAGGCGTTCAGCAGCAGGCGAGGAGGCCGCGCGGCCCGGTGCATCGCGTCGGTCAGGGTGCGCGTGGCTTGAACGCGGGAGCGCAGAACCTCGGTGCGGTACCTGGGTGTCCAGGGCAGGCGGGCTAATGACGCCCCCGCGAAGTTCACGACGGCGTCGAAGCCGTCGAGCACAGTCGGCTCGATGAAGAGATCCGGGGGATTCCAAGAAATCTCATTGCGTGCGCCGGGCGGCCGACGAACGAGCCGGAACACGGTGTGTCCGGCTGCTGTGGCCGCCCGGGAGAACGCGGTGCCGATCAGGCCGGAGGAACCGCTGACGAGAATTCGCATGTCGGTCTCCGCTGGGCGAGTCGGTTAGGCGAGTTCTGCTTCGAGGGTGATCGGGATGCCGGTCAGAGCCTTCGAAATCGGGCAGTTGACCTTGGCGTCTTCGGCGATGACCTCGAACTCCTCGGCGGTCAGGCCGGGAACACGGGCGTTCACCAGCAGGTGACTGCCGACGACGCCGACGCCGGGCTGGAAGGTGACCGCAGCGGTGGTCTGGATGGATTCGGGCGTGTGGCCCGCCTCAGCGAGAGCGAGGGAGAGCGCCATCGAGAAGCAGGCGGAGTGTGCCGCGCCGAGAAGTTCCTCGGGGTTGGTGGTGTTCGGGGCGCCTTCAGAGCGCGCCTTCCAATTGACGGGGAATTCGGCGGCGTGCGACGAATCGAGTGTGACGTTTCCGGAACCTGTCGCAAGCGGTCCGTTCCAGACCGTCGTTGCTTCGCTGGTGAGTGCCATGATGTTTCCTCCAAGAGTGAGTCTTCAGCCTATCCGTCGGGCTCGCCTGAGTCATCGCGGAACTACAAGCCCACTCGAAGCCCGGGCAGCTAGCATCAGTCGTGGGGACCGGTTCGCTGTCGTTGTCGCGCAGTGACGACCGGCATCCCTCAGCAGCTTCGAGAAAGGGCACGACCATGCAGGAAATCACAGCTTCGGAACTTGCGGCACTCGGGAGCACCGCAGTGGTGCTCGATGTGCGCGAAGACGGCGAGTATGCCGAGGCGCACCTGGCCGGCTCGACACACATTCCGATGAGTGAGTTTGTCAGCCGCTTGGCCGAGGTGCCGCGCGAAGACACGCTGTACGTGCTCTGCCACGCCGGGGGTCGCAGCGCCCAGGTCACGGCCTACCTCGAGCAGCAGGGCTTCGATGCGATCAACGTCGCCGGCGGAATCTCGGCCTGGCAGGCCGAGGGACACCCGGTCGAGACCGGCGCAGCGCTTGTCTGATCCCTCAGTGCAGCCGACTGAACGCGACCTGGCGCGGTTGCGAGACGCGATCGACCTTGCCCGCAGCGCGGTCGCTCACGGCAACCATCCGTTCGGGTCGGTGCTGACGGATGCCGACGGCACCGTCGTGCTGCAGGCCGAGAACTCGGTCACCACCGACGCCGATTGCACGGCGCATGCGGAGACGGCGCTCATTCGATTGGCGTCGCACCGCTACACACCCACCGAACTGCGCGACTTCACGCTCTATACGAGCTGTGAACCCTGCGCGATGTGCTCCGGCGCGATCTACTGGGCCGGCGTCGGCCGCGTCGTCTACGCGCTGGGCGAGCGCGACCTGCTGGCGATCACCGGCTCGAACCCTGAGAACCCGACGATGAGCCTGCCCTGCCGCACGGTCTTCGCCGCAGGACAGAGGGCCACCGTTGTGGTCGGCCCGGCGCTGCGCGAGGAGGCGGCAGCGGTGCACGACGGCTTCTGGGGCTGAGCGCCGCCTGCCGGGCGGGGGACTCTAGGGCATGAAGGCACTGAGGACAGCCGCAATCCAGTAGACGGCTGCCGTCGCTGCAAGAAGTGCCGCGAGACCGATTCCAACCTTCTGCCAGAACGTTGTGCGACGACGGAGGCGGCGTCCGCGCAACCCAACCCGGAAGTGCGTGTCGGCACCGCCGAGGGCGGTGATCTGGGCACGGCGAAATGGGTCGCTGACCGATGCATTGTCGCGTCGGTCGTCCTGGTAGCGGTGTGTCTGTCGGCGCAGTTTGCTCTCAAGGAAACGCACTAACTCTGGCACGACCGAGAGAGCGGCTTTCGTCGCGAACGCGGCGGGTGGTGCGTAGATGAGGACTCGATTGTCGACGAACTCGATGTCGCATCCAGCGGCAGAATCCACCAGGCGAGCCATCAGGTCGGGTGTGAAGATGTAGAGCGCGTCGGTCTCGTATTCGCGAGGGCAATACAGCGTAAACGTTGTATCGAAGTCGCCCTCCAGGGCAAGGCGCTGGCCCTCGTCCAGCGCGACCCCGGCCTTGCTCAGCACGGCTTCACCCGTGCTGAGCAACACCATGTTCGGCACCGGCCTCGGCAACACGATCATCACGAGCTTCGCGTCCCGTACTCGTCCGCCCCTGGCCGAAAGCGTCCCGAACACAAACGGGGTCGCGGTGGCAGTGGCGTCGACGACGTCGCTCATGACGACGTGATTGGTGTTGGCGAACAGGAGGCCAGACACCGGCGGGTTGACCACCTGCGGACGGTAGTCGTAACCGCCCTCGTCAGCAATCGCCTTCGCCACAGAGGCGCGATGGTGAGCGTGGCGACGACTGCGCATGCCTAGGCTTTGCCGACCTGGCCGCCGAGTCGGCGAACGACCTCGAAGAGCGCCTCGTTGTCTTTTTCCTGAATCTCTTTCGCACGGTCGGCTCCGAGGGTGGCGTCGTTTGCCGTGTAGGAGAGGTTCACCTTGTACTTCGTGCCGTTCAATGCGATCTGGATGCTGGGCATCATGGAATAGAGCATCGCCTTCTTGATCTGAACATCCGAGATCGGTGCACTGTCGATGAGGTCTCCGTTGTCGCGCAGGAGACCGAGGTGTCCTTCCTCGATCACGACCTGCCCCTGCTTGGCGAACCACTTCATGCCAGATGTGATGGTGGCACCGAAGCCGCTGGTGAATTCAGGTGTAGTGGTCATGCTTGGATACTCCTCGTTGGTGAGTGCCTGGCTAACTCAGCCTCGAACGACACGGATGACGGGGTGGATTTTGGCCCATTGAATGACGCGATCTGCCCCCCTCGCTGGCCACTCGGGAAAGAATTGATCCCGCGGGCCTGGCAGACGCCGAGCGATAACATATCAGTCGATGAGCCCGGGCAGGTTGCAGTCGTCAACAATCGATTCGATTGACGTGTTGCTCATTCGCGCAGACGGCATCGGCTGTGATGGTGTCTGCGGGCCCCGGTAGCGTGAGAGTCATGACAGCGAACTTTGTGGCAGCCGTTTTCATCGCAACGAGTCTGGACGGCTTCATCGCCGGCGAGAACGGCGAACTTGACTGGCTGACCGACGAGAACGACACACTCGGTGAGACCGGGTACGACGAGTTTTTCGCCTCGGTCGATGCGCTCGTGATCGGACGCAAGACATTCGACACGGTGCTCGGCTTCGGCGAGTGGCCGTATGCCGGAAAACGCGTGCTGGTGCTCAGCCGCACGCTCGGCGCCGATGGCGCTCCGGTCGCACCGGGTACTCCCGCCGCTCCCGACACGACCGTGCACACGGATCTCGATGACGTCGTGGCGACGCTCGAGCGCGAGGGAATGAAACGGGTCTATGTGGATGGTGGGCAGACGATTCAGGCGTTCCTGCGCAGAGGGTTGATCAGCGAGATGACGCTGACGCAGGCGCCCGTCTTGCTCGGGTCCGGAGCGTCATTGTTCGGGCCACTCGACGAGCGGGTCCATCTGAGGCTCACCGCGACGCGCGAACTGGGTGCCGGCTTCACACAGGCCAGCTACGAGGTGCTTTCGGCCGACCTCTAGGTCGAGGGTTGTGCGGCTAGAAGCCGAAGTCGCCGCCGCCACCGAAGTCGCCGCCACCGAAGTCGCCGCCACCGAAGTCGCCGCCGCCGAAGCCGCCATCGTCGAAACCGCCGCCGCCGAAGTCGCCCCCGGAATCGCCACCGCCATCGGCGTTGCCGTCGCCGGACGAATCGCCGTCGGCACCTGCGGCGTCGACTGAGCCACCGGCATCCGGAAGAAAAGCCGATGCGATTGCGGAGCCGATGACGAATCCGGTCACGGTTCCCATGAGCGAGCTTGCGAAAGTGCCGCCGAAGCCCAGGCTGCCGCCCCGCTGGCCTGCAGCGCCGAGCGTGTGCTCCATCGACCCGGGATTACGCAGCTCGGAGCGCGTCGCCGCCTGCGCCAGGCTGGCCGGGTCGTTCGTCGTCGGGCGTTCGCCGGCCGCGGCGTCGGCTTGAAGCTGCTCAAAGAGGAGGTCGCGCTGAGCCGGGGTCAGCTTTGAAAACGCCTCCTGGTGCACCGCTTCGATCGTCTCCGGCGGCGCTGTGCGCAGCAGGTAGCGGTAGCGCTCGATGGCGATGTCATCGTCGGAGCGCGCCGGGCGGTTCGCCGTCGGACGGGAGGGTGTTTCCTCGCGGCCGAAGATTCGATCGAGCCAGCCCATAATTTCGCTCCTTCAGTCGGTGAATTCACCAGCAATGCGCGGCTCAATTTCGTTGCTTGAGCCGGTGGGCTCAAAGATACCGGTACGGCCGGTGCCCAGCCTGGGAGCGGAGGATGACGGTCAGACGACGCGTGCGAGCCCGATCGCCGCCGGCAGACTGCTCAGCTGGGTGCCGTCGAACCCGGAGCCAGAGAGCGACGCGAGAACCGCCGCGAAAACAACGACGATGAACACACCCAGCCCGACCACCAGCAGAAAGTTGGCGATCCACACCCACAGCGGGGCAGAGCCGAGACCGGCAGTGCGTCGAAGCACGACGGTGCGCGCGATGAGGTAGGCGGGAGCGCCGAGAAGCGCCCAGGCCCAGGGGGCGACCGTTCGATGGCCCCAACTGCTGAGCCGCTTCACGTCCCGCTGAGCAGCTGCCAGGGTGATCAGCCAGGGCAGCGAGACGGCGGCGTACTGCAGCCAGAGTTGCGCACCGATTCCCTCCAGCAGAAGCATGACGAAGAACGCGACGACCGACATCCAGGGGGCGAACGCAATCACCCAGACCGACACAGAGCCCCAGCGGCTTGGAATCGCAGTGAACTCCAGGCTGTGTCCGACCGGAAGGGTCCAACGCGGGGCGATCTCAGTCTTGCTTTCCTCGCGCGCCCAGCCGTACGCCGACACCGGAGCGAGCCGGGAGATCGGCGGAGGGGGGAGCGGAACGTTCTCGTCGGCGGCCCCGGCGTGTGCTGACTCGAGGTCCATTGCAGGCACGGGGGACGTGGTGGGGGCGGCCGTTCGGTAGTCGTCGGGGGTCGTCGAGACCTCGGGAATCGGGGCGACGTGCTCCGTCCAGGCGAGGCCGCTCCACCAGCGCAGATGAATCGAAGTCGTCGGATCGACGTACCAGCCGGCTGGCGCGACGAATCCGGGTTGTTCTGTCATGATGTGTTCCCCCGTCGTGCCGTGTCTACTTCGAGCGTGCCCGACTCATTGCGGGGACGCCAACCCCATTGCGGGGGCGGAGAGCACCATCAACTGAGATCGACACGAGCGCGAGATGAAGGAGACGGCAGCATGACACGAATCGCAGTGACCGGAGCGACGGGGCATATCGGGGGACGAGTTGCTTCCGAACTTGCGCACCGGGGGCATTCGCTACGGCTGATCGTGCGGGATGCGGCCCGTGCGCCGCAGCTTCCGGGTGCCGAAATCGCCGTTGCCACGTACGGTGACGGAGACGCAGTGGAGAAGGCACTCGCCGGGGTGGACGTGGCGTTCATGGTGTCTGCCCACGAATCCGCCGAGCGAGTCAGCGAACACCTGAGCTTCGTCGCGGCGGCGACTCGCGCGGGGGTGCGCCACATCGTCTACACCTCGTTCGTCGGCGCCGGTCACGCGGCCGGCTTCACGCTCGCGCGCGATCATGGTGCCACCGAAGACGCCATTCGGGACTCCGGCCTGGGCTACACCTTTCTGCGCGACAACTTCTACCTCGATCTGCTTCCGCACTTCGCCGATGAGAACGGGGTGATCCGGGGTCCGTCCGGAAACGGTGTGACTGCGGCCGTCGCTCGCGCCGATGTCGCGGATGCCGCCGTGGCGGTGCTCGAACACCCCGAGCAGCACCACGACACGATCTATGAGTTGACCGGAGGCGAAGCATTGACCCTCGGCGACATCGCGCGCCGGGCATCCGTGACCACCGGTCGCCGGTTCACGTTCATCAACGAAACACTCGACGAAGCGTATGCGTCGCGAGCTCACTATGGCGCGCCGGACTGGCAGGTGGAGGCCTGGGTGAGCACCTACACGGCAATCGCCGACGGCGAGCTCGCCCACATCACCGACGATGTGCGCCGGCTGACTGGGCACGAACCGCGCACCTTGGAAGACGTGCTCAATTAGTTCGAGAGTCGCGCGGAAGAAATAGCCGAGCGGCTGGTTGTATCTGAGCATGACGACCAAGATCCCCGCTGACCTGCTTGACCTGCTCACCGAGCCGCATTTCGCCAGTCTGGGCACAATCCGGCCGGATGGCGCCGTGCAGGTCAACCCGATGTGGTTCGAGTTCGACGGTGAGACGATCAGATTCACCCACACGTCGAAGCGTGCAAAGTTTCGCAACCTGCAGCTGAACCCGGCGATGACGGTCATGGTCCTGGATCCGGCCAACCCGTTCCGCTACCTGGAGGTGCGTGGCCGTCTGGTTGACGTGATTGCCGACCCGGAGGGGGCCTTTTATGTGCACCTCGGGCAGCGCTACGGCGACGCGCAGTCACCGGCGCCGGCCGACAAAGCCGATCGCGTCATCTTGGTGATGAGTGTGGAGAAGACCACCCGCAAGTAGCGCACCCGCGCAAACGCTGATGGTGGGTCTGTCGGCGACAGTTCTGTCAGAGGTCGACGCTAGCGTGAGAAGCATGAAGATCCTTCACACGTCTGATTGGCACATCGGTCGTACCTTTCACACGCACTCGACCGTCGGTCACCTGCGAATGGTGCTCGATGGGCTTGTTGACGTGGTGCGCACCCGGCAGATCGACGTTGTTGCGGTGGCCGGCGATGTGTTCGATTCCGCGGTGCCGTCGGCCGAGAGCTATACGGTGCTGTCCGGTGCGCTGCGTGCGCTGCGTGACGCCGGTGCGAGTGTCGTGATGACCAGCGGCAACCATGACTCGGCCGCTCGCCTCGGCTTTCAGTCTGAGTGGGCGGGCCTGGCCGGCATCCACGTGGTCACCAGGCACGATCAATATCGCGAGCCGATCATCGTGACGGATGCGCACGGCCCTGTTCGGTTTTACGGCATCCCCTACCTCGAGCCCGCGCTGATTCGGCACCACCATCCCGATGTCGAGCTGCGCACCCACGAGCAGGTTCTCGACTTCGCCATGCAGCAGATCCGGGCCGACATCTCTGCGCATGGGGACCGTTCAGTCGTGCTCTCGCATTGTTTCGCCGCAGGCGTCAGCGCCAGCGATGTGGAACGGGACATCAGCGCGGGCGGCCTCGACCTGGTGCCCGCGAGTGTGTTCGACGGCCCCGATTACGTGGCACTGGGGCACATTCACGGTCGCTCCACGTTGAGCGAACGGGTGCGCTACTCGGGTGCGCCGCTTCACTACTCATTCTCCGAGGCAGGCAAACCCCGCGGCGGCTGGTTGGTCGAGCTCGATGCCGACGGCCTCGCGAGCGTTGACTGGATCGACTTGCCGATCCCGCGCTCCCTGTCGGTGCTCACCGGCGAGCTTGACCAGATTCTCACCGACGAGGCCCATGCCGCTGTCGAACAGAACTGGGTGTCGGCGATTCTGACCGATCAGGTGCGCCCGCTTGACGCCATGCGCAAGCTCCAGACGCGCTTTCCCTACTGCGTCGCCCTCGATCACCGCCCGGCAATCGTCGTCGACGACCGCTCGACGAGCTATTCCGAGCGCATCAAATCTCAGACTGACCCCGACATCGTCGCAAGTTTTCTCGAGCTGGTGCGCAACGGAGTCGGACCGACCGAGTTCGAACGCACTCTTGTCGCCGAGGTTCTCGCCTCCGTGCAGGTGCCGAGCTCAGAGGGTGTCGAATGAAAATCAAGAAACTGCGCATCGCCGGGTTCGGGCCGTACAAAGACGAGCAACTCATCGACTTCGAGCGTTTCGACGACGACGGCATTTTCTTGATCACCGGTAAGACCGGTGCAGGCAAGAGCAGCATCCTCGACGCCGTCTGTTTTGCGCTCTATGCGAGTGTTCCCCGCTACGACGGCACCGAGTCTCAGTTGCGCAGCGACCATTGCGAACCCGATGACCCGACCTTCGTCGAGCTTGAGTTCGCAATGGGCGACACCGACTACCGCATCTACCGCACCCCACGCTTCGATCGGCCGAAGAAGCGAGGCGGCGGAACGACGACCTCGCAGCCCGACGCTCGACTCGACGTACGAGAAGACACCGACCCCGCGTCGAGCAGCGACGCTCTGACGACCGACGCGCCGAGCGGCGACGGATGGCGCGGCGTCGCCGCACGCCCTGTCGATGTCGGCCTCGAACTCAGCCGCATCCTGCCGCTGAAACAAGACCAGTTCTTGCAGGTGATTCTGCTCGCTCAGAACCGGTTCCAAAAGTTTCTACTGGCTAAGACCGACGATCGCCGGGCCGTGCTCCGCACACTGTTCGGTACCGCGCGGTTCGAACGTTTCGAGTCGGAGCTGCTCGCCCGGCGCAAGGTATTGGGCGAGCAGCTCGGCGTTCTCCAGCAGCAGATCGGCGGATTCGCCGCCACGATCGCGCACCAGCTTGAACTGGATGCCCCGCCTGCGTCACCGTCGCGCGAATGGTTCGAGACGGCGCAGGCCGAGCTTGCCGCCGAGTGCGCCGTGGCTGCAGCCACTGCGGCGGCGGCGGATGGCGCCGTGTCGGCGGCGACGGAGGAACTTCAGCGCCAGAGCGCGCTGAGGGGGCGGCAGGAGCGCCGGGACGCCGCGCGGATCACTCGCGATGCCCTCGAAGGTCGCCGGGACGAGATCGATGCCCTGCGCAGAACGGTGGCCGCGGCCGAGCGCGCGGCCCGAGTCGTGCCGCAGATTCGCGCGCTGGCCGACGCCGAGGGCGCCCGCGCTCTGGCTCTCGCCGACGAGGCGGCCGCGCGGGAGTTGTGGTCTGAGCTCGGAGAATCGGCCCTCCGTGTCGAGGCCACGACGCTCCAAGCCACGATCGATGAGATTCTTGGGATCCAAGGCTCGCTGCACGAGATTGTCACGTCCGAACAGCTGGTGCCGGGCCTCGACCGTGACCTCGATGTCGCGGAGACGAGTCTGGCCGAGTCTTCCGAAGCACTGTCCCGAGTGCAGGCCCTCATCTCAGTGCTCCCCGGGCGCATTGACGCTGCAGCGGAACAGCGCGCTGACGCCGCGCTCCGGGCAGCGAGGGAGGTCGAGGCTCGGGCGGAACTTTCGCGACTGGAGCGGGAGGCGGAGGCAATCGATGCGGTGCAGCGCCTCGAACCTGAACTCATCAGAGCGGAACAGCTCGAGAAAACAGCCGCTGCGGCGAACCGTGCCGCGGCGACGTCCTACGATGACCTTCTGGAGCGGCGCCTGGCCGGTCACGCCGCAGAATTGGCCGCAGAATTGGTCGACGGTCAGCCCTGTGCCGTGTGCGGTTCGGCGGAGCACCCGGCTCCGGCGACCCGCACGGCCGTGCCTGTGAACGAGAATGACGTCGAGCTGGCCCGCAGCGCCCAGGCCGCGGCCTACCGGGGCCTCGAAGCCGCCCAGCAGAAGGTTCAATCCGCGGCGTTGGCAGTGGCCGAAGCGCGCACGCGAGCCAACGACAAAAAGCCGGACCAGCTCGAGGCCGAACGGGCCGTCGCTCACTCCACACTCGACCGTGCGCTGGCGGCCCGTGACGACGTCAGTCGGCTGGAGCAGCAGCTGGTCGCGCTGCGTGACGAACTGGCTCTGGCTCACGCCGAGCAGACTGATGCGCAAGCGGCCCGTGACACGGCATCCACTCTCACCACAGAATTGCGCAGCAGGCGCTCGTCGATTTTCGCGCGTGCCGCCGAACACCGCGGCGAGTTCGCCACCGTCACGGATCGAGCGGCACGGCTGCAGAGCGAACTCGAGGCGGCGCGACGCATCGGTGACGCCGCGGCGATCAGCACGCAGCGTCAGGTCTCGCTCGCTCTTGCTGTTGCGGAGGTGCAGACGCAACTACTCGCCGAGGGCTTTGCCGATCAGCAGGCCGCGCTCGCGGCCCGGATCGCCGATGCTGTCATCGCCGCGCACCATGAGGCACTGCGACGCTACGACGACGAATTCGCTGTCGTGCAAGCGCTTTTCGACGAACCGGGAATGGCCGATCTTCCCGCCGAACTCATTGATCTGCACGCGGCGCACGAGGTGACCGACAGGGCTGTCGCAGAGCGCGACCTTGCCCGTTCCATCGAGAGCACCCTCGTCGAACGGGCGCGTCAGATCGGGGCCTTGGTGGCCGACGCGATCCTGCAGTTCGAGGAGTCAGACAGTCTGTTCGTCACCCAAACCCAGGTGCGCGAACTCGCGGCCGTTGTGCATGGCGACGAGCCCAACACCAAACGGATGCGACTTGAAACGTATGTGCTTGCGGCTCAGCTTGAAGAGATCATCGCGGCCGCCAACCAGCGACTCCGCACGATGACCGGCGGACGCTACCTGCTCGAGCATGACGACTCGCTGCAATTTCGAGGTGCCCAGTCGGGGCTCGGCCTGGCCATCCGTGATGCGCATACCGGGCGGGCCAGACCCACGCACTCGTTGTCGGGCGGCGAGACGTTTCTCGCATCGCTGGCGCTCGCGCTCGGACTTGCCGAGGTGGTGTCGGAGCAGGCCGGGGGCATCGCTCTCGATACTCTCTTCGTCGATGAAGGGTTCGGCTCGCTCGATGCAGAAACGTTGGAGACGGCGATGAGCACCCTCGACAGTCTCCGCACGTCTGTGTGTGTGTGTGTGTGTGTGTGTGTGTGTGTGTGTGTGTGTGTGTGTGTGTGTGTGTGTGTGTGTGTGTGTGTGTGTGTGTGTGTGCAGGTGCGCAACACGTCGAACAGGGGTAAACCGGTCACTAGCCAGATCGCTCACCCGAACGACCGTTTTGGCCTCGGTTCCCCGGCCTGAAGAAGCCGCGGCGTTGGGAGATCCCGATGACAACCACTCTTCCCCCTCAGCCTGAGCAAGTCGACAGCAAAGGCCTGAAAGGGGGCGCACTCAGCCTTCTCTCCAGTGTCGTCATCGGCGTGGCCTCCACGGCGCCGGCATACAGCCTGGCCGCAAGCCTCGGATTCATCGTCGCCAGTGGTGGCGCATTACTCGCGGGTGTCAAAGCGCCGGGCATCGTCATTCTCGCCTTCATTCCGATGTATCTGATCGCCGTCGCCTACCAGGAGTTAAACAAGGCCGAACCCGACTGCGGAACCACGTTCACCTGGAGCGCGCGGGCATTCGGCCCGATCACCGGCTGGCTGGGCGGTTGGGGAATCGTCGCCGCGGATGTGATTGTGATGGCGAACCTGGCCCAGGTGGCCGGCTCCTACTCGTTCATTTTCGCCGGTGATCTGGGTCTCAGCGGGGTCGCCGATCTCGCCAACGATCCGTTCTGGTCCACGGTCGCCGGCGTGATCTGGATCGCCGTGATGACCTACATCTGTTACCGCGGCATCGAGTTGTCGGCGCGCATCCAGTATGTGCTGCTCAGCATCGAGATACTCGTGCTGGTGCTTTTCTCGATCTTCGCCCTCGTGCGCGTCTACACCGGCACCGCCGAATCCTATTCACTCATCCCGAGCCTCGACTGGTTCAACCCCTTCACGCTTGATTTCAGCACGGTGATCGCACCGGCCATACTGACGGCCATCTTCATCTACTGGGGCTGGGACACCGCCGTCTCGATCAACGAGGAGACCGAGAACCCCACGAAGACACCGGGGCGTGCCGCAATCATCAGCACATTGTTGCTGCTCGGCACGTACGCCCTCGTCACCGTCGCGGCGGTCGCGTTCGCCGGTGTCGGCACCAGCGGAATCGGACTCGGCAACGAGACCAACGCCGCCGATGTCTTCTCAGCAATTGGGCCGGCGTTGTTCGGGAGCAGCGTGCTCGGCCATGCTGCGGCGCTGCTGCTCGCGGTGTCGATTCTCACCTCGGCTGCGGCATCGACCCAGACCACGATCCTTCCGACGGCGCGGACGACCCTGTCGATGGCCGTCTTCAGAGCGCTCCCCGAGAAGTTCGCACGCATCCACCCGCGCTTTCTCACCCCGACCTGGTCGACCATTGCGATGGGCGCTGTCTCCATCGGCTTCTACGTGCTTTTCACCCTGATCAGCATTCAACTGCTGGGCGCGCTGATCGGGTCGATCGGATTGATGATCGCCTTCTATTACGGTCTGACCGGCTTCGCCTGCGTCTGGTACTACCGCAAAACAATGTGGTCCTCATTTCGCAACGTGATCATGCGCGGTCTCTTCCCGTTGCTCGGCGGGCTGAGCCTCACCGCCGTGTTCATCTACGGGTTGCAGCAATATGCACTCGCCGACTGGCTGGTCGACGAGAACGGTGACAACGTCACGATCTTCGGAATCGGCGCCGTCGCGGTGGTCGGCATCGGGGCATTGCTTCTCGGCGTCGTCATCATGGTCATCTGGTGGGTGGTCAAATCCGACTACTTCCGCGGCCGAACCCTCCCGCGGCACACCGACGGCGATCCGGCACCGGTCGCTCAGATCGCGCCCGCTCAGAACACGCGCGACGACGGGCCTACGAGCGCACTGCCAGAGTGAAAGGCAGCACAGCGGATGCGCCGCTTCGACGAAGCGCTCGCCCGGTGACGGTCAGCGTCCAGCGGCTGTCGGCGATGTCATCGACGAGAAGAATCGGACGACCGGCAGAGGCTTCAAGCGCCGCGGCCAGCTCGGGACCGACAACAAAACGGTCCCAGACGTTGGCGAGCCGGTAGGCGCTATTTCCGCCCGACGCACCGGTCGGCCCGCCGCCTGCGTGGTCGAGCGAACCCAGCCACGGCAACCGCCCGGCGTCGGAGAACGTGCGGGCAACTGACTCGATCAGTTGCGGATGCCTCCGGCTGGGCACCGTGACAATCGCAGCGGGGCGCTCGTCCCAGTTCCAGTCGGCGAGAACGCGGATGCACGCAGCAAGCATCGCCGGACTCGCCGGGGCATCGGCAGGGCTTGGCCCGGCCGTGCCGCCGGCGGTGCCCTGAACGTCGCCGGTCGCCGGCGGGCTGAAGAGACTGCGCAGCGCGCCGCCCCACCCCAGGTCGGTCAGCCGGGCCAGCGCGCGCCCCGGTGCCAGCCGTTCGCCGGGTGGGATGTTGCCGCGCACGTTGACGCCGAGGTTCGCCACTCCGGTCGGCCATTGGGCTCGCGGTTCAATCTGCACGCCGACCCGGTCGAGCGATTGTGCTGCCGCAGCGGCAGCCTCGGCGCTGAGCCCTGCCGGATACCAGGGGGCTTGACAGTTGTCGCAGCGTCCACACGCGACGGCGGTTTCGTCGTCAAGAGCGCGCTGCAAGAACTCCATCCGGCATCCCGAGGTCTGCTCGTAGTCGATCATCGACCGCTGTTCGGCCACCCGGGCCGCGCTGATGCGCTCGTATCGATCGCGGTCGTAGACCCAGGGTGTGCCGGTGGCGACCCAGCCTCCGGTCACGCGTCGCACCGCACCGTCGACGTCGAGCACCTTGAGCAGCAATTCGAGTGGCGTGCGGCGCAGGTCGACCCGCGCCTCGAGTGCGGGCGTCGACAGGGGAGTGTCGCCGTTGGCCAGCAACGCATCGATCACCGCCTCGGCCTTCACCTGGTTCGGCATCGACGCGGTGGCGAAGTACTGCCAGATCGCCTCGTCTTCCGGGCCGGGCAACAACAGCACATCTGCGTTGTCGGTGGCGCGACCGGCGCGTCCCACCTGCTGGTAGTAGGCGACAGGGGAGGAGGGGGCGCCGAGGTGCAGCACGAAGCCGAGGTCCGGCTTGTCGAAACCCATTCCGAGGGCACTCGTGGCGACGAGGGCCTTCACCTCGTTGTTCTTCAACATGCGCTCGGACTCTTCGCGCTCGGCCGTGTCGGTCTGTCCGGTGTACGCACGCACGGCGTGACCGGCGTCACGCAGCAGGCGGGCGGTGTCTTCGGCCGCTGAGACGGTGAGGGTGTAGATGATTCCGCTGCCAGGAAGCTCGTCGAGATGCGTGAGCAGCCAGGCGAGTCGAGCCTTCGCGTCGGGAAGGCGCAGCACGCCCAGGCGCAGCGAAGCCCGGGCGAGCGGACCGCGAATCGTGACAACCTCGGTGCCCGGCTGCTCCGTGTCGCGCGTTGCGCTGCCGTGGGCGGCGCTGTTGAGCTGTTCGGCGACATCCTGCACCACTCGGCTGTTCGCGGTCGCCGTCGTGGCCAACACCGGAACCCCTGCCGGCATCTCGGCGATGAGGTCGCGCAGGCGGCGGTAGTCCGGCCGAAAGTCGTGGCCCCAATCGGAGATGCAATGGGCTTCATCGACGACCAGCAGCCCGACCCGGCTGATCAACGCCGGGAGTTGGTTGTCGCGAAAACTCGGGTTGTTGAGCCGTTCGGGGGAGACCAGCAGCACGTCGACCTCGTCGTTGGCCAGGGCCTGCAGCACCTCGCCCCATTCGTGCGCGTTCGAGGAGTTGATCGACACGGCACGCACGCCGGCGCGGGCGGCGGCCGCGACCTGATCGCGCATCAGGGCGAGCAGCGGCGACACGAGAATCGTGGGCCCGGCGCCGCGCTGACGCAAAAGCAGTGTGGCGACGAAGTAGACCGCCGACTTTCCCCAGCCGGTGCGCTGCACGACGAGGGCCCGGCGGCGCTCATCGACGAGGGTCTCGATGGCCTCGAACTGACCCTCGTGAAAATCGGCATCAGGGCGACCGACCAACGTGCGCAAGACGGCGAGGGCGGATGCGCGTGTGTCGGTCATCCTCTTAGCTTGGCAGGTGCCGGTGACAGTGCGTTCAGCCGGCAGGTGCCGCGCTCAGGTCCATCCACGTCACATCCCAGTGGTGGCCGTCGGGGTCGAGAAAACTGCGGCCGTACATGTAACCGAAGTCCTGCGCGTCGCCAGCCGGGCTCCCGCCGTTCGCCAGCGCGGCATCCGCCATCTCGTCGACTGCGTCGCGACTCTCGGCGCTCAGCGCGATCATCGATTCAATCGATGTTGACGTGTCGACAATCTGACGGTCGGTGAACGTCTGGAAGAACTCGGGGACGAGCAGCATCGCGTAGATGTGATCCTCGTCGATGACGAGGCAGGTCGCATTCTCATCGGTGAACTGGGGGTTGAACGAGAACCCCAGGGCCTTCCAGAAATCGGTCGACCGCTTAAGGCTCTGAACCGGAAGGTTGACGAAGATCATCGTTGGCATGGCTTCATCGTAGGGTCGAATAGCGCGACACCCAAGTGGGTGACCGCCTCAAAGCCGGAATCGGCCCCGCGCGTCGGTAGGCTCGAACCGATGACTTCGCCGACTCGCCCCGAGATTCCTCGCATGGAGATTTCTCGCTTTGAGAACGGCGAGAACTCTGAGCCTGAGACCCTCGAATCTCCGGCGACTGACGCTGTTCGTGCTGAGGGGGAGTCGTCGGAATCTGCGACCGCTGACTCCGAATTCGCTGACTCCACGGTCGCTGATGCTGACTTCGCAGACTCCGAGTTCTCCCGGGCCGAGGCTCTGTTCTCGGAGGCTGAGAAGCCTGACCCAGCGATTCCGGTCCCCGAGGCCGTCATTCGAGCTGAGCCGACACTCTCGGCACGGGTGCGACGCAATCGCATCATCGTCGGGGCGTCGCTCGCTCTGATTGTTGTCGTAGTGCTGGGCGTCGTCATCGGCAATCTCCTCGTCGCCGGCGACGGCTCGACGCCCGCCCCTGGCGCCGGCGCGATTGTCGAACCCACGGCCACGGCGCATCCGGTGAATGGGTTCGACCGCGCCGCCCACTCACTCGACGACCCGGAAAGCCCGTGGATCGTGGTCAACAAGCAGCGCCCCATCGTTCCGGTCGACTTCACTCCGCCTGATCTCGTCGCCGTGAAAGTGCCGCACACCTGGGCGCCCCTGCTGCGGGCCGACGCCGCAACCGCGGTCGAGGCGATGTTCGCTGCGGCGACCAGCGAAGCGGGGCTCAGCCTGGAGTCGAACAGTGCATTCCGGTCGTACGCCTCCCAGGTCGAGGTGTACACCAGCGAGGTCAAATCGGCGGGAGTCGCAGCCGCAGATCTCAGCACGGCACGACCGGGGACGAGCGAACACCAGACCGGCTTGACGATCGACATCGGTGCGGAGAGCGGCGCCTGCCGTTTCAACGTCTGCTTCGCCGACACCGCTGAGGGGCAGTGGTTGGCCGCCAACGCCTGGCGCTTCGGGTATCTGCTGCGTTACCCGGCCGACAAGGTGGCCGTGACGGGGTATGAATTCGAACCGTGGCACTTTCGCTACGTCGGTACCGACCTGAGCACCGAGCTTCACTCCACCGGAGTGTCGACCCTCGAGGAATTCTTCGAACTGCCTTCCGCGCCCACCTACTGAGCACACCGACCGGGTGCACTTACTGGCGGGCGTGAACCCGCGTGCGCACCGCCCTCCGCGCCGAGTGGTTGGATTGAGGGCATGGATGCCTCGACTGACTGCGCTGCCGATCTCACCGACCACTCTGCCGCCACCACAGCTGCGGCGGCCGCTGACCGGGTCGATCAATACATCGACGACCTCGCCGCATTCATCACGGCATCGCCGTCGTCGTATCACGCAGCGGAGGAGGTGGCGCGGCGACTCGATGACGCCGGCTTCACCCGTCTCGATGAATCAGCGGCCTGGCAAGCCGGCGCCGGTCGCCGCTACGTCGTGCGCGACGGCGCAATCATCGCCTGGATTCAGCCGAACGGAAGCACAGCGACGACACCGTTTCGAATCCTGGGTGCACACACCGACTCGCCCGGCTTCAAACTCAAGCCGAAGCCGACGATCGAAAGCCACGGTTGGCTGCAGGCCGGCGTCGAGGTGTACGGCGGGCCCCTGCTGAACTCGTGGCTCGACCGCGAACTCGAGCTCGCCGGGCGTCTCGTCACCCGCGACGGAGAATCGCACCTGGTGCGCACCGGGCCGTATCTGCGCATCCCGCAGTTGGCCATCCACCTGGACCGGGAAGTCAATGACGGTCTGAAACTCGACCGGCAGCGGCACCTGACGCCGGTGTTCGGGGTGGGCGGAGGCACCGCCGCCGATCTCGTCGGACATCTGGCGGCGCTCGCCGGGGTGGCCGCGGAGGATGTCACGGGGTACGACATCCTGACCGCCGACACCGCACGGCCGACACGGTTCGGCCGGGACAACGCGTTGTTCGCCGCCGGGCGTATGGACAATCTGACGAGCGTGCACGCCGGGATGGTGGCGCTGCTGGCCGAGGCCGCGCGCGAGGAAGGCGCCCCCAACGCGCCGGCGGGCGGGCAGATCAGCGTGCTCGCCGCGTTCGACCATGAGGAACTCGGCTCTGAGTCGCGCTCCGGAGCCAGCGGACCGCTGCTGGCCGACATCCTCACCCGCATCAGCGGCGCTCTCGGCGCAACCCCGTCGGAACAGCTGCAGGCGTATGCCTCATCGTGGTGTCTCTCGGCCGATGCCGGGCACTCTGTGCACCCGAACTATTCCGAGCGCCATGACCCGGCCAACCAGCCGGTTGCCGGGGGAGGGCCGCTGCTGAAGATCAACGCGAATCAGCGCTATGCGACGGATGCCGTCGGCTCGGCCCTGTGGACCCGCGCCTGCGAGCAGGCCGGCGTGGCGTCGCAGGAGTTTGTGTCGAACAACACGGTGCCGTGCGGGAGCACGATCGGTCCGCTGACGGCAACCCGTCTCGGTATCCGCACACTGGACGTCGGGGTGCCGCTGCTCTCGATGCACTCGGCACGGGAACTCTGCCACGTCAACGACCCTGTTGCGCTCTCGGCGGCGATCGAAGCCTTCTTCGCCGGGGCGTAGGCGGGCCGCTCGCCGGGCCGTCGCGCCGCGCGCGGCCTAGAGTTTTCCGGTCAACTTGCGGTGAAACGCCGTGCTGCGCTCGTCGAGACCCGTGAACGTGACGGTGGCGCCACGCCCGCGGTAGGTGGTTTCGACCGAGTCCATCACGGCGACGGTCGACGCATCCCAGATCTGTGCCCGGCTCAGATCGACGACGACGGATGCCGGGTCGTCGGCGTAGTCGAACTGCTCGACGAGGTCGTTGCTGCTGCCGAAGAAGAGCGGCCCGGTGACGACGTACGCCACCGAACGCTCGTCGGCGGCAAGGGTGCGCTCCACCGTCACCACATGCGACACGCGTCGGGCGAAGAGCACCATTGCGAGCACCGCGCCCGCCGCCACGCCCAGGGCAAGGTTGTGGCTGGCAACGACCACGGCGACGGTCGTGAGCATGACGATCGTCTCTGACAGCGGCATCCGTTTCAGAGTTGATGGGGCGATGCTGTGCCAGTTGATGGTGGTGAGCGCGACGATCATCATGACCGCGGCCAGGGCTACCATCGGGATCTTTCCCATCACCTCGCTGAGCGCGGTGACCAGCAGCAGGAGGAAGGCTCCGGCGACGAATGTCGACACGCGGGTGCGGGCCCGGCCGAGTTTCACGTTGACGAGTGTTTGGCCGATCATGGCACAGCCGGCGATTCCGCCATACATCCCGGCGAGAATGTTCGCGATACCGAGCGCCCAGGACTCCCGGCTCTTCGGCGAGGTGGTGTTGGTCAGCCCGTCGACGAGTTTTGCGGTGAGCAGGGTTTCGATCAGGCCGACGAAGGCGACGCTCAGGGCTGTCGGCCAGATGATGCCGAGCGTCTCCAAGTTCAGCGGAACCAGCAGCGGCGTGATGCCGGGCAAGCCACCGGAGACATCTCCCTGATCGCTGACTGTCGGCACCGACAGGTGGGCGACCATCGTGATCGCCGTGACGACGACGATGGCGACGAGCGGAGCGGGCACCGCCGTAGTCAGGCGCGGCAGAAAGAGCACGATCACGACGGTCACGACGAAGAGCGGATAGACCAACCAGGGCACGCCGAGCAGATGCGGCACCTGAGCGACGAAGATCAGAATGCCGAGAGCATTGACGAAGCCGATCATCACCGACCGGGGGATGAATCGCATCAGCCGCGCGAGGCCGGTCACCCCGAACAGAATCTGCACCAGACCCGCCAGCACCACGGCGGGCAGGAGGTACTCGACGCCCTGCTCCTTCACCAGCGGCGCGACGACCAGGGCGACCGCACCGGCCGCCGCGGTGATCATGGCGGGCCGGCCGCCGAGAATCGACATTGAGATCGCCAAGACAACGGATGCGATCAGGCTGACCTTGGGGTCGACGCCGGCGATCACCGAGAACGAGATCACCTCGGGAATCAGCGCCAGCGTGGTGACAACTCCGGCGAGAACTTCGACGCTGAGCAGTTTCGGGTTGCGCAGCGTGGCACGAACGGTGGGGGAGGCATGCGATTTGCCGGGGTGTTGGGGCACTGTGCAACTGTAGGTGCTCCACGCGCCCGGGGGCGGTGCTCGCGACGGGTGTGAGGTCAGCCGGTGCTGCTCGGAGTTGATCTCTTCGATGGCCGACGGGGAGGACGCCGCAAGGTTTCACTCGCTTCAGTTTCACGGTCGACACCGTGCCGGCCGTCACGCGGCCCGGGGTCGGGCAGGGCAGGCAGTTGATCGAGATCGTCGAGAACGAGGGCGCGCAATGTGCCGTTGGCATCGACGACGATCTCGCCGACCACGACGGCGCCTTCGGCGATGGCGAGGCTCTCGACGCGGGTGACCGAGGCGATTCTCGGTGCGGAGGCAGGCTTCGACGGGGACGCGCCCGGTTGCAGCAGCGTGTTCCGCCAGGCGAGGTCTTCGGCCAGCGGTGTCGCCGGCCGGCGCGTACGAGAGCCGCGGCGCCGAGGTGGCACCATCCGGGCGATCGCGATCCCGTGCCGCGTCACAACGACCTCCTGGCCTGATTCGGCGCGTGCGATCAGTACCGAGACATGTCGCTTCGCTTCGTCGATCGGAATCACCAACGCAGTGGCTGCGCCGTGCAATCCCGAGTTCACCGGAAAGGGGTCGTACTCGTCGTCGCGATCGACCCCATGTCGCCCGTCGCGCGGGCCGGGGTCCGGAAGTGCCGGAAGTTGGTCTGGATCGTCGAGGTATTGCATGTCGGAACCCCTCTCCATTGACGGATGCCCGTGGCGATGCTTTCTTCGACGCTACGCCTCCACTGCAACGCGCGCTAGATCGGCGCGTTCTCGAGTGACGTTCCGTGGCGAGTTGCACTACGAGTTGCGCTGCGAGTTGCACCGACGCACGTGCGCACCCTATAGTCGCTGTAAACGTTCTCGTAAACGTTTACAGACATGACACCCCCCTTCACCGTTGCATGGGAGCCAGATGGCCGAGACAAGGAAGTCCACGCTCGTACTCGTGGCCGAGCGTGCGGGGGTGTCGATCGCCTCTGTCTCTCGAGTTCTGAACGGGCTGCCTGCATCCGCCGCCGTCACTGACCGTGTGCGGCAGGCTGCCGATGAG
This sequence comes from Leifsonia sp. 10L418, assembly GCF_056395445.1. Lineage (NCBI taxonomy): Bacteria > Bacillati > Actinomycetota > Actinomycetes > Micrococcales > Microbacteriaceae > Leifsonia > Leifsonia sp. 10L418. Next base: position 628,424 of record NZ_JBFTJN010000001.1, on the reverse strand, counting down.
CTGGGCTACGTGCCGGATGCGACGGCGCGCTCGCTCAAGGTCGGCAAGACCGAGCAGATCGCGTTGGCTGTCGCTGACGTCGGAAACCCGGTCTATGTGGCGATGATGCACGAAGTCTCCCGGGTGGTCGCCGACGCCGGCTACCGACTCGTCGTGTCATCGACCGGCAGCGATCCCGACGACCAAATCACGCTGCTGACGAGTCTGAACCGCGGGTTCGCTGACGGTCTCATTCTCAGCCCGCTCCGTGTCACCGACGCGCTGATCAGCCACCTGCGTTCGAGCCGCCTGCCCATCGTCGTGATCGGTTCGCTTCCCGACGGCGTCGAACTCGACAGTGTGCGCGCCGACTCGGCAGCCGGCATGGGCCTGGCGATCAAGCATCTGGCCAAGCAGGGTCGCCAGCGCATCGCCTTCATCAACGGCCCCGTCGACACGGTGCCGGGAGCCGCACGACTCAGCGGCTACACCATCGCGATGACGAAGCGGGGCGTCGCGATGCACGGAGACCTCCAGGTCAATGCCGATGACTTCACCTTCAAGGCCGGCCTCGTCGCCACCGAAACACTTCTCGACCAGGCGACCCCCGACGCAATTGTCTGCGCAAATGACCTGCTCGCCGTGGCGGCACTCAAGGTGCTGACGCGTCGGGGATTCTCTGTTCCCGATGACGTGGCGCTTGTCGGCATGGATGACACCGACATCGCGGAACTCACCACCCCATCGATCACGAGTGTCAACCTGGGCTCGGTCAAGCGTGCGCGCACAGCGGCCAAGTTGCTGATCCGACGCCTCACCGAGCCCGACGCCCCGATCAAACAAATCGTCATCGAACCCAAGCTCACCATCCGCGAGTCCTCCGTCGTGGCTTCCGGTACCGCATCACCGACCGGCCCCGGCAGAGAGGGAGGTGTTGACGCATGACGTCGACATTGACTTCGCCGCCGAGACCGGTGGATTCCCGGCCAATCGACCTCACCGAGAAGCCGAAGCGTAAGCGTAAGCGCGCGAGCGGCGCACCGGGCCAGGGTGGTCGTGAAGCGTGGCTGCTCGTGCTTCCCGCAATGATCCCGGTCGTCTTGTTCAGCGTGTACCCGCTGGTGCAGGGCATCCTTCTCGGGTTCACCGATGCCAAAGCCGGCCTCGGCGTCGTCACCTCGTTCAACGGGGTCGACAACTACGTGCGTTTGGCCGGCAACGAACTGTTCTGGAACTCGTTCCGGATCGGGCTGATCTGGGCATTTGGCGTCACCATCTTGCAGTTCCTCGCCTCACTCGGACTCGCGCTGCTGCTCAACCTCGACCTGAAGCTGCGCTGGCTGGCCCGCACCCTGGCGTTGGTTCCGTGGGCGATGCCCCCGGTTGTCATTGCGATCATGTGGCGGCTCATGCTCAACCCGAACTCGGGTCCCATCAACGAAACACTCCGTGCGCTCGGGCTTCCGGGCGACACCAACTGGCTGGGCGACTTCTCGACCGCCCTTCCCGCCGTCATCATCGTCGGTGTCTGGGCCGGAATGCCGCAGACGACGATCACTCTGCTGGCCGGACTGCAAAACGTGCCGGCCGAACTGCATGAAGCAGCGTCGATCGACGGGGCCGGTGTCTGGCAGCGCTTCTGGCATGTCACCCTTCCCGCGCTCCGGCCCATCATCGTGGCGATCACCACGCTCGACCTGATTTGGAACTTCAACTCGTTCGCACTCGTCTTCGTGTTGACCGCGGGCGGTCCCGGTGGGCAAACCATGCTGCCGATGCTGTTCGCCTACAACGAGGCGTTCCGCTACGGCAACTTCGGCTACGCGGCGGCAATGGGCAACGTCATGGTCATCGTGATCGCTGTCTTCCTCTTCGTCTATCTCCGCAGCCAGGCAAGGAGTCGTCTGTCATGACCCAGGCCGTGTCTACGAAACCAACCAGAATGCCCTCCAGCGCGGCAGGCCGTCGCATCGGCCGCCCGCTGCAATACGTGGCCCTCGTCGCCTACATCATCTTCTTGGGCTTCCCGCTGCTCTTCCTGCTTTCGACGGCGTTCAAAACGCCGCAGGAATTGCAGTCCCCGAACCCGACGTTCTTGCCGAACAGTCTCAATTTCGACAACTTCTTCGCGGCCATCGAGAAGGCGAACCTGGTGCAGGCGGCCGGCAACAGTCTCATCGTTGCCGTGACGACCACGATCATCGTCACCATCATCTCGCTGCCGGCGGCCTACGCCCTGGCGCGGTTCCGCACCAAGATGCGGGGGATCGCCACCGGCTGGATTCTGCTCAGTCAGGTCTTCCCCTTCATCCTGATCATCATCCCGTTGTTCCTGGTGCTCAAGCAGATCGGCCTGGTCAACAACCTGCTCGGGCTGATCCTGGTCTACACGGTCTGGTCGTTGCCGTTCGCGCTCTGGATGCTGCAGGGCTATGTGGCCGGAATCCCGGTCGAACTCGAAGAGGCCGGGGCCATGGACGGCGGCTCCCGGCTGCTGATCCTCCGCACGATCGTGCTGCCGCTGCTGGCGCCGGGACTCGTTGCCACCAGCCTGTTCACCTTCATCTCGAGCTGGAACGAATTCTTCTTCGCCCTCGTGCTGATCCAAGACCCGGAGTTGCAGACCTTGCCGCTCACGCTCGCCCGATTCGTCGGGGCAGAGGGGCAGGTTCAGCTCGGCCAGTTGGCGGCAGCAGCATTGCTGGCCACCATCCCCAGTCTTGTCTTCTTCGCCCTCATTCAACGCCGGCTCACCTCCGGCCTGATGAGCGGGGCAGTCAAGGGTTAGCGCACGACACCCTCAAAGCAGTCACACGCAGTGAATACACACAACGCAGTGCATAGACACAAAGGAGTACAGACAATGAAAAGACGGGCTGCACTAGCCACCGGCGCCATCGTGGTCGCCGGAGTCTTGACCGGTTGCGCATTCGGAAGCGGTGGAGGAAGCTCCGCCGGAGGCTCCTCCGAAGGACCGGTGACGATCACCTTCCAGAGCCTGGCCTACCAGGATTCAACCGTTGCCGCGACGAAGGACATCGTCGACGCCTGGAACGCTGACAACCCCGACATCCAGGTCAAACTGACCCAGGGCAGCTGGGACAACGTTCACGACCAGCTGGTCACCCAGTTCCAGGGCGGCACCGCACCCGACGTCATTCATGACGAGTCTTCGGACATCCTCGGGTTCGCCAACCAGGGGTATCTCGCCGACCTGAGCCCGTACCTGAGCGATGACGTCAAGAAGAGTGTCTCTGACGACGTCTGGTCGACCGTGACCACCGACGACGACAAGATCATTGCGGCTCCGACGCTGTTGCAGACCTATGTGGTTTTCGCGAACACCGATGCTTTTGCTGCAGCGGGCGTCGAGGTTCCGACCGGCGACGAACTGACCTGGGACAACCTGGCCGCCGCCGCCAAGGGCCTCACCGCCGACGGCAAGTACGGCGTCGGCTGGGGGCTCAAGCAGCCCACCGCCGCCGTGATGAACACCGCACTCGGCTTCGACGGCACCTTCTTCACCGGCACCGGCGACACCGCGAAGATCACGGTCGGCGCCACTGAGCTCGAGGTGCCCAACCGCATTCACGCGATGGCATACGACGACGGTTCGATGGACCCGGTCACCCTGACGCAGAGCGGGTCGGATGTTCTTCCCGGCTTCCTGGGCGGAAAGTACGCCATGTACATCGGCGGCAACTACCTCGCGCAGCAGATCACCGAATCGGCACCGGACGGCTTCGACTGGACGGTGCTTCCCGCGCTGGCCGGCAGCGCCGGAACCGTGCAGGCCGCCAACCCGCAGACCATGTCGGTCGCCGCGGAGAGCAAGCACGTCGAGCAGTCCGCGAAGTTCATCAACTACTTCATGGGCGCCTCGAACCAGGCCAAGCTCGGCGAAGGTGACTGGTTGATTCCGTCGTCGAGTGAGGCACGTGCCGAGCTCGAAGCCGCCACCGCCGGTCAGACCGGATGGAAAGAGATGCTGGCCACGGGTGAGAACCTCGCCGGCGCTCCCTTCCAGAAGACCACGAACTACCCGCAGTGGAAGGACCAGTACGCGACCCCCGGGCTGCAGCAGTACTTCGCGAACTCCATTTCAAGCGAGGACCTGGCCAAGCAGCTCACCGACGGCTGGACCTCGATCGGCGGATAGCCGGATCAGAACCAGCGAAGCAGGATGTCGAATCGGGCGAGACGAGAGTGTCGCCCGGTTCGGACTCCAGCTTCGAGTGTCACCGCACCATCGCGTGACTGCATCACCGCATCACCGCAACACACTCATCACCACCCGATCATCACAGCATCAAGGAGAAATCTGATGGACCTGCTCGAGGACAAGGCAACCGGAGCACTCGCCGGTGCGGCCATTGGCGATGCGCTCGGAGGTGCGGCGGAAGGCAACACTCCGGAGGCGATCCAGGAACGCTACGACGGATTCATCACGGGAATCGTGCCGCCGTTCCTCTCGGATTGGAAGAATGCTCGCCCGATCTCGCCGTACCACAAGGGCGATGGGCACATCACCGATGACACCCTGATGACCAACGTTCTCGTCGAGGTCTACGACACCGTGCGCGATCACCTCGACGCCTTCGACATCGCCGAACACCTGGTTCCCCTGCTCTCGAGCGAGAAGCGCTGGATCCCGGAGCTCGAGACCGAATCGCTACTGTTGCACCGCATCTTCCTGGCCGAGAAATGGCTGGTCACCCGGCTTCAGTACGGCCACATCGATCCCCGCGAGGCCGGCGTCGGAAACATCGTCAACTGCGGCGCGACGATGTACGTCGCCCCGATCGGAATCGTCAATGCCGGATCGCCGGATGGCGCGTACGCCGAAGCGATCGACGTCGCCGGCGCACATCAATCGAGCTACGGACGCGAAGCGGCCGGGGTTTACGCCGCGGCAGTGGCCGAAGCCCTGCGCGTCGACTCGTCGGTAGACCAGGTCATCGCTGTCGCCCTGCGCCTCGCCAAAGACGGCACACGCGACGCAATCGAAGCAGTCGTCGAGGCCGCCGTGTCCGTCACCGACTGGCGAAGTGGCCTGGCCACCCTGCGCAAGGCCGTCGAACCGTTCGACACGGTCGGCCCCAACTACCGGGCTCCCGCCCGTGACGCGCGGATTCCGAGCCGCACCAAGTCGATCGAAGAACTTCCGATCGCGCTCGGCATGCTCGTCGCCGCTCGCGGAGACTATGCGGAAGCAGTTCTCGGCTCGATCAACTACGGGCGTGACTCCGATTCCATCGCCGTGATGGCGGGTTCGATCGCCGGTGCACTCGGCGGCACGGCCAGCCTTCCGCGCGAATGGGTCGACGGCGTCAACGAGGGAAGCCGGATGGACATCTTCGCGACAGGCCCGACCATGGCCGCCGTGGCCCGCGATGTCTGGGCGGCCGATCAGCGACGATTCGACAGCCGCGCCGGCGCGATGGGCGCGCTGGCCGCATCCGCCGCCGTACCGGCTGGCATCGCAGTCGCAGCGGGCGCCAAGTAGTGCTGCGCCTCAGCTGGACCCAACCCGAAGACCTGCTGCCACACGCGCTCGTCGCCGCCGACCTCGACGGGGTCGAGGTCGGCGAGATCCGCCGGCGCTGGGTCAGCGCCGGAGGAACCGACGTCGCCGCGGTCAACGGCGCGACACCGGTCCCGGCCACCCCGCCGCTCCGGTCCCTGGCCCGCACACTGCTGCGCGAGATTGACGAGCTCGCGGTTCCCCGGGCGTTGAGCGTTCGCGAACCAGAGCAGTTGGCCGAGATTCTGGCCCTGGCGCCGGTGTCGCCCACTTTTCCGGCGGTCTCGGCCGACGAACTGTCCGACCGCGTGCTCGGCGCCTGGCTGGGCCGCGCTTCGGGCTGTCTGCTCGGCAAACCCGTGGAGAAGATCTCGCGAGAGGGCATCCGGGCCATCGCCGAATCGACCGGCAACTGGCCGGTCGCCTCGTATTTCACTGAGATCGGTCTCGACCCGGACGTCGCAGCGGCCTACCCGTGGAATCGTCGCAGCCGCCCGACCAGCCTGGTCGAGAACATCGACGGCATGCCCGAAGATGACGACCTCAACTTTCCACTGATCGCGCTCGATCTGCTCGAACGGCTCGGCACCGAGTTCACCACCGACGATGTCGCCCAATCCTGGCTCGCCAATCTTCCCGGCGGACGCGTCTTCACTGCCGAACGGATCGTCTACCGCAACCTGCTCGACGGCTACGAGCCGGCCGATGCCGGGGCCGTGCAGAACCCGTTCCGGGACTGGATCGGCGCCCAGATTCGCACGGATGTCTACGGCTGGGTCTCGCCGGGCGCCGCCCGGCGCGCCGCGGCGATGGCCTTCACCGACGCCAGACTCAGCCACGCACGGAGCGGCCTCTACGGCGCACTGTTCGCAGCCGCCGCCTGCTCTGCCGCCCTCGTCGCCGGCAGCGTCGGCGAGGTCATCGAAGCGGGATTGAGCGTCGTACCGGCCGAGAGCCGCTATGCCGCAGCCATCCATTTCGGCGTCACCGTCGCCGAGTCGACGCTCGACACCGAGGCCGCGCTCGATGCGATCTACGCCGAATACGGTCGGCTGCACTGGGTGCACGTGCTGAACAACTCGGCACTGCTCGCCTTCGCACTCACCCGCAGCGGTGGCGATTTTGCCACAGCCATCACGCTCGCCGTAACGGGAGGGTGGGACACCGACTCGACCGGTGCAACAGTCGGCTCGATCTGTGGGGCGTTGGCCGGGGCATCCGCTCTGCCGCCGACCTGGATTGACCCCTTGCGCAACACGCTCACCTCGAGCATTCCGGGATTCAACGAGTCACCCTTCGACGAGCTGGCCGAGCGCACCGTCGTCCTCGCCCTGGGGGAGACCCGATGAGCACGCTGCTGCACCACAACGACCCCGACGAGACGAACACCAACGAGATCAACCCGTTGGTGCCCCGGTCGATCGACCTGCCCACCGTTTTGCCGGCCGATGGGCTTCTCGATCCGGCCGTCGGTGACATCGCCAAGATCTTTGCCGCCCCCGCCAACCCGGCCGCCTGGCCCGCCTGGCGTGCAGCGATGCAGGCCTGGCGCGACTCGGCGCGGGAACGCCTCGACTACAGCGGGGCGATCTACGAACTCGATCACTCCCGGTGGACCAGGGCCTGCTACAGCGTCGCACTGACCTGGCTGTTCGACGAGCGTCTTTTCGATCACGCCCGTCAACGATTCACCGTTGACGCCTACCTGGAGTCGACCGGCGATCACGGCGGATTCGACGGCATCGTGCTCTGGCACGCCTACCCGATCATCGGCATCGACGACCGCAACCAGTTCGATTTCTATCGCGATGTGCCCGGCCTCGCCGACCTGATCGCCGAGTTTCAGAACCGCGGCCTCAAAGTCTTCATCGACTACAACCCGTGGGACACCGGCACCCGCCGAGCGGCGCATGACGACCCGGCGGAATTGGCCCTGATCGTGGGTGAACTCGGCGTCGACGGTGTCTTTCTCGACACCATGAAAGAGGGGGACGCGGGTCTCATCGCTGCCCTCATGAACGCCGAGCCCCCGCAGGTGCTTGAGGGAGAGTCGCGGGTTCCCAATCAGCGCATCGAAGACCATCAGCTGAGCTGGGCCCAGTGGTTTGCCGACAGCGACGCACCCGGCGTCATGCGCGCACATTGGTATGAGCGCCGGCACATGATGCACTCCACCCGCCGGTGGAACCACGACCACAGCGCCGAGCTGCAGTCGGCCTGGATGAACGGCACGGGGATGTTGGTCTGGGACGCCGTCTTCGGCGTCTGGGTCGGCTGGAACGCGCGTGACAAGGGCACGTTGCGACGGATGCTGCGCGTGCAGCGGGCGTTGAACCCGGTCTTGGTCGAGGGCGAGTGGACCCCGCTCACCGACGCCAGGCCCGAAGCCCTGGCCGCCGGCGTCTACGCGTCGCGGTTCGAGCTCGGCGACCTGACACTCTGGACGATCGTCAATCGCGAAACAACCGACTACGTCGGGGCGGTGCTGCAGCAGAACGCCATTCATGGCCTCCTCGTCGACGTGACGACGGGGCAGCCGCTGCCCGATGGGGCCACCACGGTTCCCGCCCGAGGCGTCACCGGAATCCTGGCGGTTCGGGGCGAGCGGCCCGACTGGCTGGCCGACCTGCTCGCGGTCGCCGCGGCCGACCTGGCCGACCCTGCCCTGGCCGGCGCCGCGCAGGCGGATACGACGTTCCCCGCCCGGTTTGCACACCGGGTCGACGCCGTGCCGAGCGAGAGCGCGACCCCGCCCGCCGATGCCGTCGGCGTCGCCGCGGGCACCCGCGTGTTGCCCGTCGCCCATCGCCGGCGCGAATCCGGCATGTACCAGGGGGCTCCCTATCAGGAGGAGTGGAAGCCGCTTCCGCCCCGCCTGCACGATGCGCGCCTCGACACGGTCGAGGCCACCCTCGGCGACGTCGCCGTGGCCAGCCACGAAGTGACCGTTGGTCAGTTCATCGCGTTCCTGGTCGACAGCGGCTACACCCCGGTTAGTGCGAACCGGTTCTTCACGGCGGATGCCGCGTCGTCGGTCGACGCGCCGGCGACCCGTGTCAACCTGGCCGATGCCCGCGCCTACGCCGCCTGGGCCGGCGCCCGCCTGCCCACCGAGTTCGAATGGCAGGTCGCTGCGGCCGACCCCGGATTCCACCGTTCGAGTCCGGTCGTGTGGAACCTGACCGAGAGCGAACACAGCGACGGAGTGACCCGGTTCGTCATGCTCAAGGGCGGGAGCGACCACCAGTCGCTCGGCTCCGATTGGTATGTCGATGGCGGGCCGAAATCCGCGGACTTCAGCCTCAAGCTGCTGGTCGCCGGTCTCGGCATCGAACGATCCTCCAACATCGGTTTCCGGCTGGCGTGGGATCTGGCGCCGGCGGGAGCGGAGGCGACCGATGACTGAACCAGTGGCATCGGGCGGCCCGCTGACCGGCATCCGTGTTCTTGACGTTTCGACGCTCTTCGCCGGCCCGTTGGCGGCGACGTTCCTCGGCGATTTCGGTGCCGATGTCATCAAGGTCGAGCACCCGGCCAAACCCGACGCGGCCCGGGGGCACGGCCCCACCAAAGACGGCGTGAACCTGTGGTGGAAGACGTTGGGGCGCAACAAGCGCACCGTCACGATCAACCTCGGTGCGCCGGACGGTGCAGCACTGCTGCTCAAGCTTGTCGCGGATGCCGATGTACTCGTCGAGAACTTTCGGCCCGGCACGCTGGAGCGTTGGGGACTCAGCCCGGCCGCGTTGCACGCGGTGAACCCGCGTCTGGTGATCGCCAGGGTGACCGCGTTCGGTCAGTTCGGCCCGTACTCCGCCCGCCCGGGATTCGGGAGTCTCGCTGAGGCTATGAGCGGATTTGCGGCGCTGACCGGTGAGCCAGACGGCCCGCCCACTCTGCCGCCGTTCGGTCTCGCCGACGGGATCGCGGCGTTGGCCACGAGCTATGCGATCATGGTCGCGCTGCGCGGCGTCGAACAGGGAACGGGCATTGGCCAGGTCGTCGACATGGCCATCATCGAACCCATTCTGATGCTGCTCGGTGGCCAGATCACGGCCTTCGATCAGCTCGGGACGGTGCAGCAACGAACCGGGAACCGGTCGGTTAACAACGCACCGCGCAACGTCTACCTCACCGCCGACGACGAGTGGGTTGCCGTGTCGACCAGCTCCCAGTCGATCGCCGAACGTGTCATGCATCTGGTGGGGCGCCCCGAACTCGTGACCGAACCCTGGTTCGCGTCGGGGCATGAGCGCGCGCTGCACTCCGACATTCTCGACGACGCCGTCTCCTCATGGATTCGGAAGCGCCCGACGACGGAGGTGCTTGAGGCTTTTGAGCAAGCCCAGGCCGCCGTTGCGCCCGTGTACGACGTGCGCGGAATCCTGACCGACCCGCAGTATGCCGCCCTCGGCACTGTGCAGAGTGTGGAGGATGACGAGTTGGGACCGCTGAAAATGCAGAACGTGCTGTTCCGCCTCTCCGGCACGCCGGGAGGTATCCGCTGGGCGGGCCGTCGGCACGGCCAAGACACCGCTGCCGTGCTCGACGAGATCGGCGTGAGTCAGGCCCAGCTTGAGGCGCTCCGTGAACGGGGGATCGTATGACCGAGCAGGGATTCACTGCGGCCGCGACGACCGAACCGAGCGGGCCAGACTGTTCGACGCTCGTGACCGGGCTGTATGTGCCAGGGGACCGGCCCGACCGCTTCGACAAGGCCGTCGCGACGGGCGCCGATCTCGTGATTCTCGATCTTGAGGATGCCGTCGCCCCCGATCAGAAGGCGACCGCCCGTGTCGCCGTGGTGCGGTGGCTGAGTGCGCGCGGCCAGAGTACGACCGGACCGGTGATTCAGGTGCGGATCAACGCACACAACGGCGACGATCACGGTGCCGATTTTCGAGCCGACCTGACCGCGCTTGCCCCGGTGCGGGCTTCGTTCGAACTGCGCGTTTCCAAGGTCGAGACCGCCGAAGACCTCGATGCTGTCGTCGCGCTCGCTCCCGGCCGCCCCCTTGCCGCACTGATCGAGACCGCGCGCGGCGTCGAGAACGCCCAGCTCATCGCGCAGCACAAGGCCGTCGTTCGGTTGGCGCTCGGGGAATCCGATCTGGCGAGTGATCTCGGAACGGCGGACCCTGCGGCCATGGACTACGCCCGGGTTCGGGTCCTGTTTGCGGCGCGGGCCGCAGGGTTGCCCGCCCCGATGCTCTCGGCGTTCACCGACATCCGCAATGTTGAGGCGCTGCGCGCCGACACCGAGCGCGGGCGTGCGCTCGGCTGGGTCGGTCGAACCGCCGTGCACCCGACCCAATTGGCGGTGATCGCCGACGTCTTTCGTCCGGGCAGTGACGCCGTGGCCTGGGCGACGGCGGTCGTGGCTTCGATTCAGGACGGCGGAGTCTCGACCTTGGCCAGCGGGGAGATGGTCGACCCGGCCATGCTCGGCCGGGCCCGCTCGATCCTCGGGCTCGCGACACGGTTCGACGCCTCGCCGAGCCCGAGTTCGCCCACCCTCAACTGACCACCCCACAACCAGCTCGACCTGACGAAACCCCGAGAAAGGGAACCACAATGATGTGGAAAAAGACCATCGGAGTGACACTGTCGCTCGGACTTTTCGCGACCTCAACCGTCATCGGTGCGGCTCCCGCCTACGCTGCTGCCGGCAGTCAGCTGGTTGCCGGCAGCGCGCCGAGCGGTGCCGTCGGCGGCGCCGTCGACTTCACCGTGTATCTCCCTGCCGGCTATGACGCGAACGCGGCGACAACGTATCCGTCGCTCTACCTCCTTCACGGCCGCGGCGACACGCAGGCTGCCTGGCAGCAGGAGGCCGGCGCGCTCGACGAGCTCATCGCATCCGGTGCCATCCCGCCGATGATCGTGGTGATGCCCGACGCCCCGTGGAGCAACGGCGGCAGCTACTACGTTGACTCGGAGTACACGGGCACCGGCTCGGGAACGACGCCGGGGGTGAAAGTCGAGACGGCATTCACCACCGACCTTGTCGGCTACATCGATGCGAACTATCGCACACTCGCCGACCGGGCGGCTCGGGCCGTCGGCGGCTATTCGATGGGTGGCGCAGGGGCGCTCCGCTACGCGACGGTGCATCAGGATCTCTTCTCGGCCGGACTCGTGTTGAGCCCCGCCGTCTACGCCCCATCGACTCCGGTTGACTCGTCGACGCGCGAGTTCGGCGCCTACGGTGTCGGCAGCGCACTCTACGACGAAGCCCGGTATCAGGCGCTCAACTACCCGGCTTCATTCGCTGCGCTGGACCCGGCACTTCCTGTGCACCTGTTCATTGGTGTCGGTGACGACGAATACGCAAACCCGAAGCCGGAAGACGCAATTCACGACCTCGACTACGAAGCGGCAACCCTGTACAACCAGGCCAAGCGGGTGCCCGGGGTGAGCGCCGAGTTGCGCGTCTACGACGGAGGCCACGAGTGGGGAGTCTGGGACGCGGGGTTTCGGGAGGGCATTGTCGACCTCGCCGGATATCTGCAGAGCGAGCCTGCCGCTCCGTTCGCCGGCGCACAGTTCGGTTCGGTCGGCGACGACAGGGCGGGTGGAGTGCTCGGTCTGGCCGACGGCAGCGTCATCCACGCGGTGAACGCCGCTGACTCGCTGCTCGGACAGAACGCCCTGGGCGGCTTCGATGTTGTGGCGCAGAAGCTCGATTCGACAGGGAAACAAGTTTGGGTCACCCCCATCGCGACCGCCCTGAACGAACGCTCCTACGGGGTCGTCGACGGCGGAAACGGGTCGGCAATCATCGCGGGGTTCATGAGACAGAACCACAACGGCGGATCAAATGACGACGCGTTGACCGTCAAGCTCGATGCTGACGGAACTGAACTCTGGCGCACAACGTTCGGTTCTGAATCGGCGGCCGACCGCGTCTACGGTGTCGCCTCCGACACGAAGGGCGGAGCCTTTCTCACCGGATACACATCGGGCACACTCCCGGGCGGCACGAGCGCCGGCGACAAGGATGCGATCGTCGCCCACGTCGATGCGGCGGGGACTGTGCTTTTCGCGAATCAGTTCGGAAGCACCGGTGAAGACAAGGGATTCGCGGTTGCTGCGAGTGCCGACGGCGGCGTGTACGTGGGCGGGGTGGGTGGCGGCGCGATGCCCGGCACGACTGCGGCTGGGGGATCCGACGGTTGGATCGCGAAGTTCACCGCCGATGGCACGCGCGAATGGCTGACCCCGGTCGGCACGGCAGCCAGCGACCAGGTCTCTGCGCTTGTCGCAACGGCATCCGGCGTGGTGGCTACTGGATTCACCGGTGGCACGCTCGGCGCGGCCGCAGCCGGAGAAAATGACGCGTTCATCATCGCGTTGGGCGCCGACGGTTCAACGCAGTGGACGACGCAGACGGGTTCAGCTGGTGATGATCGCGGGGCTGCGATTGCCACGGATGCGGCGGGCCGGATCCTGGTCGGCGGCCACACCAACGGGCGCATCAGCGCCGGTGCCGGTGGCGTCGACGTCTTCACACTGACCATCGACCAGGCGGGAACCGTTACTGATCGTTCGCAGTTCGGCTCTGTCGAGCGTGACGGCGCCGACGAGTACGACGAGGCGAACCTCTACCTCTCAGGCGGAAACGGATCAACCTGGATTCAAGGCCTGACGGCAGGACAGGTCGCAGGCGCCAAGAATTCGGGGGCCGGGGACGTGTTTCTGACCAGCGTCGACTTTGCTGCAGTCAGCGTCGGGGTGCCCGCGGTCGTTCCCCCCGTTGTCACGCCGGGCGTTGACCCTGACGGGTCGGGAACCGGCGGACTTCCGGGAAGCGGGTCGGAGCCGGGGTCGCCCGCGTTGTTCGGATCGGCGCTGACGCTGACCGGCGTCGACGCCGCTCGACTCGCCGCTCTGGCCGCGCTCCTGCTGATGGCGGGCGCGGGCGTTGCCGCCGTGCGTCGCTCAGGCAGGGGTACGGCACACTGACGCTGGGATGCTGCGTGCACGCGATGCGCGCAGCATCCGCTCTGCGCAGCATCCACTCTGAGAAGCATCGCGGTCGAGACTCACCCGATTAGAGCAGCGGCGATGCCGAGCCCCTCCGTCGGGGGTCGCGACCATCGCGAGCCACGAGGCGACGCCACACCCATTCGTCGGCGATCACGACCAGCAGCAAGACCAGGTTGACCAGCCAGGCCAGGGCAAGCGACGGAAGCAGCGGGTAGAGCGCGAAAAGGCCGGCGAGAACGATCGCGCCGACGAGATGCCCGACCAGCCAAGGCCCGCCGACAGCGCGACGGAAGAAGGCATTTCCGAGCAGGTACAGTGCTGCAGCCCCACAGAGCAGGCCGGCGGCCCAGGGATCGGTCGGCTCGTCCGGCTCACGCAGAACCAGGCCGTCGCCGACGGCGGTGAGCACGATGCCGAGCACCATGAGCAGCGGAATGTAGGTATAGGCCACCTGGGCGATCAGCCCGCGTTCCTTCTCCTGGGCGTGGCTGATGAATTCGCTGCCGCCCTGCTGCCCATGATTGAAGTACAGCAACCAGAGCAGCACCGTGCCGACGAACGCTGAGAGGAATGCGAGCAGGTACGGCCCCTCGAGCGGAGCGGCGGCGAAGGTCGACCCGGTGACGATGATTGATTCGCCCAGCACGATAATGAAGAACAGGCTCACCCGTTCCGCCATATGCTCTCCGGTGATGTTCCAGGTGTCGAGGCCAGAGCCGCCGAGTCCCGGCACCCAGAAGCGGGCGCGCGGACCGGCGACATCGATGAGCAAGGCGATGAGCCAGATCCAGAGGCGCGCCTCCTCGGGTGCCAGCGCCCCGCCGATCCAGAGCACGGCAGTCGCTGCCTCCCAAATGCCGATGCGCACGAAGTTCATGGCGTGGGCGGGTCGGGATCGGGCGAAGGCGAGAGCCGTGAACACACTGCGTCCCAGCTGCATCGTGACGAGCGCGATGGCGAAGAGGAGGGCCTTGTCGGTGAACGCCTCCGGGATGGCGCTCGCCATCAGCATCCCGACCAGCATGAGAGTGATCAGCATCCCGCGCACCCAACCGCGCTCGGGATTCAGCCAGTTCGTCGTCCACGTTGTGTTGATCCAGACAAACCAGACCACGGCGGCCATGATGACCGTCTGCACGAGATCGATGGCGCTCTGATGGGTGAGCAAGACATGCGACACCTGGGTGACGGCGAACACGAAAACCAGGTCGAAGAACAGCTCAATGAAGGTGACCCGGTGCGCATCGTTGCCGCGCTGCGGCCGCAGCAGATCAGAAGCGAAACCGAGGGGAGCCATGGCACGAGCGTAGTGGTCGGCGGGCTGCTACCGACCGCAGGCCACCCGACCGCGTAATCTGGGTTCGCGGGCACATACATCCGCGGGCACAGGCGTCCGCGGGCTCGGAGAGGACGAGATGACCCTTCGGCGCTTTCCCCAGGCTGTCTACCGGCACGGAGAGGAACCCGACCCCCGGTTCAGTCTCGCCAATGAGCGCACCTTTCTCGCCTGGATTCGCACCTCACTGGCCCTGATCGCCGCCGGTGTCGCGCTGGAGGCGCTGCAGCTCCCGATCCGGGAGGACTTTCGTCTCTACTCGGCCGGGATCTTCATCCTTCTCGGCCTGGCCGCACCCATCCACGCCTGGTTCAGCTGGATGCGCACCGAACGCGCCATGCGTGAGAGCCGGCCGTTGCCCGCCCCGGCTCTGTCTGGCATCTTGGCCGTCGGCATTGTGGTCGCCGCCCTGCTGATCGCGGTGGGAATGCTTCTCGGATGAGTCCGCCAAGCACAGAGAAAGTGTTCGATCAGGGGCTTCAACCTGAACGCACATTTCTCGCTTGGCAGCGCACCGTGCTCGCTCTCGGTGTCTCCTGCGCGGTAGCCGTTCGGTTCACCGCTCCGCATTTCGGCGCGGTGGCGATCGTCGCCGGCATCGGCGGCATGGGGCTCGCGCTCGCCGCGTACATCGGCGCGCGCTTTCGGTACCGGCGTACGCACCTGGCGCTGACTCAGGCCGCGCCTGCTCCGACGGTCCAGACGCCGCCAGCCCAGACGCCGACAGCCCAGACGCCGACAGCCCAGGAATCGACGACCCAGACGCCGATGGCCCAGAAGCCGACGCCGGCGGATGCGTTGCATTCGGTCAGTGCGTGGCCGATTGCCGCGATGGCAGCTTCGACCCTGTTGCTTGGCGTGATGGCGACGCTCTTTTTGTGGGGCGGCATCCGGCTGTGATCGCACGCACGATCTAGATTGAGATCTAGATCGAATGTGAGCACCTGACGACGGGACCTGGAATCGATGACTGACTCAACCGCCGAAGCACAAGCCACCGTCCCGGCGGGGATGGTCGCGTTACCCGGTGGGCGCTATCAGCGCGGGTCCACCGAGTTCTATCCCGAAGAAGGGCCGGTGATGCAGGTCGAGGTCGGTCCGTTCGAACTGGATCGCGCCCCGGTCA
Organism: Leifsonia sp. 10L418; assembly: GCF_056395445.1. Taxonomy (NCBI): domain Bacteria; kingdom Bacillati; phylum Actinomycetota; class Actinomycetes; order Micrococcales; family Microbacteriaceae; genus Leifsonia; species Leifsonia sp. 10L418. The sequence continues at coordinate 612,470 of NZ_JBFTJN010000001.1, read as the reverse complement.
CCAATCGTCAGTTCTCCCAATTCGTCACCGACACCGGCTACGTCACTGTCGCCGAACGGATGCCTGACCCCGCCGACTATCCCGGCGCGAACCCGGCCGACCTCGTGCCCGGCGCGCTGGTGTTCGCGGGAACGCCCGGCCCGGTGAACCTGGGGGATTGGCGTCAGTGGTGGGACTGGGTGCCGGGCGCGACCTGGCGGCATCCGTATGGAGGCGCTAGTTCGATCACGGACAAAGACGATCACCCGGTCGTGCAGATCGCCTACGAGGATGCGACGACGTACGCCGCGTGGGCCGGCAAGCGCCTGCCGACCGAGACGGAGTGGGAGTATGCCGCGCGCGGCGGCCTGGAGGGCCGCACCTACAGCTGGGGCGATGAGCCGCAGGACCCGCTGAATCTCCGGGCCAACTCCTGGCAAGGAGACTTTCCGTTCCGCAACATCGGCGCCCGTGGCTGGGTGGGGACCTCGCCGGTCGGAACCTTCGAGCCCAACGGCTTCGGCCTGGTCGATATGTGCGGCAACACCTGGGAATGGACGAGTGACTTCTACACGCCGAGTCACCGGCCGGTGGCACCGGCTGTCACTACTGGCCTGACGGCGCCGGTTGGACTGAATCTGTTGGCCGATTCTTCGGCCAAGCCGGCAACTGAGTCCGAGGGCTCCGGCGACCCGGCCAACGCCGGCGGATGCGGACCCAGCTGCGCCTGCGGGCCATCCGATTCCAGCTCGCGGGCAGCCGCGGAGGCCAGTGCCGAGCCGGGGTCGACCATTCCGCGCCGGGTGTTGAAGGGCGGCTCTCACCTCTGCGCGCCCGAATATTGCCTGCGCTACCGGCCGGCTGCGCGGTCACCGCAGGCCGAAGACACCTCGACCACGCACATCGGCTTTCGCTGCGCGCGCACTGTGTAGACCTAGATCAGGCTACGCAGAAAGTCTTCGCTGGTCAGGCCACGCGCGGCAGCCTTTCGAGTCAATGCGGTGAACTCGTCGGTGTTGAGTTTCAGCGTGAGAGTGTGCTCCGGTGCCTGTGAGTCAGCGGCACCCAGGTCGTCGAAGTCGAACAAGCCGGGATGCGACGCAGCGAGCTGCGACGCGGTGGCCGCCGGCTTCGTCGCCGCCTTCACGGCTGGCCGAGCAGCAGAACCCGACGCGGCGGGGCGTTTCGCCGGCGTTCCGCCCTTGGTCCAACCCGGCCCTTCCGGAATCGGGGCGTTGCGCTGGAACGCCTCCGACACGGCGCGCGCGCGGGAGTCGGCTGCCTCATTGAGCGGGTGGTTCGCGTGCCCCTTGACCCACTCGAAACGGTATTTGCGCCCGACCAAGGCCTCATCGATCTCCTGCAGGAGTTCGAGATTCATGACCGGTTTTCCGTCGGCCTTGCGCCAGCCCTTCTTCTTCCACCCGGGCATCCACTTGGTCACCGAGTTGATCACGTACTGGCTGTCGCAGAGCACCAGGAGGTCGTCGTCGAGGTGGGCGGTTGCGCGAAACAGCTCGAGCACAGCCTTGAGCTCGCCCTGATTGTTCGTGGCGTGCTTCCAGCCGCCCGCAGCCCAGCAGGAATCATCGACGTACCAAGCCCACCCGGCCGGGCCAGGGTTGCCAAGAGCCGAACCGTCGGCGGCAGCGGTGATTGTCATGCGAACCTCTCACTTGTGACCCCGGTGCAGGGTCACCTCAAGTCTGGCAGGTGTCTGCTCCGGCAGTCGTCTGCTTCAGCGGATGCGATCAGCCGCGCACGCAGGCGCCGGTCGACACCGGGGCGCTCAGCCCGGGAGCCCGGTCGACAACCGAGGAGACCTCCTGCATCCCGAGGGCGTAGCCGACGTTGGCGGTGTGCGCCGATTTCGCGAAGACGACCCCGACCACGTGTCCGGTGTCGGAGAGCAGGGGGCCACCCGACTCGCCCTGCTGGATGTCCGAAGCCAGTGTGTAGACCTCACGCGTGCTCAGCGACTGTGCCGTCGTCTCCTGCAACATCAGCGGGCCGCGTGCGATCACGGTGGCCGGGTCGGCGACGAACGGCCCGCCGAAGGGATAGCCGGCGGCCACACCGACCCCGCCCGGCTTCAGGTTGTCGCCCAGCTGCAGCGCGGGGGTGTCGAGGCCAGGCACCGAGATGACGGCCAAGTCGACGGTGGGGTCGAAGTAGACGACGGTTCCCTGCACGACGTCACCGCTCGGCGACTCGACGACCGGCTCGGTGACTCCCGACACGACATGCGCGTTGGTGACGACTCGTCCGGGCGAGGCGACAAATCCGCTGCCCGACTGGTTCTGGCCGCAGTCGAAGGCGTTGCCGGTGATGCGCACCACCGACTGCACAGCCGTTTCGATGGCCGGGTTGTCGATCGCCTGGTCGGGCAGCACGGGCGCCGGGCCGTCGAAGACATCCGTGATCAAAGGCAGGCCCTCGGCCACCGCCACCGACCGCAACTGGGCGAGCCAGGTCTGAACCGGGTCGGGAGTGATCGCGTTGATCGCGCGCACGACGCCGGAGGAGGCGAGTGTTGTCGAGAGGCCGGGGATGCCGAGGGTTCCGAGGCTGAACGCCAGCATCGAGATCGCGAGTGCCGTCGCCACTACGGTGAACGCCGCGCCGAGCAAGCGATCGAGCCAGCCGAGCGCGGTGCGTCGGGCGCGCCCGCCGATGCGGCGGCCGATCGAGAGCCCGAGTGACAAGCCGCCGAACACGAGCAGGATGGCGGCGGCGAGCGTGGCCGCAGCACGCCATTCGACGGCGGGCACCCACAAGCCCACCCAGGGCACGACGAGATAGGCGGCGAAGGCGCCGAGCACGAGGCCGATGAGTCCGCTGATGCTGCGGAGCAGGCCGTTGCGGTAGCCGCTGAAGAACGCTGCGATGAGCACAAGAATCAGCAGGATGTCGATGACGAGGAATCCGTAAATCATCAGGTTCCTCTCGGTAGTTCTGACGTGAGTCCGGCGAGCTGTGAGCCGAGTCGACGCCGAGGTGACTAGGTGCCGGCCAGATTCTGACCGATGCGACGCAGCATACGCGTCGCCTCTGTCAATCGTAACCGACCGGTTTTCGGGGGTCGGCGGGAGAAGCGCAGCCAAATAGGGCAGGATCGAATGATCATGGCAACTCTCGAAGCGCTCCCGCACGTCACCGATCCCGACGTGCTTTTCGAAGCATTCGAGCTGTGGGCCGGTGCCCAAGGCCTGTCGCTCTATCCGGCGCAGGAAGAAGCGCTCATCGAGATCGTGTCCGGCGCCAACCTCATCCTGTCGACGCCGACCGGTACCGGAAAGTCGCTCGTCGCGATCGGTGCTCACTTCGCGGCGCTCTCCGCGGGCAAGCGCAGCTTCTACACGGCGCCGATCAAGGCGCTCGTCAGCGAGAAGTTCTTCGCACTGGTCGAGATCTTCGGCGCCGAGAACGTCGGAATGATGACCGGCGACTCCTCGGTGAACGCCGACGCGCCCATCATCTGCTGCACCGCCGAAATTCTGGCGAACCTCGCCCTCCGCAACGGCGAGGACACCCAGGTCGACCAGGTCGTGATGGACGAGTTCCATTTCTACGCCGACCCCGACCGCGGCTGGGCCTGGCAGGTGCCGCTGCTCACCCTGCCGCGCGTGCAGTTCGTGCTGATGTCGGCGACGCTGGGCGACGTCACCGACCTGGCGGCCGACGTCAGCCGCCGCACAAACCGGCCGACCGCGCTGGTCACCGGTGTCGAGCGCCCGGTTCCGCTTCACTACTTTTACCAAATGACGCCCATCCACGAGACCGTCGAAGAGCTGCTCGGCACCGGCCAGGCTCCCGTCTACGTGGTGCATTTCTCGCAGGCCGCCGCGCTCGAACGCGCACAGGCGCTGGCCAGCGCCAAAGTGGCGAACCGCGAGCAACGGGATGCGATCGCCGAGTTGATCGGAGAGTTTCGGTTCACGACGAGCTTCGGTAAGACCCTGTCGCGCCTGATTCGAATGGGCATCGGCGTGCACCACGCCGGAATGCTGCCGAAGTATCGCCGTCTGGTTGAGCAGCTTGCCCAGCGCGGACTGCTGCGCGTGATCTGCGGCACCGACACGCTCGGCGTCGGCATCAACGTGCCGATCCGCACCGTACTCTTCACCGCGCTGACGAAGTACGACGGCGTCAAGATGCGCCAGCTCAACGCACGCGAGTTCCATCAGATCGCCGGTCGGGCCGGCCGCGCGGGTTACGACACGGCCGGAACCGTCGTCGCGCAGGCTCCGGACCACGAGACCGAGAACCTCAGGGCCATCGAGAAGGCCGGCGACGACCCGAAGAAGAAGCGCAAGCTCATTCGCAAGAAGGCTCCGGAAGGGTTCGTCTCCTGGGGCGAGCCGTCGTTCCGCCGCCTGATTGAGGCCGAGCCCGAGACCCTGACCTCGAGCATGCAGATGACCAGCGCCATGCTGATCAACGTGATCGCCCGCGGCGGCGACGCCTTCGCAAACGTGTACGCGCTGGTCTTCGACAACCACGAGCCATGGAAGCGTCAACTCGAGCTGGCCCGTCGGGCTCTCGGCATCTACAAGACGCTGCGTGCCGCGGGAATCGTCGAGCAGTCGGCGACCGGCGACATCCGTCTGACCGTTGATCTGCAGGCGAACTTTGCGCTCAACCAGCCGCTGTCGCCGTTCGCCCTCGCCGCGTTCGAGCTGCTCGACCCCGACCCGGCCGTGGAAACCGGGACCGGTCACTATGCGCTCGACATGATCTCGATCCTGGAGTCGACCCTCGACGACCCGCGCCCGGTGCTCTCCGGCCAGCAGTTCGTGGCCCGCGGCGAGGCGGTCGCGGCGATGAAGCGCGAAGGCATCGAATATGACGAGCGGATGGCGTTGCTTGAGGAGGTCACGCACCCGAAGCCCCTCGATGAACTGCTGACCTACGCCTTCGACACCTACAAGCTGTCACAACCGTGGATCGCCGACTTCGAACTGCGGCCCAAATCGGTCGTGCGCGACATGTATGAGCGGGCGATGTCGTTCGGCGAGTTCATCGCGTTCTACAAACTCGCCCGCAGCGAGGGCGTCGTGCTGCGCTACCTCTCCGACGCCTACCGGGCGGCGCGGCAGACGATTCCCGACGAGGCGAAGACCGAAGACCTGCTCGACCTGATCGAATGGCTCGGCGAACTCGTGCGCCAGGTCGACTCGAGCCTGCTCGACGAATGGGAAGAGCTGATTCACCCCGACGCCGAGGCCCACGCCGCCGGTGCGCACGTGGTGCTGCCGCCGGCCCCGAAGCGGCTCACCATGAACGTGCGCGCGTTCCGCATTCTGGTGCGCAATGAGTTGTTCCGTCGGGTGCAGCTGGCCGCGCGTGAGCAGTATGACGCGCTCGGTGAGTTGGATGCGGCATCCGGTTTCGACGCGGACGCCTGGGCCAACGCGCTCGACGGTTACTACGACGAGCACGACGAGATTCTGACCGGCGCCAACGCCCGCAGCTCCGCGCTGTTGATCATCGAGGAGGGCGCCACCTCGTGGAAGGTGCGCCAGATTCTCGACGACCCCGCGGGCGATCACGACTGGGGCTTCACCGCCGAGGTCGATCTGGAGGCGTCGGATGAGGCGGGCGAGGCCGTCGTTCGACTGACGGAAATCAACCGGCTGTAGAACCTCGGTGGTCGAGCCCGTCGAGGCCCCGCGATCTATTCCTCAGACGAAGCCACGAGGCGTTGCGCGGGCTGGGCGCCGCCGCGCTGGTCGGGGCTGACGCGCGCCGCGGCGCCCGACCCGCGAGCGGGCCGCACCGCCACCGAGACCGCCCCGAGCACGATCGCGATTCCGGCCAGCTGCGGGGGAGTGAGCGTCTCTCCGGCAATCAGCCAACCGGCCAGAATGGCGACGACTGGGCTGAGCAACCCTAAGAATGCGGGGATGCTCGTGGGGAGTCGCGCGATTCCGCGGAACCAGAGCAGGTAGGCGAGGGCGGTTCCGACCACCGACAGGTAGGCATAGCCGATCAGGTTGGTCGGCGTCAGCGGTTGCGCCGGAAGACCTTCGAAGACCAGAAGCAGCGCGAGAAGTGTGAGCCCGCCCGCGATCAGCTGCCACGCCGTGGTGGCGAGTGGCGGCGCCGGTTGGCCCCATTTCTTCGAGAGCACGATGCCGGTGGCCATGGAGAGCGTTCCTCCGACTGCGGCAAGCACACCGATCGCATCCAATCGGCTCTGCGCCTGCAGCACGATCAGACTCACGCCGAGCACGCCGGCCGCTCCCGCGACGATCACGCGTGTGGTCAGTTTCTCGTGCAACACCCGGCTCGCCAGCACGGCGACGACGAGTGGTGAGATTCCTCCGACGACAGCGGCGACCCCGCCGGGGAGTCGGTAGGCCGCGATGAAGAGCAGTGCGAAGAAGGCGCCGATGTTGAGTACCCCGAGAACCCAGGCCTTCCACCACCACGCGCCCTGCGGCATCCGTCGCGCGAGCGCCAGAAGAAGGAGCCCGGCGGGGAGGGCGCGAAGGGTCGCGGCGAGGAGCGGGCGATCCGGTGGAAGGAGCGTCGTGGTCGTGAGGTAGGTCGTTCCCCAGAGCGCGGGGGCAACGGCGGTGGTGACGATGAGCAGGGTTCGATTGCTAAGCACTTAGCCATAATAGCTAAGTGCTTAGCGAATTGCTAGAGTGGATGCATGGCAGATCAGGTGGATCGGATTCTCGAGCAGTGGCACGCGGAGAAGCCCGGCCTCGACGTGTCGCCGATGGCCGTGATCGGACGCCTGAGCCGTTCCGCGCTCGCGATCGACGCGCGCCTGGCCGAGACTTTTGCGCGGCACGGACTGGATTCCGGTTCGTTCGACGTGCTTGCAACACTGCTGCGGAGTGGTGAGCCGTACCGGATCGCGCCGGCGATGCTCGCCCGGTATGCGATGATCACGTCGAGTGCGGTGGCGCAGCGCCTCAACAAACTCGAGGCTCGCGGGCTGATCGCGCGGGAGGCCAATCCCGATGACGGGCGCGGCACCCTTGTCGCGTTGACCGAAGCCGGGACGACGCTCATCGAGCAGGTGCTGCCGGATCACGTTGAGACCGAGCGAGCGATCACGGATGTGCTGAGCGGCGGCGAACAGGCAATCCTCATCGGGCTGCTCCAGCGTCTCGAATCGGCGGCGCGGCCGCGCTGATCTCTGTGCTCGGTCTGCGTCAGACAGGCGCAGCCGGCAGTATCAGCGTGAACTGGGTGTGCGGCACTCGGGCGGAGAGCAAGAGCCTTCCTCCCTGGTCTTCGGCAAGTCGACGGGCGAGCGCCAAACCGAGACCGCTGCCGCCCGCCGGCGAGACCCCGTATCCGAAGATGTCCTCCGACAGCGCGATCGTGTTTCCCTCGTCCTCAACGTCGACGGCGACGGCGCCATGAGCCCCCCGCACACGCAGGATGACTTCCCCGGAGCCGTGCCGCAGAGCGTTCTCGATCAGCACATCGACGATCTGCTGAAATGCGGATTCAACGACAACGGGGTGTGGAAGCTCATCGGTGACGGCGACCCGCAAGGGGCGTCCGGCCGCAGCGAGCACCGGATGCCAGCGACGCTCGGCAGCGTCCACCAGAGCGTGCGCGTCGGTCGGAGCCGCATCCTGACCGCCGCGAGTGAGAGTAATCAGATCGTCGATGGTGCCGTCGAGTTGATCGGCCTGTTTGATCGCCTGGCTCAGGATGCCGCGCAGGTCGGCATCCGGATCCGACAGCCCCCCCTCCAAGACGAGTCGCAGCCCGGTCAGCGGGGTGCGCAGCTGGTGCGACGCATCGGCGGCCAGCTGTCGCTCGCGTTGAACCAGGTCGCCGAGCCGAGCCGCCGTCGAATTGAGGGCTTCACCGGCCTTGTCGATCTCTGGAAGTCCCGACGGAGTCGTGCGCACGTCAAAATCGCCGTCGCCGAGTGCCTGCGACGCAATCGTCAGTCTCTCCATCGGGCGCGTGATCCGCCGCGCCAACGACCGCGCGGCGACGATGCCGACCGTCACGGCGACAGCCGCAGCAAGAAGCAGGAGCAACCACACCGCGACGGTGCGCAGCCACACCGTGCGGAGCGGGGCCGCCGCGCGCACGGCCCCCGTCACTGTCTCGGCTGAACTGATCGGCACGACCGAGACAATCCAGCCTGCATCGGTCGTGTGGGCTGAGCCCCCCGATAGGGCCCGCCGCGTTGCTGCATCGGCGGTCTGCGGCCCGGTTCCGGCGATCAAGTGTGCGTGGGCGTCGTAGAGTCCCAGCTGGTTTCCGGACGACGGGGCCGGCAGCTCGGCACGATCGGTTCCCGAGAACGCCGAGTCGACGACGACCGCCGCGTGCAATGCATCGCGCTCGAGCGTCGCCTGGGCATCGGCGAGAAAAAGGTTGAATACGGCAATCGCGAGAGGAATCAGAAACAAGACGAGCGCGATGACAGAACTGAGCAGGGCGACACCCAGGATCCTCCGCGTCATGTTCTCACCGTCTCTGTCGGTTCTCTCTCAGTTTCGGCTGTTGTTCGAAAGCCGTGTGTCGGATTTTGCCGTCCGTTTGCTTGTTCAGGCAGTTCCTCTGGCCAGTGGGTGTTTAGCGTGACAAGTAAGCACGCGTTACGCAGGAGGGTTCCATGTTGAGCAATCGTACAACCGGCCGGATTCGATCAGTGGGGGCCACCACCGCCATCGCACTCGGACTGATCGTCGGCCTCGCCGGCTGCGGAGCACCCACCCAATCAGGCCTCTCGTCCCAGCCGGCACCACAGGTGACCGAGATCAACCCCGCGGGTGACATCCCCGACAATCAGGCCTATGTCACGTTCACCTCTGACAACGCCGCGTACAGCGTGAAAGTTCCGGAAGGGTGGGCGCGCACCAAATCGGGGTCGGCCACGACCTTTACCGACAAACTCAATTCGATCACCGTCGACGAGACATCCGTTTCGACAGCCCCGACAGTGGATTCGGTGAAGAGCACCGTTGTCAGCGCTCTCCAAGGGTCGGCGCAGAAGTTTCAACTCGGCGAGGTGAAAACGTTCACTCGTCCGGGCGGCGATGGAATCGTCGTGACCTACCAAGACGATTCAGCCCCCAATGCCGTCACCGGAAAGGTGGCGCGCGAAGACGTGCAGCTCTTCCTGTTCTGGAAGAACAGCAAGCAGGTGGCGCTCACTCTGTCGGCGCCTCAGGGTGCCGACAATGTCGACCCGTGGAACATCGTCACGAAGTCGTTCTCATGGCTGGGCTAGCGAGTGTTCGACCCGCACTTGAAGCGAATGATCTCTACCGCTTTTTCCGGGCCGGCGACGAAGAAACCCTCGCACTGCGCGGGGTGTCGCTCAGCGTGCAGGCCGGCGAGATCCTCGCCGTGACAGGTCCGTCGGGATCGGGTAAGTCCACATTGCTGGCTTGTCTGGCCGGCCTCGACGAGCCGGCCGGTGGCACGGTATTCATCGCCGGAGCGCGAATGAGCCACCGCCCTGAGTCCGAGCGAGCCGCGCTTCGCGCCCGGAAGGTTGGCGTCCTGTTTCAATCGGCGAATCTGCTCGGACATCTCACCGTCACCGACAATGTTGCGCTCGCCCAACGCATCGCACGATCGAATGCAGCATCTCCGCAGTTGATCTTGGAGCGTGTCGGGCTCGCCCGGCGCGGCGGGGCGTTGCCCTCTCAGCTGTCGGGAGGCGAGGCGGCCCGGGCCGGCCTGGCCGTCGCACTCGCGAACGAACCCGCAGTGCTTCTCGCCGATGAGCCGACCGGTGAGCTCGACGGGAGCACAGCGGAGCGGCTGCTTGAGCTGCTGCGCAGCCACGCCGACCGCGGATGCGCCGTGCTGGTCGTCACGCACAGCGCGGCGGTCGTCACCCACGCCGACCGGGTCATTGCTCTGCGAGACGGGCGGGTGGTGGCATGAACCCGGCAGAGATCATCCGTTCTGAGAACGCGGGGCACACCTATGGCTCCGGGCAGCGCGCGGTCGTCGCTGTGCACGGCGCGACCTGTGTGGTGCGCGCTGGAGCGCGGATCGCCCTGACCGGGCCGTCGGGATCAGGGAAGTCAACCCTGCTGCACATGATGGCCGGCCTCGAACGCGTCACCTCCGGTGAGATGACCTGGCCGAACTTCGCCGGGCATCCGAGCGGGAACCCCCAATCGATCGGCGTCATTTTTCAAGGCCCGAGCCTCATTCCCTCGCTCAATGCGGTCGAGAATGTTGCCTTGCCGTTGCTCCTCAACGGAACGCGGCCATCCGATGCGAGCCGACGTGCCCTCGTCGCCCTCGCCGAGCTTGAGCTCGACGGCCTGGCCGAGAAACTCCCCGACGAGTTGTCGGGCGGCCAAGCGCAGCGCGTGGCCATCGCCCGCGTGCTCGCCACCCGGCCCACGGTGATCCTGGCCGATGAACCAACCGGCCTGCTGGACGGCGCGGCTGCCCGCCATGTCGTTGACGTGCTGATTCATGCCGCCGACGAACTGGGGGCCGCGTTGGTCGTGAGCACCCACGACCTCGACATCGCGACGAGGCTCGCAACGCGCTGGGAGATGCACGACGGAAGGCTTCTCACCGCGCTGGCAACGACGCAGCGCACGACCCAACTCCAGACGCCGCACCCCGCGTCGAATCTGAACGGGTGATCATCATGATTCGGCTGTGGCTTCGCGGGCTCATCACCCGGCGCGCCGGCGCACTCGCCGCCACCGTCGCCGGCATCGCGGTTGCCGTTGCCCTGCTCGCCAGCCTCGGCTCGTTCGTCGGAGCCGCTCAGGCCAGTATGACGACGCGCGCAGCGGCAGGGGTCGCCGTCGATTGGCAGGTGGCGCTGGCCTCGGGCGCCGATCCGGCGGCCGCCATCGGTCAGGTGACTGCAGCGCCGGGTGTCACAGCTGCACTCTCGGTCGGGTTCGCACATTCCACGGGCCTCAGCTCGACGACAGGCGGCTCCACCACGAGCGGCTCCTCCCAAACGACCGGCCCGGCAATCGTGCTCGGGCTTCCGGCCGGCTACACGGATGCCTTCCCTGGCGAGATCCGGTATCTCTCTGGCTCGCGCGGCGGCGCCCTGATCGCCCAGCAGACCGCTGCAAACCTCAAGGTCGTTCCCGGTGACACCGTGACCGTCGGCCTCGACGGGGCGGCGCCGGTCTCGGTCGTGATCGGCGGAGTCGTCGACCTCCCGCAGGCGAATTCCCTGTTTCAGACCGTCGGTGCACCAGCTGGCGCTCAGCCCACCGCACCGCCTGACAATGTGCTGCTGCTTCCCGCCGCCGACTTTCAGGCCGTCAGCACCGCACTTACTGCCAGCCGCCCCGATCTTCTGAACACCCAGATTCACGTTGCCCGTTCGCACAATCTGCCGTCCGATCCCGCGGTCTCATTCGTGACTGAGACTGCCGCCGCGCACAATCTCGAGGCCGCATTGGCCGGTGCCGGTCTGGTGGGCGACAACCTCGGTGCGGCGCTCGGCGCGGCGCGCGGTGACTCGAGTTACGCCACAGTTCTCTTTTTGTTCTTGGGGTTGCCGGGGGCCGTGCTGTGCGGCATCCTGACCGTTGCCGTCGCCAATGCGGGTGCCGATCGTCGTCGACGCGATCAGGCGTTGCTACGCACCCGGGGCGCCAGCGCCCGGCAGATCCGCCGGCTCGTCACGAGTGAGGCGCTGCTCGCCGGAGTGCTCGGTGGGATCATCGGCCTCGGCGTCGCCGCCCTCGTGGGACTCGTCGCGTTCGGTTCAGTGGGCTTCGGAGGGTCTGCGACCTCCGCGGTGCTCTGGCCCGTCGCAGCATTCCTCACCGGACTCCTGATCGCCGTCGTCGCCGTGCTCGTGCCGGCGATGCGTGATTTCCGCGGGCTGATTGTCAGCGAGGCCCGGGCTCAGGTCGCCCTCGCTCACACACCCTGGTGGATGAGAGCCTGGCTCGACGTGCTCCTGCTCGTCGCATCCGCCGTCATCGTGTTCATCACCACTCAGGAGGGCTATTCCCTGGTGCTGGCTCCCGAGGGAGTCGCCTCAATCCAGGTCAACTATTGGGCGTTCTTCGGACCCGGCCTGTTCTGGATTGGGGCGGGCCTGCTCACCTGGCGGCTCGCCGACTTCGTTCTCGGACGTGGTCGCCCGGCAGTTGCAGCGCTCGCGCGTCCGCTTACCGGCAACCTGTCGGGGATCGCTGCCGCATCCATGTCGAGGCAACGCCGTCTCCTGGCCCGCTCGATCGTGGTGCTGGCCCTGGCCTTTGCGTTCGCCGCCTCCACCGCGGTCTTCAACGCCACTTATCGGCAGCAGGCTGAGGTCGACGCCCAGCTGACGAACGGGGCGGATGTTGTCGTGACCGAACCGCCCGGATCTTCGGTTCAGGCGACTGCGGCCGCAACGCTCGCCCAGACCCCCCAAGTGTCGGCGGTCGAGCCACTGCAACATCGGTTCGCCTATGTTGGAAGCGATCTGCAGGATCTCTTCGGCGTGCAGGCCGCGACCATTGGGCGCGCGACGACGCTGCAAGACGCGTATTTTCAGGGCGGAACCGCCGCCGAGCTGATGGGCAAGCTGGCCGCTCAACCAGATGCGGTTCTGGTCAGCGCCGAGACGGTCAAAGATTTTCAGCTCAAACAGGGTGACCTGATCAACCTGCGGCTCCGGAGCAGTATGAGCCAGCAGCTCACAACCGTGCCGTTTCACTATGTCGGTGTCGCTGCCGAGTTTCCGACTGCGCCGAAAGACAGCTTCTTCGTGGCGAATGCCGACTATGTCGCCCAGGCAACGGGGGACAGCTCCGTCAGTACCTTCTTGGTGAACACGAATGGGGTGAACCAGGAGTCTGTGGCAGCGGCTCTCCGCACCAGTCTCGGCAGCAGCGCGAGCGTGACAGCCATCGGCGCGGCACGCTCGTCGATCGGATCGAGCCTGACATCGGTCGACCTCGCCGGGCTCACCGGCGTGGAACTCGTCTTCGCCCTCGTGATCGCGGCGGCTGCCGGCGGCCTGGTATTCGCCCTCGGCTTGGCCGAACGGCGGCGTTCGTTCGCCATCGCGACGGCACTCGGAGCGACCCGACGCCAGCTGCGCGGCCTCGTGCTGGTCGAGGCCGCGACCGTTGCCATTGGCGGCGTCCTGGCGGGGACCGTTATCGGTGGCGCGCTCTCGCAGATGTTGGTATCTGTCTTGACCGGGGTCTTCGACCCGCCGCCGGCCGGCCTCGCCGTGCCTGGGCCGTACCTGGCTGCCAGCGCGGCCGTGGCCCTCGCTGCGATCACCGCGGCAGCGCTGCTCGCCACGCGGCCGGGGAAACGGCCCACCGTTGAGTATCTTCGAGAGCTGTGACCGGGACGCCTCGTGAAAGGGAGCGGTCAGGCGGGCGATGGTATGGGATCGAGGCGATAGCCGTATCCGCGCAACGTGACGATTTCCGGCAATGCAGCGACAGCATCCGGCCCGGCCCGCACAGCGACCTCGGCGAGTTGCCGACGCAACGAGGCAACATGCACGTCAAGCGTCTTGGTGGAGCCGAACCAGTTGGCGTCCCAGACATCCGTCATCAAGTCTTCACGTCGGATCGCTCCGCCGGGTTCGCGCATGAATCGCGCAAGCAGGTCGAACTCGCGAGCGCGAAGTGGTACCTCAAGCCCGCCAATGAGGACGCGACGGGATGCCACATCACAGGTCAGGGACCCGACCACGGCGAGTGCTACGGCAGATGAGCCAATGGGGGCGGAGTCCGTGGAACGTGCACCGTCGGCGCGCCGCAAATGAGCCCTCACCCGGGCGAGCAGCTCGACGACGCTGAACGGTTTGGTCAGGTAGTCGTCAGCACCTGACTCCAGACCTGACACGATATCGAGTTGCTCGCGTCGCGCGGTGAGGAGCACGATCACGCTGGACGGAAGGAGAGTGCGCAGCTCGCGGCAAACCGTCAAACCGTCGAGGTCGGGGAGACCGAGATCCAGTAGAACCAGGTCTGGCGTAAAGCCCGATGCTGCGCCGAGGCCCGACGTGCCGGTGAGACGTCGTTCCACGGTATGGCCGTTGGCCCGGAGTGCTGACTCCAGCGCCTGACCGATCACCTCATCGTCTTCGACGATCAACACGCGTGGCATAGCGGCAGCCTAGCCTGGGCCTTCCTCCCGGCGTTGCCAGTCGGCGCCGGCCTCATCACCGCGCATCCGCTGCGCGTGCGCGGCTACGACGGTGCAACACGAGCGTGCGCACGAGCACGGGAACCGTTGATATCAGCACGACCGCGATCAAGATCAGGTCGAGGTACTTCGAGGTGAACTCGGCCACGGCCGGAAAGTGACCGAGGCCGTAGCCGAGCAGAATGACTGTGCTCGCCCAGGCCGCTGCGCCGATCATGTTGAAGGCGAGAAACGTTCGGTGGCGCATCGAACCGACGCCGGCGGTGACCGGAGCGAAGGTGCGAACCATCGGAACGAACCGGGCGATCGTGACGGTGGCCGGGCCGAAGCGGGTGAAAAATGCCTCGGTTTTCACCACGCTCGCTCGGCTGAAAATGCCCGACTCTTTGCGGTTGAAGATCGCCGGACCGGCGCGTCGTCCGATCAGGAAACCGACCTGGTCGCCGAGGATCGCTGCGACACTGACCGCCGTGATCACCAGCCAGAGTGGGGCCTGAATCACACCGGTCAGCGTGAGCACCCCGGTGAAGAAGAGCAGCGTGTCACCGGGCAGAAAGAATCCGACGAGCAGTGCCGTCTCGACGAAGGCGATGAGGCACACGACAGCGAGCCCCCACGCCCCGGCGCCGTTGATCAGCGCCTGGGGGTCGAGGACGCCGCTGCTCATGGTGCTCATGCTGCCGATCAGAATGCCGCTCATGCGAGGTCAGCCTGCCAGGAGGCGAGTTCCTTCCGCTGACGGACGGTCAACGAGATGATGAGCGCAAGGATCGCGGTGAGGAAGATGGCGCTGGTTCCGACGGTGCCCAGCCCCAGTCCGCCGTCAGCCACGGGCTGCGAGAGGAAGTCGCCGAGCGAGGCGCCGAGCGGGCGGGTCAGGATGTAGGCCACCCAGAAGGCGAGGATCGCGTTCAGATTGGCGAAGCGGTAGGCCAAACCGACCAGCGCGATCGCGGCGGCGAAGAGCAATACCGAGACGAAGTAGCCCAGGTTCAGGCCTTCGGCGATCAGGTCACCGGCGGCCGTTCCGAGCGCGAAGGTGAAGAGAATGGCGAGCCAATAGAATCCTTCGCGACGCCGGGTCGTGATCGAGTGAATCGACAGGGTGCGTTCGCTGGCATACCAAGCGGCGAAGACAATGGCAAGTGCGATAGCGAAGACGATGGTCGTTGTCCCCAGCGGGATGCCGAAGTTGTCGGTGAGATTGTCGGTGATCAGGGTTCCGACAATGCTGATCAGCACAACGGCCAGCCAGTAGATTCCCGGCACGTAACGAATCGACCGGAACTGGAAGACCAGCACGATCGCCAGCAGCGCACCCATCACGATGGTGGTGTTGGTGAGGCCGAGGTTCAAGTTGGTTGCCAGAAAATCGGCAAACGTCTCTCCGACAGTGGTGGCGAGAATCTTGATGATCCAGAAGATGGCGGTGGGGTCGGGAACCTTGTTGAGGCCGGTGGAAACGCGTCGGTCGGCACGTGTTGCCGTGAGATCTGACATTGGGCATCCGTTTCGCAGAGGGGGCGCGGTGTGCGCCCGTGTCTCACCAGTTGAGCGGATGCGTTCCCAGAAACGTCCAAGAAGTGGTGCGGGGCGGCTCAGTGCGCCGTCGGCAACGTCAACACGAACGTCGTTCCGGCCGGCGAGGTCTCACGCAGCTCGACTTTTCCGCCGTTCCGCACGGCGATGTCGCGCACGAGGGCAAGCCCGATTCCAAAGCCGCTGCGCTGCGTCGACGACGAATAGTCCGGCGCGGTCGAATGCGCGAACCGGTCAAAAACATGCGACGGGTCAATGCCCTGAATACCGGCACCCTGATCGGCGACAACGAGATCGAACGTTGACTTCGACGTATGAAGTGACACCGACACTCGCGACCCGTTCGGCGAGTGAGCGATGGCGTTGTCGAGCAGGGCGACGACACAGCGCTGGATACTTGCCGCCGGAATCCTCGCCGGGACCTCGCCGCCATCATGATGGGCGTGCGCTCGATCGTGCACGAACTCGTGCATGAAATCGATCCGGACGCCCCGCTGATCGCCGAGCACACGCATCGACTCCACGGCCTGTGCGACTACGGGAACAACGTCGATCACGGGCGTCGCTGCCTCCGGCGTTTCACTCGCCGCAACGAGGAGCAGGTCGTTCACGACTGCGACGAGCGCGAGCGTGTCCCGACGGATGTCCGCCACGGCCGGCGAGATCGGGTTTTCGGGGGCGAGCCCGCGTTGCAGCACCTGAATGCGTGCGTCGAGCACGGTGAGCGGGGTGCGGAGTTCGTGACTCGCATCCGCGACGAAACTCCGTTGCATCCGCAGCGCCTCACCGAGCGGACGCACCGCGCGCCGGGCGACCACCCAGCTGAGCACGCCCGCGATCGCGATGGCGACGATGCCGACCACGATCAGAGCGACGAGCACGGCCGTCGAATCGATGTAGATGCGACTCTCGCCGGGCTGCGGTTTCTCGAGCAGTTCACTCGGTTGCGATTGATTGACCACAAAAATGAAGGAGGCCACCACCAGGAACAGCACAATCGCCGTCGCCCCCGCGGTGATCTGCCAGCCGATGATTCGCGACGCGCGCCCGACCGCGACGGCATCACTGTCGGGAGCCGGGCGGCGCGACCGGTTCATAGCTGGCCCAACCGGTAGCCGCGACCGCGCACGGTCAGCACGATGTCCTTGTCGGTTTTGCGGCGCAGATAGTGCACGTAGGTGTCGACGGTGCCGGGCTGCTCGCCGACCTGAAAGACAGCGCTCAAGACTTGCTCCCGGCTGAAGGTGCGATCGGGCTGGGTCGCGAAGAGTCGCAGCAGGTCCGATTCGCGCGGCGTCAGCAGGATGCGGCCGATGTGCGGAGAGTGGATGCTGTGGTCATCGGGGTAGAAGGTCCACTCGCCGATGTCGACGGCCGGCCCCTCAGCGGTGAACTCGCGGGTGAGCGCGCGGAGGCGGGCAAGAAGCTCGTCGAAATCGAACGGTTTGACCAGGTAATCGTTGGCGCCGGCATCCAACCCGTCGACCTTGTCGGCAATGGTGCCGAGCGCCGTGAGCAACAGGATCGGCGTGGTCACACGGTGCGAGCGCAAGGCCTGCACGATGCTCAGACCGTCGAGACTCGGAAGCCGGCGGTCGATCACGAGCACGTCGAACTCGTCACGGATGCCGAGATCGAGACCGGTCTGTCCGTCGGCGACCAACTCGACGTCGTAGGATTCCGCGAGCACACCCGTGATCAGCGGGCCGAGCTCTGCGTCGTCTTCGATGAGAAGCAGCCGGGGCTTCGTCGTTGTCATCGGGTGCCCCTCCTTTCGCTTCGCCTCGTGAACATTATCCAACTGCACGGGCCGCGGGCCGGGACAGACGCGACTCCGGTCAGCGCCGTTGGTCAGCGCAGCCGGTCAGGATCGCAGCGGCGACCGGTCCCTGAGCACGGCCGGAAAGTGCGGTAGTACGAACTGCAGCCAGATGACGAGGGCGAGTGCAGACGCCGCGGTCGAGTAGACGATGGAGGCCAGGACATCCGTGGGGTAGTGCACTCCGAGGTAGACGCGGGACACGGCGACCAGCACCGTTGCGAGGGCCGCCACAGTGATGACGAGCGGGCGCGACGGGTGATCCCGCGCCACAAAGATCAGAGCCAGGCCGAGGGCTGCGACGAAGCAGGTGTGCCCGCTCGGGTAGCCGAATGAGTGCTCGGCGAGCAACGGATGCGCCAACAGGGAGGCGTCCGGTCGCGGTCGCTGCACGATCCACTTGATCAGCTCGCTGCCGCCCCAGGCGACGGCGATCATGCCGAGGAACGTGAGGACGCGGGCGGGATTGCGGGTGACCAGCCCGATCAGAATTGCCGAGACCAGCGTGATGGCCAACGCCATCGCCGGATCGAACAGCCAAGCGATCGTGAGCGCCACGCTGTCGAGAACGGGCGTGTGGTGCAGGCTCAGCCACTGATCGATGCCGAGTTCGGAGGCCGACCACCCGGGCGTGCGGGCGACGAGCAGACCGAATCCGATCACTGCGCAGAGGGCGAGAACGCTCACCATCGTGATCGCCCACGGGTGGGCGAGCGGTCGCAACGGGAGCATCCGCTGCTGTGTCGACACATCGGGCCCGGAGGTTGTCACCGTCACTTCACTCATTTCTGCTGGCGCGCGGATGTCGCGTGGCCAACTGATTGAGTCTGTGACAGCGGGTCTCAGATTCCTCTAAGAACTGCCTCCGCACCTTGAATGCCTCGGGCGCTCGAGTGTGCGACCCGCCCGTGGTCGAGTGTGCGACCCGCCCGTGGTCGAGTGTGCGACCCGCCCGGTGGTCGAGTGCGCGACCCGCCCGTGGTCGAGTGTGCGACCCGCCCGTGGTCGAGTGCGCGACCCGCCCGGTGGTCGAGCTTGTCGAGACCCGGTGGGCCGGTCTCGAGACCTGGGTGCGTCCCCTCGACCGGCTCGACCACCGCCTGCCGGTCGATCGGTGCGGTGCCGGAACACTCCTCCACAGGTGGGTGGGTCGGGAAGTTGCTCACGGATCTGCGGTACCCGAGTTTCGACTCTCTCCCTTTTTCTAGTCTGGGAGTATGCAAAATCTCACCGATCAGCCTCTGCCTGATCAACTCCGGGACGCCGCCTCGGCGGTCGCCCGGATCGGTGACGGCGCGGCCGCGTATGCGGCACTTTCTGATGCGGACCTGCTCGAGTCGCAGACGCAGCTCGGCCTGATCCGGCGGTCGTTTGAGACGCATGCGGCGTGGGCGGCCGGGGAGATCGCCCGCCGCTCGTCCCGGGAGCTCGGGTTTTCGGGGTTGGCGCAACGGAACGGGTTCCTCTCGCCGGTGGAGTTGATCCAGTCGGCGACGGGCGGCACCCGGGCCGAGGCGGTGAAACTGGTCGCGGTCGGCACCCTGCTCACCCAGACGGAGGCCGACGAAGAGTTGCAGCACGAGCTGCGGCAGGCCGACCCGGACTCCCTGACCGACGAGCAGCGGGCCGCACTGGCCGGTCTGGCCGCCCCGTGGTTGGCCGTGGTCGCCGGGGCGGTGCGGGCCGGGACCCTGTCGGTGGATGCGGCGGAGGCGATTCGGAAGGGCCTCGGCGACATCGACCCGGGCGTGCCCGCCGACAAGCTTGCCGCCGCCGCCGAGTTCCTGCTCGGCGAGGCCGGGACGCTGAACGCCGACCAGTTGCTCCGCCGGGCCCGGCGGCTCCGCGACCAATTGGATGCGGAGGGGATCGCCCGGCGGGAGAAGACCCAGCGGGATGCCCGCAGCTTTCGGATCTGGCGCCAACCCGACGGCATGTATCGGGTGTCGGCGCTGTTGCCGCCGGAGGACGGCCGCCTCGTCGAGCTGATCGTCGACGGCGCGACGTCGCCGCGCCGCGGCGGACCCCGCTTCGTCGACCCGCGCACCCAGGCCCGCGCCGACGCCCTCCGCGACGACGAACGCAGCATCGAGCAGATCGCCGCGGACACGATCCTGGCGCTGTTGCAGATCGCGGCCGAGGCCGACCCGAACACCGTGTTCTTCGGCCGCCGGCCGACCGTGCGGGTGCTCGTCACCGAACGAGACCTCGCCCACACGATCCCGGGCCCGGCTTTCCGGAACCGGGTCGGTCACGCGGCCGACGGTCAGCCGCCGACCGGATCCTCGGCGGGCCATTCTTCAACCGGGTCTGCACCGACCGGAGCAGCCGCGGTCGGATCGGGCATGACCGGTTCACCGACCGGATCCTCATCGACCGGATCCTCAGCCGGGCCGACCCCCACCTGCGCCGACCCTCCCGGCAGTGACCTCGTTCGAATCGGGCACGGGCAGATCGAGGGGCACCCCGATCCGGTCTCGATGGAAACCGTGAACCGCCTACTCTGCTCCGGACTCACCGGCGTCGAGTTCGACGACGACGGTCAATGCATCAACGTCGGCCGCGACCAACGCCTCTTCACCGCACGGCAACGCACTGGGCTGGCCGCCCGCGACGGCGGCTGCCGCTGGCCCGGCTGCGACAGACCCGCCTCCTGGACCGAAGCACACCACATCGACCACTGGAAAGCCGAACACGGCAAAACCGATCTCGCCGACGGCATCCTGCTCTGCAAAGCCCACCACCTGCTGCTCCACAACAACGGCTGGCACGTCCGGCGCACCGGAGCCGACTACTGGCTCATCCCACCGGCCACCCTCGATGCCGACCAGACACCGATCCCGATGCCGAGCAAGAGCCCGCTCATGCTGGAACTGTTCCCGCCGAAACCAGCCGGGCCTTCGCCCGCCCGACGGGCCGGTTGACCAGTGGTCGAGCCTGCCGAGCGATGTACTGAGCTTGTCGAAGTGACCTCCGCCGGACGCCCCATACAACGCACCCACCGCCCACGGCTCGGCGCACCCGGTCTCGACAAGCTCGACCACCGGAACGGGTCTGGCCGCGGCGGACGTCACCCTCTCTCTGGTCGAGGAGGCCACCCGCGGCCGTCTCGAGCGATGTACTGAACTTGTCGAAGTGGCCTCCGCCGGACCGCCCTCAGACGCGCCCCACGTTCAGAGGTCGGCTCGCTTGGTTTCGAGACGCGGCCTCCTCCGTCGGCTGCTCCTCAATCACCGAAACGGTCATATTCCTCACAGACGGGCCGACCGAGGCCGCGCAGCAGAACCCCTCCTACGTCTGAACGGGCAGGCTCGCCGTGTCGTACTGCGGCTGACGGCGGGGGAGCAGCAGCGTCAGCACCAGCCCGATCAGCGCGGCTCCGGCACAGAGGGCAAAGGTTAGCTGGAACGCGAACGTGCTGGGAGTTGTCACCCCATTCACCGTGACGATGTTCACCGAGAGGATGACGCCGATCACCGCGCTTGCAGTCGTCGAGCCGAGGGTACGCATCACCGAGTTCAGACCGTTCGATGCCGCGGTCTCCGAGGCCGGCACCGCCGCCATGATCAGCGTCGGCATCGCGGCATAGGCGAAGCCCACACCGAAACCGACCAGGGTTGCGATGAGCACCGTGTGCCACACCTCGGTCATCAAGCCGATCGCGAGGGCATAGCCGAGGGTGATCACGGCGATACCGATCAGCAAACTGGTGCGGGCGCCGCGCCGGTCGGTGAGCCGGGCCGCCGTGCCCGACATCGCCCACATCACCAGGCCGCTCGGCATCAGACAGAGGCTCGCGATCAACATGCTCTGCCCGAAACCAACACCGGTATCGGTGGGCGACTCGAGCAGCAACGGCAGCGCGACGGCCGTAGCGAAGAATGCGAAGCCGACGGTCACCGAGGCGAGGTTGGTGAGCAGAACCGATCGCCGCATCGCCACCCGGATGTCGATCAGCGGGCTTGCAGTGCGCAGCTCGAAGAGGATCCACAGCCCGAGCACCGCAACGCCGCCGAGCCCGATCCCGAGGGTGAGCGGACTGGTCCATCCCCACATCGCCCCTTTCGAGACGCTGAGCAGGATGCCGACCAAGCCGACCGCGAATCCGATCGCTCCGACGTAGTCGAACGTGCCATCGCTTCGCAGTGTGCTCACCGGAACAAGCGTGAAAACGAGGATGAAACCGATCACCCCGAGCGTTCCCGACGCCCAGAACAACATGTGCCAGTCGAGAAACTGGGAGATGAGAGCGGAGACCGGCAAACCGACCGCACCGCCGATGCCGAGGGTCGCGCTGACGAGCGCAATGGCCTTGCCAAGGCGATCGCGGTGCAGCACGTCACGCAGGATGCTGATGCCGAGTGCGATCACACCGAGCCCGGCGCCCTGCAGCGCACGGCCGATCACGAGCGGGATGAGGGTGGAGGAGAACGCGGCGATCAATGACCCGAGGATCAGGCTGCCGAGCAGCACCAGCATCATCCGTCGCTTGCCGTAGAGATCGCCGAGCCGGCCGCCGATCGGTGTTGCGACAGCGGCGGCGAGAAGCGTGGCGGTGACGACCCACATGGCGTCGGCCTGTGAGACGCCGAGCAGATGGGGCAGTTCCGGCAGCAGGGGGGTGACCAAGGTCATCATGAAGGATGCGACGAGGCCGGTGAAGGCGAGTGCCGCGACGATCGCGCTGTCGTTCTGTTTTTTGCTCAGTCGGCGCCGTTCAGCATCGCTCAGCCAAGAATCATCGCTCACGGAGCCTCCCAGCCTGCGTTCTCATCCAATGCTGCAACGCACCAGGGTCTCAACTGTATTCCGCGCTCGGCTGGCGGGCGTGTCGGTGATCGAGCCGTCGAGATCAGTCGGGCCGATTTCTGAACGTCATCGGGTCTGCGGATCGACAGTCCGAGGTCTCGACAAGCTCGACCAACGAGGAAGTTAGCGCTTCGTCGTCCAGTCGAGGTTGATGACCTGCTTGAGATAGATGTCTTCGCCGAGACCGGGCACCGATGGGTTCATGTGCAAGAACTGCTGAACGGGCACATCGAAACGCTGCGCGATGTCGAAGAAGGTGTCGCCCTCGACGACCGTGTAGGTGCTCAGGCTGCCGTCGCCGTTGCTGGTCGTCGAGCCGCGGGCACCCGGGGCTTCGCCGAGATCGACGGCCGGTCCGGGCTCCACGATCGGGGCCGGCGCGTTGGGGATCGGCTGGCCGACCGCCGGGTTCGGCACGAGTTCAGGCTCTTCGACCGGGGCCGGTTCCACGGTCGGTGCCGGTGTCGCGGACGGAACCGCCGTGGGAGTGCTTGTTTTCACAGGCTTCGGGGCGACAGTGACTGTCACAACCGGTGCTGGAGTGCCGGCGCAAGCCGACAACGTGAAGAGTGCCGCGACAGCGGCAATGACGAATGCGTTTCGGCGCGACGGTGCGTAACGAATGATGTCCCCCAGAGATGTTCCGTCAGCCTACGGCATCTGCTGCGGTGTCGACAGTCCTCTGATCAGGGGGTCTGTCAGGGGTGAGTGCGAGGTGCCGAGCGTTTCAGACATCCCATCGTCCTCAGCGCGCGGTGCGCCTCAGCACTCGATGACGTTGACCGCCAGCCCGCCTTCGCTCGTCTCTTTGTACTTGGTCATCATGTCGAGGCCGGTCTGGCGCATGGTCTCGATCACGGTGTCGAGCGAGACGAGGTGCGTGCCGTCGCCGTGCAAGGCGAGCCGGGCCGCCGACACCGCGGTCGACGAGGCGATGGCGTTGCGTTCGATGCAGGGCACCTGAACGAGTCCGCCGACCGGGTCGCAGGTCAGGCCGAGGTGGTGTTCCATCGCGATCTCTGCCGCGTTCTCAACCTGACGCGGGGTGCCGCCGAGAACGGCGCAGAGTGCACCGGATGCCATGGCGCACGCCGAGCCGACCTCGGCCTGACAGCCACCTTCTGCACCGGAGATCGACGCATTTGCTTTGACCAGCGAGCCGATCGCCACGGCCGTCAGCAAGTAGCGACGCAGACCCGCGGCATCCGCACCCGGAACGAAACGCAGATAGTAGTGACCGACGGCCGGGATGATGCCGGCCGCACCGTTGGTCGGCGCCGTCACGACGCGACCGCCCGACGCGTTCTCCTCGTTCACGGCGAGGGCGAAGGCGTGCAGCCACTCGGTCGAGGTGTCGCGTTCGCGCTGCGGGAGGCTGTCATATTCCTCAAGCTGCATACGAATCGCCTCAGCCCGGCGCTTCACTTTGAGGCCGCCCGGGAGCGTGCCGCTCGTCTTCAACCCGGATTCCACACAGACGTGCATGGCATCCCAGATGGCGTCGAGGCCCGCGTCGAGTTTCTCCTGGCCGTGAATCGACTCCTCGTTGATGCGCGCGACTCCGGCAATGTCGAGGTCGTGCTTGTCGCAGAGCGCGAGCAGCTCGACACTCGACGAATACGGCATCGGTTGCGTGACAATCGGGGTGGCCTGGCCGAGCGTGTCGCCGTCGCGGCGGATGAACCCACCGCCGATCGAGTAGTAGGTCTCCTCGAAAATGGGCAGCGCATCCGTCTCGCTCCAGGCCAAGAGCGTCAGCGCGTTCGGGTGCCCGGGCAGACGGGTGCGCGGTTCAAAGCTCACGTCGTCTTTGCTGATCGGGATGCTGCGGCGGCCAAGCACCGACAGCGTCGCTCCCTCTTCCAGGCCGGTCCAGGCTGCGCGCACATCATCGGGATCGCAGGATTCGGGTCGGAACCCAGCGAGACCGGCGATCACGGCGTCGGGGGTGCCGTGTCCGAGCCCGGTCGCGCCGAGCGAGCCGTACAGGGTGCAGCTGATGCGCGAGACCTCGTCGAGACGCCCGGTCTCGGTGAGATGTTCGGCGAAGGTGAGGGCGGCCCGCATGGGGCCGACGGTGTGGGAGCTGGATGGGCCGATTCCGATGGAGAACAGGTCGAGAGCCGAGACGTATGCAGTCACGGTTCTATCGTAGGTCGGCACCCCCGAAGATGTGCTGAGCATGTGCAAGATCGGTCGTGCTCGTTCGAGCAACTGCGGCCGCCAAGGCGGTGAGCTACCGAGCCGGGAGTAGCAGGCCGGCGCGATGTCAGCGCCATGAAAGCGTCATGCAAGCGCCACGTGAGCGCCCGGCTCCAGCATGGAGCCATGACAACAACCAACACCAGCGACTGGGCCGTCGAGGCCCACGGACTCGTCAAAGCGTTCGGCGGAAACCGCGCAGTCGACGGGATCGACCTCTCGGTTCGCACCGGCACCGTGTACGGCGTGCTCGGCCCGAACGGTGCAGGCAAGACGACCACGATTCGAATGCTCGCCACTCTGCTGCGGCCCGACGCCGGCTCCGCGACCATTTTCGGCCACGATGTTCAGCGCGAAGCTCAGATCGTGAGGCAGCTCATCGGCGTCACGGGCCAGTACGCGTCGGTCGACGAAACTCTGTCCGCCACTGAGAACCTCGTGCTGTTCTCCCGGCTCCACGGGCTCAGCCGTGCGGCATCCAAGCGCAAGTCGGCCGAGCTCCTCGAGGAGTTCGGGCTGACCGAGGCGGCATCCCGCCCGCTCAAGAACTTCTCCGGCGGGATGCGCCGTCGACTCGACCTCGCGGCGAGCCTGATCTCCCAGCCGCCCCTGATTTTTCTCGACGAGCCGACCACGGGCCTCGACCCGCGCACCCGGGCGCAGATGTGGGACACCATCCGTCGCCTCGTCGCGACCGGTTCTACCGTCGTGCTGACCACCCAATACCTCGACGAGGCCGATCAGCTCGCCGACCGGATCGCGGTGATCGACCGCGGAATCGTCGTCGCCGAGGGCACCGCCAACGAGCTCAAGGCCTCGGTCGGCGAGTCGTCGTTGCAGTTGCGCCTCACCGACGCGGCCGACCTCGAGGACGCCCGCCTGGCCATCCACTCGCTGCTCGGTGTGCAATCCGTGATCTCCCCGCACGACGCGACCCTCACTGCGCCGATGAGCGATCCGGATCGCGTGACCGACCTGCTCGTCGTGCTGCGTGAGGCCGGCATCCGGCTGAGCGAGGTCTCGGTGCAGAAGCCGTCGCTCGACGAGGTGTTTCTCGCGCTCACCGGCCATGGCGTTGCCGATGACGAGAACAGCGACGCCGACGGCGTCACCGACACGGATGCGCATGCATCAGACCCCGAAAGGATCAGCGCATGAGCGCCACAACAGCAACTTCTGCACGGTTGGATCCCACTTCACCAGCCCCCGGCCGGATTGCACCCGGTGCCGGCCGCACCCTCGGCAATCGCGTCAGCCTCGAGCAGTCGCTGCGCAACTCATTCACGATGGCCTGGCGCGGCCTGCTTAAGATCAAGCGCACGCCGGAGCAACTCTTCGACGTCACCCTGCAACCGATCATCTTCACGCTCATGTTCACCTACATCTTCGGTGGCGCGATCTCGGGTGACGTGCAGAGCTACCTGCCCGTGATCATCCCCGGAATTCTGGTGCAGACGGTCATCACCACGTCGATCGTGACGGGTGTGCAGCTGCGCGAGGACATGGACAAGGGAGTCTTCGACCGGTTCAAATCGCTCCCGATCGCCCGCATCTCGCCGCTCGCCGGCGCGCTGCTCGCCGACACGGTGCGCTACGCGATCGCCACCACGCTCACCTTCGTGATGGGCTACATCATGGGCTTCCGGCCCGAAGCCGGACTCGGCGGCGTGCTGATGGGCGCGGTGATGGTGATTCTCTGCGCGTGGGCGATCAGCTGGGTCTTCGCCTTCTTCGGCGTGATCGCACGCACCGCGAGCAGCGTGCAGGGGATCTCGATGCTGATCCTGTTCCCGTTGACCTTCCTCTCCAACGCGTTCGTGCCGGTGGACACCATGCCGGAGTGGCTGCAGGGATTCGTGAACATGAACCCGGTCTCGCACCTGGTCACCGCGGTGCGTGAGGTCACCACCTCGGGAACACTCGGTCCGGATGCGGCGTTCGCGCTGATCGGTGCCGCGGTGATCGTGGCGATCTTCGCGCCGCTGACGGTGAGGGCCTACATGCTCAAGGCCTAGCGGTCGGCAGATTCCGGTTCGTCGAAAACCCCGGTTCGTCACGCATGCGTGGCGGCCGGGGTTTTTCCCGTCGCGGCAACTGCGTACGTCGACTGCGTTTATGGTTGCGGCTGCGCGTCGAGCCGCCGCGCGAAGAGCTCGTGCGCACGATTCGCTCGTTCGCCGAGTGACAAGACGGCGACAGGCTCTCGTGCAGCAGCGAGCGCCTCTGCCCCCACGGTCTTCTCGGCGGCCGCGAGATGGATGTCGAGATGCAGCACCGGCAGATCCTGACGGGAGTGCAATCCCTCAGCCACGGCGAGGAGTTCGAGCCCGAGGTCGCGGTGCGCGCTCTGGCTGAGTGCCCACAGTGCGTAGCCGAGGGCCGCGGTGCCGAGCACCGGCTTGTCGACGAATTCTGGCCGTGCACGTTTCTGTGCCAGAACGCGGGAGCGCAGGATCCCGGCGTGCCGGGCGATTTCTGCAGGTTTGCCGGTTTCGTCGGTGATCCAGGCCGCGATGAGTCCGGCCGTGGCCATCAGAAACCAGGGTGATCCGCGATCCCGGGCACCCTCGAATGTGCACACCGTCTCGAGGTACAGCCGGGCCCMATCCTCATAGCGTGCTTCGGCGCGTGCCAGTTCGGCCTGCCCGGCTAACCCGATCGACCGCAGGTCGACGTTGCGGGAGTTCACGACGGATGCGTTCAGGTAGCGGTCGAAGACGACGCGGGCCTCGTCGAGTCGGCCCAGGCTGATCAGATTGGCGCCGAGCATCCACTCGAGCTGATGCAGGTCCTCCTCTGCGTTCAACGCACGCAGGCCCACCTCGGCCCTGGCCGACCAGAGCAACGATTCGGTGGGGTGATTCTGCTGGCTTGCGAGTTGGGCGACCATCGAGGCCGCCATCGACGCGGCCCACACGTCGCCGCGGGCCGACGCGATGCTCCAGGCTGTGCGGCCCGCCTCATCCGCTCGTTCGAAGTCGCCGTCGTTCTCGGCGAGCTGCGACACCACGAGAGAACCGACGAGCGCGACCGAGTCATCGGCGGAGTGCCGCATCGACTCGAGGTGTCCGATCGCGCCGGTCGGTCCGCCCGGAGCGAGCAGAAAACCGGCGATGGCGCCCAGACGCGGGCGGAGCGGCGCGCCGGATCTCAGGATTTTTCGGAGGCCGCTGAGCGCCGGCGCGGCGGCACGGTCGTTGGTGACCGAGAAGATCGTCGCGAGCGAAATCAGGCTGGCCGCCGCGACGTCGGTGTGGGCGGCATCCGGACTGTAGCGGGCGGTGACCGCGAGAATCATCTCGCCGAACGTGGCGACCTCGCTGTGATTGCCGCGCATCGTCCAGAACTGGGCGAGCACCGCGAACACGCTCACGACGGTGTCGGGGTGCTCAGCCGCGACGGCGAGCCGCAGGATAGCCAGCAGATTGTCGTGCTCGAGTTCGATGAGACGGTAGCTCTCGAGCTGGGCCGGCCCATCAAGCTGCGGGTAGTTTTCGAGGCAGAACGCCTCGGCCCAGCGGAACATCGACTGCTGCACGGCAGCGCTCTCACCGGCATCCGCCAGCTTAATGGCCCCGAATTCGCGCACGGTTTCGAGCATGCGATACCGCGACTGACCGGTGGGAGGGCTCTCACTCACGCTGAGCAGCGACTGCCGGACCAGTGCGTCGAGCAGGTCGACAATCTCGGGCCCCGGAGCGACGAATTCTGCAGCGTCGGAACCGAAACCGTCGGCGAATCGGGACAGTCGGCGCAGCGCGGTCTGCTCGCCGGGCGACAGAAAGTTCCAGCTCCAGTCGATGACGGCCTGCAATGTGCGGTGCCGCTCTGGCGCGGACCGATCGCCGGTCGTCAACAGGGCGAAGCGGTTCTGCAGCCGGCGCTCAATCTCCTCGACCGACATCGAACGGATGCGCGCCGCGGCAAGTTCGATCGCGAGCGGCATCCCGTCGAGCTTGGTGCACAGCCGGGCAATTACGTCACGGGGGAGTACAGCGCCCGGACGCGCGGCGGTGGCCCGGTCGATGAAGAGCTGCACGGCCGGGCCGTTGTGCTGCTCGTCGGGATGGTGTTCGTCGTGGTCGGCGTCGCTGTCGGTGTCGGTGTCGGTGTCGCTGTCGGTGTCGCTGTCGCTGTTGGTGTCGCTGGAAAGGGAACCCAGCGGATAGACCCGCTCGGCACCGATGGCCAGCGGGCTGCGGCTCGTCGCCACAACGCGCACGCTCGCCGTGCTTGCCAGAATGTCTGCGACCCAACCGGCCGCGCCGTCAATGACATGCTCGCAGTTGTCGACAACGAGCAGGGTCTCCTGCTCGGCCAATTGGGCCACGATGCGAGAGCGCAGGTCGCCGGCCGGACCCTCGCTCAGGCGCTGCCCGGCCGAGCGCTCCCGGATGCCCAGTGTCGTCGCGAGTGCGAGTGTCACGTCGTCGTCGCTGCCGACACTGGCCAGCTCAACCACGACGACCGACGCGGCGTTCGAACGGTGTGCCAATTCCTGCGCCAGTCGGGTCTTGCCGAGGCCGCCGGGGCCGAGGACGGTGATGAGACGGGCGCGGTGGAGCAGATCTTCGAYGGCAGCGAGGTCATCGCCCCGGCCGATCAGCGGGTTGGGCGCAAGGCGGAGGCCGATGCGACGGCGCGGCGTCGCAGCCGCGCGAGCGGCCGGCGCGTCACGCGTGCGGTCGGCGCCGTCGTCAGCGGCGTCGTCGGCCCGCAGAAGCGCCGCATTGAAGTCGACGAGGGCACGGGACGGGGAAGTTCCGAGTTGCTCGCTCAGCAGTGCGCGGTAGACGGCAAAGTGCCGGAGCGAGTCAGTGGTGCGGCCGATGGCGGCGAGGCTGCTCATCCGCGCGAGGGTCAGCTGTTCATCGAGCGGATCAATCGCGAGGATCGCGTCGATGTCGGCCAGCGCTGCCGCGTTCTCGCCGAGTGCGATCAGGATTTCAATCCGGGTGCGCGTGAGCGAGGAGTTCAGCTGACTCAGCGCGGGAGACCCGTCGTCGGCTCCGCCGCGCCAGAGTGAGAGTGCTTCGTCGACGAGCGCGAGCGCTGTTGCCGGATCGGTGGTGGCCGATGCTGAAGCCTGGGTGTGCAGGGCGCGGGCCAGACCGGCGTCGGTCTCGTCGGCATCCAACGCGAGGGCGTAACCCGTGGGTGTCGAGAGAAGGAGGTCGTCGGCGATCACTCCGCGCAGGCGGGAAACCAGGGTGTGAAGGGCCGCCTTCGCGTTGCCCGGCGGTTCGTCGCCCCAGAGGTCGTCGATGAGGGCATCGGTGCTCAGCGCGTGGTTGCGGGCCAGCGCCAGCGATCGAATCAGGCTCTGTCCGAGCGCGCCCGACGGCGGGACGAGAACGCCGTTGCGTCCCGCCACCAGCACGGGGCCGAGGATCGCGACACGAATGCGCGGATCAGGGGTGAAAACCACTCTGCCGATCCTACCGATCACGGACCCAGCCTGTTTCGTAGTTGGAGCGCGTGACGCTCACTCCGCTTGTCGATGTGTGGCTAACTCCGGTAATCCGCGAGTCGCGCCGTCGGCAACCGCGGACGAGTGCAGCGGCGAACGGATGCTGCTGGGGATTACCGGAGTTAGCCACCGAAATCAGAACGCAACAGTGTGACGCGGAGGACAGCGGAGAGGAGAGTGCAGGCTAGCGGATGGTCTTGCGCGCCGTGATCTGCCCGGTGTCGAAGCCGAGCAGGTGCAGTCCGCCGTTGAAACGGGCGTGCTCGATCTTGAGGCAGCGGTCCATCACCACGGTGAGGCCCTTCGATTCGCCGTACTCGGCGGCCTCCTGGTTCCAGATTCCGAGCTGCACCCAGATGGTCGGCGCACCGATGGCGAGCACCTCGTCGATGACCGCCGGGATGTCGCTGGCCTTGCGGAACACATCGACGATGTCGGGCACTTCGGGCAGCGACGCGAGGTCGGGATAGGCCTTCTCGCCGAGAATGGTTTCGGCGTTCGGGTTGACGAAATAGACCCGATAGTCGCTCGACTGCTGCAGGTAGGTGCCCACGAAGTAGCTCGAGCGGGCCGGATTCGGCGAGGCGCCGACGATGGCGATCGACTTCGCTGCGCGCAGCAGCTTCAGGCGTGCCTTCGCGTCCGGTCCCTCCCAGGTGCGCTGCGAACGCAGCAGTTTGGCCAGTGGTGAGTTCGTGGGAACCGAGCAGCTCAGCCCGTTCGCCAGCTGAACCGTGGTCTCGCCGGAGTCAGCGGTGGCGTCGTGAGTGGCGACGGTGGACGTCGCGCCCGTCGTCACGTCACTAGCTGCTTCGCTGATCGCGTCCGAGCTCATTTCGATCCTCCCGTCGCCTGGGTCAATGCCTGATCGAGGTCGTAGATGATGTCCTCGACGTCTTCGATGCCGACGCTGAGCCTTACGAGCCCGGGCAGCACGCCCGCATCCTGCAATTGTTGCTCGGTCAGCTGGGCGTGAGTGGTGGATGCGGGGTGAATCACGAGCGTCTTCGCGTCGCCGATGTTGGCGAGGTGACTGGCCAGGTCGACCGATTCGATGAAGGTGCGTCCGGCGTCGCGCCCACCCTTCACGCCGAAACTGAACACGCTGCCCGGTCCCTTCGGCAGGTATTTGAGGCCGCGTTCATAGTGCGGGTGGCTCGGCAGTCCGGCCCAGTTGACGTAGTCGACGCGCGGGTCGGCATCCAGCCATTCGGCCACGATGCGGGCGTTGTTCACATGCGCCTGCATCCGGTACGGCAAGGTTTCGACGCCCTGCGCGAGCAGGAACGCGGAATGCGGCGCCAGGGTTGGCCCGATGTCACGCAGCTGCTCCGCGCGCAGACGGGTGAGAAAGGCGTATTCGCCGAAGTTTCCCGACCATTCCAGGCCGCCATAGCTCGACACCGGTTCGCTGAACAGCGGAAAGCGCTCACTGTGCCAGTTGAACCGGCCGCTTTCGACGACGACCCCGCCGAGGGTGGTGCCGTGCCCGCCGAGAAACTTGGTGGCCGAGTGGATCACGATGTCGGCGCCCCATTCGATGGGGCGGCAGAGGTAGGGGGTCGCGATCGTCGAGTCGATGATCAGCGGGATGCCGGCGGCGTGTGCGACGGCGGCCAGTCCCTCGATGTCGGCGACCTCGCCCGACGGGTTGGCCACCGTCTCGGCGAAGATCAGCTTGGTCTTGTCGGTGATCGCGGCGGCATAGTCGGCCGGGTCGGCGCTCTGCACGAACGTCGTCTCGACGCCGAAGCGGCGCAGGGTCACGTCGAGCTGGGTAATCGAGCCGCCGTAGAGATTGGCGGAGGAGACGATGTGGTCACCGGATCCGGCCAGGCTGGCGAAGGTGATGTACTGCGCGGCCAGGCCGCTCGCGGTGGCGACGGCGCCGAGGCCGCCTTCCAGGCTGGCAATGCGTTCCTCGAACGCTGCGGTGGTCGGGTTCGACAGACGCGAGTAGATGTTGCCGTACTTCTGCAGGGCGAACCGGGCCGCGGCATCCGCCGTGTCATCGAATACGAACGCACTCGTCTGGTAAATCGGCAGTGCGCGGGCCCCCGTCACCTGGTCGGGGATGTTACCCGCGTGAATTGCGCGCGTCGAAAAACCGTATTCGCGATCAGCCATGGCACCACGCTAGTGCCAGCGTCGTGGCGCGGAAAGAATGTGACGTAACCCGGGGAACATCGGTGCCGGCCGGGTCGGGCTGCCTGCGCGAAACGGATGTAGTGAGTGCGGCAGGATGGATCGCATGACGCAGATGCTCGAGACAGTTGTGATCGGCGGCGGGGCGATGGGGTCGGCGACGGCCTGGCAGCTGGCGCGCCGCGGCCGCCCGGTGACGCTACTCGAGCGGTTCGCTCCCGGACACACGAACGGCGCCTCGCATGGGGCGTCCCGCAACTTCAACACGGCCTACGCCGATCCCACTTACCTGGCCATGCTCGCCGAGGCGCTGCCGCTCTGGCGCGAACTCGAGGCAGAGTCCGGCAGTCGAGTGCTCGACCAGGTCGGCATCGTCAACCACGGACCGCACCGCGGTTTCGATGAGATCGCCGCCGGTCTCGCGACGGTGGGCCTGAGCGCTGAGTTTCTCACTCCGGAGGCGGCGGACGAGCGCTGGCCGGGCATCCGTTTTGAGGGGCGCGTGCTGCACGCCCCCGACGCAGGTCGGCTGAACGCGGATGCCGCGGTGGTAGCCCTGCAACGCGCGGCCGCGGCGGCCGGAGCTGACGTGCGGCACAACACGCGGGTGCTGCGCCTCGACGTGCTCGGCGACGACCACGTGCGTGTGACCACCGAGACCGGTGTGATCGACGCCCGGCGGGTGGTGGTCACCGTCGGGGGTTGGACCACCACGCTGCTGGAAGACGCGCTGCCGATCGCCGCCCTCCCGCGCTTGGTCGTCACGCAAGAGCAGCCGGCCCACTTTGCCCTGCGCGATCAGTCAACGGATGCCGATGCCCGCGCCTCCACTGACTGGCCCGGGTTCAATCACAACGTCGATCGCTCACGGCCGGGCTCAGCCTGGTGGTATTCGCCGGTCTACGGCATGTACACGCCGGGTCAGGGCGTGAAGGCCGGCTGGCACGGAGTCGGTCCGGTCGTCGATCCCGATCGGCGCAGTTTCCTGCCCGAACCCCTGCAACTCGCCGCCCTGCAACGGTATGTGCGCGAGTGGCTGCCGGGCGCCGACGCCGACGCGCTCGAACCGGTCAGCTGCACCTACACGACCACGGCCGACGAGAACTTCGTGCTCGATCGGGCCGGCCCGGTCATCGTCGGCGCCGGCTTCAGCGGACACGGCTTCAAGTTCACGCCGAGCGTCGGCCGCATCCTGGCCGACCTGGCGACAGATGCGGCATCCGCCCCCGGCCTCTTCGCGTTCGCGCGCCGGCGCTGACCGCTGCCCAGCGCTTGATCAGCCCGGTTTGCTAGTCTGGCTGCAGGCCGCCCACCCGGCCCCGGACGAGGGATCAGTACCCGGAACGCGACAAGACTGGCCAAGGAAGTGTGCCATGTCGTGGATCATTCTCATTGCGTCCGGAGTACTCGAAGCCGTCTGGGCGACAGCACTCGGAAAATCCGAGGGCTTCACCAAGCTCTGGCCGTCGATCATCTTCGGCGTGACCATCCTGCTGAGCATGGGCGGGCTCGCCTACGCCATGCGTGACATCTCGATCGGCACCGCCTACGCGGTCTGGGTCGGCATCGGCGCGGCCCTCACCGTGCTCTACGCGATGATCTTCGGTGGCGAACCAGCCTCGCTGATCAAGGTGCTGCTCATTCTCGGCCTCGTCGGCTGTGTCGTCGGGCTCAAGCTCGTCGACGGCAGCCACTAGTTCAGTGCGAGGTCGTCACCCCGAGCAGATCGTGGGTGATGATCGCCGCGACCCGCGCACCAGCGCCCGCAGCAACGATGAGCTGTTGCGGGCCTGGCGCGGCGACGTCACCTGCCGCGTAGATTCCCGGCACGGCGGTTCGCCCGTCGCGATCGGTGGCCAGATGCCCGTCGTCGTCGGTGTCGAGCGCCAACCCCTCGAGAAAATCGACGACCGGATGCCACAACGGGCGCACAAAACCGCCGGTCACCGACACCCGTTCGCCATCGAATAAACGCACGGCCGAGAGCGCGCCCCGCTCACCTTCCAGGTCGTCGATGACCCGTCGATCGAGACGGATGCCATGGGCCGCGAGCACCGCCTCGTCGGCGACGCTGAGACGTGCGACTCCATTGGTGAAGACGGTCAACGCGCTGGTCCATTGGGCCACCAGCAGGGCACGTTCGAGTAAGTCGTCGGTCTCGCCGATGAGCGCGAGCGGGAGATCGAGCTGTTCGTATCCGTCGCAGGCGACGCAGCTGAACAGGCTCATCCCGTAGTACGCGCGGATCGACGGCAGCGCCGGCAGCGTTTCGCGCAATCCGGTGGCGACCACGATCGACCGGCTCTGCACGACTCGTCCGGCAGCCGGGGTGACGCCGGTGATCTCCACTTCGAAACGAGGAGTTCGCTCCACGCCGGCAACACCGGCGAGCGGGATGTCGTCGTCCGCTCCCAAAGCCCGCACCGCACGCACCGACGCGCGTTGCAACACTTCGACCCCCGGATACTGCGCGAGCTCCTCCCGGGCGAGGCGGCGCAACTCATGCGGAGGCACCCCGTCACGCGTGAGAAAACCGTGCGAGATCATCGTCGCAGCATTGCGCGGCCGGTTGCTGTCCACGACGAGCACCCGTTTGCGGGCACGCGCCAAGTTGAGCGCGGCAGACAGCCCGGCCGGCCCGCCGCCGATGACGACACAATCGTAGGAGTCGGGAAGGCTATTCATGAGCGCCGCCCTGCGCGGGCAGCGCCGCAATGATCGGGTGGTCGAAGCTGTAGGTGCCCACCTTCGCGGCACCGCCCGGTGACCCGATCTCATCGAAGAACGCCACGTTCGCCGTGTAGTAGTCGCTCCACTGTTCGGGCAGGTCATCTTCGTAATAGATGGCCTCGACCGGGCAGACCGGTTCGCAGGCGCCGCAGTCGACGCACTCATCCGGATGAATGTAGAGCGACCGCTCGCCCTCATAGATGCAGTCGACCGGGCATTCGTCGATACAGGCCCGGTCTTTGACATCGACACAGGGCAGCGCGATGACGTAGGTCATGAGGTGATCAGGGTGCCGGCGCGGGACACGTCGACCTGCTCATCGCGCGACACCACTTTGACGCGCTCCCGCTCCACGGGCGACTCATCACTGGTGCCGAGCATTCGTTCGTGCGCATCGAGAGCGAGCCACCCCGGCCAGGTGGTGAAACGGATGCCGCGGCTCGCGAGCACCTCGAGGATCGCCTCGGCATCCCCGGCCGCAGACTCGGAAAACTCGGAAAGCCCGGCGAGCGAGTCGAGGTCGGCGATGATCGTGCCGACCGTTTCGAGTGCGTCGCCCTTGGTGTGGCCGATCAGACCCACCGGGCCGCGCTTGATCCAGCCGGTCGTGTAGAGACCGGGAATCGGCGCACCCGAGGCGTCTAACACGCGACCGCCGTCGTTCGGGATGACGCCGCGTTCGTCGTCAAACGGCAGCCCGGGTAGCGCGCTGCCGCGGTAACCCACCGCACGGTAGACCGCCTGCAGCGGAAAGTCGCGAATCTCGCCCGTTGTGCGCACCCCGCCGTCGCCGGTCGGCTCGGTGCGCGTAAAGCGCATCCCCTCGACCCGGCCGTCGCCGTACACCTCGGCGGGAGCGTGCCAGAAATGCAGGTGCAACCGCCGCGAGGCGCCCGTCTGCTCGGTGTCGAGCCAGCTCCGCAACGTGCGCGTCATGACCTTGAGCTGGTTATTGGTGGCGACACTCTGCTCGCCGTGTTCGTCGGGCGCGAAGTCCTCCTCGTAGACGATCACGTCCACGTCGGGTACTTCGGCGAGTTCACGCAGTTCGATCGGCGTGAACTTCACCTGGGCGGGTCCGCGTCGGCCGAAGACGTGCACGTCGGTGACGGGCGACCCGGCGAGCCCGGCGTAGACATTGCCGGGGATGTCGGTCGACAGCAGGTCGTCGGCATGCTTGGCGAGCATCCGGGCCACATCGAGGGCGACGTTGCCGTTGCCGATCACGGCCACGTCGGTCGCGTCGAGCGGCCACTCGCGCGGGGCGTCCGGATGCCCGTCGAACCAGGAGACGAAGTCGGCGGCGCCGAACGAGCCGGGCAGGTCGACGCCGGGCACGTCGAGGTCGGCATCGCGGATGGCGCCCGTGGCGAAGATGACCGCGTGGTAGTGCGTGCGCAGGTCGTCGAGGGTGAGGTCGACGCCGTAGGTCACGTTGCCGATGAAACGAATGATCCCCGAATCGAGCATCTCGTGCAGCGAGTTCACGATGCCCTTGATGCGCGGGTGGTCGGGAGCGACGCCGTACCTGATCAGCCCATAGGGGGCGGGCAGAGCGTCGAACAGGTCGATGCTCGCCTCGGCACCGGCCTCGCGCACGGCAGCGGCCAGGATGTTGCCGGCGTAGATGCCGGCAGGGCCGGCGCCGATGATCGCAACGCGGACGGGGGAGGACGCAGGATGCGACCGGGTCATGGGTGGGCCTTTCGGGGTGTGCTGTCGGCGAATGAGGTGTCTGAATGCTGAGGGGAGTGTGCAGGGGAGGGCGAATACGGGCTCAGCGAGACGACGGCGCCGACGACGATGACAGCCGGCGACCGCACTTCTCTGGCCACAGCCTGCGCGGCAATCGTGTCGAGCGTGCCGATCGTGACGCGCTGGTTCGGGCCGTAGCCGTCTTCGATGATCGCGACCGGGCATTCGCCGCCGCGCACCCCCTGCGCCAGCACGGCGGCCGAGCCGGCCAGAGCCCCGACGCCCATGAGCAGCACGACGGTGTGGTCGCGGCCGCCGGGCAGCGAGGCGAGTTGCTCGTGCCCGGTCACGACGGTGAAACCGGTGGCCACGCCGCGGTGAGTGACAGGGATGCCGGCCGCAGCCGGCACCGAGATGGCGCTCGTCACGCCTGGCACCACTTCGACGGTCACGCCGTGGCGGCGGCAGAATTCTGCCTCTTCGCCGCCGCGCCCGAGCACGTAGGGGTCGCCGCCTTTCAGGCGCACGACGCGCCGGCCCGCACGGGCATGTTCGACGAGGAGCGCATTGATCTCATCTTGCGGAACCGGATGATGCCCCGGAAGCTTGCCGACATCGATCACGAGCACCTCGGCGTCCAATTCGCCGAGCAGGGAGCGCGGGCCGAGGCGATCACTGATCACGACGTCGGCTTCGGCGAGCAGGCGGCGCCCGCGCACCGTGATCAGGGAGGGGTCGCCCGGCCCGCCTCCCACGAGGTGAACCGTGCCCGGTCCTGCCTTGCGGCGGTGGTGACGAAGCGGCAGCGAGCCGGCGTCGAGGGCGTGGCCGATCGCATCGCGCAGGGCCATCGCCCGGCGCGGATCCCCGCCCGCCGACACGGCGACGGTCACGTCATCACGGCGGGTGACGGCGGGAACCCAGGCGGCCGAGCTGCGATGGTCGGTGGCATTCACGCACCACACCCGGGCGGCCTCGGCGTCGGCCGCGACCTGCGTGTCGACATCCGCCGCACCCGTAGCGGTGTGCACGAGCCACGCGCCGTCGAGGTCGCCGGTGCGGTAGCCGCGTTCCAGCCAGGTGACCGCCCCAGTGAGCAGGAGCGCGCGCAGATCAGTGCCCGCTTCGGGCGCGATGACCGTGACAATCGCCTCGGCCGCGACGAGCCCGGCGGCCCGACGCGCGGCGACGGCTCCGCCCCCGACGACGACCGCGGTGCGACCGGCCAGGTGCAGGCCGAGCGGGTACAGGATGCTGTCGGTCATCGGGTTCCCCTTTGTAGAAGGCCCCGGCTGCGCAACAGCGTGCGCTCGATCGGGGCGAAGACGACGAGTTCCACCAGGATGCCGATGAAAAGAATGACCAGGATCGTGGCGAGCACGCCCGACAGGTCGGCAAGCTCGCGGCTCTGCTGCAGCATCGAGCCGAGGCCGAAACCGATCGTGCCGCCCATGGTGATGATCTCGGCGGCCATCAGCGAACGCCAGGAGAAGGCCCAGCCCTGCTTGAGGCCGGCGAAGTAGCCGGGCATCGCCGCGGGGAGCACGACGAGGGTGGCGAGTTGACCGCGGTTGGCGCCGAGGACCGTTCCGACGCGACGCAGCTGCGGCGGAACTTGGTCGATCCCCGACACCAAGCCGTTCGCAATCGACGGGATCGCTCCCATCAGAATGACGAAGTAGACGGTGGCGTCGGAGAGCCCGAACCACAAGATTGCGGCCGGTACCCAGGCGACCGAGGGGAGCACCTGCAGGCCGGAGAGAAGCGGACCGAGCGCGCGGCGAAGCAGACGCCACTCCGCGAGCAGCAAGCCGAGCGGTGTGCCGATGGCGATCGCGATCAGAAAGCCGATCCCTCCGCGTTCGAGGCTCGTGAGCACGGCGAGTTGCAGCCGGCCGTCTGCCCAGAGGTCGCCGATCGATGCGGCGACGTCGAGCGGTCCGGGCGCGAGATCGGGGCGCGGGCGAGCGACCACAACGTAGAGCTGCCAGGCGACAATCAGGAGGATCAGCAAGAGCACGGGCGGCAGCACGCCGTCGATGAATCGTCGCCACGGACCTTTTTCGGTGATCGCGACGCTTTGCAGGGCATCGAGCCCGGATTCGAGCGTGCGCAGGTCCGCATTGGTTCGAACCTCGAGAGGGGACTCGTCGAGGACGGTCAGTGAGTGGGAGGTTTCAGGCAGCATTGCGGCGGATCTCCTGTCGGAGGTGCTCGGTGATCTTGTCGGCGAGAAGTGAGGCCTCCGAGGAGTCGAGGCGTCGCTGTTCGCGACCGTTGAGTTGCCACTCGTTGGCGATCCGGCCTGGCCGGCTCGACATCAGCAGCACCCGCTGGCCGAGCCTGACCGCTTCGCGCACATTGTGCGTGACGAAGACGATCGTGCGGCCGGTTTCTCGCCAGACGCGTTCCAGTTCTTCGTGCAGCAGGTCGCGGGTGATGGCGTCGAGCGCGGCGAACGGTTCGTCCATCAGCAGCACCTCACGGTCCTGCGCGAGCGAGCGGGCGAGGGCGACCCGCTGGCGCATCCCACCGGAGAGTTCGTGCGGTCGTTTGTGGGACGCATCCGCAAGGTTGACCACGTCGAGCAGTTCGAGCGCCTGGCTGCGACGCCGGGCGCGTGGCACTCCGCGCAGTCGGAGCGCAAGCTCCACATTGCGGCCGGCCGTCAGCCAGGGGAGGAGCGACGCGTCCTGGAACATCACCGCGGCGTTGCCGCTGGCCACCGTGAGGGTGCCGGAGCTCGGGTGCTCCAGGCCGGCGATGATGTTGAGCAACGTCGATTTGCCGCAGCCGGATGCGCCGAGCAGGCAGACGAACTCGCCCGGCTCGATTGAAACAGTCACGTTGTCGAGCACGAGTGGCCCCGTGGGGCTGAATCGCTTGCTCACGGCGTCGATCTGGATTGCGCTGTCACGGGGGCTGCGGTCGGTCATCGGCTACTCAGTTCCGAGTTTTCCGGCCGAAACGGGCTTCTGCCCCGCGGCCACGAGCGCCTTGTTCAGCACGGACAGGTCGAACAATCCGTGCACATCGCCCTGCTTGGCGGTGCCGGCCGCAATGCCCGCCTTGAGGAGCACGGGGAACGTCGAAGCCAGCGGGTCCGTTGTGAAGGTGACGTGTTCGAGGGCACGGGTGATCACGGGGTCGGACAGCGCCTTGCCGGTGTCGGCGGCGAGCTTGGCGTTGATCACCGTCGCGGCCTCAGCCGAATTGTCGTTCAGCCAGGCGACGGACTGCTCGTGCCCGGCCAGGAGGCTCTGCACGGCGTCGGGGTGTTCCTTCAGGTAGTCGGCGCGCACGACGAGAACCGTGGTCGGGAAGGCGCCGTCTTTCCAGAGGGAGGCCTCGTCGACGAGCACGTGTGCGCCGGCTTCGAGCACGAGTCGTGACACCCACGGCTCGGGAAGCCAGGCTCCGTCGAGTTGACCGTTCTGGAACAGCGTGAGGGTCTGGGCATTCTCGGTCGGCGTGACGTTCACGTCGCCGCCACCGGTGGTGCTGGTGGTGTAGCCCTGCTTGGCCAGCCAGCCGCGCAGGGCGACGTCCTGGGTATTGCCGAGCTGCGGGGTGGCGAGGGTGGTTCCGGCCAGGTCGGCGGCGCTTTCGATGCCCGGGCGCACGACGAGTGCAGCGCCCCCGCTGGTCGCGCCGGCCACAATACGCAGCGACGCACCATCGCTGGCCACGAAACTGTTCACGGCCGGGTTCGGCCCGATGTAGGCGGCGTCGATCGCCCCGGCGCTGAGTGCTTCGATGGTGGCCGGTCCGGCGCTGAAGATCTGGGTCGAGAGCGCGGTGGTACCAAGCTTCTCCTGGAAGAAGCCCTTCTCGAGGCCCACGAGTGCGGGAGCATGGGTGACGTTGTCGAAATAGCCGAGACGAAGCTCGGTGGCCGGGGCCGCAGTTGCCGTATCGCCGGCCGCCGCATCGCCTGCCGTCGCCGCGCATCCGCTCATCATTGTCACGATCAGTCCGAGGGAAACGGTGCCGAGGGTGGCGCGTAGGCCGATGCGATTCATGCTGCACTCTCCGTGATGTCGGTGTTGATGGGGATGGTGATTTCGAGGTCGGTGGTGGTGTCTGATTCAGTGGGGTCGGCGAGCACAATGCCGGCGGCGAGTGTTGCGCCGTCTTGCGGGTGGATCACCAGAAAGGCGCCGGCGCGGCGGTTCGCCGCATAGTCCTGGGCGGGAAGCGCGGAGGCCAAGCGGATGTTGGCGTGACCGATGTCGTTGATCTCGAGCGTTTCTGCGGTTTCGAGGGCCAGGGTGTCGAGGTTTCGGCGGCCGAGGAGTGTCGCGAGACTGGCCTGCACCGTGGAGGTGCCGAACTTCGCCAGCACCCGGGCACCCGGCCGGAGCGGCCGAGGATCGAGCCAGAACAATGCGACGGTGAGATCTTTCTTCAACTCGGGCACACGATCGGAGGCGACGATGACTGCACCACGCGCGATGTCGAGGTCGTCACGCAGGCGGAGTGCCACCGATTGCGGGGCGATGGCCGTCTCCAGGTCGACACCTGCGAAGTCGATGCCGGTGACGACGGTGCTGCCGCCGCCCGGTACGACACTCACCCGGTCACCGACGCGCACGGTGCCCGAGGCGACCTGCCCGGCATAGGCGCGGTAGTCGCGATAGGAATCGGCGTCTTCGGGGGCGACGGCGACGGCGCCCTGCGGGCGGATGACCAACTGCACCGGAAGCCGAAACGCCTCGAGGGCACTCTCGGCCTCGTCGATGAGCGGCAGCGTCTCGAGAAGTTCGAGCAAGCTGGGGCCGTCGTACCAGGGGGTGTTGACGGAGCGATCGACGACGTTGTCACCGGCGAGAGCCGAGACCGGGATCACGTGCACCGCATCGATACCCAGCTCGTCGGTCACGACGCGCACGGCGGCGGCGACGCGATCGAAAGCAGCTTCGTCGTAATCGAGTAGGTCGATCTTGTTCACCGCCACGATGATGTGCGGCACGCGCAACAGCTGCACGACGG
Organism: Leifsonia sp. 10L418; assembly: GCF_056395445.1. Lineage (NCBI taxonomy): Bacteria > Bacillati > Actinomycetota > Actinomycetes > Micrococcales > Microbacteriaceae > Leifsonia > Leifsonia sp. 10L418. Next base: position 570,987 of record NZ_JBFTJN010000001.1, on the reverse strand, counting down.
AGAGGTGCCGACGCGTCTGCTCGAGCACTCCGTTGCGGGCGTCGATGAGCACGACGACGGCGTCTGCGGTTGTGGCACCGGTCACCATGTTGCGGGTGTACTGCACGTGGCCGGGGCAGTCGGCGAGGATGAATGAGCGGCGCCCGGTGGCGAAGTAGCGGTAGGCGACGTCGATAGTGATGCCCTGTTCCCGCTCTGCCCGCAGGCCGTCGGTGAGCAGGGCGAAGTCGATGCCGCCGGTCTCGCCACCGAATCCGCGCTCCACGGAGGTGCGGGTGACGGCGTCGAGCTGGTCGGCGAGAATCGCCTTCGAATCGTGCAGCAGGCGTCCGACCAGGGTCGACTTGCCGTCGTCGACGGAGCCGGCGGTGGCGAAGCGGAACAGCGTGCCCTCGAGTGGGCGGGTCAGCAGTGCGTCGGTCATTAGAAGTACCCGTCCTTCTTGCGATCTTCCATCGCTGCTTCTGAGATGCGGTCGTCGGCTCGTGTGGCGCCGCGTTCGGTGATGGTCGACTGGGCGACCTCGTGCACGACGGCGTGAACGGTGGCGGCATCGGATTCGACGGCGCCGGTGCAGCTCATGTCGCCGACGGTGCGGTAGCGCACCGTGCGGAGCTCGACCGTTTCGTCGGCCGTGGGCGCGCTGACCGGGCCGACGGCCCGCCACATGCCATCACGCCGGTAGACCTCACGCTCGTGGGCGTAGTACAGCGGCGGCAGCTCGATGCCCTCGCGTTCGATGTAGCGCCAGATGTCCAGCTCGGTCCAGTTGCTGATCGGAAACGCCCGCACGTGCTGCCCGACGGTGTGGCGCCCGTTGTAGAGATTCCACAGCTCGGGCCGCTGGTTGCGTGGGTCCCACTGACCGAACTCGTCACGAAGCGACAGGATGCGTTCCTTGGCTCTGGCCTTGTCTTCGTCGCGACGAGCACCACCGAACACCGCATCGTGGCGGCCGTTCGCGATCGCATCCAACAGCGGCTGCGTTTGCAACGGATTCCGGGTTCCGTCCGCGCGCTCGAGGAGTCGGCCGTCGTCGATGTAGTCCTGCACACTCGCCACGGCGAGCCGGATGCCCAAACGCGCGACCGTCGCATCCCGGAACGCGAGAACTTCCGGAAAATTGTGGCCGGTGTCAACGTGCAGAACAGGAAACGGCACCTTGCCCGGCCAGAAGGCCTTCGCAGCGAGATGCAGCACGACGACGGAATCCTTGCCGCCGGAGAACAGCAGCACCGGCCGCTCGAACTCGGCGACGACCTCGCGAATGATGTGGATGGCCTCGCTTTCGAGCAGGTCGAGCTGGTCGAGGCGGGGTCGTGCAGTCGAATCGGGCTGTGCCTCCTGGAAGACAGGTGCCGCCTGGAGAGCTGGTGTCGAGGTCATAGGTGAAGTCCGCATTCTGTCTTCTCGAGCCCGGCCCAACGGCCGGACCGGGGGTCGTCTCCTGCGCTGACCGGTTTCGTGCACGGTGCGCAGCCGATGGAGGGGTAGCCCTGAGTGAGCAGGGGGTTCAGCACCACGGAATGCGCGGCGGCGTAGTCCTGCAGTTCGTCAAAGCTCCAGGCGGCCAGGGGGTTCACCTTGACCAGCTGGTTGCGTTCGTCCCATTCGATGAGGGGAGTGTTGATGCGGGTGGGTGCTTCGTCGCGGCGCACCCCGGTGAACCACAGCTCGTAGCCACGCAGAGCGCGGTGCAGCGGGGCGACCTTGCGCGCCGCGCAGCAGGCGCCGGGATCGCGGGCGAACAAGTCCGTGCCGAGAGCCACATCCTGCTCGGCGACGGTTTGCTCGGGCAGCACATCCACAATCGTGACGTCGAGGGTGCTGGCCACCTCGTTCCGCGTCGTGTAGGTCTCCGCAAAGTGGTAGCCCGTGTCGAGAAAGAGCACGTCGACGCCCGGCAGCTGCCGGGCGACAAGCTGCGGCAGCACCGCGTCCGCCATCGAGCAGGCGACCGCGACAGCGCTGGTGTCGAAATTCTCGGCCACCCAGGCGATCAGCTGCTCGGCCGAGGCCGCGCTGAGCTCAGCGGATGCTTGCTCGGCAAGGGTGCGCAGCTGTTCGGGTGTGCGGAGGTTCGGGTTGCGGTCGGGAGCGGCGGTCTTCCTGATGCGCAGCGCATCGGTACCCGGGGTTGCTGAACTCACTGGAGTGCCCCCTCGTCGGCGCGGTGCGCCCAGGTTGCGAACGTCTCGGCTTCATCGCGCTCGCCGAGGAACCGGCGAACGAGACGTTCGACGTAGTCGGCGAGGTCGTCGGCAGTGACCTTCAAGCCCCTGACCGTGCGGCCGAGGCCGGCCTCGTCACGGCCGACCGAGGCGAGACCGCCGCCGAGGTGCACCTGGAAGCCGGGCACCTGACCGCCGTTGCCGTCGGCGAGCAGCTGACCCTTCAGGCCGATGTCGGCGGTCTGGATGCGGGCGCAGGAGTTCGGGCATCCGTTGACGTGCAGGCTGATCGGCTGGGGGAGGTCGAGGCCGGCGAGGCGTTTCTCGAGCTCGAGCACGGCGTCGGTGGCCGTCAATTTGGTCTCGACGATGGCCAGTTTGCAGAACTCAATACCGGTGCAGGCGATGGTCGAGCGGCGGAACAGGCTCGGCCGGGCGGCCAGGCCCAGCGCGTCGAGCGCCGTGATGAGCGGCTCGACGTTCTCTTCGCTGATGTCGAGCAGCACGATTTTCTGGTGCGGCGTCGTGCGGAGGCGGGAGGAACCGTGCTGCTCGAGCAGATCGGCGAGGGCGGTGAGAACAGTGCCGGAGACGCGGCCGACGAACGGGGTCACGCCAATGTAGAAGCGTCCGTCGTTCTGCTTGTGCACGCCGACGTGGTCGCCCTGGCGGGTCGGGGTCGGCGCGGCCGGGCCGTCGGGCAGGGCCGCAAACAGGTACTCGTCTTCGAGGATCTGCCGAAACTTCGCCGGCCCCCAGTCGGCGAGCAAGAACTTGAGCCGGGCCTTGTTGCGCAGGCGCCGGTAACCGTAGTCGCGAAAGATCGAGACGACGCCGAGCCAGACATCGGCGACCTGGTCGGGGGTGACGAAGACGCCGAGTCGTTCGCCGAGGCGCGGGCTGACCGAGAGGCCGCCGCCGACCCAGAGGTCGTAGCCGATGCCGAGCTGAGGGTGCTCGACGGCCACGAAGCCGACGTCGTTGATCTCGTGCACGACATCCTGACTCGGATGCCCGGTCAGCGCGGTCTTGAACTTGCGCGGCAGGTTGGCGAGCTCCGGCACCCCGATGTACTTCGCGGTGATCTCGGCGATGGTCTCGGTCGGGTCGATGAGTTCGTCACTGGCGATGCCGGCGACGGGGGAGCCGAGAACCACGCGCGGCACGTCGCCGCAGGCCTCGGTGGTGCCGAGACCGACAGCCTCCAGGCGGCGCCAGATCTCCGGCACGTCTTCGACCCGGATCCAGTGCAGCTGAATGTTCTGCCGGTCGGTCAGATCGGCCGTGTCCCGGCCGAATTCCTCGGAGATCGTGCCGATGACGCGCAGCTGCTCTGTCGTGAGCTGGCCGCCGTCGATGCGCACGCGGAGCATGAAGTACTTGTCTTCCAGCTCGTGCGGTTCGAGAGTGGCGGTCTTGCCGCCGTCGATCCCGGGCTTCCGCTGCGTGTAAAGCCCCCACCAGCGAAAACGGCCGTGCAGGTCGGTGCCCTCGATCGAGTCGAAACCCTGCTTGGAATAGATCTGTTCGATGCGCTCCCGCACGTTGAGGCCGCTGTCCTGCTGCTTCCACTCCTCGTTGCCGTTGAGGGGAGCGGTGCCGTCGACCTTCCACTGCCCGTTCGGGCGCGAGGCCGGGCGTGGCGGCCGGGCCGCCTCGGCGGTTTCAGTCAGGTTCAGCGACACAATGCTCTCCTCCTCGATAACGCGGCAGGGGCGAAAACCGGATGCCGCGTAACTGCGATGGAGTAAAACTAGGGTCGTTGGCCCCCGCACGCGAGAACGTGAAGTCACGTCCGGTCACGAAAAGTAGCGCTGCGTCACACAGATGCGACGGGGCGCGTTGCGGCTTACAATCCTTCGCGGTATCGGCTGGAAACGACGTCGATCAGCAGCTCGGGGGCGGCTTCGTCTGGAGTCAGCAACGGCGACGTCACGACATCCGCGCCGGCCTTTTCGACGAGAGACTGAAAGTAGCCTGGGGCCAGCAGATAGCTGCTCACGACGATGCGTCGGCCGGGCGACGCGGCGCGTGCGGCGGCGACAGCGTCGGCGAGCCGGGGCTCGGCCGCGGAGAGAAATCCGAGGGTGACGTCGTGACCGGATGCCGAGGCCAGGCGTTCTGCGACGACCCGGCAGTCAGCGACGGCGCGCGCATCGCTGGAGCCGGCTGCGGCGAGCAGGAGCACGTCTCCGGGCCCGAATCCGGCCTGGACCAGTCGATCCTGAAGCAGTGCGATGAGCCGGTCGTCGGGTCCGAGTGCCGCGGCGAGCACCACTGAACGGTTGGTTTCGGCATCAATCGCGCGGGTGAGGTCGACATGCACGTGATACCCGGCGGAGAGCAGCAACGGAACCACAATCGCCGGCAGGCGTGGGGGGAGCGCCGCCAACGTCTCGGGTGGGTTCGGATGCTGCACATCGACGAAGCCGAGGGCGACGGTGAGGTCGGGGTGGGCGGCGGCCACCCCGCGCATCAGCCCGTCGACCGCGGCCTGGCCGTCGGGGGAGGACGTGCCGTGCGAGATACCGACGAGGGCGGGGGCGAGGGTGGTCGTCATGTGACCCATGGTTGACCCATTGTGCCGCGCCACCGAAACCGTGTTACTCAGAAAGACGCGGCCCGGCCGGCCGCCAAGGCGGCAGATTGTTGAACCGGCCCTAGGCGAGTTGCACAGCGCCGAGCGCGAGCGCGGCGATCAGCGCCCAGGAGAGCAGCCCGACCGCCAGCGCGCGCCCGCCGGTGCGCGCGAGTTCGCCCAGTTGCACCGCCGCGCCGAGCCCGAACAGGGCCATTCCGAGCAGCGCGGTCTGCAGTGTGTCTGCGACGTCGAGCGCAACCTCCGGCACCGGGAGCAGCGTGCGCACGAGCACGGCGGCGATGAATCCGGCCACGAACAGGGGCACGATCGGCGGTCGCTTCGCCGCACCATCCGTGATCGAAGCCGTGCCGGCGCCCACCAGGACGGCGTGCTTCTGCCGTTCGAGGACCGACGCGACAGCCACAATTGGGGCGAGCAAGAGCACCCGGGTGAGTTTGACGACAATGGCGACCGCCAGAGCGGCAGAGCCGGCGATCTGTGCGGTGGCCACGACCTGGCCGACGTCGTGCACGCCGGCGCCGACCCAGTGTCCGAACTGCACGGCGGTGAGGCCGAGCGGATGCCAGAGCGCCGGCAACACGGCGATGGCGAGCGTGCCGCACAGGGTCACGAGTGCGATCGGGGTGGCGGTCTCTTCGTCTTTCGCCCTGACCACGCCGCTCATCGCGCCGATGGCCGAGGCTCCGCAGATCGAGAAGCCGGTGGCGATCAACAGAGGCTGGTGGCCCGGCAGCTTGAAGGCGCGCCCGAGCCAGAACGTGCCGGCGAAGGTGAGCAGAACGACGGCAACGGTGGTCGTAATAGTCACCCAGCCGAGGCCAGCGATGTCGACAAGGCTGAGTTTCAGCCCCAAGAGCACGATGCCCAGGCGCATGAGTTGCTTCGACGCGACCGACAATCCGGGCGCGAGTATCCCGGTCAGAGCGGGGCGGGCGGCGGGGATCTGCCCGACGAGGATGCCGAGGGCCACGGCCGCGGTCAGAAGCGGCACGGCCGGAACCAGGGTGTGGATTCCCCAGGCGACGAGCGTGGCTGCTGCCGCGGTCAGAACTCCGGGCAACCACATGAACTCCAGCCTATTGCCGTTCCCGCGCGCCCCTGGCCGGGCGGCGCTGCACGCCGAGCGTGGTAGCCGGCGCCAGACCGCACAAAAAACGGATGCGCAGCCCGCGTGGGCTGCGCATCCGTTTGAGATGCAGGGAACTGCTGACTACCTCACCCGGAACCGGGAGACCATCGGGCAGTCGAACGGGTCGCGGGCCGACAGCCCGACGCGGTTCAGGTACTCGATGACGATCTTGTAGGACTGCGTCAGCGACGTCTCCGTGTAGAGGATGTTGTGGCTCTCGCAGTATTCCTTGGTGATCTCCTGCGCACGCTTCAGGTGCGGGCGAGCCATGTTCGGGAACAGGTGGTGCTCGACCTGGTAGTTGAGGCCGCCCATGAAGGTGTCCATCAGGGTGCCGCCGCGGATGTTGCGCGAGGTGAGCACCTGGCGACGCAGGAAGTCGACCTTGCTCTCGTGCGGCAGGATCGGCATGCCCTTGTGGTTCGGCGCGAAGGAGGCGCCCATGTAGACGCCGAACACGGCCAGCTGCACACCGACGAAGGCGAATGCCATGCCGAGCGGCAGGAAGTAGAAGATGACGCCGAGGTACAGAGCGAGGCGCGTGACGAGCATGGAGATCTCGAGCCAGCGCTTGTCGACTTTGCCCTTGCCGAAGACGGTGCGGAAGCCGTGGATGTGCAGGTTGATGCCCTCAAGCGTGAGCAGTGGGAAGAAGAAGTAGCCCTGCTTGCGCGTCATGAAGGAGGTGAGCCAGTTGACCTTCTTCGCGTCTTCTTCGAGGAAGACGATGAAGTCGGGGTCGATGTCAGGGTCTTTGCCGATGACGTTCGGGTTGGCGTGGTGACGGCTGTGCTTGGTCATCCACCAGGCGTAGCTGATGCCGACGAACAGGTTGGCGAGCACGCGGCCGGCGCGGTCGTTGGCCGGCCCGGATTCGAAGACCTGGCGGTGCGAGGCCTCGTGGGCGAGGAACGCGAACTGGGTGAAGATGATGCCGAGTGCGCCGGCGATGATCAGCTGGAACCAGCTGTCGCCGAGTAGCACGAAACCGGTGGCGGCACCCGCGGTCGCGACGATGAGGATCGAGAAGACCATCCAGTAGAAGCCCGTGCGCCGACGTAGCAGTCCAAGGTTGCGCACTGTATGCAGAAGCGAGGAGTACTCGGTGGTGGGATTCTTCGAGTCACCACCCGGGCGGGTTCTGATGATGCGTACCGAGGGTGCAGCTGTAGCGTCCGACATGAGGCCTTTGTTTTGATCTTGACTTCTCAGTCGGAGGTCGAGCAATTACTCATAAAACAGATACCGGTCATCCTATGGGCGCGCCCTGCATTCCGGCGTTATTTCACAACGCATTCTCAGTCGATATATGCTAAATGTGGAATATGTTTGATGAAAATCCGCGGAAACATGCGGAAGTTTTTCGTCGCGTGGGGCAAACTCACACCCAACTGGGCAGCCACATATGCATCTGCCAGAACCACAGCGGCACCTGAATTCCCGCCCAGAGCGGATAGAAGAACGCGCTCACGAGCAGTGCGACGGCGAGAAAGATCGCCACGATGCGGATGCCGACGGTGCGACGGGACGCCTCGGCTCGGTCTGACTCGTCGCGGAGTGCGGCGCGGAGATCCGCCGGCATATCAGCGGGAAGCGCGGGCGACGCGGGCCGGAAGAGCGGCGCCTCACGCAGCAGCATGCCCAGCACGAAAGTCAGCCCGAGCAGCAGGTAGGGCTCGAACACAATCGTGTAGAACTCGAACACCGTGCGGTTGAGGTAGGCGAGCCAGGGCAGGTATCCGGCGACCATGCCCATCAGAATCAGGCCGACCTGCCACTGGCGGTAGCGCGCGAAACGGTAGACCAGGTAGAGGATGGCGGCCGTGGCCGCCCACCAGATGAGCGGATTCGCGACGCCGAGGATCGCCTGCGAGCAGCTGGCCGACGCACATCCGTTCTGACCCAGCGTGGTTCCCTCATAGAACATGCTGGTCGGCCGCGTCATCAGCAGCCAGGTGAGCGGGTTCGCCTGGTAGGGGTGCGGGGTCGAGAGGCCGACGTGGTACTGGTAGATCGCGACCTGGTAGTGCCAGAAGCTCTGCCAGACGTGCGGCACCCAGGCGAAGGGGCCGGTCCAGGCCGAGCCCGCCGACTCGGCGTACTGCCGGTAGAAACCGCCCTGCGTGACGAACCAACCCGTCCAGGAGACGAGCAGGGTCACCGCGGCGACCGGCACGAACAGCACGAAGGTCGCCGGCGCCTGCTTGAGAACCGCGGCGCTCAGCCAGAACGGCACACCGGCACGCCGACGGGCCAGGGCGTCGACGACAACCAGGTAGACCCCGAACGCCGCAAGAAAATAGAAGCCAGACCACTTGACGGAACTGGCCAAACCGAAAGCGAGGCCTGCGGCGATCACCCAGGGCCGCCACCAGAACATCGGACCCCAGCTGGGATGCCCACCGGCCGCTCGGCGCGCGGAGAGCCAGGCGGTCAAACGTTTCTCATGCCAGTCCCGGTCCATCAGCACGGCACCGAAGCCGAGCAAGGCGAAGAACATGACGGAATTGTCGAGAATCGCCACCCTCGACATCACGATCGCATTGCCGTCGATGGCCATCAAGAACCCGGCGATCGTGGCGAGCAGGGTTGAACCGAACAGCTTCTTCGCGATGACCATCAACAGCACGACGGCGAGGATGCCGATCAGCGCGGTCACGATGCGCCACGCCCAGGTCTGGTCGGCGCCGAACGCCGCCATGCCGAGTGCGATCAGCCACTTGCCGAGCGGGGGATGCACGACGAACGAACCCTCGTCGGTGAAAATATTCGTGTCGCCGGCATTGAAGCGCGTGTCGGCTCCTTCTGGCCAGGTCGACTCATAGCCGTTGTTCCAGAGGCTCCAGGCGTCCTTCACATAGAAGGTCTCATCGAAGACGAGCGAATGCGGGTTGCCCAAATTCCAGAGTCGCAGCACCGCCGCAAGGAGGACAACGGCGAGGGGCCCGACGATGCGGAACCAGCGAGATGCGAGCACCTGACCATCGTAGTGAGCGAGGACTGCGAGACTGGGACCATGATCATTCTCGCTGCGACACCGATCGGAAACCTCGGGGATGCCTCGGCCCGCCTCGTCGAGGCACTCAGCACCGCGACAGTTGTCGCCGCCGAAGACACCAGAGTGACGGTGCACTTGCTCAAGGCGCTCGGCATTGAGAACCGGCCGAAGCTGATCAGTCTGCACGACCACAATGAGCGCCAGAAGGCCGCGGAGCTCGTCGAAATCGGCCGCGACACCGACCTGCTGGTGCTCAGCGACGCCGGAATGCCGACGGTGTCAGACCCAGGATTTCACCTCGTCGACGCGGCGGCGGCAGCCGGCGTTCAGGTGACGGCCATCCCCGGACCGTCGGCGGTGGTGACGGCCCTCGCCGTCTCCGGACTGCCGACCGACCGTTTCACCTTCGAAGGATTTCTGCCGAGAAAACCCGGCGACCGTCGTTCGGCGTTGCGGGAGCTTGCGAGCGAGCGACGCACGATGGTGTTCTTTGAGTCGCCCAATCGGTTGGCCGCGTCCCTCGCGGACGTCGCGACGGTGTTCGGCGCCGAGCGTCGCGTCGTGGTCTGCCGCGAGTTGACGAAGTTCTATGAAGAAGTGAAGCGCGGCACCGCGACCGAGCTTGCCGAGTGGGCTGCCGGCGGCGTCAAGGGCGAGATCTGCGTCGTGATTGCCGGTGCCGAGGTGCGCGTGATGGACCTGGCCACCGGTGTGGCCGAGGTGCTCGCACTCGTGGCGGGAGGCATCCGTTTGAAGGATGCCGCAGCCGATGTGTCGGCGGCGACCGGTTTGAGCAAGCGTGACCTCTATGAGGCGGCGCTCAGCAGCAAAGACGGCGCGAACGGTGTGGTGAAGGCTCCGAAAATCACGCCGATGGATCTCCCGCTGAACTAGTGGTGCGAGCGGGAGGACGCAAGTCTTCCCGACTGTCGCGCCAAAAGTCACCCCGATAGACCCCCCACTGCGCTAGTAGAGTAATCCTCACTAAGGTAACTCTGTTGGGTTCTGGTCGGAGGTGCGCGGTGGCACATGCGGTGATGTTCGCTCGATTCGGCGGCCCGGAGGTACTCGAACTCGTTCCGATGACGAAGCCGGTCGCCGGCGCCGGCCAGGTCGTCGTCGAAGTCATGGCTGCCGGGCTGAACCCGGGAGAGAGCGCGATCCGCGAAGGCAGGCGCCAGGACACCTGGCCGATCTCTCTGCCGTCGGGCCAGGGCACCGACTTTGCCGGCTTCATCGTCGATGTCGGCAGCGGCGTTGTCGGCTGGAATGTCAACGACGCGGTGTTCGGCCATGCGGTGCGTGGGGCGCAGGCGAATTTCGTGATGGTTCCGGCCGGAAATGTTCTGCACAAGCCGGAGCACCTCGCCTGGGAGATCGCCGGCAGCCTGTACGTTGCGGCCACGAACGCGTGGGAAGCCGTCGCGGCGGCGAATCCGGTGCCGGGGGAGACGGTGCTCGTGCATGCCGCGGCCGGCGCCGTGGGCGGCATCGCCGCTCAGCTCGCCCGGTTGCGCGGTGCGACGGTGATCGGAACCGCAAGCCGCGAACATTTCGACCACCTGCGTCAGATTGGCGTCGTGCCGGTCGAATACGGCCCGGGCCTCGAACTCCGGCTCGCCGCGCTCGCTCCGGAGGGCATCGATTCTGAACTCGATCACCTGGGCGACGAATCCCTGATGAACACGGAATCCACCGACGAGACCGACCTCGCGAACGTGGCGGTGATGGTGGCGAACCACCAGATTTCGGTGCCCGTCGCGGCGATCTATCCGCTCGAACACGTGCAGGATGCCTACCGTGAACTGGACGTCGGTCACGCCCACGGCAAGATCGTGCTCAGCATGCTGCCGGTCGGCTACGCCCGCCAGAAGGTGCGGGGCATCGACATGCGGGAGACCGAGGCGACCAAAGACGATCCGAACCGGCCGCCGGTGCCGCACACGGTCGAAGCGCTGCCGCCGGTGATCGGGCACCTGCCCGGCCACCCGCATCCGAAGCCGGGCTTCGACGCCGAATTCGAACCACCGGTGCCGGGCGAAGCGGAGGAGACTTCGCGAGCCGCGACCCCGGGGGCCGAGTGAGCGTCAGCGGCAGGCCTTCAGCTCCCAATAAGATATGAGAATGTCCGATGGCTCCTCTTTCTACATCACCACGCCGATCTTCTACGTGAATGATGTCCCGCACATCGGGCACGCCTATACGGAGGTGGCCGCGGACGTTCTAGCCCGCTGGCACCGCCAGAAGGGCGAGAAGTCCTGGCTGCTCACCGGAACCGATGAGCACGGCCAGAAGATCCTGCGCACCGCGACCGCGAACGGCACCACTCCCAAGGAGTGGGTCGACCGTCTGGTCGAGACCGCGTGGAAGCCATTGCTGGACACCGTCAACATCGCAAACGACGACTTCATCCGCACCACCGACGCGCGTCACGAAGTGAACGCCGCCAAGTTCTTGCAGCACCTCTACGACTCCGGGCACATCTACACTGGCGAGTACGAGGGCTTCTACTGCGTCGGCTGCGAGGAGTACAAGCAGCCGAGCGACCTCGTCGACGGCACCGGCGAATTCGCGGGCCAGCAGGTCTGCGCCATCCACTCGAAGCCGGTCGAACTGCTGCACGAGAAGAACTACTTCTTCAAGATGAGCGCCTTCGCCGACCAGCTGATCGAACTCTACGAGTCGAACCCCACCTTCGTGCAGCCCGAATCGGCGCGCAACGAGGTCATCGCTTTCGTCAAGAACGGCCTGAGCGACCTGTCGATCTCCCGCTCCAGCTTCGACTGGGGCATCAAGGTTCCGTGGGACGAGAGCAATGTCGTCTACGTCTGGTTCGACGCTCTGCTGAACTACATCACCGCTGCCGGTTACGGCCACGACGACGAGAAGTTCGCTGAGCTCTGGCCGGCAACCCACATCGTCGGCAAAGACATCCTGCGCTTCCACGCCGTGATCTGGCCGGCCATGTTGATGGCCGCCGGCATCGAGGTGCCGACGCAGGTCTTCGGTCACGGCTGGCTGCTCGTCGGCGGAGAGAAGATGTCGAAGTCGAAGCTGACCGGCATTGCGCCGAGCCAGATCACCGACACCTTCGGCGCCGACGCATTCCGTTACTACTTCATGCGCGCCATCAGCTTCGGCCAAGATGGCTCGTTCTCGTGGGAAGACCTCTCGGCCCGCTACCAGTCAGAACTCGCGAACGGCTTCGGCAACCTCGCCTCGCGCGTGATTGCCATGGTCAACCGCTACTGCGAGGGTGAGATCCCTGCTGCCGGTGCGCTGACCGAGGCCGATGAGGCAATCCTGGCCACGTCGAAGCGCGTGACGGATGCTGCCTCGGAGGCGATCGACCGTCTGGCCATTCACGAGGCGCTCGCCTCGGTCTGGGAGCTCGTCGACGAGCTGAACGGCTACATCACCGTGCAGGAGCCGTGGGCGCTGTCGAAGGACCCGGCGAACCGCGAACGCCTGGAAACCGTGCTGAACACCGCCGTGCGCGGTCTCGGCACGCTCGCCGTGCTGCTCTCGCCGGTAATCCCCGAGGCGACGGCCACCCTGTGGACCGCACTCGGCGGCGCCGGTGCAGTCACCGAGCAGCGCATCGACAGGGCCTGGGAGTGGACCGGCGGCACGCACGTCAGCACTCTCGACGCTCTCTTCCCGCGCATCGAGGCGACTGTTGGCTAACGATTCCGACCACGTTCGGAAACGCGAGCAGACCTCAGGGCGGGATCTCAGTTACCCGCCACTGCCGGAACCGCTCACCGTGGGGGTCTACGACAACCACACCCACCTGGAGATTGCCGACGGCGACGACCCGCTGTCGTGGCTCGACCAGCTCGACCGCGCCTCAAGCGTCGGCGTGCGCGGAGTGATTCAGGTCGGCAACGACCTGGAGACCTCCCGGTGGTCTGCACTGATGGCGGCCCGGGAGCCGCGCATGCTCGCGGCCGTCGCCATCCACCCGAATGAGGCACCGCGCTATGCCGCGGAAGGCACCCTCGACGACGCCCTCGCCGAAATCGCCGAACTCGCCGCGCAACCGCGGGTTGTCGCCGTGGGGGAGACCGGACTCGACTTCTTTCGCACGGGAGAAGACGGCCGGGCAAGCCAGTACCACTCGTTCGAAGCGCACATCGAGATCGCGAAGGCCAACGGCGTAGCGATGCAGATCCACGACCGTGACGCCCACGACGAGGTGATCGGCACCCTCAAACGCGTCGGTGCGCCCGAGTTCACCGTGTTCCACTGCTTCTCCGGCGACGCCGAGATGGCGAAGATCTGCGCCGACAACGGCTGGTACCTCTCGTTCTCCGGCACCGTCACCTTCAAGAACTCCGTCGCGCTCCGCGAGGCGCTGGCCGTGACGCCGCGGGAATTGCTTCTGGTCGAGACGGATGCCCCGTTCCTCACCCCGATGCCATACCGCGGCCGCCCGAATTCGCCGTACCTGTTGCCGAACACGCTGCGGGCCATGGCTGAGCACCTCGAGACCGACGTCGGGGTGTTGGCCGCCCAGATTTCTTCAAACACTGAACTCGTCTACGGCCGCTGGGATGCCCAGCCGCTGACCGGCCATCACGCCGAGATCGACGACAACGCCCAGCCCATCGGAGGCATCGCATGAGCGAGACACAGAACGACCCGTCTTCGGACCTTCCTATCGACCAGCCGCACACCGAGGCTCACCCCGAGCACGGCCGCCACGCGGCAGCCCCGGCCAAGGCTCCGAGCGCACTGCTCGGGCCCGCGGAGATCCGCGACCTGGCCGAGATGCTCGGAGTCAACCCGACGAAGAAACTCGGCCAGAACTTCGTCATTGACGCCAACACGGTGCGTCGCATCGTCAAGGTGGCCCAGATCACGCCCGGCGACACCGTCGTCGAAGTAGGACCGGGCCTCGGCTCATTGACCCTCGGTCTCACCGAGGTCGGAGCCCGGGTCGTTGCCGTCGAGATCGACGCACGGTTGGCCGAGCAGCTTCCGCTGACCGTCGAGCTCATGCAGCCGGGGGTGCCGTTGACGGTCATCCGTGACGACGCGTTGAAGGTGATGGAGTTGCCCGGCGACCCGACCAGCCTCGTCGCGAACCTGCCCTACAACGTGTCGGTGCCCGTGCTGCTTCACCTGCTCGAGCACTTTGCGTCGATTCGCACCGGTGTCGTCATGGTGCAGGCCGAGGTCGGCGAGCGGATTGCCGCGGCGCCGGGCTCGAAGGTCTACGGCAGCCCGAGCGTCAAGGCGGCCTGGTACGGCGATTTCCGCACCGCCGGCAAGGTGAGCCGCCAGGTGTTCTGGCCGGTGCCGAACGTCGACTCGATTCTGGTCGCCTTCGAGCGACGCGCCGAACCGCTCGAGTCGGAGGCGTTGCGCCTGGCGACCTTCGCCCTCGTCGACGCCGCGTTCCAGCAACGCCGCAAGATGCTGCGCCAGTCGCTCTCGGTGCTGTTCGGCGACTCGGCGACGGCCTCCGCGGTGATGTCGGCCGCCGGCATCGACCCGACGACGCGCGGCGAGCAGCTCACGGTGCACGACTTCTTGGCGATCGCCCAGGCGTGGCCGGATGAGCCGAGCGAGTCGAACGAGTCGAACGAGTCGAACGAGGAGTAGCCCGATGCCCGCGACCCCGGTGAACAGCCGTCACGACAATCTGAGCGACGACGCTCTACGCGCGGCGACCGGCAAGTCGTGGGCAGAGTGGTTTGCGATTCTCGATGCTGCCGGGGCGACGTCCCTGACGCATCCGCAGATCGCCGGCCTCTTGCAGAGCGAACACGCGGTTCCTCCGTGGTGGTGTCAGATGGTCACCGTGGGTTTCGAGCAGGCCCGCGGGATGCGTCTGCCCGGCCAGCGCGCCGACGGAACCTTTGAGGTGGGGGCGTCAGCGACGTTGGCGAGCTCGCAGCAGGAGGCCCTCGACGTAGTGATCGCTGCGGTCAGTGCCGGGCTCGGCGAGCCACCGGTTCGGGTCAGCCGTGACGTGAAGTTCGTGACCGCCAAGTGGATGACGGGGGAGAAGGCGTCGGTTCTCGCGATGGCCAATCCGAGTTCCGGCGGCAAGACATCCGTGTCGCTGACACACGCGAAACTCGACGATGCGACCGCCGTCGCGCCGGCGAAAGAGGCGATGAAAGGCTGGCTGGCCGAGGCACGGGCCTCGCTTCGTCATCACAGCCACGAGGCCTGAGCTAGGTTGGATTCATGACCATCCCGGAGGCCTCAACGGTTGTGCACGCAAGAGCGCCGGGCAAGATCAACGTCTTTCTCAAGGTCGGTGCACTGCAACACGACGGCTATCACGAACTCGCCACGGCATTCCAGGCGGTTTCGCTGTACGAAGACGTGTGGGCGGCGCCGGCCGATGATTTCTCCGTCGAGTTTTCCGGATCGATCGACACCTCCGGCCTCGTCACCGACGGCAGCAATCTGGCGATCAAGGCGGCCCGGGCGTTGGCTCGCAAGGCCGGCTATCGCGGCGGGGTGCGCCTGAAGATTTCGAAGAACGTTCCGATCGCCGGCGGCATGGGCGGCGGGTCAGCGGATGCCGCGGCCACGCTTCTCGCCTGCGATGCGCTCTGGGGAACCGAGGCCAGCAAAGACGAGCTGCTGACGATTGCTGCGAAGCTGGGCGCCGATGTGCCCTTCGCGGTCACCGGCGGAACCGCGATCGGCACCGGTCGCGGCGACCAGCTCAGCCCGGCCTTGGCCAAGGGGCAGTTTCACTGGGTGTTGGCGATTGCCGAGTTCGGCATGTCGACGCCCGGCGTCTACGCCGAGCTCGATCGGCACCGCGAACGTCACGCGCAGGATATCTTTCCGGCGATCCACCAGCCGAGCGTCGACGCGAACGTGCTGCAGGCGCTGCGTGCGGGCGACCCGGCGATGCTAGCCGAGTCGCTGCACAACGACCTGCAGGCTCCGGCGCTGCACCTGGCACCGGGGCTCGGCCGTGTGCTGGAGCTCGGTGAGGAGAACGGCGCGTTGGCCGGCATCCTCTCGGGTTCTGGCCCGACGGTGGCTTTCTTGGTCGCCGACTCCGATAGCGCTCTCGAGTTGCAGGTAGCCCTGTCGGCGTTGCGTGTGAATGCGGTGCGGGCTTCTGGTCCGGT
Organism: Leifsonia sp. 10L418; assembly: GCF_056395445.1. Classification (NCBI taxonomy): domain Bacteria; kingdom Bacillati; phylum Actinomycetota; class Actinomycetes; order Micrococcales; family Microbacteriaceae; genus Leifsonia; species Leifsonia sp. 10L418. The sequence goes on along the minus strand of NZ_JBFTJN010000001.1, from coordinate 554,978 downwards.
GCATGGCGCGCGTCTGATGCACGCGTAGCTTCTGCAGCTCCGCGAGACTGCACTTGTGGCCGGCGCGACGACGGATGCCGCAGGGCATGCACATCCAGGCCAGATAAGCTCAAGGGATAATGGCACATTTGCTCGGGGCCGAGTCCCTGCACCTCGAATTTCCTACCCGCGTCATCTTCGACAGCGTCACCGCCGGCCTCAATGAGGGCGACCGAGTGGGCGTTGTCGGCCGCAATGGCGACGGTAAGTCCACCTTTCTCAAGCTCCTCGCCGGGCGCATGGAGCCTGACGCCGGCCGGGTGACCCGCAGGCGCGGCGTCACCATCGCCATGCTGGACCAGTCCGACAAGCTCGTCGAAGGCGTCACCGTCGGTCACGCGATCGTCGGCGGCATCGAAGAGCACGTCTGGGCCGGCGACGCCAAGGTGCGCGACGTGATCGGCGGACTCGTGCGGGACATCCCGTGGGACGCCCTCGTCGACGACTTGTCGGGTGGCCAGCGCCGCCGCGTCGCCCTCGCCGCGGTTCTCGTCGGCGACCACGACGTCATCTTCCTCGATGAGCCCACTAACCACCTCGACGTCGAAGGCATCTCCTGGCTCGCCGGGCACCTGAAAACTCGTTGGGCCGCGAACTCCGGCGGCCTGCTGGTCGTCACTCACGACCGGTGGTTCCTCGACGAGGTCTGCAACCAGACCTGGGAGGTGCACGACCGCATCATCGAACCGTTCGAAGGCGGTTATGCGGCGTACATCCTGCAGCGCGTGGAGCGCGACCGGATGAACTCGGTCGTCGAGGCCAAGCGTCAGAACCTGATGAAGAAGGAGCTCGCCTGGCTGCGTCGCGGCGCCCCCGCCCGTACCGCGAAGCCGAAGTTCCGCATCGACGCGGCCAACGAACTGATCGAAAACGAGCCGCCGCCCCGCGACACCGTCTCGATGCAGTCGATGGCGATGCAGCGTCTGGGTAAGGATGTCGTCGACCTGATCGACGTCACCGTCACCTACCCGACGAAGACCGGCGAGAAGACGGTGCTGAACAACATCACCTGGCGGATCGCTCCGGGTGAGCGCACCGGCATCCTCGGCATCAATGGCGCCGGCAAGAGCACGCTGCTCGGCCTTGTCGCCGGAACCGTGAAGCCGACCAAGGGCACGGTCAAGCGCGGCAAGACCATCAAGGTCGCCGTGCTCACGCAGCAGCTCGCCGAGCTGGAGGGCATCCAGAACGACCGCGTCAGCGAGGTCATCGCACGTCAGAAGACCTCATATGTCGCCGGCGGCAAGGAGATTACGCCTGGCCAGATGCTCGAGCGCATGGGCTTCATGAGCGCGCAGCTGTCGACTCAGGTCAAGGACCTCTCGGGTGGCCAGAAGCGTCGCCTGCAGCTGCTGCTGATCGTGCTCGACGAGCCGAACGTTCTCATCCTCGATGAGCCCACTAACGACCTCGACACCGACATGCTTGCCGCGATGGAAGACCTGCTCGACTCCTTCCCCGGCACGCTGCTCGTCGTCTCGCACGACCGGTACCTGATTGAGCGCGTCACCGACAACCAGTACGCCGTAGCGGATGGCGCCTTCCGTCACCTGCCGGGTGGTGTCGACCAGTACCTGCAGCTGCGCACCAAGGGCGAATCGGCGCTGACCGGATCGCCGACGGAGGCCGGGGGACCGGTCGGTGGCTCGAAGAAGGCAGCGCTCGGCGGCGCCGAACTGCGTAACGCCCAGAAGGAACTCGCGTCGATCGACCGCAAGGTCGCCAAGCGTCAGGCTGAGATCGCCGCGCTGCACGAGAAGCTGGCCACGCACGACCAGTCGGATTTCACGGGCCTCGGCAAGCTGAGCACGGAGCTCGGCGAGCTCGAAGAGTCGATCGCGAGCTTCGAGACGCGTTGGCTGGAGCTTTCGGAGTTGCTCGGCGAGTAGTAGAGCACTGCAATCGAACGCATCCGCTGATCGAGCCTGTCGAGATCCGGTGACCGGGTTCCTGAACGCGGAGAGCGTTTGAGGTTCTGCGTGCGCTGTCTCGAGAGGCTCGATCGCCGTTTTGGCGGTCGGGCCCGTTGCGTGCATACGCTGAGCTGCGCAACGAAGGTCTGATCGAGATGCGTCAAGGCAGAGGTGCGTTCGTGCGAAAGGATGCCGGCACCGGCCTGGCTCGCATCACAGAACTGGCGGCGCGGCTGATCAAGGAAGCCCAGAAGCTGGGGTTGACTCAGTCCGAAGTAGTGCAACTGATCAACAGAGCGGAATCCGCATGACGAGCACGCCCCAGAGATCAAATACCGTCCGACTTGTCATTGCAGTTGCGACCATGTTCATCCCGTTGGCCGTCGTGCTGGGATCCTTCATCGTCTGGAGGGATCAGCTGCCCCGGGAGATCGCCTCTCACTGGTCGGGGACGGGTCCGGCGGACGGAGCTATGACGGTCCCGCAGTTCCTGACCATGGCACTGGTCATGACCGGCGGCGCGGCCGTCGCAGCGGTCGTCGTCGGTCTGTGGCCGGACATGCGACCGGCAACTCGGCGAAGTGGTTTCTTGATTGCAGGAGCCGTCGCGGGAGCGGGAGCCCAGTCGTGGTTGGTCAACACGCTCCTGACTATGAGCGTCGGCGATCCGTACGAGGTCGTCCTTGGTGCCTGGTCGGTATTGGGCTTCGCAGCCGCCGCCTATGGCCTCATCCCCTTCATGATCGCCCCGAAACCGCAGCAGATCTCGCACGATGTGGTGCAGCGGATTGACATTGGGCCCGGGCAAGATGGCGAATGGTCGCGGACCATCACGGCGAAACTCTTCCTCTGGAGCTGCCTTGCGTTGGTTGCTGTTGGCATCGCCGTCTACACGGCGTCAGTCGCCAACAACAGACTTTCCGAGGCGATTTTAGGCCTGGCCGTCATCGCCGTTGTGATCCTTGTACTCGCTTCATTCAGCCGTTATCAGGTGACTGCTGACTGGCGGGGCTTACGTGTGGTCTCGTCGCTGTCGCGAATTCCACTGAAGCGCATCCAACTGGAGGACATCAAGACGGTGGAGGCTACTGAGCTCGCCCCGAGTGAATGGGGCGGTTGGGGATATCGGATCACCCCCGGGAGATCCGCGCTGATACTGAGGAAAGGCCCTGGCTTGATAGTCACCATGACCAGCAAGAAGCAATTCGCGTTGACCCTCGACGATCCAGACGTGCCGGCCGCCCTGCTGGCGACGCTGCGGGATCGGCGCTCGCGGGCCTAGGCGTCGACGAAGGGGGCGAACGGATGCCCGGGGACGCTTGATCACACCGGAACCTTCATCGGACGACTCGCAAATGGCCGAGCTCGCACCGATTGGTTTGAGTGTTGACAGTTAGAGCTTGAACAGTTAGAGTTCTTATTATGAACGCATCGGACAAGCCACTCACCACAAGCCTCGAACTGCTGCGTTGGGTCGGATGGGCGCAAATGAAGGCCGGCGAGGACTGGATCCGTGAGCGCGAACTTAGCCACCCGCAGAGCTTCGCGCTCGGCTATCTGGTGCAGAACCCCGGTGCGATCCAGCGTGACATTGCTGAGGTGACCCGCACGACCGCGGCGAGTGTCTCGAGTCTCCTGCAGGGACTCGAGGCTCGCGGTCTCATCGAGCGCCGTACCGAGGCGGGCAATGAGCGCAGCAAGCGCGTCTACGCTACGCCTGCAGGCATCGAGCTCATCAGCGGTTTCGACACCGCGATGGCCGCCACCGAAGAGGCGATCCTCGCCCCCTTGGACGAGGCCGAGCGAACCGCCCTCCACGCCCTGCTCACGAAGATCACCGCCGAACTGCCGCAGCCGACCCGGTCGTAGCCCGGGCGCGGTTGTCCCGCGCGTCAGAACATCTCTTCGCCGTGTCGGCGTGTGTCGGCGCGCGCTCGAACCTGCCCGGAAGGGAACAACCATGAGCACCACAACAGTCCAAGAGGCACCAGCCGGACGCGTCGACAGTAACCGTTGGTATCTCTCGTCCGCACCGATCGTCCGATCCCTGGTGCACCTCTGCGTGCCGATGGCGGCTGCGATGATCGTCGGAGCGATCTACAACCTCATCAACGCCGGATTCATCGGCTCGCTGCACAGCACAGTGTTGCTTGCTGCGATCACCCTCGGTTCCCCAATCCTTGGCCTGGTCATGGCTGTCGGCAATGTGTTCGGTGTCGGCGGCGGTGCGCTCATGTCGCGGTTGCTCGGCGCGGCCAAGCATGATTCCGCGAAGGCCGGCGAGATCAAGCGCGTCTCGTCGTTCTCTTTCTGGGGATCGGTCATCACCGGGGCCGTGATTGGTGGCATCGGGCTGCTGCTGCTGAACCCGCTTGTGTCGCTGCTCGGCGCGAACGCCGCAGCCGTGCCCGCGACGAGTGCGTTCGTGGGCGTCATGCTCGCCTTTGTGCCCGTTCTCGCCGCGGCGGTCTGCCTCGAGCAGCTCGTCCGGGCCGAGGGGGCCGCCCGCCAGGTCATGGTCGGGCTCATTGCGTCCACGATCGCGAACCTCCTATTCGACGTCCTGTTCATCCTCGTGCTGCCCTGGGGAGTCGCCGGCGCGGCGCTGGCGACAGGTCTGTCGAACCTCGGCGTAGTCCTCTACTTCGTTGTCTGGCTGACCCGAAACAGCGAGCATGTGAGCCTCGCTCCACGGTGGTTCACGCTCGCGCCGACCGTTCTGAAGCCTGTTCTTGGCGTTGGCGTCGGCACGCTGCTGCAGTCCGCCTTCCTCATCGTCACCGCCCTGGTGCTCAATAACCTCGCAGCCGCGTATGGCGACGGCCCGCTTGCAGCCATGGGCGTCGCGGTGCGCATTGCCCAGGTACCGGAGTTCCTCATCATGGGCGTCACGCTCGGAGTGCTGCMGCTGCTTGCCTACTCATACGGCAAGGGGGACCGGAGCCGTCTCTCGTCGGCGCTCCGCACATCCGCAATCACGGTCGGCGGTATCGCACTCATCAGTTCGGTGGCGGTCTTCATATTCCGCGACCAGGTGTTCGCGGCCTTCGTCGCTGACCCGTCGGTTCTCGCGATCGGCGTCGTTGTCCTCACAGCTCAGCTCGTCGCGATGGTCGCGAACGGATTCACGGGTCTCATCACCTCGCTTTTCCAAGCCACGGGACGCGCTCTGCCGGCAACTGTGATGTCGGTGACGCAGGGTGTCTTGTTCATCCCAGTCGTACTCCTCGGAAACCTCTGGTTCGGGCTCGGCGGCATCATCTGGGCGCTGACGGTCACCGAGGTCGCCGTGCTCCTCGTCGGTCTCGTGATGTGGCTCGCATCCCGCCGCGCGATCGACCGCGGCCTCGCCGAAGGCAGCCCCGAGCGGGCAGAAGCGGTACTGGAGGAGGCCGCAGCCTGAGCACCGTCGCCGGTCCTTGATGCGAGCCGCCTAGACAATCTTGGGGCGGAGGATGCACACAGGAGGAGATTCTGCGACACACCGCCCAAGGCCGGCTGGCGAGGGCGGCGAGTTGCAGAAGTTCCTCCTTTGCGTCGGGTCGGGTGGGGTGGGTCGGCTTGGATGCTCGGTGGGGCGTATGGAGGCAAGCCCGCCTAGGATGTGGGTGGCTGCACGCCCGGCCGGCGGAGGGGGATGGGGATGAATCCAGCGGAATTGCATGTCGGCCCGCGCGGGCGACGACTGTGCCTCGAGTTCGCACGGCACCAGGGCGGTGGCATGCGCGAACCCACGGAGTTGGGCGAGGCGCTCTTCTTCGCCGCCTACGATGTCGATCCGGGCCGGGGAACCTCGCGGGTGCTCTTCGGCGACGGGCTCGAGAGCTCCACGCGGCCGGATCGTTCGCCGAACGACGTCGCGCGTCTGCTCACGGATGACCCGCTCGTCGAGCCGGACGCACGTGCGTTGCTTCTCGCACTCGCCGCTTCCGTCAACTCCGCCCGGTACTGGCAGTACCCCGATGGCGAGGACATGCTCGCCGCGACGCCAGAGCTTCGAGGACCGTTGGCGCGCGTCGGAGCCCTGATCGCTGAGTCATCCCACTCGGGATGGTGGGCGACTCCGCTCGAGGGCTCGGCGCAATGGGAGGTTGCGTTCGCCGGAACGACTGCGGCGGAGGCGGCTCGGATGCCCGCCGCGAGCACACTCGAGCAGTGGCGGGCAGCGCAGGTCAGCGAGGAATTGAGCAACGCTGAAAGAGATCGGCCGTCCGACCCGCGCGCCGGGTGGAGCGGCTCCTGGTGGTCGAAACCACCCGGCGGCCTGACACGCAGCACACGTGCGCTCGATGGCATTGGCCCCGTCGGCCTGTGGTTCGTCGAAGACGCCATGGGGTGGGATTCGGCGACGGTTCGCCAGGTGCAGGTTCCCCGAGACGCGCGAGTCTATGAGATCGACGGCCCCGAGGCCTGGGCCGATCTCTGCCGGCGCTATCCACTGGAAGTCACCGCGTCGCGCCGGCACGATTGGTACCTCACCACCGCTCGAAACGGCCGCTGGGTCATCCCGGACTGGGCTCAGGTCGCGCGCGATTTCGACGCGGTGCACCTCACCGTGGCCGGCTATCTGACGACGGCCGGGCGGGCCATTCCGGTCGACAATGACCGCATGACCGTGCTGGCCGGTTGGGACCCAGACCAGACCCACTGGCTCATTGACGTCGCGCGTGACGAATCCCGCATCCGCCTGTGGCTCCGCGACGACTCCGAGGGGTGGGCCGTTTCTGACGCAGATGGGAACGAGCCCGGGGCGAACGAGACCTGATCGGCGGGTTTCCGGCGTTTCCAGGCGATCCTGCGCGACCCACCGCATCCGCTCGCAGAAGCTGTGACGGAGTGTGACGTAACGTCCAGCGGGCCGAATTTTCTCCAGCTAACGTAGTAGATGTGCCTCGCAACGCAGCGGCACAGACCCCCACCCTTTTGCACCGGTGGATTTTCTGTGCCGATTTTGCCCTCTCATCGAACTTCGGTGCAGGCCGGCGCACACAGCGAAAGGGAAAGTAACAAACGTGAAGAAGAAGATTTTGGCCGCCCTCGCGGTTGTACCCCTCGTGGCACTCCTCGCCGGTTGCGCAGCAGTGGCCGGCGGCGGCAACGCCGAGAAGACCGACAGCGCCGACAAGGTCGTCAAGATCGGCGTCGTCAACGCCGGCGACGCCTACTGGGCCGACTACACGAAGGCTGCCGCCGACGAAGGAATCAACGTCGAGATCGTCAGCTTCTCCGACTACCCGCAGCCGAACCCGGCGCTGACCGAGGGCGAAATCGACCTCAACCAGTTCCAGCACATCGTCTACCTCGCCGACTACAACGTGTCAGCGAAGCAGGATCTGGTGCCGGTCGGCTCCACCGCGATCTACCCGCTCGGCCTCTACTCGACCAAGGTCAAGGATGTCGCCGAGATCAAAAAGGGTGACACGGTCGTCGTTCCGAACGACAACAGCAACCAGGCTCGCGCCCTGCTGATCTTGCAGTCGGCCAAGCTCATCACGCTCAAGAGCGGCGGCAGCATCTTCTCCGACCTGACCGACATCGACACCGAAAAGTCGAAGGTTCAGGTCAAGGCGCTGGAGGCCGCACTGATCCCGACCTCGCTGCCGGATGTCGCAGCAGCCGTCATCAACAACGACTTCGTCGCCAAGGCCGGCCTCAGCCTCGACGACGCCATCGCGAAGGATGACCCCAGCGACCCGAACGCTCTGCCCTACGTCAACGTCTTCGCCGCACGCGCCGAAGACAAGGACAACGCGACCTACAAGAAGCTCGTCGAGATCTACCAGAACTCGAAGGCCGTTCAGGATGGCGTGCTGAAGGTTTCCGGCGGAACCGCCGTGCTGCTGAAGACCCCGGTTGCCGACCTCGAAGCGTCGCTGGCCAAAGTTGAAAAAGACACCGCTGCTCAGAAGTAGCACCCGGCACCACCGCACCACCCGCATCATCCGCACGATCCTGCAGTCCCGCTCATGCCCACAAGGCGCTAGCGGGACTGCTTGGTCGTGAATGCACCGATGAAGGAACTCATGTCAGTCGCCCCGCACACCGTTGTTGAACTCCGCGGAGTCAGCAAGGTCTATCCCGCCACCGCCAAGGGAGGTTCGCCGGTCGTCGCCATCGACGATGTGAGCCTCACCGTCGAGGCGGGCGATGTGTACGGCATCATCGGCTACTCCGGCGCCGGCAAGAGCACGCTTGTGCGTCTGGTCAACGCCCTCGAGCTGTCGACCTCGGGCGAGATTCTGGTCAATGGGACGACGATCACCGGTCTGTCTGAGCGGGAGCTCCGGCCGGTCCGGGCCGGCATCGGCATGATCTTTCAGCAGTTCAACCTGCTGAACTCCCGCACCGTCGCGGCAAACATCGCATACCCGCTCGAGGTCGCCCGAGTGCCGAAGGCCGAGCGCACGGCCAGGGTCGCCGAGCTTCTCGAGTTCGTCGGACTCGGTGACAAGGCCAAGGCCTACCCGGACCAGCTCTCGGGCGGGCAGAAGCAGCGCGTCGGCATCGCCCGCGCGCTGGCGACCTCGCCCAGCATCCTTCTCGCCGATGAAGCGACGAGCGCACTCGACCCCGAGACCACGCATGAGGTGCTCACGCTCCTCAAACGCATCAACCAAGAATTCGGCGTCACGATCATCGTGATCACCCACGAGATGGATGTCATCCAGACCATCGCGACGAAGGTCGCCGTGATGGACCAGGGACGAGTGATCGAGCGGGGCGACGTCTTCGACGTGTTCTCGAATCCGCAGCACGCGGCATCCGCCCGGTTCGTCTCGACCGTGGTGAAGGGAGTTCCCTCGGAAGCAGAGCTGGAGACGCTGCAGGCGCGTCACGCCGGTCGAATCGTCACCCTGACCTTCCGCGACGAAGCCGTCGACCAGACCGCCGTGTTCGGCGAGCTCACCCGGGCCCAGGTCGCTTTCGAGGTGGTCTACGGCGGTATTCATGAGATCCAGGGACGCCCGTTCGGTCATCTGACCCTGTCACTCTTGGCCGACGACGCGGTTGTCGACTCGGCGCTGACCCGCATTCGAACGCTCACGACCGTGACGGAGGTGCGTTAGAGATGGATGCTTTCCTCGATTTGCTTCCCCAGTTCGGCACGGCGGCAGTTGAGACGCTGTACATCGTCGGTCTCACACTGCTTTTCGGCGGGATCGGCGGCCTCATCGTCGGTCTCGGTCTCTATCTGACCCGCGCGGGCAACATCCTCGCGAACCGTCCGATTTCGGTGATTCTCAATGTGCTGGTGAACTTCGTCCGGCCGATCCCGTTCATTATTTTCATCGCCGCCGCTCAGCCGCTGGCGCGTGTGGTCGTCGGAACCGGTATCGGCAACGCGGCGGTGATCTTCACGATCTCGCTCGCCGCGACCTTTGGCATCGCGCGCATCGTCGAACAGAACCTGATGACGATTTCACCCGGCGTCGTTGAGGCCGCCCGCTCGGTGGGTGCCAGCCCGCTGCGGATCATTTTCACCGTGCTGCTGCCCGAGGCCCTTGGCCCGCTGATTCTCGGCTACACCTTCGTCTTCGTGGCGCTCGTCGACATGGCGGCCGTCGCCGGCGCCGTTGGGGGAGGCGGGCTCGGAGACTTCGCGCTCACCTACGGCTACCGGCAGTTCAACCCGGTCGCCACCTGGGCCGCGGTGCTGGTGATCATCGTGCTCGTGCAGGTCGTGCAGTTCTCCGGCAACTGGCTGGCGCGGAAGGCGTTCCGGAGGTAGGGATCCCGGTGATCGAGCCTGTCGAGATCCGGTGACCGGGTCTCGAGATCGGCTCGCGTGGTCTCGACAGGCTCGACCAACGACGGGGAGCGTTTGGGGATCGGCTCGCGGGGTCTCGAGACACGGGCTCGCTACGCTCGCTCGCCCTCGACCAACGGGATCGTCGGTTCGCGAGTCAGTCGAAGTCGAGCGAGAGCTTGCGCAACAGCCCGGCGAGGCGTTCCTGATCCGCCGCCGACAGGGTGGCGAGCAGTTCGGCCTCGGCGTCGACGAGCCGGGTGATCGCGGCATCCACACGCGTGAGCCCGCCCGACGTCATGCCGACCAGGATGCCTCGTCCGTCGTTCGGGTCGGTGCGCCGCGTGACGAGACCACGTTCGACGAGCCGGTCAATCCGGTTCGTCATGGTTCCGCTTGAAACGAGAGTCTGCTGCAGCAGCAACTTCGGGCTGAGCTCATACGGATGCCCGGCCCGGCGAAGCGCGGACAGCACGTCGAACTCCCACGACTCCAGTTCGGAGCGCGAGAAGGCGGTGCGCCGGGCGCGGTCCAGATGCTTCGACAGGCGGCCGACCCGCGACAGCACCTGCAACGGCGCAAAGTTCAGATCCGGCCGTTCGCGCAGCCAGGCGTCAACGATTCGGTCGACTTCATCACTGGCGGGCATCCCTCTATTATCGCGGCTCTCGAGCGAAACCCCGGGGAAGAAGCAGCGTGCGCCCCAGTGTTTGTCGGCAAATCGAAGCGTGTGCGGCGGTGAGTTGCCCGCAAAGTTGTGCCCACACCCGCGCGCGCGGCGCGGCAAGCCTCTCTGATCTGGCAGACTTGAATGCGATACCGGCCCCGGCCGGCGTCATCCGCCGTGGTGTAATGGCAGCACGACAGCCTTTGGAGCTGTTAGGTCTAGGTTCGAGTCCTGGCGGCGGAGCAATTTTTTTGCCAGTGACGATCTCAGCGACCAGCATCACCTGCTTCAGCACCTGCAGCATTTACGGCCCCGATCACCCGGAACAGTACCTGCAGAACTCAAGGAAACGATATGACAGACCAGAAACTCGCCATCGTTGTTCTCGCCGCTGGGCAGGGCACCCGAATGAAGTCGGCGCTTCCGAAGCTCCTGCACCCCCTCGCCGGCATGCCGATCGTGGGCCACGTGCTCGCCACCGTGCAGACGCTGGACGCCGCACACATCGTCTCGGTCGTTCGACACGAACGAGACAGTGTCGCCGCAGTGATCACTGCGCAGCTGCCCGAGAGCGCGATCGTCGACCAAGACGAGATCCCCGGAACCGGCCGTGCCGTCGAGCAGGCTGTCGCCGCGCTCCCGGCCGACTTCGACGGTGACATCCTCGTCGTCAACGGCGATGTTCCGCTGCTCGACGCCGACACCCTCGCCGAGTTCATCGCCGCGCACCGCGCCGGCCGGGCATCGGCCACCGTGCTCTCCGCGATCTTCGACGATGCGACCGGCTACGGACGCATCATCCGCTCGGAGTCCGGAAGCTTCGACCGCATCGTCGAGCAGAAAGACGCGACAGAGGCCGAGAAGGCCGTCGACGAGATCAACGCCGGCGTCTACATTTTCGCGGCCGCCGAATTGCGCGACCAGCTGGCGCACCTCGACACCGACAATGCGCAGGGCGAGAAGTACCTGACAGATGTCGTCGGTCTGCTCCGTGCGGCGGGCTCCGACGTCACCGCGGTGCCCGTTGCCCACTCGTGGCTCGTGGCCGGGATCAATGACCGCGCCCAGCTCAGCGAAGCCGCCCTCCGCCTGAACGCGCTGATTGTGCGCGGCTGGCAACTGGCCGGCGTGACAATCGTCGACCCGGCGACCACGTGGATCGACCTCAAATCGCAACTGGCTCCGGATGTGACGCTGCTGCCGGGAACGCAGATCCAGGGGGCGACCGTGGTCGCCACCGGCGCGATCGTCGGACCAGACACCACCCTGCTCGACTGCGAGATCGGCGAGAACGCTGTGGTGAAGCGCACCGACGCGACCCTTGCGGTCGTCGGCGCCGGGGCATCCGTTGGACCGTTCGCCTTCCTTCGACCGGGCACGATCCTGGGCGAGAACGGAAAGATCGGCACCTTCGTCGAGACGAAGAACGCGACGATCGGCGAGGGCAGCAAGGTTCCGCACCTCAGCTACATCGGTGACACCGTGGTTGGCGTCGGCTCCAACGTCGGAGCGGGCACCATCACGGCGAATTACGACGGCGTGAACAAGCACAAGACGGTCGTCGGCTCCCATGTTCGTACCGGATCGCACAACGTGTTCGTCGCCCCGGTTAGAATTGGTGACGGAGCCTACACCGGAGCGGGAACTGTCGTGCGCAAAGACGTTCCCGCTGGATCGCTCGCGATCAACGTGGCTCCGCAGCGCAACATGGCTGGCTGGGTTCAGGCCAACCGCCCAGGAACAGACGCGGCGAAGGCTGCATCAGAAAGCGGAGACTAGTGTCGGAGATCAAGACCAAGGGCGAGAAGCGACTAGTACTGGTATCGGGGCGAGCGCACCCGCAGCTGGCCACCGAGATCGCAGAAGAGCTTGGTTGTGATCTGGTTCCCACCGACGCACGCACCTTCGCGAACGGTGAGATCTACGCTCGATTCGACGAGAGTGTGCGCGGCAGCGATGCCTTCGTTATTCAGTCGCACACCGCGCCGATCAACGAGTGGCTGATGGAACAGCTGATCATGGTTGACGCTTTGAAGCGCGCCTCCGCCAAGCGCATCACGGTTGTCGCCCCGTTCTACCCCTATGCCCGTCAGGACAAGAAGGGCCGTGGCCGCGAGCCGATCTCGGCGCGCCTTGTCGCCGACCTGTTCAAGGTCGCCGGCGCAGACCGCATCATGTCGATCGATCTGCACGCCGCTCAGATCCAGGGCTTCTTCGACGGCCCCGTCGACCACCTCTTCGCGATGCCGGTGCTGCTCAAGCACATGCGCGAACAGCTCGACCCGTCGACGCTGACCGTCGTCTCTCCGGACATGGGCCGCGTGCGCGTCGCCGACATCTGGAGCGACAAGCTCGGCGCCCCCCTGGCCATCATCCACAAGCGCCGCGACCCGCTGGTTCCGAACCAGGTCTCGGTGCACGAGATCGTCGGCCAGGTCGAAGGCCGCGTCTGCCTGCTCGTCGATGACCTCATCGACACCGGCCGCACCATCGTCAAGGCTGCCGAAGCCCTGCGCGCTGCCGGTGCGATCGGCGTCGTCGTCGCGGCCACTCACGCCGTTTTCAGCGACCCGGCCATCGAACTCCTGCAGAGCGATGCGATCTCGTCTGTCGTCGTCACCGACACCCTCCCGGTGCCGGAGGAGAAGCGCTTCCCGACCCTGACCGTGCTTCCGATCGCACCGCTCTTGGCTCGCGCCATCCGCGAGGTCTTCGAAGACGGTTCGGTCACCTCGATGTTCGACGGTGCTGCGTAACGCGTCACCGCACTGACACAGAACGCCCGCACCCCGGAGCAATCTCGGGGCGCGGGCGTTTTTGTCTGCACGGATGTCGCAGCGCACGTGAGCGGGCGCAGCCGGGTACACGAACGCCGAGGGTGACCGTGACGGTCACACTCGGCGAAAGTGGTGGTGCGAGTGGTGCGATTACTGCGAACTAGTGCGAGGAACCCGCCGACTCGATCTCGGTGCGGTCGCCCGACCACAGCGTGTGGAACGTGCCGGGCATGTCGACGCGCTTGTAAGTGTGCGCACCGAAGAAGTCACGCTGTCCCTGCACGAGGGCGGCGGGCAGACGCGGGCTGGCCAGCGAGTCGAAGTAGCTCAGGGCCGACGCGAAGCCGGGAACCGGGATGCCAGACAGTGCGGCCGTCGAGACGATCCGGCGCCAGGCCGCTTCGCCGTCGGCGACAGCCTGGGCGAAGTACGGGTCAACGAGCAGGCTCGTGATCGAGGAGTCGTTCGCGTAGGCATCCTTGATGCGGTTCAAGAACTGGGCACGGATGATGCATCCGCCGCGCCAGATCGTGGCGATGGCGCCCTTGTCGATGTTCCAGTCGTACTTCCCGGCACCGGCGATGATGGCGTCGAAGCCCTGCGCGTAGGCGACGATCTTCGAGGCGTAGAGCGCGGCGCGCACGTCGTCCTGGAAGGTGTGGCCGACAATGGCGATCTCCGGGCGGGCGGTGATGGTGGCGCGAACCGGTCCACGCTGCTCGGGGTGGCTCGACACGGCGCGGGCGAAGACCGCTTCGGCGATGCCGCCGACGGGAACGCCGAGGTCGAGAGCGTTCTGCACAGTCCAGACGCCGGTTCCCTTGGATCCTGCTTCGTCGAGCACGATGTCAACGAACGGCTTGCCGGTCTTGGCGTCAACCTGGCGCAGCACCTCGGCCGTGATCTCGATCAGGTAGCTCTCGAGCTCGCCCGTGTTCCACTCGGCGAAAATGTCGGCGATGGCGGCGGGGGAGTGCCCGCCGACCTGGCGGAGCAGGTCGTAGGCCTCGGCAATGAGCTGCATGTCGGCGTATTCGATGCCGTTGTGGATCATCTTGACGAAGTGACCGGCGCCATCCGTGCCCACGTGCGTGACGCAGGGGACACCGTCGACGACGGCGGCGATCGACTCAAGGATCGGGCCGAGGGTCTTGTACGCCTCAACGGAGCCGCCGGGCATGATGCTCGGGCCCTTGAGAGCGCCCTCTTCGCCACCGGAAATGCCGGCGCCGACGAAGTTCACGCCCGTGGCGCGCACCGTCTGCTCACGACGGATGGTGTCGTGGAAGTCGGCGTTGCCACCGTCGACGATGATGTCACCGGGCTCGAAGAGCGCGGTGAGCTGGTCGATGACCGCGTCGGTACCCTTGCCGGCCTGCACCATGATGATGGCGGTGCGGGGGCGGGCGAGCGAGGCGACAAAGCCTTCGATGGTCTCGGAGGCGACGAAGCCGGCCTCGGGGTGCTCAGTGGTGAGCAGTCGGGTGCGTTCGGGGGAACGGTTGTACACGGCGACGGTGTTGCCCTCGCGGCTGGCCAGGTTGCGGGCGAGGTTTGAGCCCATCACCGCCAGTCCTACTACGCCAATGTTTGCCTGTGCTGCGCCGGTTTCGGCCACGTTCGCTCCTTCAGGTTGCTGGTTTTCAGACCACGTCAAGGCTACTGCGTCACCGGTGCGGATGCCGCCGACGGCGCCTGGCGAGTGATTTTGACAGAGCAGATGTAAATGTTAGCGTTTGACATTGAAATCTGATTTATTCAACGCTGAACGCGAAATGAACAGATCCAAAGCAGCATCTGATCTAAGTAGCGGAGCGTCAATGAGTGATGAAATCCAGTACCCCATCTGCGTGATGGGCGTTCAGGGAAGCGGGAAATCCACTATCGGCCGGTCTCTCGCCGTCGCCCTGGGTCTGCGCTTTTTCGATGGTGACGACCTGCACAGTGTCGAAGCCAAAGCCAAGATGGCCTCCGGGCATCCGCTTACCGACGACGACCGTCTGCCCTGGCTGGCGCGCATCGCCGAGGTCATCGCGGATGCCGCCTCCCACGGCGAGCCCATCGTCGTCGCCTGTTCAGCGCTCAAGCGCAGCTACCGCGACCTCATGCGTGAGACGGTTCCCACCTTGTATTTCGCGCAGCTCGAAGGCTCCCAGGCTTTGATCGCCGAGCGCCTCTCGCACCGCAACCACGAGTACATGCCCCCCACACTTCTCGATTCGCAGTTCGCCGCGCTGGAGCCTTTGGCCTCCGACGAGGCCGGAACGCGCGTTTCGCTCACGCTCACCCCCGACGAGATCGTCGCGGAAATCATGAAAGAGATAGGACACTGATGACCGATCTAGAGATGAACTGGGTGTTGTCGACACCCGCGCTTCTCGGCATTGCCGCCGGAGCGATCGCACTGCTGCTGGTGCTGATCATGAAGTTCAAGGTTCACGCATTCCTGGCCCTCATCCTGGTCAGCCTGCTGACCGCCATCGCCACGGGCATCCCGAACGCGGCCTTGGTGAAGGTCTTGACCGACGGATTCGGTGGAACGCTGGCAACAGTCGCTCTGCTCGTGGGTCTCGGCGCGATGCTCGGCCGGATGCTGGAAACCAGTGGCGGCGCACAGGTGCTGACGGATGCCCTCATCCGCAAGTTCGGTGAGAAGCGTGCCCCGCTCGCCCTCGCCGTTGCTTCGCTGATGTTCGGTTTCCCGATCTTCTTCGATGCCGGCCTGGTCGTCATGCTGCCGATCATCTACTCGGTGGCTCGCCGCCTGGGCGGATCGTTCCTGCTGTACGCCTTCCCGTCGGCCGTGGCCTTCTCGGTCATGCACATCTTCGTGCCGCCGCACCCGGGCCCCGTCGCGGCAACCGGCCTGCTCGGCGCCGATGTCGGACTCGTGCTGATCTTCGGTCTGCTCGTCGCACTGCCCACCTGGTACTTCGTGGGGCACCTGTTCGGACGCTACGTCGGCAACAAGTACAACATTCCGGTTCCGTCGATCCTGCGGGGCACGACGAACGACTTCGTTGACTTCGCTTCCGCTCCCAAGCTCGGCACCATCTTGACCTTGCTGCTGCTGCCGCTCGTCCTGATCTTTATGAACACCGGCCTCAACATGCTCGCCACAGCCGGCGTCGTCTCGCTCGACGACACCTGGGTGCAGGTGCTGCGCATGCTCGGTGAGACCCCCGTCGCCCTGCTGATCACCGTGCTCCTCGGCATGATCTTGCTCGGGTGGAGGAAGGGCAAGTCGTCCACCCTGATCGAAGCTGTCGTCGACAGCGCCCTCGGCCCGGTGTGTGCCGTCATCCTGATCACCGGCGCCGGTGGAATGTTCGGTGGCGTGCTGCGCGCCAGCGGAATCGGCAATGCGATCGCCGAATCACTCGATCAGATCGGTCTGCCGGTCATCGTTGCCGGCTTCGTGATCGCCGCCGTCGTGCGTATCGCCCAGGGTTCGGCCACCGTCGCACTCACGACGGCTGCCGCTCTCGTGCAGCCCGTCGTGTTCGGAAACCCCGACTTCAGCCCGGTGCAGCTCGCCGCGATCGTGCTGAGCCTCGCTGCCGGCTCGGTGTTCGCCGGCCACGTCAACGACTCCGGCTTCTGGCTGGTCAGCCGGTTCTTCGAAATGGACACCAAGACGACGCTGAAGACCTGGACCGTTGGTCAGGCCCTCGTCGGTGTCATCGGATTCGTCATCGCGCTGACGATCTTCCTCGTCGCCGGACTGTTCTAGTTTGATTGGGGAGGGGAAGCGTGCTTCCCCTCCCTTTTCTGTACCTGCTGTGCCCGCTGTACCTGCTTGACCTTCTGTACCTGCTTCACCTTCTGTACCTGCTTCACCTGTTGCCTCTTGCTGAAAGGCGGTGCCCGATGGCATCCACACTCTTCGACATCACGGGGCGCGTCGCGCTCGTCACCGGATCCAGCCGTGGAATTGGGCGGGCCATCGCCGACGGCCTGGCCGAAGCCGGCGCGATCGTCGTGCTGAACGGCGTCAACCCCGAGCGCCTCGCCGAGACCCACGCCGATTTCGTTGCCCGCTTTGGAGCCGACCGGGTATTCGCGCGCGCCTTCGATGTGACGGATGCCGACGCCGTCGCCGCCGGGATCGCCTGGGTTGAAGAGACCGTCGGTCCGCTGCGCATCCTCGTCAACAACGCCGGTGTGCAGCACCGTGTGCCGATGCTCGACCTCGACGTCGCCGACTGGGAGCGCGTGCTGAAGACCAACCTCACCAGCGCGTTCCTCGTCGGACGCGAAGCCGCACGCCACATGATTCCGCGCGGCGAGGGCAAGATCATCAACATCGCGTCGGTGCAGACCGACCTGGCGCGCCCGACGATTGCGCCGTACACGGTGTCGAAGGGTGGCATCCGCAATCTGACCCGCGCCATGACGGCCGAATGGGCCGAGCACGGTCTGCAGATCAACGCCATCGCCCCCGGCTACATCCACACCGAGATGACTCAGAACCTCGTCGACGACGAGAAGTTCAACTCCTGGATTCTCGGCCGCACCCCCGCGCACCGCTGGGGCACCATCGAAGACCTCGTCGGCCCGGCCCTCTGGCTCGCCGGTGACGGTTCGAAGTTCGTCAACGGGCAGGTCGTCTTCATCGACGGTGGCATGACCGTCGTCGTCTGACCCGTCCTGACCCGTCCTGACCCGTCCTCCCCAGTTTTCCCATCCCGCGAGACTGCAGTAGTGGCCGCTTAGATCGCATGAAAGCGACCACAACTGCAGTCTCGCGGTGCAACACCCACGTCATTTAGGAGTCGCCATGTCAATTCCCACTGAAACGCTCGCCGTCGTCGCCCACGCTGCCGGAGACCTGCGCGTCGACACCATCGCTGTGCCGCAGCCGTCGGCCGGCGAAGCGCTCGTCGAGATCGCCTACGGCGGCATCTGCGGCTCCGACCTGCACTACTGGCAACACGGTGCGGCGGGGGAGTCGATCCTCAAGGCGCCGATGGTGCTCGGCCACGAGATCGTCGGCACCGTCGTGCAGCAGGCCGCCGATGGCAGCGGACCCGCCGTCGGCACACTCGTTGCCGTGCATCCGGCCACCCCCGGCGCCGGCGACGGCTCGGCCTTCCCCGCCGACCGCCCGAACCTGTCCCCGGGCTGCACCTACCTCGGCAGCGCCGCGCGGTTCCCGCACACCGAGGGCGCCTTTGCGAAGTACGCCGCCCTGCCGACGCACATGCTGCGCGCGCTTCCGGCCGGACTCACGCTCCGCGATGCCGCGCTCACCGAGCCGGCCAGCGTCGCCTGGCACGCCGTCGCACGGGCCGGCGACCTGACCGGCAAGCGCGTGCTCGTGATCGGGGCCGGACCCATCGGCTCCCTCATCGTCGCCGTCGCCAAGCGCGCCGGCGCATCCGAGATCATCGCCACCGACATGCACGACCTGCCGCTCGAGAACGCGGTTCGCCTCGGCGCCACCGGCACTCTCACGGCCACGGATGCCGACGCGATCGCCTCCGTCGCGGCCGATGTGGTCTTCGAATCCTCCGGCAGTCCGCGCGGTCTGGCTTCGGCCGTGCGCGGTGCCGTGCGCGGCGGGCGCGTCGTGATGGTGGGCTTGCTTCCCTCCGGTGAGCAGCCTGCGCTGATCTCGCTGGCGATCACCCGTGAGCTCGAGCTGGTTGGGTCGTTCCGGTTCAACGACGAGATCGATGAGGTGCTCGCGGCACTCGCCGACGGATCCCTCGTCATCGACCCCGTCGTCACGCACGAGTTCGCCGCCGCCGACGCCCTCGAGGCGTTCGAGCTGGCCCGGGACGCGTCGCGTTCGGGCAAGGTGCTGTTGCGCTTCTAGTCGTGGTGGGGGCTAACTCAGGAAATCTCCGAGATCACGGCCGGGACATCCGCAGAATCATGCCAATTTCGAATCTGGCGACGAGGGATTTCCTGAATTAGCCACGGGCGCAGCGAAAAGGATTGGCCCTCGGCGGCTTGGCGGGTTCGACCGCCGGAGACAGCTCAGGCGAAATACGGCCGGGGTGTGTCAGCCCAGGTCGGCTCGACCTCGGCGATCGTGCGCCGCATGATCAGTTCCATTGCCGCCCGCGCCTTGTCGGGGTGCCCGCCCTGAATGGCGTCGGCGACATCGACGTGCCACTGCAGCGCCGTCTCGTGCGGCCGCGTCGGCATCAGGCCGAGGTCGGTGCGGCCGGAGAGCACGGCGCCGATCGGCTCATCGAGACTGGCGAACATCTCGTTACCCGAGCCGTGCAAAACCAAACGGTGAAACAGGATGTCCAACTCAAGAAAGCGGTTGAGGTCGCCCGCGCGCCCCACGGTGCGCATCTGTGCGGCCACCGCCATCAGCTGAGCCGATACGTCTTCGGGGCAGTGCTTCGCGGCCAGTTCGGCGGCCATCGGCTCGACCGCGGAACGCAGCTCGCTCAATGAGCGCAGCTGAGCGCCCTTGGCGTCGCCTTCGAGGCGCCAGCGGATGACCGTCGGATCGTAGGCATTCCAGCGCTCCGGCGGCAGCACCCGGATGCCGATGCGGCGCACCGACTCGACCAGGCCCATCGCGGCGAGCACCCGGATTGCCTCACGGACGACCGAGCGGCTCACACCCTGGGTCTGAGCGATGTCATCGGAGTGGAGCACGGTTCCGGCGGGGGAGCGGCCGTCGATGACTGCGCGTCCCAAGGCGTCGGTGACACGGTTGTGAAGGCTGGACGGCATGGGTGCAAATGTACCGCGTACGGGCCGTTCGGTCTGGGTGCCTCGCCCGCGGCGGTACCGAATTCAGGAGCCGAGCGGCGAGTCGCGGGCGCAGGCCGCGAATTCGGCCCCGAAACGGATGCGACACAGCTCCGTTCCTGAATTGGGTACCGGCAACGTGGGTGGCCAGATGGGCTAGAGGGGGCGTGTCGGCGGCGGTGGCCGCAATCAGCTAAACTTGACCCTTGAACTTCGGCGAGGGACGCCGCTTCCTGGAAACAGGGTGCAGCATCCGTTATCGACGCGGCGAAAAGGCCTTCGGCTTTTCCTCACGCTGACATGCGTTCGAGTTGAACCAGTATCCACCGCGAATCTCGCACAGCGAATCTCGCAGCGCGAACTCTCGCGACAACGAACTGGGCTGAAGAAGCCCGCAAGGAGAACCATCATGGCTAACGACAACAAGGTTTCCGCAGAACTGCGCGAAAAGTTCGGCAAGGGCTTCGCACGTCGCCTGCGCGTTGACGGCAAGATCCCCGCAGTGATCTACGGTCACGGCACCGACCCGGTTCACGTTGCTCTTCCCGCACACGAGATGACCCTCCTGCTGCGCAAGGCCAACCAGGTTCTCGAGATCGACCTCGCCGGCACCACACACCTCGCCCTCGTCAAGGATGTTCAGCGCGACCCGGTTCGCCAGATCATCGAGCACCTCGACCTCATCGTCGTCGTCAAGGGCGAAAAGGTTCAGGTTGAAGTTGCTGTTCACACTTCGGGCGAGGTCTTCCCGGGCAACAACGTTGACCTGGAGACCAAGACCCTCCTGCTCGAGGTTGAGGCCACCCACATCCCCGAGTTCGTCACCATCGACATCTCGGGCCTCGAAGACGGCGCTCAGATCCACGCCAAGGACATCCCCCTGCCGACCGGCGCTTCGCTCATCACCGACGCCGACCAGCTCATCATCAACGTCTACGCACCGCGTGGCGAAGAAGAAGCAGTGGCAGCAGCACCCGCTGCTGAGTAATCATTTTCAACTGGTTTCGTTCTAAGCGGAGGAATCCCCTGGACACGAATCTCTGGCTCGTAGTCGGGCTCGGTAACCCCGGGCCCGGCTACGCCGGCCACAGACACAATGTCGGTCAGATGGTTCTGGCCGAGCTTGCACATCGCATGCACGCGAATTTCAAGAGCCATAAAGCCAGCGCGCAGGTCGCTGAGGGGCGCACCGCTCCCGGCGGGCCCAAGCTCGTGCTGGCGAAGCCGAACTCGTTCATGAACGTGTCGGGCAAGTCCGTGTCGGCGCTGCTGCGCTTCTACTCGATTCCGCCCAGCCGACTGATCGTCATTCACGACGAGCTCGACCTCCCGTTCGACAGCCTCAAGCTGAAAATCGGCGGCGGTCACGGCGGCCACAACGGGTTGCGCGACATCATCGCCTCCACCGGAACCGGCGATTTCATTCGCCTGCGCGTCGGTGTTGGACGCCCGCCCGGTCGTCAAGACCCTGCAGACTTCGTGTTGCGTGACTTCACCGCGGCCGAGCGCGCAGTGCTGCCGTCGATCATCGATGAAGCAGCGGATGCCGTCGAGCTGGTTGCCGTCGAAGGTCTCGCCTCCGCGCAGCAAAAGGTGCACAGCCCATAACGCTTCCCCGTCGGGCGGGGATACTGGCCTCTCCGCGTGCCGCGTTTGTGGCAGGAAGCGGAAGGAAGCGAGCAAAAAGCGCCCTCGCGCGCTAGCCGGACTCGCGGATTCGCAGAGGCGCGCCCACCGGAACCCGCACCGGAACGGTCGGCCGAGGGTGATCGAGAAGCGAGATCAGAAGTTCAGCGCACGCCGCACCGAATTCACGTGGCTGAAGGTCGACTGCGGTAATGCGCGGCGTGTGGAACTCCATGAGCGGGCTGTCCACTCCCGAGATGAGCTTGATTGTTTCGCCCACTCGGTGATCGAGTGTGCGCAGGATTCCCGCAACACGAACGGCGATGCCGTCTCCGCCCGCGAGGATCGCATCGCAACCACTCATCGGTTCGACCCACGGCCGAAGAACGCCGGCGAGAGTGTCATTTGACGCATGGGTGTCGAGGACGAGCACTCGCGGCTCTTTCTGGTGCTTCTCGCACCACCAGCGATAGGCCTTTTCGAGCTCGGCTGCCCAGGACGAGACCTGGTCGATGAGCAGCAACCCCGGCCGCACAGCCCCCTGGTGCAGAAACCGGTCGAACACCTCGACGGTGCTCTGAAAGTTGGGCGACTCGACGATTCCCCACGGATCGGGGAGGGCGACGTCTGGCGCATCTCCCGAAACGACGGGAAGGTCCTGCCGCAGAATCACCTCGACTCCGGGATCGTCAGAGTGCGGCTCGACCAGGATGAATCCGTCGACGGACGGCACCTCGATACGTGGTTGATTCGAGATGCTGGGAACGATGAGCAACGACGTGTCGTGTTGCTGCAGGGCGTTCGCGACGCCCACGGTGACCTCGTTGTAGTAGCCGAAGTGCACGGCGGAATTGGGCATATAGAGCCCCACGCTGCCCGTCCTTGATTGGCGAAGGGCCCGACCGAGACGGTTGACCCGATACCCCGTGTCATCGAGAATCGCGAGGATTCTCTGCCGGGTCTCTTCAGAGACGCCCTTCTTGCCGTTGACGACCAAGGAGACCGCGGTCGTCGACACCCCCGCAATGTCTGCGACTTCAGCGAGTGTTATGGCCATCTGATTGCCTCCGATTGAAACGCAGCCTTCTCCGTGTGCGAGAAA
This sequence comes from Leifsonia sp. 10L418, assembly GCF_056395445.1. Classification (NCBI taxonomy): domain Bacteria; kingdom Bacillati; phylum Actinomycetota; class Actinomycetes; order Micrococcales; family Microbacteriaceae; genus Leifsonia; species Leifsonia sp. 10L418. The sequence continues at coordinate 532,387 of NZ_JBFTJN010000001.1, read as the reverse complement.
GCCTCACTGCCCCGGGTGAGTAGGCCTGGGCCATACGCCCCACTTTCGCTGACACCGATCATTGCCCTCACCCCGCTCCTGTGCGCACCACCGAATGACTTTTACTTTATCGATTAAGTGTTTTTACTTGATCGATTAAGTGAATTGGTTGTAGGGTCCAGGTTAATCGATTTAGTGCCGTGAGGGCAACTAGTGCGAAGTGGCAGTCGGAGCGTGCATACGCGCCCTTCTGCGGCGTTGCGTCGGGTCGGAAATTTCAACGAATGAGGTTGTGCAGCGTGCAGCAATTGGATTTGGCTTTCGTCAACGGAAGCGTCTTCGACGGCGTGTCAGACGCCCCGGTCGCGATGAGCGTCGGCGTGCGCGACGGCATCATCGTGACGCTTGACGCTGAGCAAGTTGACGCAGGTATCACTCCGGCCACGCGTGTTGTCGACGTGACCGGCCGCCTGCTGCTCCCCGGATTCATCGACGCTCATGTGCATCCGGTCGAAGGGGGCATCGAACGGCTCGGCTGCGATCTCTCGTCGGGATCGAACCGGGAGGACTACCTGGAGCTGATCGGCGACTATGTGCGCACGCATCCCGACCAGGACTGGATCATCGGCGGAGGCTGGAAGCAGGCCGCATTCCCCGGCGGCAACCCGCATCTTCGCGACCTTGACGCGATCTCGACGGTGAAGCCGATGATCATCTCCAACCGTGATCACCACAGCGCCTGGGTCAATTCGGTCGTGCTGCGCATGGCCGGCATCGACAAGGACTTCCCAGATCCTGTCGACGGCCGCATCGAACGCGACAAACTCGGCAATCCGACCGGAACGCTCCATGAGGGTGCGCGGATGTTGGCGCTTCGTCTTGCCCCGGCTCCCACGAAACGGGGATCCCTCGAAGGCCTGCTGGAGGCCCAGCGCTATCTCCACTCGTTTGGAATCACGGGCTGGCAGGATGCCCTGATCGGTGACTACGGCAACCACAGCGCTGACATCGTTGACGCCTACCAGGAAGCGATCGACACCGACCGCCTGCGGGCACGAGTGAACGGCGCGATTTGGTGGGAGCGCGAGCAAGACGAGTCGCAGATCGATACCGTGTTGGCGCTGCGGGAGCGCTTTCAGCATGAGTTCTTTCGGGTGACGACGGTCAAGATCATGCAAGACGGCGTTACCGAAAACATGACGGCCGCTATGACCGCGCCGTATGTCGTCCCCGGTCACTCCTGCTCCCACGCCGAGACCGGGCTGTCATTCTTGGAACCCGCGAAGCTCGATCACTTCGTCACTCTGCTCGACTCCCACGGTCTGCAGGTGCACTTCCACGCCATCGGCGACCGCGCGGTGCGTGAATCCCTGGACGCGGTTGCGGCGTCGCGGGAGAAGAACGGTGATACCGGACCCACCCACCACATCGCCCACGTGCAGGTCATCCACCCCGCTGATCTGTCTCGATTCGCCGAACTCGACGTTGCGGCGAACATTCAGGCGCTCTGGGCCTCCAACGACCCCCAAATGGTCATGCTCAACCTGCCCATTCTCGGCGAGGAGCGCACGCCGTGGCAGTATCCGTTCGCAAGTCTGCAGGCGGCAGGCGCCCGACTGTGCGCGGGTTCGGACTGGCCAGTGACCAGCCCCGATCCCTGGCTCGGGATCCATGTCGCGGTCAACCGCCAGCACCCGTCTTGGCATCCCGACTTCAACTCCGAGGTTTTCGTTCCCCAGGAACGCATTTCACTCGATGCGGCCCTCCGTGCGTACACGAGTGACAGTGCCCGCATCAACAACCGAGGGAACTACTCGGGGGCGATCAAAGAGGGCTACGTCGCCGACCTCGTCGTCGTCGACCGCAATCCGTTCGAACACCCCACGAGCCAGATCGGCGCCACCACGACGCTCGAAACGTTCTTCGCCGGTGAGTCCGTCTACATCGCCTGATCACCTCTCGTTCTTTCCGCACCACCTGAGTCACATACAGCAAAGGAGCATTGTCGCTATGAAACGAATCACCCTGAGCAGCCTCGCTGCGGGAGCCCTCGTCGGTCTGTTGGCCGGCTGCGCTCCGATCGGAGTGTCGACGAGCAGCACGGTCGATCCCGACCGGAAAACGGGTGTCGACATCAGCACGATCGCCGAGAGCAGCGCAGCGATCAAACTGCTTCCCTCGGAAATCACGAAAACCGACAAGCTTGTCATCGGTGTCGACCCGACATATGCGCCCAACGAGTTCAAGGACAAAGACGGCAACCCGATTGGCTGGGAAATCGATCTGATGGATGCGGTCGCCGCGAAACTGGGGGTGACCACCGACTACCGGGTGGCGAAATTCGACAACATCGTGCCCAGCATCCTCGGCGGAAAGTATGACCTCGGCCTCGGCGGCTACTACGACACGAAGAAGCGTCAGGAAACACTCGACCTCGTCGACTTCGCCATCGCCGGAAACCAGTTCGCTTCGGCGAAAGACAACCCGATCACGTCGGAGCTCGACGTGTGCGGGTTGAAGGTCGCCGCGCAGAACGGTGGTTCTGCGCCCCTGATCTACCTGCCGGAACTCGACACCAAGTGCGCAGCGGCGGGCAAGGAGCCCATCGAGGTGCTCGGCTACGACACACAGGATGATGCGACAGCGGCACTGACGCTCGGTCGCGTCGACGCGATGGTCGCCGACTCACCGGTCGTCGGCTACGCGGCGCGTCTCAGCGACGGCAAGCTCGTCACCTCCGAGGTGTACGACTCGACCCTCTCGGGCGCTCCGATCGCGAAGGACCGTGGCACCTTCTCCGAATCACTGCGTGTCGCTCTGCAGGAGCTCATGGACGAGGGAACCTACCAGTCGATCTTCGAGTACTGGGGTGTCGAGGGTGGCGCAATCGACACGATCATTGTCAACGGAGCCCAGGAATAGTCAGCACGACCGAGAAATCGGTGACGAGAGAAATCGGTAACGAGAACTGTGGAACAAGCACAGACTGAGAACGGTCTCGGCGGGACACGTCCCACCCAGGCGATTCGCTTGAAGCATCCGTGGCGAAACACTGTTGCAGTGTTCCTCATCCTCGGGCTGGTGCTCTTCGTCATCGACGCGAGTCAGCGGCCCGCGTACGACTGGGGAGCATTCGCAACATACCTCCTCGATCCGCGCATCGTGCAGGCCGCGGGAGTTACACTGCAATTGACCGTCTACTCGATGGTTCTCGCAGTGGCACTGGGAATTCTGCTCGCCATCATGCGGCAGAGTCCGAACCCGATCTTCCGCTCCGTCTCACTGGTCTTCATCTGGCTGTTTCGCGGAACTCCGGTGTATGTGCAGCTTGTGTTCTGGGGCTTGTTGTCGACGATCTACCGCTCGATTGACGTGGGCATACCGTTCGCGACCCCGTGGGTGCAGATCGAGACAATCGATGTCGTGAGCGTGTTCTGGATTGCCGTGTTCGGGCTTGCGCTGAACGAAGCCGCATACATGGCAGAAATTGTTCGCGCGGGTCTTCTCTCCGTTGACAAGGGTCAGACCGAGGCCGCGACGGCGCTCGGTCTGACCTGGGGCAAGACGATGCGCAAGATCGTGATCCCGCAGGCCATGCGCGTCATTATCCCGCCGACCGGCAACGAGGTGATCTCGATGCTCAAGACCACGTCGCTGGTGACCGCGGTGCCCTTCAGCCTCGATCTCTACACCCGCTCCCGCGACATTTCAGCTGAGACGCTGAACCCGATTCCACTGCTGCTCGTCGCCTCGGTGTGGTATCTGCTGTTCACCTCGTTGCTGATGGTCGGGCAGTACTTTCTCGAGCGTCGATTCGCTCGGGGGTATGACCAGCGCAGTGCGCCTCAGGAGGTCGGCAGCGCGCGACCGGAGCCGAAAGACAGCGCCTCCACGCCTGTGGCGGCAGGCATTCGACGTGAGAAGGAAGTGTCGTGAACGTGAGACCGATGGTCAGCGCCGAGGATGTGCACAAGTCGTTTGGCAGCAATCAGGTGCTCACAGGCGTGTCGATGAAGATCGCTGCCGGCGAGGTAGCCTGCGTGATTGGGCCGTCCGGCTCGGGAAAATCGACGTTCCTGCGGTGCCTGAACCACCTCGAACAAATCGACCAGGGGCGAATCATTGTCGACGGTTCTCTGATCGGCTACCGAGAGCGCGGAGACAAGATCTACGAGCTGAAGCCGAGCGAAGCGGCCGCGCAGCGGCAGGACATCGGGATGGTGTTCCAGCGGTTCAATCTGTTTCCCCATCTCTCAGCGCTGGAGAACATCACCTGTGCGCCTCGGCTTGTTCATGGGGAGGGCGGAGCGTCCGCTTCCAGACGAGCCAAGGAGCTGCTTGACCGCGTCGGCCTGGCCGACAAGGCAAGTTCTTATCCGAGTCAGCTCTCAGGAGGACAGCAGCAGCGGGTGGCGATCGCACGCGCTCTGGCGATGGAACCGAAGTTGATGCTCTTCGACGAACCAACCTCAGCACTCGACCCGGAGCTGGTCGGCGAGGTGCTTGACGTGATGAAGGAGCTCGGCCGAAGCGGGATGACGATGGTCGTTGTCACCCACGAGATCGGATTCGCCCGTGAAGTCGGAGACTCGCTCTATTTCATGGACGGCGGGCAGATCGTCGAGTCGGGTAAGCCGAGCGAAATGATCTCGAATCCTCAACAGGAGCGCACCCAGGCATTCTTGTCAAAGGTGCTCTAGCGGTGTTCGGCCGTCCCGACCATGGGGCGGCCATCGCTCGGCGACCAGGTGCGCTCCCGATTAGACTTGACCGGTGATCCTCCAGGGCTTAATCGCAGCGCTTTCTCGCGCCTCCACGTTCGAAAAGTCCCTCGGCTTCGCTGCCAGAGACGCCGACTTTTCGCTCACCGAAGGGTTACGAGCCCCTCTTCTCGCCGCACTGCTCGGACGCCGTCGCGAACTCGGCAAGGCCGAAGCACTGCTCATCATCACCGCGACCGGGCGCGAGTCGGAGTCACTGCGCGAGAACCTCGGCTGCTTCACGGTGGGTGCCGGCGCGGATTCCGCCGAGATCATCGACTTTCCCGCCTGGGAGACGCTGCCGCACGAACGCCTGAGCCCGAGCGCCGAGATCGTCGGCAAACGCCTGCACGCTTTGCGACGGATGCGCGAGTGGCAGGAGCTGCCGGCCGAGACGCGCCATCCGCTCGTCATCGTCGCCTCGGTGCGCGCCGCTCTGCAACCCGTCGCCGATAACCTCACCGACTTCGAGCCCATCGAGCTGACCGCGGGAGGGCGCGGCAACGACCTCTCCGCGATCAGCCTGCACCTGGTCGACGTGGCCTATTCACGCGTTGACATGGTCACCCGCCGCGGTGAGTTCGCCGTGCGCGGCGGCATCCTCGACGTGTTCCCGCCGGTCGCGGCGCACCCCTACCGGATCGAGTTCTTCGGCGACGAGGTCGAGCAGATTCGTGCATTCTCGGTCGCGGACCAGCGCTCGCTGCCCGAACCGATCGACTCGGTCAGCCTGCCGCCGAGCCGTGAACTCCTGCTCAGCCCGGCCGTGCGTCAGCGCGCCCGCGAGATGCAGCACGAGTTTCCGAGCCTGGCCGGGATGCTCGCCAAGATCGCCGAGGGCATCCCCGTCGACGGCATGGAGAGCCTTGCTCCCGCGCTCGTCGACCGGCTCGTTCCGATCACCCACTACCTGCCAGAGGGCGCCGCCATCGCGGTGATCTCGCCGGAACGCGTCGCCTCCCGGGCAATCAGCCTGGCCGACACGAACCGCGAGTTTCTCTCGGCGGCCTGGAACGCCGCGACCGCCGGCGCCGAGGCGCCGATCGACCTCGAGTCCGGTGACTTCCTCACGCTGGGCCGCCTCAAAGACTCGGTCCAGTTCTCGGCTCCGGGCCAGCCGACGCCCGACCACCCCTGGTGGACGCTGAGCTCGTTCCAGGCCGCCCCGTCCGACGAGGTCGTGCTGCCCGAGCACCGCGAGATCGACGACCTGCTCACCGTGCGCATCGAAGCGGATGCCGTTCCCAGTTTCCAGGGCAGCGTCGAGGGAGCCGTCGGTCACCTCGCCACCCGCCTGAAAGACGGCTGGACCGTCGGCATCGTCGCGCAGGGCGCCGGTCTCGTCGAACGCGCCGCCGACGTTCTGGCCGAGTTCGAACTGCCGGCCCGGATCGTCACCGAGTTTCCGGCGGAGCCGGAACCCGGCATCGCCTACCTGCTCAAGGCATCCATCGACCACGGTTTCGAGATTCCGGAAACCAAGCTCACGCTGGTCAGCGAGTCCGAGTTCTACGGCCGCACCGTCGGCTACGACGCGCGTCAGATCAAGAAGCTCGCGAGCCGCCGCAAGAACGTCGTCGACCCGCTCCAGCTGAAGACCGGCGATCACGTCGTGCACCAGACGCACGGCATCGGTCGGTTCATCGAGCTGACCCAACGCGAAGTTTCGAGCGGCGGGCGCAACCCGGTCAAGACCAAGCGCGAATATCTCGTGCTGGAATACGCGCCGTCGAAGCGCGGCCAGCCGGGCGACAAGCTCTTCGTGCCCACCGATCAGCTCGACCTGGTCAGCCGCTACGTGGGCGGCGAGGCGCCGACGCTGAGCAAGATGGGCGGCAGCGACTGGTCGGCCGCCAAGACCAAGGCCCGCAAGGCCGTGCGCGACATCGCCGTCGAACTGGTCAAGCTCTACTCGGCACGGATGGCCAGCAAGGGTCACGCTTTCGGGCCGGACACCCCGTGGCAGCGCGAGCTCGAAGAGGCGTTCCCGTTCGCCGAGACGCCCGACCAGCTGACCACGATCGAGGAGGTCAAGGCCGACATGGAGCGGCCGATCCCGATGGATCGCCTGATCTCCGGCGACGTCGGCTTCGGCAAGACCGAGGTCGCCGTGCGTGCCGCGTTCAAGGCGATTCAGGATGGCAAGCAGGTCGCCATGCTGGTGCCGACGACGCTGCTGGTGAACCAGCACCTCGAGACCTTTCAGGAGCGGTTCGCCGGTTTCCCGATCCACCTGCGCGCCCTTTCGCGCTTCCAGACCGAGAAGGAGTCGCGCGAGACGATCGCCGGCCTGCTCGACGGCACCGTCGACATCGTGATCGGCACCCACCGTCTGCTCTCTGAATCGATCATCTTCAAAGACCTCGGCCTGGTCATCATCGACGAGGAGCAGCGGTTCGGCGTCGAGCACAAAGACCAGCTGAAGAAGCTGAAGACCAACGTCGACATCCTCGCGATGAGCGCGACACCGATCCCGCGCACGCTCGAGATGGCGGTCACCGGCATCCGTGAGATGTCGACCCTGGCCACCCCGCCGGAGGACCGGCACCCGATTCTCACCTTCGTCGGTCCGTATTCCGAGCGGCAGGTTGCCGCGGCGATCCGCCGCGAGCTGCTGCGCGAGGGCCAGATCTTCTTGGTGCACAACCGGGTGTCGAGCATCAACCGGGTGGCCGCCCAGCTCGCCGAGCTCGTGCCGGAAGCCCGCATCGCCGTCGCGCACGGCCAGCTGCCGGAGGCGCAGCTCGAACAGATCGTCGTCGACTTCTGGGAGCGCAAGTTCGATGTGCTCGTGTCGACCACGATCATCGAGACCGGCCTCGACATCGCCAACGCGAACACCATCATCATCGACCGGGCCGACAAGTTCGGCCTGAGCCAGCTGCACCAGCTGCGCGGCCGGGTCGGTCGTGGCCGGGAACGCGCTTACGCCTACTTCTTGTACGACGAGAACAAGCCGCTGTCAGAGACCGCGCACGACCGGCTGGCGACGATCGCGGCCAACAACGAGCTCGGCGCCGGCATGCAGGTGGCGTTGAAGGACCTCGAGATTCGTGGTGCCGGAAACCTGCTCGGCGGCGAGCAGGCCGGGCACATCGCGGGTGTCGGCTTCGACCTCTACCTGCGGATGATCGGCGAGGCCGTGAGCACGTTCCGCGGCGATGTGGCCGAAGGTCAAACTGAGCTGCGACTGGAACTTCCGGTCGACGCGCACATTCCCGACGACTACGTCGACAGTGAGCGGTTGCGGCTCGAGGCCTACCAGAAGCTGTCGGGCGCGAGCTCGGCCAGCGCGGTCGACGGTCAGATCGATCTCGTGCTCGAGGAGCTCACCGACCGCTACGGCGAGCCGCCGGCCCCGGTGCAGAACCTGATCGCCGTGTCCCGGCTGCGCCGCCAGGCCCAGCAGGCCGGTCTCGGCGAGGTCGTCGCGATGGGCTCGAACCTGCGCGTCGCGCCGGCCGACCTGGCCGATTCTCTGCAGGTGCGCCTGCAGCGGATGTACCCCGGCTCCCGTTACTTCACCCAGAACGGCTCGCTCACGGTGCCGATGCCGCGGGTGAACGGCGAGCCGCTCGCCGACTCCGAGCTGATCAACTGGGCCGGCACGTTGCTGACGGCGATCTTCCCGCCCGCGCCCGTGCAGGCATCGGTCTCGACGCCCGCGTAGGTGCCGGGGCTTGCCCCACCCATCTGTGTTGTCTATAGTGGTACAGACGGAACAGATTGGAGGGGCAATCATGCAGATTGAAATCGATCCGCAGTCACAAGTCCCGATTTATCAGCAGATCAGAGACCGGGCGGTCGAGGCGATCGCCTCCGGCGTGCTCGTGCCGGGGGAGCAGCTCGCCTCGGTGCGCCAGCTCGCTCTCGAATTCGGAATCAACGTGCAAACGGTGAGCAAGGCCTACGACGCGCTGCGGCAGGAAGGCCTGATCCGCACCAACCACAAGTCGGGTTCGGTGATCGCACGCGGCCCGGGCGACGCGGTGGCCACACCGAACTTCGTCGACGACTGGTCGGCCCGGCTGTCGACGCTCCTCGCCGAAGCGGTCGTGCAAGGCGTCACCGACTCCGAGATTCTGGCGCGCACCGAGCAGATTGTTCATGCGTTCGCCGCGCTGCGCAACACCTCGCCTCACTCACCACACACGGAAAGTCCTGAAGTCCCATGAGTTGGTTCGCTGTCGTCCTTCCCCTTCTCATCATGGCGTTCGTCGCGGTGATGTTGCTCCTCATGCCGTCGATCACGCGGGCGACCCTGCCGCTCGGCGTCAGCATCCCGCAGCAGCGCACCGGAGAGCCGGTTGTGCTCGAAGCGGTGAAGCGATATCGGTGGGCTGTCGGCATAGCGTTCGCCGTGAGCGCCCTCGCGGCTCTGTTGCTGGCCGGTGTCTCCGTGGTCGCCGCGGTCATCGTGCCGGTGCTGCTGCAGCTCGTGCTCTCGATCGGCGCCTACGTCGTGTGCCGTCGAAGCATCCAACGGGCCAAGGCCGCTGAGCACTGGTACCAGGATGTCCCGGTGCGCCTCAGCGGAACGCTCACCGCAACCCAGACTCGCGCGTCGACCCCGATCGGCTGGTATATCGCGGCCACGGTGCTGCTCGCCGTTGTCGCCGCGTTCGGCGTGTCACTCTACGACTCGCTGCCGACGACTCTGACGACCCACTGGAACGCCGCCGGTGAGGCCGACGGCTTCGCACCGAAGTCGGTCTGGTCGGTCTTCGGTCCACTGTTGATCGGGCTGGGCATGATTGTGTTTCTGTTCAGCATCGCCCGGTTGACGAGCCGGATTCCGCTGCGACGGGTCGCCGACTACAGCGCAGAGCAGCAGCTCGCGATGCAGGATCTCATGCAGCAGCTCGTCGGCCAGCTCACCCTCGTGCTCGCCGCGATCTTTGGGGCGATCAGTCTGCAGAGCTGGTTTACACCGCACAACGAGGCGGTGAATCTCGCAATCGCGATTCTGGCCCCCGTGCTGATCTTCCTGCTGATCGGCGTCTTCCTGGTGCGTCAGCGCAGAATCGTTCGCCGGGTCGCGGTCACGGCGGGAGCAGGAGCGTCAGCCGCCTCAGACGCGGGTGCCTCGGCATCCGTAGCCGCAGGTTCCACCCAGCGCGCCGACACCCCCGACGACGACCGCTTTTGGAAGGGCGGCATGATCTACCTGAACCGCAACGATCCGGCACTCTGGGTGCCGAAGCGGTTCGGGGTCGGCTGGACGGTCAACCTCGGTCACCCGGGCGGAATCGCGATCATGACGATTCCCGTGCTGATCGTCATCGGCGTTGTCATCGTCGCCATCGGCTCCAGCCCGCGCTAGAACGTTTCGGTGGTTGAGGAGGCCCGCCAGGGCCGTCTCGAAACCCGGTGAGTCGATCTTCAAACCCAACCACGGTTCAAGGATCGGCTCACGCGGTTTCGAGACGCGGCCGACTCCGTCGGGCGCTCCTCAACCACCGAGAATGACTACTCCGCAGTCGCCGCCTCGTGGTGATGCGAGATCTGGCGGTAGTGCTTCGCACGCAGAGTCACGAAGATGGCCGCGGCGACGATCGAGATTCCGGAGCCAAGCAACACGGCGAGGGTTCCCTCATCCGCGACCTCGTGCTGTCTGGCGAAGGCCAGTTCACTCATCAGCAGCGACACGGTGAATCCGATCCCGCCGAGGCAGGCCACCATCATGATGTCGGGGAATTTCAGAACCGACCGGTCCCGGGCGATCAGGATGCCGAGCCCGCCGGCCAGGGTGATGCCGAGCAGCTTGCCCACCGGCAACGCGACCAGGATGCCCCAAAATGCCGGGCTCAGTTCACTGATCGACACCTGCGGAATTGCCACCATCGCGGCGGTGAGTGCGAATAACGGGAGAACGAAGCCGTTCGAGAAAGGCTCGAGGATGTGATGTGCTCTCCCGGCCGGAATCCGGGCCATCACGAGCCCGAGGATGACGCCGGCGATGGTGGCGTGCACACCGGAGCGCAGCGTGAAGTACCAGGTGAGCACGCCGAGGATGACGAGCACGATGACGAGTGGCCAGGCCGGGCGACGCGAGAGCACCCACGCTGACCGGGGCTTCAGCATCCGGCTGACCAGCCCGAACGCGGTGGCGGCGATGGCGGCGTACCCGATGAACTGCAATTGGGGGTCTTGGGTGAAGAAGAAGGCGATGATCAGAATCGCGACCAGGTCGTCGAGCACGGCGAGGGCCAGCAAGAAAACGCGCACACGGGTCGGGATGCCGCGGCCGAAGACGGCGAGCACACCGAGAGCGAAGGCGATGTCCGTGGCGGTCGGCACCGGCCAGCCGGCGCTGAGCCCGCTGCCGCTCGTGATGAGCAGGTAGACGCCGGCCGGAATGATCACTCCGCCCATGGCGGCCAATGCGGGAAGAGCGGCCTTGCTGAAGCTGTTCAGATCGCCGATGACGAGTTCACGTTTCAGCTCGACGGCGACGAGAAAGAAGAAGATCGCGAGCAGGCCGTCGCTGATCCAGTGCTTGGTTGAGAGATCGAGGCCAAGAAGAGGCATGTCGATGTGGGCGCCGAGCGCGTTGATCAGGGCCGGCCCGATCGGAGTGTTCGCCAGAATGAGGCCGATAGCGGCCGCGGCGAGAAGAAGTCCGGCGGCGTAGCGCTCAGAGCGGATGATTTTCATGGGAATCCTGCCTGCCCCGTCGGGGGTGGTCGAAGAGTAATGAACGAATTGCTTCGTCCGCCGACCAGACTTCCCGGCTCACCACGCCCAGCCTAGCAAAACCCCGATTCGAAGCCGGTCGACATGCCTACGATAGAACCAACCCAGAGGAGCTCTCGTGACCAACCCCTTGTTCTCAGCCGCAGGTTCGGCCGCGCCGGCCGTGCCATCCGCGTCATCCGCGCCGACCGCCGCTTCCGCCGCATCCGTGCCGAACGAAGAGCCGACGGCATCGACGCCGAGCGAACTCGACACCCTGATCGAGACGGTGGCGAAGCTGCGCGCCCCCGGCGGCTGCCCCTGGGACGCCGACCAGACCCACGCCTCGCTCGTGCAGTATCTGACCGAGGAGAGCCACGAACTCATCGAGGCGATCGAGTCAGGCAACCGCGACGAGATGCTCGAAGAGCTCGGCGACGTGCTCTACCAGGTGCTCTTCCACGCCGACATCGCCGCCCACACGAGCGGTGAAGACTTCGACATTCAGGATGTCGCCGCGGCGATGAACCAGAAGATGGTCGGTCGGCACCCCCACGTCTTCGGCGATCTCACGCTCGACACCGCCGACGACGTCGTCGCGGCCTGGGACGACTTCAAGGCGCAGGAGAAGCCGCACCGCACGAGCGTGCTCGACGGGATTCCGCAGGGGATGCCGGCACTGGCGCTCGCCGACAAGGTACTGGGCCGGGCGGAGAAGATCGGCCTGATCGAGGTGGAGACCGAGCCCTCGATGGCTCTTGGCAGCGAAGACGAGCTGGGCCCGCTGCTGCTGGCGATCGTCGCAGCGGCGAAGTCGCAGGGGCTGGATGCCGAACGTGCGTTGCGCACCGCGGTACGCGACCTCCAAGACGAGATTCGCAGCGCCGAGGCGGAGTCTTCGGCTGGTGGCGACCCGTTCGATGCCGGCGTAATCGGTACACCGATGCAAAGATGACCTATGTCTCCGAGTGACACCTCCGCCGAAAAGCCCTCCCGCCGCTCGTTTCTGAAGGGCGCCGGCCTTGCCGCTGCCGGGTTCGCGGTCGGCGGCGCGACCGGGGGAGCCATTGGGGCGGCGCTCGGCGCGGCCAGCGTAGAGGGCGACGACGAGCGCTCGGCGCCACTCGATCCCCGGCACGAACCCGGCTTCGATCACGTTGTCGTGTTGATGTTCGAGAACCGTTCCTTCGACAACCTGCTGGGTTGGCTGTACACCCGTGACACGGTTCCAGCCGGGCAGAAATTCGACGGCCTGGCGATGGGCAACTATCACAACGCTGCCCCGGACGGCACCGTCATCGACGCCCATGTCTACACCGGCAGCACCGACTCGATCATGAGTCAGCCGAACCCCGACCCCGGCGAGGAATACCCGCACGTCAACACCCAGCTCTTCGATATCGTCGACCCGGCTTCGAACGCCGATCTCTCCGCCGGATCCTGGAAGGCACCATACAATGCCCCGGCTCCCGGCCAGACGCCCAAGAACTCGGGGTTTGTGCGTGACTATGACATCAACTTCCGTCGGCTGAACAAGGGCAAGTCACCGACCAGGGAGCAGCTTGCCGTGGCGATGGGCGGTTTCTCGCCGCAGATGCTCCCGGTCACATCGACGCTGGCCCGCAACTTCACCGTCTTCGACTCCTGGTTCTGCGCGGTTCCGTCGCAGACGTTCTGCAACCGGTCGTTCTTTCATGCGAGTACCTCGCACGGTTTCGTCACGAATCGAGGCGACGGCGGCTACCAGAAATGGCTCGATGCTCCTCCGACGCCGACGATCTTCAACCGGCTGCAGGACGCCGGACTCAGCTGGCGGGTCTACTACGACGAGGCGCAACTCATCTCGTTCACCGGAATGATTCACGCCCCGGTTCTCGAAAAGTACTGGAAAACCAACTTCCGCACGATGGAGCAGTACTACCTCGACGTGAAGAACGGAAACCTCCCGGCCTACGCGTTCATCGAACCGCGCATGACCTTCAACCACAACGATATGCATCCGCCGATCGGACATCTCGAGGAATCGGATGTCGAAGGCGTCGACATCTTCAATGGCGCGCTGTCGGATGTGCGTGCCGGCGAAGCCTTGCTGCATGACGTCTACTCGTCGATTCGCGCCAGTGCCTCCCCGAAGGGCTCGAATGCCAACAACACCCTCTTTCTGGTCACGTTCGACGAACACGGCGGAACCTTCGACCACGTGCGCCCGCCGCGCGCCGTACCGCCGACCGATGAGGCCGAGCCGGGAGAGATGGGCTTCACTTTCGACCGCCTGGGACTTCGGGTGCCGGCGATCGCCATCTCGGCGTATACCAAGGCGGGCACGGTGATCAACGATGAGATGCATCACGCCTCGGTCATCCGCACGCTCAGCCGACTGCACGGGCTGGCCCCGCTGACCAATCGCGATGCCGGAGCCAACGACCTCTTCAGCTTGGTGAACCTGACCAAGCCGCGCCCGGCATCCGACTGGCCCGACACGCATCCGCAGTACACGCCGCCGAACCCCGAGGCGGTGCCGCACCCGAAAGAAGATAACCGCGACCGTCCGCTCAGCGCGCCGGCCACCGGGCTGCTCGGGCTGTTGGTCGCCCGCTACGGCACGCCGGGAGCCAAAGTTCCCGAGACCTACGGGGAGGCGTTCGACGCGTTGTCCGATCACGGCCAGGGACTGTTCGGCACGCTCGACTGAGCGATGTTTGGATAGCCTCTCCACCCTCGCGCCGACGCGCCGGGACCGGTACCGTCAGAGCATGAGTGAGACTTCTTTCAACGCGCTTCTGTCCAGTCAAATCGGCAACGAGTTTGCTGCGTCGCAGCAATACATCGCCATCGCGGTGTGGTTCGACAATCACGACATGCCGCAGCTTGCCGCGCATTTCTATCGCCAGTCGATCGAAGAGCGCAACCACGCGATGATGCTCGTGCAGTACCGCATCGACCGTGATCTGGGTGTCGAGATTCCGGGCATCCCCGCCGTGGTCAACGACTTCGCCAACATCGTCGAGCCGATCGCCCTGGCGCTGGCTCAGGAGAAGCAGGTCACGTCCCAGATCGAGGCCCTGTTTCGCGCAGCCCGTGCCGATGGCGACGCGCTCGGTGAGCAGGCCATGCTCTGGTTCCTCAAGGAGCAGGTCGAGGAGGTCGCCTCCATGTCGACCCTGCTGACCATCGCTCAGCGTGCCGGGGAGAACCTCTTCGACATTGAGAACTTCGTGGCCCGCGAAACCGTCGGCGACTCCGGTGTCGACTCCGACGCGCCGTCGGCGGCCGGCGGGGCGATCTAGCCCCTTCGCGCTCACAGCGGCCCCGATGCGCCCGGTCACCCGGTGCGCATCGGGGCCGACTCTGTGCGCAGGGCCTGGCCGAGAGGGCGCGGCCGACCTGACAGAATTGAGACATGGCAGCTTCTGTGACCCCGCCCCGCGGCATGCGCGATTTTCTTCCCCACGAAAAGTCAACTCGGGAGCACGCCCTCGGCGTGATCCGCTCGAGCTTCGCCGCACATGGGTTCGACGAGATCGAGACCCCGGTGATGGAGGACTCGGCTCGCCTGCACTCCGGCCTCGGCGGCGACAACGAGAAGCTCGCCTTCGCCGTGATGAAGCGTGGCCTGAGTGAAGCGGATGTCTCAGCCGCCGCCGAAAGCGGTGACCTGCTGTCGCTGGCCGACCTGGGCCTCCGCTTCGACTTGACGGTTCCGTTGGCGAGGTTTTATGCCACGCACCGGGCGAACCTGCCCACCGTGTTCCGTTCGATCCAGATCGCGCCGGTCTGGCGCGCGGAACGCCCGCAGAAGGGGCGCTACCGCCAGTTCATGCAATGCGACATCGACGTGATCGGCGAAGCCAGTGCGCTCGCCGAGATCGAGCTGATCAGCGCCACCTCGGCAGCGCTCGACGCGCTCGGACTCACCGGCTGCTCGATCCGCATCAACGACCGCCGCATCTTGAGCACCCTGCTCGGCACCTGGGGGATCGGCGCCGACCTGACCGAACGCGCCCTGATCACCATCGACAAGCTCGACAAGATCGGTGTCGACGGCGTCGTCACCGAGCTCCGTGGCCTCGGCATCACGACCGACGGCATCGCCGACGTGCTCGGCTCCATCGCTTCGGCCGGCTGGAATCTCACCACGAGCCCGGAGCAGGCGCCGACGTGGCTCGACGCGTCCGCCTACGCCGATCTGCTGGCGCTCCGCGCCGCACTGCCCGAGGTCGAGCTGGTCTTCGACCCCACCCTGGTGCGGGGCATGGGGTACTACACCGGCACCATTTTCGAGATCTCACACCCCGACCTGAGCTACTCCCTCGGCGGCGGCGGACGCTACGACGGCATGATCGGTCGATTCCTCGGCACCGACGTTCCCGCCTGCGGCTTCTCGATCGGATTCGAGCGCATCGTCGACCTGCTTGAAGCGGATGCCGCAGCGGCCGAAAACTCGGTCGTTCTACTGCACGACGCCGACGCCGATCCGGCACAGCTCGTGGCGGTCAAGCTCGCGCTCGTGGGCCAGGGCAAGCGGGTGCGGCTGACGCAGCGCACCAAGAACATCAAGGCGCTGCTGGCCCGCGCGGAGACCGACGGGTTCGGAAGCTTCGCATTCCTGCCGGCCGCGGCTGCCGCGAGTGACGCATCCGTTGAAGCTGCCGGCGACGGGTTCGACGCGGCCGGCATCGCTCGCTCGCTGGAATTCAAGCCGCTCGGCAGCTAGCTTTCGTGAGGCCCGCCCGGGTCTTCTAGACTGAACGCGGAATACACCGTCGTTTTCTCCAAATTATCCGCACCAAACACAGGAGATAGTTGTGGCTCTCATTGAGGCTGTAGTAGCTCGCGAAATTCTTGACTCCCGAGGCAATCCGACTGTTGAGGTCGAGGTTTTGCTTGAGGATGGCACGGTCAGCCGCGCCGCCGTTCCCTCCGGTGCGTCAACCGGTGCCTTCGAGGCGTACGAACTGCGCGATGGCGACAAGTCGCGTTACCTCGGCAAGGGCGTGCTCAAGGCCGTCGACGCCGTTCTCGACGAGCTCGGCCCGGCCGTCGAAGACCTCGACTCGACCGACCAGCGCATCGTCGACGCCGTTCTGATGGAAACCGACGGCACGACCAACAAGGAGCGCGTCGGCGCCAACGCCATCCTCGGCGTCAGCCTGGCCGTCGCCAAGGCCTCGGCCAAGTCCAGCGGCCTGCCGCTGTTCCGCTACCTCGGTGGCCCGAACGCACACACCCTGCCGGTTCCGCTGATGAACATCATCAACGGTGGCTCGCACGCCGACAACGATGTGGACATCCAGGAGTTCATGATCGTTCCGCTCGGTGCAGAGACCTACAGCGAAGCGCTTCGTTGGGGCGTCGAGACCTACCACGCCCTCAAGGGCCTGCTGCAGTCGAAGGGCCTCTCCACCGGCCTCGGCGACGAGGGCGGATTCGCTCCGAACCTGCCGAGCAACCGTGCGGCACTCGACCTCATCGTCGAAGCCATTCAGATCGCCGGCTACGTACCCGGCAAAGACATCGCTCTGGCTCTCGACTGTGCCGCCACCGAGTTCTACAAGGATGGCGCGTACCACTTCGAAGGCAAGGCGCTCACCGCGCAGGAGCTCGTCGCGTACTACGGCGAACTGGTCGACGCGTACCCGCTGGTCTCGATCGAAGACCCGCTGGAAGAAGAGGACTGGGACGGCTACGTTCACCTCACCGCCGAAATCGGCGACAAGGTGCAGATCGTCGGCGACGACCTGTTCGTGACCAACCCCGTGCGCCTGGCCAAGGGCCTCGAGCTCAAGGCCGGCAACTCCATCCTGATCAAGGTCAACCAGATCGGCACCCTGACCGAGACGCTGGATGCTGTCGCTCTCGCGCAGCGCGCCGGCTACACGGCCATCCTGTCGCACCGCTCCGGTGAGACCGAAGACACCACCATCGCCGACCTCGCCGTCGCCACGGACGCCGGTCAGATCAAGACCGGTGCGCCTGCCCGCAGCGAGCGCGTCGCTAAGTACAATCAGTTGCTGAGGATCGAAGAAGAGCTGGGTGAGGCAGCGGTCTACGCAGGCCGCTCCGCTTTCCCGCGTTTCAAGGCTTAGTTCTGTCGGGTCAAACGCCCCTGCTTTGTCAGGGGCGTTTGACCTTCATTATGTGACGCGGTGCATATGTCTTCCCATGCTCAGGACACATACGTGGTGGCTGTCGATATGCACAAAATAGGAGGTGGGGGAGTTGCTGAAGTTCTGGCTTCGCTTCTGGGGAGCTCTCGCGTCTCTCGCAGGTGTGGCTGGACTATGGTTTGCGGCGGATGCAGTTCATCTCCAAGGGGTTTTTTGGATACTCGTTGTCTGCGCCGCGGTCATCGCGATGATGGGAATCATCTGGCCGAAGGTAAGCAAGCTCCTTCTGATAGTCAGGAATCACCCTATAGTGCAGGCGCAATTGGGCGAGCTTGAAGCCGAGCTGTCGGCGTGCCGCGCTGAGATGGTCGCTGCCGATGCAAGAGCGCTTGCTGCCCGCGATGAAGGCATCGAGGAAGGCCGTGCTCAGGCGGTTGGATCCGTTTTGGCGACGATCTCTGGCCCCACCCAGATAAATTCGATTGCAGTCTATGAAGGAAACCTTGCGATGGTACTTTCTCTCAGCGAGCCTTTTGCGGAAGTCGGAGCGCGATTTCAAGTCAGCTTTACTGTCACTGGCCAAATCAAGGGAGTGATTGAGATTATTTCTGTTGAGCGTGATCGCGATCTCGCCTTTGCAATCTGCGTTGAGGCAACCTCGACCGGATTTTGGAGTGCCCTTACCGAACGTGTAGAGCATGACCCGCGTCCTCCTGCCGGAGTTGAACTTCGCGCATTGCGGCTTCCAGTGAGGGAAACCAGCAATCGCCGCGATCCATTCCGTACAGCAGATGAGCCACAGCCAGAGGAGTCCAGATGAGTAAGGACCACGTAATCGTCACAAATGCGAAGGTGGCAAATATTGTTGCCCCATCGCAGCTCGCAATCACAGCTGGGCGAGCTTCCGGAATTCAGAAGGGTGACGAGGCAATTGTCCGGCGCGTGATCGCAGTGACAGATCCTGACTCCGGAAAATCGCTTGGCGAAGTTGTATATGCGAAAGTATTGCTCGAGATCAATTTTGTTTCTGAAAAGTTTTCAGTTGGACGAGTCAAAGACACAGCACCTCGCTCGCAGCTAGGAGCGGATATCACTCGCATAGTTCAAACGAAGACCCTCACTTACGAGGAATCAGACGCTTCTCCAGCAGTCGTGTGGGTGTCGCCCGGGGACCAGGTAGTCGTGCGTCGTGCGATCGCGGAGGAAGTCGGCGAAGAATAACTCCAAACGAGAGTGGAATTCTGAATTTCACGATTGGAATTTCACGATTGGTAGGTGGTTGCTACGACGCGTCCGCAACCCGAAATCTCAATCACGCAGTACCGTAGCTTGATCAGTTTCCAAGTCAGCCAACCCGCGACGCGAACCAACGGAAGGAAGTGTCATGGCCCGCAGAGGCACTGACAAGAAATCCGTCGCGCTCGATGACCCGGTGACGCCGGCGGGCGGTTGGCTCCGCGGCATCCGTTCGTCGGGATTCTCGCTGGTCATGATGGCCATCCTGATCCTGGCCGTCGTTGTGCTGGCACCCAGTCTGCGCATCTACGCTGAGCAGCGTCAAGAAATTGACCGGCTGAGCGCCGCCGTCGCCGAACAGAAGGCGGCGGTCGACCAGCTGAAGACCGAGCGCGAGCGCTGGAATGACCGCACCTTCGTCACCACCCAGGCACGCGACCGGTTGTCCTATGTGCTTCCAGGAGATATCAATTTTCTGGTGATCAACGACCTTCCGCTGCCCGCAGCCGGTACCCCCGGTATTGCTCCGGTCAGCGCCGAAATACAAGACACGGATGTCGACTGGCTGGCGTCGGTTTTCGCCTCAGTCATGACCGCCGGTCTCGCCCCAGAGGAACCTTCACCCAAATGAGCCGTCCCCCCTTCGAGCCCTTCACCGCGCAGGACATCGACACCGTTTCCGCGCAGCTCGGCCGCCAGGCCCGCGACGTCGTCGGCATTGCCGCGCGTTGCGTCTGCGGAGCTCCGACCGTCGTCGCCACCGCGCCCCGCCTCGCCGACGGCACGCCGTTCCCGACCACCTACTACCTCTGCCACCCCGGTGCCACTGCAGCGATCTCGTTTCTCGAAGCGAACCAGGTGATGAACGAGTACAACCAGCTTCTCGCCGACGACGAAGAGGTGCGTGCTGCGTACGCTCGCGCCCACGAGAGCTTTCTCGCCGACCGCGCCCTGCTCGGTGACGTGCCGGAAATCGCCGGAATCTCTTCGGGTGGCATGCCGGAGCGGGTGAAGTGCCTGCACGCGCTGGCCGGGCACGCCTTGGCCGCCGGCCCCGGTGTCAACCCGATCGGCGACCTCGCGCTCGCCCGGGCCGCCTGGAGCCCCGACGTCTGCGTCTGCATTGACTACAGCGCCGGCGACGACGCATCGAACGCCTCCGCCACGGACACCACGACCGCATGAGACGGCCGGGGCGCCGACTCGGCGCGGCGCTGACCCTGGGACTGGCCTCTGTGCTGGCCATGGGCAGCGTCGTCGTCGACGCGCACCCCGCCCACGCCGACCAGGTGCGCGACCTGCAGTACTGGCTGAACGACTACGGCTTCACCCAGGCGTGGAAAACCACCAAGGGCAAGGGCATTACCATCGCCGTCATCGACACCGGTGTCGATGCCAGCGTGCCCGAGCTCGCCGGGGTGGTCGTCGGTGGCACGGATGTCTCCGGCATCGGCTCGTCCAATGGTCAGACTCCCGTCGGTGAAGGAAGTGAGCACGGCACCCTCGTGTCGTCGCTCCTCGCCGGACGCGGCACCGGGCCCGGTGCCGGCGTGATCGGTGTGGCCCCTGAGGCCTCGATTTTGGCCGTGTCCGTCGCGTTCGGCGCCACCTCCTCACCCGTGAGCAACGACGACCAAATCGCCGAGGCCATCCGCTGGGCTGTCGACAACGGCGCCAGCGTGATCAACATGTCGCTCACCCGCAACACGCTCGACTGGCCGGAAAGCTGGGACGACGCATTTCTCTACGCTTTTGAACACGATGTGGTCGTCGTCGCCGCGGCCGGAAACCGGGGGAGTGGCACGACGGAAGTCGGAGCCCCCGCGACAATTCCGGGCGTGCTCACGGTGGCCGGTGTCGACCGCACCAAGAAGGCAAGTTTCGACGCGTCGTCGCAGGGCATCACGATCTCCGTCGCCGCTCCGAGTGAGAAGCTGGTCGGAGTGGTGCCGGGTGGCGGTCACGTTCAGTGGGACGGCACGAGTGCCGCGGCGCCCATCGTCACCGGGCTCGTCGCCCTCGTGCGGGCGGCCTATCCAAAGCTGGATGCAGCCGGCGTGATGGACCGGGTGATCGCGACGGCCAACGCGAACGGGCACGAAGTGCCGAGCCCGATCTACGGAAACGGCCTGATCAACGCTGCCGCGGCGGTGACCGCGAAGGTGCCGGATTCCACGTCGGAAACGCCGACCGAACTGCTCAAGGCCTGGATTCATCTGCACCGCAGGGTCAATTCGGTGGCCGAGCCGGAGCCGGACCCGAGCCTCGAAACGCCGATTCCGGCCATCGCCGACCCGGTACCGCCCGGCCCCGATCTGTCGGCCGCCTGGCTCCCGAATCCGCTCACACTGACGTATGTGACGGTGCCGCTCGCCGTGCTTGCAGGGTTTGGTATCCTAGTGATGCTGTTCGCCATTGGGGTCGCACGGTATTTCAAGCGAATTCGGCGCAAGTCGTAGAATCTCGCGTATCCGTAATCATGTAGGAGGCCTTTTCATCGTGCCCAAAATTCTCATCGTCGGTGGTGGCTACGCCGGTTTCTACACCGCCTGGAAGCTTGAGAAGTGGTTGCGGTCCGGAGAAGCAGAGGTCACCGTTGTTGACCCACTTCCGTACATGACCTACCAGCCGTTCCTTCCCGAGGTTGCTGCAGCCTCGATCGAGGCTCGCCACGCTGTCGTCGCACACCGTCGCCACCTCAAGAAGACCAACATCATCACGGCCAAGGTCACGAATGTGAACCACGCCGAGAAGACGGCAACGATCACGCCGCCGACCGGTGAGCCGTACGAATTCAAGTACGACATCGTCGTGGTCACCGCCGGTGCCGTGTCGCGCACGTTCCCGATCCCGGGTGTCGCCGACCAGGCCATCGGCCTCAAGACGATTGAAGAAGCCGTCGCCATCCGCGACCGCGTTCTGACCAACTTCGACAAGGCCTCCCAGCTTCCGGCCGGCCCCGAGCGCACCCGTCTGCTCACCTTCGTGGTCGTCGGCGGCGGCTTCGCCGGCATCGAGGTCTTCGCCGAACTGCGTTCGTTCGCCAGCAGCCTGCTGAAGAACTACCCGCAGATCACCTTCGAAGAGACTCATTTCCACCTCATCGAGGCCATGGGTCGCATCATGCCCGAGGTGTCGCTCGAGACCAGCAAGTGGGTCATCAAGAACCTCGACCAGCGCGGCGCGACCATCCACCTCGACACGCAGCTTACGAGCGCTGTCGACGGCAAGATCGAGCTGTCGACCGGTGAGACCTTCGACACCGACCTGATCGTCTGGACTGCCGGCGTCATGGCGAACCCGACGATCGTGCGCAACACCGACCTTCCGATCGAAGAGCGCGGACGTCTCCGTGTTCGCGCCGACCTGCGCGTGGGCACCGAAGACGACATCGTCGTCGACGCCTGGGGCGCCGGCGACATCACGGCTGTTCCCGACCTCAGCGGTGGCGGAGTGGGCGGCAACTGCGTACCGAACGCTCAGCACGCAGTGCGCCAGGGCAAGCTGCTCGCGAAGAACATCGTCGCCGTGCTGCGTGGCGAGGGTCCGAAGGATTACTTCCACAAGAACATGGGCGCCGTCGCCGGCCTCGGCGTGGGCACCGGTGTGTTCCAGTCGGGAAACTTCGCCATCAAGGGCTTCTTCGCCTGGGTTGCACACCGTGGCTACCACGGCCTCGCCATGCCGAGCTGGGAGCGCAAGTTCCGCGTTGTCGGCGACTGGATCGGCGACCTGTTCCTCGGTCGCGACATCGTGTCGATCGCCGCGCTGGAGACCCCGCGCGCTGTCTTCGAAGAGTTCGCCTCACGCCCGAAGCCGCCGGCTGTAGCCGCTCCGGCTCCGGCGCCAGCCGCTGAGATTGCTGCTCCGGCGAAGGCGCCGCGTGCACCGCGTGCGCCGCGCAAGACGGCCGTCACGGGCACGGAGACCACTGTTGCTGAGCCGAAGGCTGCCGCGACGAAGGCTGCTCCGAAGGCTGCCGCGTCGAAGGCTCCTGCGTCGAAGGCTGCTGCTGACTCGGCAAAGACTGCAGAGGCCGTCGCCGCGAAGTAACACCCCGCGGATGCTGCAGCCCGCTGCAGCATCCGCATCTACGCTTGAAGCGTCCGAGACTCTCGGGCGCGCCCCCGTAGCCCAATTGGCAGAGGCAGACGACTTAAAATCGTCACAGTCTGGGTTCGAACCCCAGCGGGGGCACCACTTCATCACGCTTTTGCAGAGCCTCGTACCTCGCGCCCGCCGTGGTCATACCCTTCGTACCTCGCCGAACTGTGAGTTTGTGTGGGTCTCAGGGCGATTTTCGCGCACAAGCTCACAGTTCGACGACGAGGGCTCTGTGCGGCTAGGACCGCACGTCGAGCGCCGCCCGCACGATGGCGTCGGCGTCGATGCCGTGATAGCGGTAGACCGACTCCAGGTCGCCCGCCTGGCCGAAGCGGGAGACGCCGAGGTTGCGGCTGGCCACCCGGTTGATGCCGCTGAGGAACGACAGCGTGTGCGGATGCCCGTCGAGCACCGTCACCATGGGCACCGCGCGCTCGCTGGGGAAGACCTGGTCGAGAATCCACGACGGCGCATCCCCTTGACCCTGCCGCGCCTGCACGGCCTCGAACAGCAGGCCGGGGCTTGTGATGCAGATCACCTCGACGCGCACTCCCTGGCCGGTCAGACGTTCGGCCGCAGCCAGCGCCTCCGGCACCATCGCACCCATCGTCACGATCGACAGTTCCGGCGATTCGATGGCACGCAGCACGTAGGCCCCGGCGACGACCTGCCGACGACGCCGTTCGCGCGCGGCCGGATCGGCGGGAATCTGCGCCAGCTTCTGATCCACCGGACGGGTGGACAAGCGCAGGTAGGCCGACTTGCCGCCTGGGCGGCCGAGCTGACCCATCGAAGCGAGCAGGGCCCACTCCGTGTCGACGACGAACGCCGGCTCGTAGCTGATGCACTCCGGCTGCTCGAGACCGATCGACGGGGTCTTGATCGACTGGTGCGCCCCGCCCTCTGAGGCGAGGGTGACGCCCGACGGCGTGCCGACCAGGATCGACTGCCCGCCCGCGTACATGCCGAACGACCACGGTTCCAGCGCGCGTTCGACGAAGGGGTCGTAGATCGTGCCGATCGGGAACAGGGTCTCGCCCCAGCGACTCCAGGTCGAACCGAGCTCGCTGATCAGTCCGACGAGGTTGACCTCGGCGATGCCGAGCTCGATGTGCTGACCGGATGGCCGCTGCCGCCAGTGCATGATCGTCTCGGCGTCGTCGTCGAACCAGTCGTGGCGCTCCTCGGTCGACCAGACGCCGACCTTGTTGATCCAGCCGGCGAGGTTGGTGCTCGAGCTGACGTCGGGGCTGACCGTGACCACGCGACGCGCGGCGTCCGGTGCCACCCGGGTGAGGTCGAGCAGGGCGCGGCCGAGCGCGGCCTGTGTGGTTCCGGTGCCGGTCGGGGTGTGGCCGAGGTCGTTCGGAACCGCCGGCGGGGTCGCCACCGGAACGGCCGCGCGGGCGAGACGAGCCGC
The DNA here is from genome assembly GCF_056395445.1 of Leifsonia sp. 10L418. Classification (NCBI taxonomy): domain Bacteria; kingdom Bacillati; phylum Actinomycetota; class Actinomycetes; order Micrococcales; family Microbacteriaceae; genus Leifsonia; species Leifsonia sp. 10L418. The sequence continues at coordinate 508,106 of NZ_JBFTJN010000001.1, read as the reverse complement.
GGCAGCACTGCACACCTGTCCGGCGTTCGTGCCGATGTCGAACCGTGACCAGGGGGCATCCGCCCGCTCGCCCATCGACGCGGCGAGCTGCTCGTACTGCTCGACTGTCAGGAGCGACGAGTGGTTCTGCGGGTGGCCCTCGATGGGCAGGCCATGGCCCTTCACCGTGTAGGCCAGGATGACCGTCGGCCGGGTGTCGTCGATCTCGGCGTACGCGGCGCGGAGGGCGTCGAGATCGTGGCCACCGAGGTTGCGGATGGCGGCGAGCAGCGTGGCGTCGTCGACCTCGGCAATAAGGGCTGCGATCAGCTGGCCGTCGTCGCCGACCCCGGGGAGGCGCAAGCGCAGCTCGTCGGCGTTACAGCGCAGGAGACGCTGGTATTCGGGGTTCTGCATGTCGACGATCCGGCGGCGCAGGGCGTCGCCGCCCGCCCGGTTCATCAAGCTTTCGAGCAATCGACCGAACCGCACGGTGATGACCTGCCAGCCCGCCGCGTCGAAAAGCTTCTCGATCTTGCCGGCCGCGATGTTCGGCACGACGCGGTCGAGCGACTGACGGTTGAGGTCGACAATCCAGACGACCTCGCCGAGGTCCTGCACGGCCGAGTCGAGCACGGCCTCCCAGATGGCGCCCTCGTCGAGCTCCGCATCGCCGAGCAGCGAATACTGACGCCCCCGGCTCGGCACCCCGGTCAGCGTCTCGGTGTAGCGGCGCGACATCGCGCCCCAGAGCGGTGCGGTCGCGCCGATGCCGACGGAACCCGTCGAGTAGTCGGCCGGGTCGGGATCCTTCGACCGGCTCGGGTAGCTCTGCAGCCCGCCGAACTCGCGCAGGGTCGTGAGGTATTTCTCGTCGAGCGTGCCGAGCAGGTAGTTGATCGCATGCAGCACGGGGGAGGCGTGCGGCTTGACCGAGACGCGGTCCTCGGCACGCAACTGCTCGAACCAGAGCGAGGTCATGATCGTCGCCAGCGACGCGCTCGACGCCTGGTGGCCGCCGACCTTCACTCCCGAGGTGTTCGGGCGCACCCGGTTGGCGTGGTGCACGATCGAGGTGGCGAGCCAGAGCACGCGCTGTTCGATCTCGCGAAGCGTCACGACGAGGTCGGCGGATGCCGGGGTGGCGGTCGACTGCGCGACGTGGGTGGCCAGGGCATCCGCGGCGGCCGGGGTTACCGAGAGTGAATCAAACATGAGTGTCCTTCGCGCGAGAGGGGATGCGTGCCGCAGCGCGGGAACGACTGGTCGTGTTCCGCAGCTCTGCGATGCCTCTCTTGTGAAGAAGGACGCTCGGCACGCTGCCGCGACAGGGTTTCTAAATCGGTCGGCAATTTATGCAGTGCTTGCAGATATCTGAACAGCAGCGGCCGGGATGCGCAATACGCGCTCGCCAAACTGCGCATAATGGTCAGATGGGGCCATGAGGGACCCGAGAATGGTGAGCACTATGGAGACTTCGCGTACCGCCGACTCGATCGATGCGGCCCTGCTCAAAGCCCTCGTCGCGAATCCCGATGCCACGAACCTCGCGATCTCCGAGTCGACCGGGCTCGCCCGCAACACCGTGCGTGCTCGCCTGGCCCGGTACTCCGCCGAGAAGGCGCTGCGCTCCTTCGAGCGGAGGATCGACCCGGCATTCCTCGGCTATCCGTTGCGCGCATTCATCGTCACAACGGTGAAGCAACGGAAGCTCGGCGCCGTCGCGTCCACGCTCGCCGACGTGCCGGAGGTGCTGCAGGTGCACGGCCTGTCCGGGGTGGCCGATCTGCTCGTTCACGTGGTCGCGCGCGACGCCGACGATCTCTATCGCATTGCCGGACGCATCCTGGCCATTGACGGCGTCAAACGCACCTCGACCGGTCTGGTGATGGGCGAACTCGTCGAGTACCGAGTCGCGCAGCTGATCGGCACCAACCCATAAGACACGGGCGACGGGGATCGGCCCGGAGCCCCGGAGCGTGTAGCCTCAGGGGCTGTGAACGACATCGTGATTACCCTGACCGTGCTTCTGGTGGCGGTGGTCGTTTTCGTGTGGAACAAGCTCCCCGTCGGCGTGGTCGCCATCGGCGTCGCACTGGTGCTCTACGCCACCGGCGTTTTGTCTTTCGAACAGGCGCTTGCCGGATTCGGCGACCCGGTCGTCGTCTTCATCGCCGCACTCTTCGTCGTCAGTGAGGGCCTGGACGCCACGGGCGTGACGACGTGGGCCGGCTCCCAACTCATCGATAAGGCCGGCACCAGCCGGCGCCGCATCATCACCTTCATCATGATCCTCGTCGCGATCGTCGCCGCCTTGATCAGCGTCAACGGCGCCGTCGCCGCCCTGCTGCCGATGGTCGTGGTGATGGCGATCCGCACCTCGCAGTCGCCGTCACAGCTGCTGATGCCCCTCGCATTCGGCGCCCATGCCGGATCCCTGTTGGTGATGACAGGCACCCCGGTCAACGTTCTCGTCTCCGAACTCGCCGTCAACGCCGGTGCGCGGCCGATCGGCTTCTTCGAGTTCGGGCTGGTCGGCATCCCGCTCGTTCTCGGCACGATGCTCATCGTCGTGTTCCTCGGCCCGAAGCTGCTTCCGAAGCGCAGCGCCGACTTCATGCCCCGCGACCTAAGCGATCACGCTCGCGTGCTCGCCCACCAGTACTCGCTTCCGCCCGAGGACCTGATCAGCAAGCGCTACGGTCTGACCGAGGTCGTCATCCCGCCCCGTTCTGAGTTCGTCGGCGACCGGGCGTTTCCCGGCATGGTCACCGCGAGCGGCGACCTGGTGATCGTCGCCATCCAGCGTTCAGGCGAAGACCTCGGCGAGACCCAGCTCGCCGAGGGTGATGTTCTGCTTCTCCGCGGCCCCTGGGATGCCCTCGACGTGAACACGACCGACCCCAACGTCGTGGTGATCGACGCGCCTCAGACGGTGCGCCGCCAGGCCGTTCCGATGGGCCCTCGCGCCAAGTCGGCACTCGTCGTGCTCGCCGGAATGGTCATTCTTCTCGCCACCGGGCTCGTGCCGCCCGCCGTCGCCGCGCTGCTCGCCGCCTGCGCGATGGTGCTGCTGCGGGTGCTGAGCGTGCAGCAGGCGCACCGTTCGATCTCCTGGACCACCCTGCTGCTCGTCGGCGGCATGATCCCGCTGTCCACGGCCATCCAGTCGAGCGGTTTGGCCGACCTGCTCGCCAACGGCCTGGTCGACGTGGTGGGTGCGTCGAGCCCCTACCTCCTCATTCTCGGCATCGCCGGGGTGACCCTGGTGCTCGGCCAGCTGATCAGCAACATGGCCACCGCCCTCATCGTGGCGCCGATCGCGGTCGCCATCTCGGTGGAAACCGGGATCTCGCTGATGCCGCTGCTGATGGCCGTTGCTGTGGCAGGCGCCGCATCCTTCCTCACCCCGGTGGCGACACCGGCGAACACCATGGTGATGGGGCCGGGCGGCTATCGTTTCGGCGACTACTGGAAACTGGGGCTGCCGCTGATGGCCCTGTTCCTGCTCGTCGCCGTGTTTCTCGTGCCATTCATCTGGCCGTTCTAACGCATGAACGACACTTTCGACCTCGTCACATACCTCCTGCTCGCACTGCACGTTGTCATCATCTTCGTCGCGGCAGTCTTCATCTCAGCGAACCGACGGCCGTCGACCGCCATCGCCTGGATCCTCGCCATCATCTTCATTCCCTTCGTCGGCGCAGCCGTCTTCCTGCTGATCGGGCTGAACAAGCTGCCCAAGCACCGCCGTGACAAGCAGCGCGAGGTGAACGAGCTCATGCTCGCGCGCACCCAGGGCCTCGAGCTGGTCAGCCACGGCGACGACTGGCCCGACTGGCTGCGCTCCGCGGTGCGCCTGAATCAGAAGCTCGGCGCGCTCCCGATGCTCGGCGGCAACACCGCAGAGCTCATCGACGACTACCAGGGCTCCTTCGACGCGATGAGTCGCGAGATCGACGGCGCGACCCGCTTCGTGCACGTCGAGTTCTATGTGCTCGTGCGCGACGCATCCACCGCCGGTTTCTTCGACGCCCTCGCCCGGGCCGCAGCCCGCGGCGTCACCGTGCGGGTGCTCTCCGACCACCTGTCCGGCTTGATGTATCCCAACCGAAAAGAGACCCAGAAGTTTCTGGCGGATGCCGGAATCGAGTGGTACGCGATGCTTCCGTTGCGACCGCTCCGCGGGCAGTGGCAACGGCCGGATCTGCGCAACCACCGCAAACTCGTCGTCGTCGACGGCCGCGCCGGGTTCACCGGCTCGCAGAACCTGATCGACTCGACCTACCTGAAGAAGAAGAACATCGCCCGCGGGCTGCACTGGCATGAGCTGATGGTGCGGGTCGAAGGGCCGGTCGTGCGGGAGCTCGACGCCGTCTTCGTCACCGATTGGTACAGCGAATCGGGCGTGCTCCTGCCGCTCGACACCAGCCCGGTCGTGCTGGGCGATAGTCCCGCACTGCTCGACGCGCAGGTGTTGCCGAGCGGCCCCAGCTTTGACAACGACAACAACCTCAAGCTCTACGCGATGATGATCCACAATGCGAAAACCCGGGTCAGCATCACCAGCCCGTACTTCGTCCCCGAGGAGTCGACGCTTCTGGCGATCGTGACGGCGGCGAACCGCGGCGTGGATGTCGAACTGTTCGTCTCGGAGATCGGTGACCAGGCGTTGGTCTACCACGCCCAGCGCTCCTACTATCAGGCCTTGCTCGATGCCGGGGTGAAGATCTACCTCTACCGGGCCCCGACCGTGCTGCACTCGAAGCATTTCACCGTTGACGATGACGTCGCGGTCGTCGGGTCCAGCAACATGGACATCCGCTCATTCAGCCTCAACATGGAGGTCTCGGTGCTCGTGCACGGTCGCGACTTCGTCGACCGGATGCGAGTGGTCGAGAACAGCTACCGGGCCAACAGCCGACTGCTTGACCCCGTTGCCTGGGAGCAGCGCTCGGTCGCCGGGAAGATCGGTGACAGTCTCGCGCGGCTGACGTCGGCGTTGCAGTAGACCTTCGTTGGTCGAGCTTGTCGAGACCTCGCGAGCCGATCTCGAGACCGGGTCACCGGATCTCGACAGGCTCGATCACCGGTTCGGCTCGATCACCGGTTCGGCTTGATCGCCGGTTCGGCTTGATCGCCGGTCGCTCAGAGCCGGTCGAGGTACCGCAGGATGATGCCCTCACGCAACGCCCAGGGCGACACCTCGAGCGCGGTCGCGTCGAAGGCGGCCATCGCCTCGCCGAGCACGATTCCGCCTGCCACGATCTGAAAGGTGCGATCGGCCGTGATGCCGGGCAGAGCCGGACGGGCGTCGGCGGGAATCCGGGCCAGACGCGGCACCCAGTCATTGAGCTGTGAGCGGCGCAGCAGGATGCGATCGAGCGAGCCGACTCCATCCTGGGTCGAACCGGCGAGCCGCGCCAGCGACCGGATCGTTTTCGACGAACCGACGATGTGATGTGGCTCCGGCTGGCCGGCGAACGCGCTGACGGCGTCCGTCAGCACCTGGGCGGCGTGCTCACGAAGCGCGGTCACCTCTTCGGGCAGGGGAGGGTCGTTGTGCAAGAAGCCGACGGTCGAACGGCCGGCACCGAGCGGAAGTGACACCGCCACGTCGGGAATCTCGTTCGCGCCGCTGGCGATCTCCAGCGAGCCACCGCCGATGTCGAAGAGCAGGATGTTACCGGCCGACCAGCCGTACCAGCGCCGAACGGCCAGGAAGGTGAGTCTCGACTCGTCTTCACCCGACAGAACCTGCAGGGCGACGCCGGTCTCGCGTTCCACCCGCGCCAGCAACTCGGGACCGTTCGTCGCGTCACGCAGCGCCGAGGTCGCGAACGGGAGAAGCTCGTCGATGTTGTGCTGTTTGGCGACATTCGCCGCATTCTGCACGGCGGCGATAATGGCCAGCACGCCTTCTTCGGTGATGGCGCCGTCGGGGGTGAGATAGCGCATCAAGCGCAGCACCGCCTTGTCGGACACCTGCGGCAACGGCACGGCGCCCTCATGAGCATCGACCACCAAAAGGTGAACGGTGTTGGATCCGACGTCGAGAACTCCTAAGCGCACGGTACGACGATAGTGCCGGATGGGCGGTTCATGGTGCATACTTGCGACTGGGTCATTTGACCCACTTCTTACCCGTCGGAGTGTGAGGGGGCCTCGTGCCACGCATCCCTACTGCTGAGCGCCGAGATGCGCTGATTCAGGCGGCGCTGCGCGTCGTTGCCCAGCGCGGCGTCACCGCTGCGACCACCCGCGCCATCGTGGCCGAGGCGGGAATGTCGCTCGCCAGTTTCCACTACGCGTTCGCGTCACACGACGAGCTCATGGCCGAACTGATCCGCGAGGTCGTCAGGCAAGAAGAGCAGTCCGTCGCCTTGCCAGAGACCCCGGCGGGAGCGACAGTGCGCGATGTACTGCGCGCCGGAATCCAGAGCTACCTCGATTCGATGCACGCCGACCCGCAGCGCGAGAAGGCCATGTTCGAGCTGACGCACTATGCGTTGCGCACCCCGGCGGGGGAGCACCTCGCCCGCATGCAGTACGAGCACTACTACGCCCTTGCATCGACGGCACTCGCTGCCGGCGCTGAGGCGACAAACGTGGTCTGGGATCGACCGGTCGAGGAGGTGGCGCGCATCCTCATTGCGCTCACCGACGGGCTGACCCTGGCCTGGTTGGTGAATCGGGATGACGCAGCCGCGGCATCCATCATGGATTTTGCGGCGGATGCCGTCGCAGGATTGGCGAGGCCGGCATGAGCAACAGCGACAGCATGGGTACCAGTCAGCACTCCGGCTCCGGCCACGGCACGCACGGCTCCGGTCATGACACAGCCCTCGTCGGCGTCTTCGCCGAACCGACCCGGCGCGTGCCGGGCCGCTGGATCGCCGCCTTCGCGACGGCCTGGCTCGGCATCTGGATGGCCCAGCTCACGCCGGTGCAGCTGCTGCTGCCCGCGCAGATCGATAAACAACTGCATCCCGAAAACTGGGTCGACAGCGTTGTCGCCTTCGGCATCATCTCGGGCATCGCGGGTCTCTGCGCGATCGTCGCCTATCCGCTGACCGGAGCCCTCTCCGACCGCACCACCTCGCGATTCGGCCGCCGCCGGCCGTGGATCGCGGGCGGATCCGTGCTGTTCGCGGCGGCGCTGCTGCTGCTCGGCGTGCAGCAGAGCCTGGTCGGGATCGGCGTGTTCTGGGCGCTCGCCCTCACCGGCTTCTGCGTGTTGACCGCGGCCCTGACCGCCACCATCTCCGACCAGGTTCCAGTGAACCAGCGCGGCTACGTGTCGGGGTGGCTATCCGCGCCGCAAGCCGTCGGCATCATCTTGGGGCTGTTGCTCGTGACCATGCTGTTCACCGGTACCTTCGCCGGCTACGCGGTCGTCGCCATCCTGCTGCTGCTCCTGGTCGTTCCGTTCCTGTTCCTGCCCGACGCAGTGCTGACCCCCGAGCAGCGCGAACCGATGACGCGTCGCGCCATCATCGAGAGCCTGTGGATCAGCCCGCGGGAGCACCCTGACTTCGGCTGGACGCTGCTCAGCCGGGTGCTGGTGAACTTCGGCAACGCCCTCGGCACCACCCTGCTGTTGTATTTTTTGATGTTCGGTCTGAACGACAAGAACGCCGAAGACGACTTGATCCTGCTCACCTTGATCTACATGGTGTTCGTGATCATCGCGTCGATCTTTCTCGGCCAGCTCAGCGACAAACTCGGTCGCCGCAAGGTGTTCGTCTTTGTGGCATCCGCTTTGCAGGGCGTCGCGGCGCTCATGCTGGCGTTCATTCCCGACTTGACCGCCGCCATGGTCGCGGCGGGGCTGCTGGGCCTCGGCTACGGATGCTTCCTCTCGGTCGACCAGGCGCTCGCCACCCAGGTGCTGCCCGACCCGGCCTCGCGCGGCAAGGATCTCGGGATCATGAACATCGCCACCGCCGTTCCGCAGGCCGTCGCGCCATTGCTCGGCGCGGCCGCCGTTGCCGCACTCGGCGGATTCTTCGGATTGTTCATCCTGTCGGGGGTCTTCGCATTCGCGGGTGCCCTGGCCGTAGCGAAAGTGAAGTCGGTGCGATGACCGTGACCGTGGACCTCTCCCAACGCGCGGCATCGGCCCCCTGGCTTGCCCCGGCCCGGTACTGGCCCGAGCTGACGGCTGCGACCGCGCACCTCGACGCCCCGGTCGCGGCCATCCATCTCGACGCGCTGCGGCACAACAGCCACGACATGCTGGCGCGGGCGCAGGGCACCCCGATCCGGGTCGCCACCAAGTCGATCCGGGTGCGCAGCGTGATCGAGGCGATCCTGGCCACGCCCGGCTATCAGGGCGTGCTCGCCTATACGCTCGCCGAAGCGCTCTGGCTCTCCGACACCGTCGACGACATCGTGGTCGGCTACCCGACCGCCGACCGCGCGGCGATTGAACGCCTCGGTCGCTCGGCGCAGTACGCGGCGAAGGTCACCGTGATGGTCGATTCGATTGCGCAGCTCGACTTCATCGACTCCGTGATCGCACCGGACCAGCGCGAGACGATCCGGGTCTGCCTCGAGCTTGACTCCTCATGGGATGCCCCGGTGCTCGGTCACCTCGGCGTCTGGCGTTCGCCGGTGCACACGGCGAAAGCAGCCCATGCCCTGGCCATCGCCATCGTCTCCCGTCCGGGTTTCGCCCTCGTCGGAATGATGGGCTACGAGGCCCAGATCGCCGGAGTCGGCGACAAGCCGGCCGGTAAGCCGGTCGGCGGCCGGATCAACAGTTGGATGCGCAAGCAGTCAATCCCCGAGCTCGCCGAGCGTCGCGCGGCGGCCGTCGCCGCGGTGCGCCTCGTCGCCGACCTCGAGTTCGTCAACGGCGGCGGAACCGGGTCACTGGAGAGCACCCACGACGACACGTCGGTGACCGACATCGCCGCCGGTAGCGGTTTCTTCGGCGGACACCTCTTCGACAACTACTCCGGCTTCCAGCCCGCACCTGCCGCGGCATTCGCGCTCTCGGTCGTGCGGAAGCCCACCCCGGAGATGGCGACACTTCTCGGCGGCGGCTGGATCGCATCCGGCCCGCCCGGCGTCGACCGGATGCCGCGCATCGTCTGGCCGGAACGGCTGCAGATGGTGCCCCGCGAGATGGCGGGCGAGGTGCAATCCCCGTTGACCGGGCCCGATGCCGCGCGGCTGGCGGTCGGCGACCGCGTCTGGTTGCGTCACACCAAATCCGGCGAACTCAGCGAGCACGTCAACGAGTTCGCGCTGGTCGACAACGGCACCGTCGTCGACATGATCCCCACTTATCGAGGCGAAGGAAAGGCATTTCTATGACGGCGAGCGGAGCTGTGTGGCACAACTGGGCACGCACCGAGAAGGTGCGCCCGAAACGTGTCGAACGGCCCACGAGCGCTGAGGCGGTACAACGCGCCGTCATCGCCGCCGGCAAGGCAGGAATGCGGATCAAAGCGGTCGGCGCCGGGCACAGCTTCACCGGCATTGCCGTGGCAACCGGCGTGCAACTCGACCTGAACGACATCAGCGGCGTCATCGCCGTCGACGAAGCGGCCGGACGAGTGACCCTGGCGGCCGGAACCCGTCTGCATCAGCTGCCCGCGCTGCTCGCCCCCTATGGGCTGGCTCTGGCGAACATGGGCGACATCGACCGGCAGAGCATCTCGGGCGCCACCTCCACCGGCACGCACGGCACCGGGGGAGCATTCGGCGGCCTGGCCACCCAGATCGTCGCCCTCACCCTCATCACCGGCGACGGCAGCGTGCTGCATGTGAGCGAAACCGAAAATTCCGAGCTGCTGCCCGCGGCCCGTCTCGGACTCGGCGCCCTCGGCATCCTCGTCGACGTGACCATTCAATGCGTACCGGCTTTCCTGCTTCACGCTGTCGAAATCGCCGAGCCGCTCGACGCGGTGATCGACGGCTTTCTCGAACGCTCGGCCGCCGTCGACCACTTCGAGTTCTACTGGTTTCCGCACACCCAGACCGCGCTGACGAAAACCAACACCCGGCTCCCCACGGATGCCGCCCGCGCACCGCTGCCTCGGTTCGGGCGGTGGGTCGATGACGAGCTGCTCGCCAACGGGCTGTACCGGGTGACCTGCGGGCTTGGCGCCGCGATCCCGCCGCTGGTGCCGAGCTTCAGCCGGATGGCCGAGAAGGTCTCGGGCCGCCGCGACTTCACCGATCTGTCACCGAGCGTGTTCGTGACCAACCGCACCGTGAGGTTTCGGGAGATGGAATACGCGATCCCGCTCGAGGCGGTGCCCGACGCCCTGCGCGAGGTGCGTGCGCTGATTGAGAAGCGTGGCTGGAAGATCTCCTTCCCGATCGAGGTGCGCTCCGCCGCTGCCGACGACCTCTGGATGTCGACCGCGGGCGGCCGGGCCACCGGCTACATCGCCGTGCACCGGTATTTTCGGGAGAACCCCACCGAGTACTTCATGGCGGTCGAGGCGATCATGCGTGGCCACGGCGGGCGCCCGCACTGGGGCAAGATGCACTTTCAAAACGCGGAGTCGTTGCGCACCGTGTACCCGCATTTCGACGAGTTCGTCGCGGTGCGCAACCGGCTCGACCCGGAACGCCGCTTCACCAATGTCTATCTCGACAGAGTGCTCGGACGATAAATCGGACGATAAGCAGAACGGCAGATCTCGCCGACGGCCTCGATTGTTGCCCGTCTTCTCGTCATAGTGGTTCTAACTGAGATGGAGGTCGGCCATGCCGATGATCGATGTGTATGCCACTGCCGGTACGTTCAGCGACCCGCACGCGCTTGCGGTGAAGCTCGCAGATACCCTCAAGGCGATTGAACAAGTTCCTGACATCCCGATGTTCCGGCAGAACACGGCCGGGTTCATTCATGACATGGCGCCCGGCACGATCGCCAACGTCGACGGCGAGAGCAACTACGTGCGGGTACAGGTGCTGACCAATGCCGGCGCTCTCGACCGCGACAAACAGCTCGCCGTCGTCGCGCAGTTCGTCCAGATCGTCGCCGACGCGGCGGGCGATCCGAGTCTGTCGGAACGCACCTGGGTTCTCCTGACCGAAGCCACTCCAGGCGGCTGGGGTCTGTGGGGCCACGCGCATACCAACGACGAGCTCGTGAGTAAGGCTCGTGCAGAGATAGCGCGGCTCCAGGCGGGGTAGCGGTTTCGCCGGGACCGTCACACGTGACGGTGACGATCGCGTCGTGGTTCGTGTCAGGCTTGACCCCGAGCGCCGCTTCACGAACACCGACCCGAAAGACTCCTCGACGATGACACGCAACAGCCCGGCCACCCGCGAATGGCCCCGTCGGGCTTCGGAACTCGGGGATCGCCTACCGGCCGGATTCCAGGTCGGCACCGCGACATCCGCCTTTCAAATGGAGGGCGGCGCGCGTGACGGCGGGCGCGCCGAATCGGTCTGGGACTGGTTCACTACCCAGCCCGGACGCATCGTCGACGGCTCAAACGCCTCGGTTTCGGCCGACCACTTCCACCGGCTGAGCGAAGATGTGACGTTGTTGGCCGAACTCGGCGTCGACAGCTATCGGTTTTCCTTCGGCTGGCCTCGTCTGCAGCCCGATGGCCGCGGCGCACTCAATCGGGCCGGCATCGCCTTCTACGACCGTCTGCTCGACGAACTACTCGCGGCCGGCATCTCACCGATGGCGACCCTGTTCCACTGGGACACCCCGGCCACCCTCCGCGGCGGTTGGCGCAACCGCGACACAGCCGGCCGCTTCGGCGACTACGCCTATGAGGTCGGCGGAGTCTTCGGCGACCGCATCCACTCCTGGGTCACGCTCAACGAACCGTCGACCGTGATGCTGAACGGCTACCTGTTCGGCACCCAGGCGCCGGGCGACACCCTGCTTTTCGACGCCCTCCCGACCGCGCACCACCAGCTGCTCGGCCACGGCCTGGCCGTGCAGGGCCTGCGCGCCGCCGATGTGCGTGGCCAGATCGGGATTACCCACGCGCACTCCCCGGTGCAGCCGGCCACCGACCGTGAAGAAGACGGCATCTATGCCGATCTCTATGACCTGTTGCACAACTACCTCGTCGCCGATGCGGTGCTGCTCGGGCGCTACCCGACACCGCCGGAACCGTTCGCGTCAGACGCACGGATGCTCACGGAGACCGACCCGGACGACCTCCGGGTCATCCACCAGCCACTTGACTTCTATGGACTGAACTATGTCGGGCCGTCTCGGGTCGCTGCGGGGTCCGGAGCCGCCCCGGCCGGGTCGCGCCGGGCCGCGGAGATCGACGCCGAGGCCGCCGGTTCGGGAAGACCGGTGACCCGGCTGCCGTTCCATCTTCAAACCTTGCGTGAGCATCCTGTCACCGGTGCGGGGCGCCCGAACGCGCCCGAGTACCTGGGCGTCGCGCTGCAAGAGCTCCGCGATCGGTATGCCGAGGCGCTTCCACCGGTGGTGTTGACCGCGCTCGGAGCCGGCTACCCCGACGCCGCCGACATCTACGGAGAGGTCGACGATCCGCTCCGCATCGACTATCTCGCCGAGCACCTCAGTGTCGCGCTCGACGCGGTCGGAACCGGGGGAGTCGCGCACGGCGTCGACCTGCGCGGTTGTTTCGTCTGGTCGCTGCTCGACGGTTTCGAATGGGAGGCCGGCTACACCCAGCGACAGGGGCTCGTGCACGTCACGTTCGACGATCAGACGCGCACGCCCAAGTCGTCCTATCGCTGGTTGCAGGAGGTACTCGCCAACCGCGCCTAGGGTGCGAGCTGCGACCGCTCGCCCGTCGTTTCGACGGCGAATGGGTCGTCACCGAGGAAGAAACCTCGGTGACGACCCATTCTGTGCGTTGATGCCATTCTGTGCGTTGATGTCTACCGAAACGGGATCATCGCGAGAGCGAGATTGTGGTCCGTTTCTCTGCGACGTTCGAGCTCTTCGGCGTTGAAGCCTGGTCGCTCGCGTCGCGCCGCGGCCCGAGCGGGCCGGCGACTCCAGTGGATGAGCGCAACGCCGAGATACATGGCGGCACGATCGAGAGGGCCGACACGGCGCACGGGTGTGCGTCTCTCCGGAGCGCTCTCGGGTTGGGGCGGGTGGGGGTGGAGCCCGGGCAGGGGCGCCAGATGGGTATTCATGGTGGTTGATTCCTTTGATGACTCTGAGTCAGAGGTCAGCGAATTCGGGCGCTCTGCAGAGCGTCCGGGGTCGCCGAATAGCGGGGTGGCCGCTCAAAAGCGGCCGAGACGGCTGCGCGAAGACGCGCGCCGTGAGCGGGGGTGAATGACCTGAGGCAGGCGAGTGCACAGCAGTGCGGATGCTGCCTGGTCGAGCTTCGAAAGCGTCACCACCGTCTGGACCGGTGGGCTATCTACTGGCCGATCAGGCGGTGAAGACGCCGACGAAGCCGGCGGTGGTGCGAGATGCGAATGCTTGTGCTGAAGTAATCACGATGCGGCTCCTTTCGTCAGATGGCGTATGCAATAACGTAGCGGGATCTTTTGGTGGAGTGCAACCCACTGCGCCACATTTATTGGCGGCCGCGGCGATTACGGCGTGCGACGCCGCAGCGTCACCGAACCGACCACGATCGCTCCGACGATCCAGGCGCCGAGGATGAGCAGCTCGCCGCCGATGTAGGCGGCATCGTGCGAGTCGGTCGCCACCGCCTGCATTGCGTCGATCGCATGCGAGAGTGGCAGCCAATCGCTGATCTCTTGCAGTCCGGGGGGAAGGTCGGACCGGGCGATGAAAATGCCGCCGAGCAGAATCTGCGGGAACACGATCACCGGCATGAACTGCACAACCTGAAATTCGGTGTTCGCGAACGCGCTGGCGAGCAACCCGAGCGTGGTGCCGAGGATCGCGTCGGCGACGGCGACCGCGAGCAGCAGCCAGATCGATCCCTCGATGGTGAGTCCGCAGACCCAGACCGCGAAGCCGACGGCTATCGACGATTGCAACACGGCCAGCAGCCCGAAGGCCAGGGTGTAGCCGAGGATCAGGTCACCTTTGCCGAGCGGCATCGACAGCAGCCGCTCGAGGGTGCCGGTGCGGCGTTCCCTGAGTGTGGTGATGCTCGTGACCAGGAACATCACGATGAACGGGAACAGGGCGATCATCGACGGCCCGATCACCGAAAAGGTGTCGGTGTCCGAGAAGATCCAGGCGACGAGGCCGATCAAGAGGCTCGGCACGATGAGCAGCAGCCCGATCGTGCGCGGGTCATGACGAATCTGGCTGAGGATGCGGCCGGCGGTGGCGAGCGTGCGCTGCGGGTTCACGACGCATTCCTCTCGTCGGTCGTCGGCGGCTGCGTGGTCGACGTCGGGTCTGGCGTCGAAGCCTTCCGGGTCGCCGGCCCCTCGATCAGCGTCAGGAACGCGGTCTCGGTGTCGGCCGCGCCGGTTGACGCGAGGAGTCCCGCTGGGGTGTCGTCGGCCAGAATCTCACCGTCGCGCATCAGCAGCAGCCGGTCGCACCGGGTGGCTTCGTCCATGACGTGACTCGACACCAGCAATGTCACTCCCGCATCCGACAGGCGGTGAAAGAGAGCCCAGAGGTCGACACGCAGCACGGGGTCGAGGCCGACTGTTGGTTCATCGAGCACGAGGAGCTCTGGCGTGCCGAGCAGGGCGCCGGCCAACGAGACCCGGCTGCGCTGACCGCCGGAGAGCGACGAGACAAGCTGACCGGCCTGAGCGCGCAGATCGGTCTCGTCGAGCACCCGGTCGACGTCGGATTTCGGAACCTTCAGCACCGCACGAAAATACTGCAGGTTCTGTCGCACGGTGAGGTCGTCATAGACGCTCGATGACTGGGTGACGTAGCCGAAGCGATGGCGCAGAGCGGGCGATCCGGCGTTCTGACCGAGCACCGTGACGGTGCCCGACTTCACCACCTGCACCCCCACGATCGCGCGCATCAACGTGGTCTTGCCGCATCCGCTGGGGCCGAGCAGTCCGACCACGCCACCGCGCGCGATCTCCAGGTTCAACCCGTGAAGCACAGGGGTGCGACCTCGACGAACCACCAGGTTGTCGATGAGGATGGCCGGACCCTCGTTATTCACCATGTGATGAATTATTCGCTCGTGTTTCCGGGACTGTCAAGGGGCTAGCGCCTTCGTTCGATCGGGGCCCGGACGATGGCGTGTAGTCGATCAGATGCCACTGCAATACCGGCCCGATTCGCGCCACGACATCCTCGATCGGCGCACTGGCCAGCGGCTCGATTTTCAGGATGTGCCGGGCAACGATCGTGCCGACGACCTGCGAGGCAGCAAGCGCCGCCCGAAACTCTGCGTCAGGAGCGTCGACACCGGCAGCGATGCGGTGGAACACCTCGCGCACGAGAAACTCGCGGAGCATTCGGCTCGCCGCGTTGTGCCCGATGGCGGTGCGCAACACCAGAACAGCCTTGGCTTCCGCGGCGGGGGACGAGAGCGCGGTCAGCACGAATCGGGCGAGACTCTCGCCGACGCGATCCCGCGGACCGGCCAGGATGCGCGGCACGACGAGGTCTGGTCGGAACGGCGCCTGGATGGTCTCGGCGAAGAGATCGGCCTTGTCGGTGAAATAGTGATGCACCAGGGCGGGATCGACGCCGGCCCGGCGGGCAATCGCTCGAAGCGACGCCGCCTCGTAACCCTTGTCAGCAAATTCGACTCCGGCAGCGCGCAGAATGAGCGAACGAGTGTCAGTCTCCGCACCCGCTCGGGGGCGCCCTCTCGGACGCCCGCGACCCTGCGCGCTGACCTCCGGCGACTCACTCATGCAGTGAGCATACGGCCCGTTCGGCCGCCGGGGGAGTGGGAGCGCGCCGCCACTTACCTTGGAGAGTCATGGGAAGCGCATGGGAGCCCCTGGCGCCGCAGATAGTATGGATTTTGCACCATCTACGGGCGTGTCTGCCCGCACAATCACAAGGAGTCGCTGCCATGGAATGGCTCATCCCGGTTCTCATCGTCGTTGTACTTGCCCTCATTGTCGGCATTTACTTCTGGGCAACCTACAACTCGCTCATCACGCTGAAAGTTCGTGTTGATGAGGCCTGGAGCGACATCACGGTGCAGCTCAAGCGACGTGCCGATCTGATCCCCAACCTGATCGAATCGGTCAAGGGATATGCAGCACACGAGCGTGGCGTCTTCGAGAATGTGACCAAGGCACGCGCCGAAACTCTGTCCGCTCAGAGCCCAGCCGAGGCATCCGCTGCTGAGAACCACATGCAGACCGCCCTGAAGAGCATCTTCGCCGTGGCCGAGGCCTACCCGCAGCTGCAGGCGAGCCAGAACTACCTGCAGTTGCAGGGCGAACTGGTCGACACCGAAGACAAGATTCAGGCGTCGCGCCGTTTCTTCAACGGTGGCGTGCGCGAGTTCAACACGAAGATTCAGGTGTTCCCGAACAATATGATCGCCAAGAACCTCGGCTTCAGCCAGCGCGACTTCTTCGAGGTCGCCGACTCCGCAGCAATTGCGGAGCCGCCGCGCGTTCAGTTCTAACGGCAGGCGTCGATGTATAGCGCGATCGCGCGCAATAAGCGCAACACCGTTTTCATCATCCTGTTCTTTCTCGTCATCATCGGCGGGCTCGGCTGGTTGGCGAACTATGTCTACGGCCATGGCAGCTATTCGATCCTGATCTTCACGCTGGTTTTCGCGACGGCCTACGCCGTGTTCCAGTACTTCATGGCGGGTCGTCAGGCGATCTCGATGAGCGGTGGAATCAGGGTCAACAGCAAGGCCGACCACCCCCGCCTCTGGAACACGGTCGAGAATCTGTCGATCACCACCGGCACGCCCATGCCCGAGATTTACATCATCAACGACCCGGCGCCCAACGCCTTCGCCACCGGCCGTGATCCGGAGCATGCCATGGTCGCCGCAACGACCGGGCTGCTCGACATCATGGACGACTCGGAGCTCGAAGGCGTGATGGCCCACGAGCTCGGTCATGTGCAGAACTACGACATCCGCGTGTCGATGATCGTCTTCGGTCTTGTCGTCGCGGTCGGCTTCATTTCCGACATGTTCCTGCGCATGGCGTTCTTCGGCCGCAATAACAACAACAACGGCAACCCCGTGGTGATGGTGTTCGGTCTCGTCGCGATGCTGGTGGCGCCCCTGGTGGCCACCATGGTTCAGCTGGCCGTGTCACGTCAGCGTGAATACCTGGCGGATGCGACGAGCGCGATGACCACTCGGCACCCGGATGCGCTCGCCAGTGCGCTGTTGAAGCTCGAAGCCTATGGGCGTCCGATGAGGCGTCAGAACTCGTCGATGTCGCACCTGTGGATCTCGAACCCGCTGAAGCCGGGCATGATGAACAAGCTGTTCAGCACCCACCCGCCGATCGCGGACCGGGTCGCGCGTTTGGAAACGATGGGTCGCACCTTCTAGCTGATCAGCGCAACTCAGCGGCCAATGCCCCGGCGAGTGTGCCGGTCGGCGCCACGACGATCTCGCCGAGACCCTGCCACGCGGCCGCCTCGCGCAGCACCGGGGCGAGCCGGGCGGCGGCGTCGGCGGGTGCGCCCGGCTCGGCCCACGCGGCCTGCACGCGCAAAACACCGGCCTGCCGGTCGTTCTTCAGGTCAACCCGGCCGACGATTGTGTCGCCGAGCAGCACGGGGAGCACGTAGTAGCCGAATACGCGCTGCGGTTTCGGAGTGTAGATCTCGATGCGGTAGTGAAAGTCGAACAGCCGCAGGGCGCGAGCGCGTTCCCAGACCACCGGGTCGAACGGGGAGAGCACGGTTGCCGCATCGATGGAGCGCGGCAGTCGTGCATCGCGATGCAGCCAGGCGGCCCCGGCCGTGCTGGCTGAACCTCTACTGGCGCCCCAGCCGGGAACAGTGACCGGAATCAACTCGCCGGTTTCTTCCAGCTCCTGGATCGCCTGGCGGGTCGGGGCGGTCTTCAATCGAAAGTAATCCGCGAAGTCCTTCACTGTGCCGACCCCATGAGCGGCGGCCGACCGCGCGATCAACGCGCGGTGGGCATCCTCCCGGCTGACCTCCCGGTCGAGCAACTCCGTCGGCAGCACCTGCTCCGGCAGCGCATAAACGCGCTCGAATCGGTTGCGCCCGGCGCTGACCACTTCGCCCCACCGAAACAGCACCTCGAGGCCCGTCTTCACATCCGACCAGCCCCACCAGGGGCCGCTGCGCTTGTTCGCATCGTGCTCGATCTCGCTGGCGGGCAGTGGGCCCTTCTCAGCCAGCTCGGCACGCAGCCACTCGAGCATGGCCCGGTTCGCGTGCGACCAATGCGCGGCGTCACCGGCCGCATGGTCGCGGTAAGCCTGCATGCGCCAGCGAAACAGCGGCCAGGTGTCGAGCGGCAGAATTGATGCCTCATGCGCCCAATACTCGGTGTACCGCCCGGTCTTCGCCGCGGTGAGCCGGTCAAGAACCGCCTTGTCGTAGGCGCCCAGTCGGCTGAACACCGGAAGGTAGTGGCTGCGCTCGAACACGTTGACCGAGTCGATCTGCAGCAACTGCAGACGGTTGACGAGCGAGTCGAGCTGACGGATGCCCGGTGCCCGCGCGGGAGTGCGCGCCGGAGCGCGCCCGAAACCCTGGGCAGCAAGGGCAACACGTCGAGCAAGGGCGGGGGAGAGAGTGTCAGTCATCGATTCGACCCTAACTCCTGGCGCCGACATGCGAGGGCAATGCTCGGTCCTAGACTGGGTGAGTGAACGAATCGACGGGAAAATCGGGTTGGGGAACGTGGTTTCGCGGTCGAAATCGGCCGGCTGCCCCCGACGTCGTCACGCCTGATTCCGGCACGCCGGAACTTTCGAACACTCGCATCGACGAGTCGATCCCCGGCGGCGTTCGACTGGCCGGTGCCTGGTCGTGGCGTCTGTTGCTGATCGCCGCGGCGATCGCCGTGTTCATTTTCCTCATCGTGCAGCTGCGGCTCATCGTCATTCCGCTGTTGGTTGCCGTGTTGATTTCAGCGCTCTTGCTGCCGCTCGTGGCCTTCTTGGTACGCCACCGTTGGCCGCGCGGCTTGGCCGTTGCCACATCGATGATCGGCGCCCTCGCCATCGTCGGCGGGTTGATCACCCTCGCGGCAACCCAGATTGCCGATGGATCCGCCGGGCTCTCAGATCGTCTCGCCACGTCGTACCAGGAGCTCAAAGACTTTCTCCTTGCCTCTCCCTTGCATCTGACCGACGCGCAGATTTCCGATTTTCTGAACCAAGCCTGGTCCTCACTTCAAGCCGACAGCCAGATTTTCGTCAGCGGCGCTCTCACCGTGGGAATCTCGCTCGGACATCTGCTCACCGGCCTGCTGTTGACCCTGTTCAGCCTGCTCTTCATCCTGATCGATGGAAAAGGAATCTGGTCGTGGATCGTGCGGGTCTTCCCGCGGCGTGCTCGGGCAGCCGTGAGCGGCGCCGGTATCGCGGGCTGGGCAACCCTCGGCAACTTCGTCAAGGTGCAGATCCTCGTGGCGTCCCTCGACGCCGTCGGTATCGGGCTCGGCGCGGCGATTCTCGGTGTGCCGATGGCGATTCCGATCGCCGTGCTGGTGTTTCTCGGGTCGTTCATCCCGATCGTCGGAGCGGTGGCCACGGGAATTGTCGCGGTGCTCATCGCCCTGATCTTCAACGGTCCGTTTATCGCGCTGCTCATGCTCGGCGTCGTGCTGCTGGTTCAGCAGCTCGAGGGGCACGTGCTGCAACCGTTGATCATGGGCACCGCGGTGAAAGTGCATCCGCTGGCCGTGGTGCTCGTCGTCGCCGCCGGTTCGCTGCTGGCCGGCATCCCCGGCGCCCTGTTCGCCGTTCCCGTCGCCGCGGTGCTCAACGTCATGGTCAACTACATTTCGAGCGGTGTCTGGCGGACAACTCCGCCGCAGATCCTTCTGGCCCCGAGCTCTCCGCTTTGGCGGACCGTTCCGCAGAGCCGCCCCGGATTTCGTCGCAACCTGGAAGAGAAGAACGAATGACAGACATCACCCTTGTCGGCCCCAGCCTGGCTGATTTCGAAGCTGCGCGCGCTGTCGTCGCACGAGTTGCCCGGGTCACTCCGATGGAGACGTCGCGCTACCTCAGCGACGTGCTGGGCCAGAGCGTTCACCTGAAATGCGAGAACCTGCAGCGCACCGGCTCCTACAAGATCCGTGGTGCCTACAATCGGCTGTCGCAGCTGACCGACGAGGAGAAGGCGCGCGGCGTTGTCGCCGCGTCGGCCGGCAACCACGCCCAGGGCGTGGCGTTCGCCGCGCGCGAGCTCGGCATCGCGGCCACGATCTTCATGCCGGTCGGGGTTCCCCTGCCGAAGCTGCAGGCCACGCGCGACTACGGCGCGCAGGTCATTCTGCGCGGCCACACCGTCGCCGAGCCGTTGCAGGCCGCAGCCGATTTCGCGGCCGAGACCGGCGCGATTCTGATCCCGCCGTTTGACCACATCGATGTGATCACCGGCCAGGGAACTGTCGGTCTCGAAATTGCCGACCAGGTTCCGGATGTCGAGACCGTCGTCGTTCCCATCGGTGGAGGTGGTTTGATCTCCGGTGTCGCCGGCGCACTCAAGCAGCGCGCAGCACTCGAGGGCCGTCATGTGCGGATCATTGGCGTGCAGGCGGCAAACGCCGCGCCCTACCCGCTGTCGATCGAGGCCGGAAGGGTGACGGAGATCGTCATTCAGCCGACCATCGCCGACGGCATCGCTGTTGCACGGCCCGGCATGCTGAACTTCGAAATCATCAAGGAAATCGTCGATGAGATCGTCACCGTCACCGAAGACGACATCGCCAGGGCCCTGCTCGTGCTGCTCGAACGGGCGAAGCTGGTCGTGGAACCGGCCGGAGCCGTCTCGGTTGCCGCGATCCTCGCCGGCAAGATCACCGCGTCGGGTCCGACCGTCGCCATTCTCTCCGGCGGAAACATCGACCCGCTGCTCATGCAGCGCGTGATCAGCCATGGTCTGGCCGCCTCCGGCCGGTACCTGACGCTGCGCATCATGCTGCCCGACCGCCCGGGCCAGCTCGCCCGCATCTCCGAACTTCTGGCCGAGGCGCACGCCAATGTGATCGAGGTGCTTCACACCCGGCACGGCGTCGGACTGCAGATCAGCGAAGTCGAGCTCGACATCAGCGTCGAGACCCGCGGACCGGAGCACCGCCAGAAGGTCGTCGACGTGCTGCGGGCTGCGGGTTACGACCCGCATTTCGACTAGAACCAGGCAGCGAAGGGGCCGGGCTGAGGCCGGCCTCTCGCAGCTGCCTTGCCCTTGAACGGGTGCCGAACGCGGCGTAGTCTGAGCGCGCGATGCGACGCATCCGCTTCATCTCAGTTCACGTTGCCAACGGAGGAACTCATGGCCAATCTCGTCGTCCATTTTGAAATTCACGCCTCAGACCCGCCGAAGCTTGTCGATTTCTACTCGGCGTTGCTCGGCTGGACCTTCACCCAGTTCGGCGACATGGCCTACTGGGCGATCGACACCGGTGAGGGATCCATCAACAACACGGGTGCGCCGGGGAGCGGAATCAACGGAGGACTGGCTGAACGGCGGGGGCCGAGGCCCGAGGTGGGGGCGCCGGTCAACGGCTGCAACATCGTGGTCGGTGTCGATGACATCGACGCCGTGTTCGCGAAAGGGCTCGAACTCGGCGGCACTGAAGCGCTCCCGCTCGAAGACATGGAGGGTATCGGTCGGGTCGGCTACCTGCTCGATCCCGACGGCAACGTCTTCGGTCTGATCTCGCCGGTGCTCTCCGACGGCCGGAACATGATGGAAAGAATGGGCGACAACTAACGATTGCCGCGGCCGACAGGACAAACGGGCCGGGATCCTGCTCCAGCGCAGGATCCCGACCCGTTCAGATGTGCACCACCTCAGTGGGGCAACCCTCGTGCGTCAACACTCGGTGAGGCAACGCCTAGCTGCCGGTGAAGGTCTCCACGTTCGAGATCACCACGGTGATTTCCCTGCCGTTCGGAGCGGTGTAACTGGTCGTCGCGCCGACCACGAGGCCAATGATCGCGGCTCCCAGCGGGCTCTGCTCGCTGTACACGTCGAGATCGCTGTTTCCGGCGATCTCACGGCTGCCGATCAGGAAGCGGCTCTCATCGCCGGCAATCGTCGCAGTGATGACGGTTCCGGGCTGCACGACACCGTGGCTCTCGGGTGCGTCGCCGACCTCGGCGGTGCGCAGCAGCTGGGTGAGGGTGCGGATGCGCGCCTCCATCTTTCCCTGCTCGTCTTTTGCAGCGTGGTAACCGCTGTTCTCCTTGAGGTCACCTTCCTCACGGGCCGACTCGATCTTCTTCGTGATCTCCTCGCGGCCGGTAGTGCTGAGGGTGCCCAGTTCCGTCGTGAGACGGTCAAAGGCCTCCTGGGTCAACCAGGTCACCGTTGTGTCGGTAGTCATGGGTACTCTCC
Organism: Leifsonia sp. 10L418; assembly: GCF_056395445.1. Classification (NCBI taxonomy): domain Bacteria; kingdom Bacillati; phylum Actinomycetota; class Actinomycetes; order Micrococcales; family Microbacteriaceae; genus Leifsonia; species Leifsonia sp. 10L418. The sequence goes on along the minus strand of NZ_JBFTJN010000001.1, from coordinate 485,743 downwards.
TCTATTGCGAAGCCGGTCTCCCGTGCCCCGCAGATATAGTCGACGCCCCGGCGAGAACCGGGGCGAATACGCCAGTCTAGGTCAGCCAGCAGCGGTAAATCAATCCCGTGTTGCTCAATTCGGTCGTGCGTACAATCTCGGTGAATGACCGGGTGTACGCATCGGATGGCGGAAGATCGATGACCTTCCAGCCCACGATGGTGAATCCCTCGTTCAGGGCTTCGACCGCGCAGCTCGCTGCGGTCTGGGGTGGCATCGAGACCTCGAATGTCACTTTCACGCTGTTTTCGTTGAGGATCTCGTGACGGGTGTCTCTGGCCTCGATCACCGAGGACGGGGCATCGAATCCGGCCCAGACCACCCAGGCTACGAGCACGACGGCGAAGATGCCGCCGAACACCCAGAGCAGGCGGCGGTCGCGCAGCCGCCTCGTCGGGGTTCGCCCATAGCGTTCGTCGATTCCGGCGTTCACGGTCACGGGGCGACTCCACACTTCAGGTTCAACGATTAGGCTTACACCTAAGGTTATCTGGCATTCTGGAGGAGTTTCGTGACACGTCGACTACTGGCAGTGCACGCACATCCTGATGACGAGTCGAGCAAGGGTGCCGCCACCTACGCGTACTACCGCAGTTTGGGTGACCAGGTGCTCGTCGTCAGCTGCACCGGCGGCGAACGCGGCAGCATCCTCAACGAGGCTTTGGCTGACAACGCCATGGCGCAGCGCGACCTGGCCGGGCTTCGACGCCTGGAGATGGCTGAGGCGCAGCGTCACCTCGACATTGAACACCGCTGGCTCGGCTACCAGGACTCCGGCATGAACGACGATGGATCGGTGCCGCCGAACTCCTTCGCGGCGATTCCCGTCGCGATTTCGGCTGAGCCGCTCGTGCGCGTCATCCGCGAGTATCGCCCGCACGTGCTCGTCACCTATGACGAAAAGGGCGGTTACCCGCACCCCGATCACATCCGTACCCACGAGGTGTCGATCGCAGCGTTTCGCGATGCGGCGGATCCCGACAAATATCCCGACGCCGGTGAACCGTGGCAGGTCGACAAGCTCTACTACGACCGCATCTTCAACCTCGAACGCATCGACGCGATGTACCTCGAACTGAGCGTGACCGAGCCCGATTCTGACCTGCTCGAACCGCTCGGCGCGGCCCGCGAGTGGATGAAGGACTACCCGGCTCTGGCGACGACGCACGTTCCGGTCGGCGAATTCCTCGAGACGCGCGATGCCGCGCTGCGCTCCCACGCCAGCCAGGTCGCCCCCAACAGCAGCTTCTTCTTCTGGCCCAACGACCTGGTTCGGAAGGCCTGGCCGTTTGAAGACTTCCAGCTCATCGAATCGAAAGTTGACACCGTCATGCCTGAATCCGACCTCTTCGCCGGCGTGGAGCACACAGCATGAACCTCGTTCTGAGCACAGCTCTCACCGTGTGGGCCGCCGCCGGCGACCAGACTCCGCCGCCGGACGACCTGGTCACTCCGGGCGTCGTCGGATTCTTCGCGATCTTCCTCGTCGCCGTTGCCACGGTCTTCCTCGGCTTCGACCTCGTGCGCCGCATCCGTCGCACGACCTACCGTGAGCAGATTCGCGAGCGTCTGGCTGCGGAGCAGGCCGAACAGTCGGAGCACGCAGGGTCGGAGCACGCAGAGCAGAACGGCACGTCGGAGAAGTAACCTCGGCGGTCGCGCACCCTACGGGTAGAGCGGGTGCGTGGCGATGATCAGGATCGCCGTCCAGTGGCAGAGGAATGCCACCAGGGTGAGCGCGTGGAAGATCTCGTGGAACCCGAACACACCGGGCACCGGGTTGGGCTTCTTCATCGCATAGACGACGGCGCCGACCGAATAGCAGAGCCCGCCGATCACGATGAGCGTCATCATCGCCGCGTTCGCCTGGAAGAAGTCGACGATGTACATCATCGCGCCCCAGCCGAGCGCCAGGTAGAGCGGCACGTAGAGCCACCGGGGTGCGCCGATCCAGAACATCCGGAACGCGATGCCGAGGATGGCGCCACCCCAGACGAGGGAGAGCAGCAGCACGGCCTGGTTCGGCGGGAGCGCCAAGACGGTGATCGGCGTGTAGGAGCCGGCGATCAGCAGAAAGATGTTGGCGTGGTCGAAACGCTTGAGCATCATCTTCGTGCGCGGCTGCCAGTTGAAGCGGTGGTAGAGCGCCGAGATGCCGAACAACAGCATGGAACTGGCCACGAAGACGGCCGAACTCCATTTCGCCGCGGGCCCGTCGGCCATGACCAACAGGATGGCTCCGAGGATGATCGTGAGCGGGAAGGTTCCGGCGTGAATCCAGCCGCGCCAGGTGGGCTTCTGGTCTTCGGCGCGCGGCGTCTCAGTCTCGAGCAGAGGCAAAAGCGGGGGAGTGTCCGATGCGGCCATGAACCAACCCTACGCCCGGCGCACCGCTTCACTGATCGGATTCAAAGCCAGAGTGGACTACCGTAAATATGTGCAGAAACGGCAGGTTCCTTCGGGGCGCGGCATCCTTTACCAGGTATACCAGCGTCGACTGCGCCGCGGACTGACGCCGGATGTCGTGCCACGCCACGTCGCGATGATCATCGACGGAAACCGCCGGTGGGCCAAACAACTCGGCTACGACTCGGCCGCCCACGGCCATCGGGCCGGCGCCGCGAAGATGCGCGAGTTTCTCGAATGGTGTGACGACCTCGGCATCTCGGTGGTCACCCTCTACCTGCTTTCCTCCGACAACCTCACCAATCGGCAGAGCGACGAGCTCAACGCCCTCTTCGAGATCATCGCCGATCTAGCCGAAGAACTCTCGCACTACCGCGACTGGGCGGTGCAGCAGGTGGGCTCGAAGACCGGGCTTCCCGAACCGCTTGTGGCCGCGCTCGACGCGGCTGAAGCGCGCACCGCCGGTAAAAAAGGCCTGCACATCAACCTCGCCGTCGGCTACGGCGGGCGTACCGAGATCACCGACGCCATGCGCAGCATCGTTGCCACGCATCACGCGCACGGTGGAACACTCGAAGACCTCGCCGAGACCCTCACGCCCGAGCTGATCGGGCAGCACCTGTACACCGGGGGCCAGCCCGACCCTGACCTGGTCATCCGCACCTCGGGGGAGCAGCGACTGAGCGACTTCATGCTCTGGCAGAGCGCCCACAGCGAGTTCTACTTCGTTGAGGCGCTCGGGCCGGACCTGCGTCAGGTTGACTTTCTGCGTGCCCTGCGCGACTTCGCCAAACGACAACGCCGTTTCGGCGGATAAAGAAAGGGCCAGATGAGCGCCATTGAGCAGTTTGCCGAAGGATTTCTCGAAGAACCCGGCTATCTCGACTTCGCCCGGGTCGGACCGCTCTCAGCAAGCGTCGTCGCTGAATCCACCGCGCAAACCGAGCTGCTCTCCCGTGCGCGCTACGGCAGTCTGGCCCCGCTTCTGAACCAAACCGATCGGTTTCAGCAGGCCGTCGCGCTGACCACCGGATTCCGCAGCGACCAGATCGTGTTCCAGCCGAACACGTCGACCGGTCTGATGCACACGATGTTCGGGCTCACCGGCGGGCTGCTGATCTCACCCGGCGACTTCCCGAGCGGTCCGTTCGCCGCGGTGCGCGCCGCCGAGGCGCTGCACGTCGTGAAACCGACCTGGCTTGAGACCGATCACGGCCGGGTCACCCCCGGTCAAATCAAGAAGCAGCTCGCCCCCACGACCGCCGCCGTGGCAATCTGCCTGGTCGACGCCCGCACCGGGTATGTCGCCGACCTCGAAGGCATCCGTCAGGTGATCGGCGATCGCCTACTCATCGTCGACGCGATCCAGGGCTTCGGCGTCGTCGACGCACCGTTCGAGCTGGCGGATGTCGTGGCCTCCGGCGGCCAGAAATGGGCGCGTGCCGGTTGGGGAACCGGGTTCCTGGCGCTCAGCGACCGGGCCAGGGAACAACTGACTCCGGTCTTCTCCGGCGTTGCCGGCGTCGACGACGATGAGGTCTGGGACGAGGTCATCGCGCCGAGCAGCGGGGCGAAGGCTTTTCAGGTGAGCAACCCCGATGCGATCGCTCTCGCCCGCTTCTCCGCCGCGCTCGAAGAGATCGACGAGGTGGGGGTCGCGACGATCGAAGCGGCGGTGGCCGACAACGTGACCGCGCTGATCAACCTGGCCGACGAGTTCACCGTGCCGGTCGCATCCTCGCGCGATGTCAGGGAGCGGGCCGGAATTCTCGTGCTGGAGCCTCCGGTCGAGCAGCTCACCCTGCTCAGCGCATCACTGCACAACCACGGCGTGAGTTCGACGACACGTCAGGGAACGGTGCGTTTGAGTGTGCATGCAGCACTCGCACCCGAGACGCTGGACATGGTGCGCGGAGCCTTCACCTCGTATTCAAGCGCTGCCACCTTCTAGATGTCGCTCCGGTAAACGCTGGCGTGTCGTTCAACAGATTCACGGAGACGAGTCGTAGCGTCATGCTCATCAGGTACACCGCCTGATCGAGACGGCCACATTCATCGGCCTGAATAGCCAGAAGTGGTCAGCTCGCCAGCCAAATCCGCGCCTGCGGGTGCGGGGTGGGAGTGGTTGTGAATCCGAACCGAACCGGCTATCAGTTCTCGAACCAGACGAGCTCTGTCGAGAGTGCTGACGAAACGCCAGACGCCAACTCCAACACCAGCTCGGATGCCGGCCAACACCGCGGTCGGCGGATGCGGCAGGGCGAGCGCACCTATGTGCTCGACACCTCGGTGCTGTTGTCTGATCCGAAGGCGATTTTCTGCTTTGCCGAACATGCAGTCGTACTGCCCGTCGTCGTGATCGCGGAGCTTGAGGCCAAACGCAACGATCCAGAGCTCGGCTACTTCGCCCGGCAGGCACTGCGTCTGCTCGACGAGCTGCGGGTGAAACATGAACGCCTCGATTTTCCGATCCCGGTCGGCGACGGCGGCACGTTGCGAGTGGAACTGAACCACTCGAACATGGGCGTGCTGCCCTCCGGTCTGCAGCTCGGCGACAACGATTCGCGCATCCTCGCGGTGGCGATGAATCTGGCGGCCGACGGGCTGGATGTCACCGTCGTCTCGAAAGATCTCCCGCTGCGGGTGAAGGCGTCGTCGATCGGTCTCTCCGCCGACGAGTACCGGCACGAACTCGCCGTGGACTCCGGCTGGACCGGCCTCGACGAGATCACCCTGAACGGCACGCAGATCAACGAACTCTTCGACGCCGAGAAACTGCAGACCCGACTCGTGCAGGACATGCCGATCAACACCGGGCTGGTGATCCATTCGGAGCGCGGTTCGGCTCTCGGCCGGGTCGTCAGTCGCGGCGAGATCAAGCTGGTGCGCGGCGACCGGGAGGTCTTCGGCCTCCGCGGCCGATCCGCCGAGCAGCGGCTGGCGATCGATCTGTTGCTCGACCCGGAGATCGGCATTCTGTCGCTGGGAGGTCGAGCCGGGACGGGGAAGTCTGCGCTCGCCCTCTGCGCGGGCCTGGAAGCCGTGCTGGAGCGTCAGCAGCACCGCAAGATCATGGTGTTCCGCCCGCTCTACGCGGTCGGCGGCCAGGAGCTCGGCTACCTGCCCGGCGATCAGGGCGAGAAGATGAACCCGTGGGGGCAGGCGGTGTTCGACACGCTCGGCTCCGTCGTCTCGGAGAACGTGCTCGAGGAGGTGGTGGAGCGCGGTCTCCTGGAGGTGCTGCCGCTGACCCACATCCGCGGCCGTTCCCTGCACGACGCCTTCGTGATCGTCGACGAGGCACAGTCCCTCGAACGCAATGTGTTGCTCACCGTGCTCAGTCGCATCGGGCAGAACTCGCGCGTGGTGCTCACCCACGATGTCGCGCAGCGGGACAACCTGCGGGTCGGCCGCTTCGACGGGGTCGCGTCGGTGATCGAAACGTTGAAGGGGCATCCGCTCTTCGCCCACATGACGCTCACCCGCTCGGAGCGGAGTGCGATCGCCGCGCTCGTCACCGAGATGCTGGAGGGCAACGAACTGGCCTAGCCGAGCCGGCCCGCAGACGACAACGCCGCGTACGACCTGAACGGTCGCACGCGGCGTTGGTGTGGAACTGAGTTGGAGCTACTTGGCCTGCGGCGGACGCGTCATGCTCAGCACGTCGAGTGCGACGTCGAGCTGCTCGAGGGTGACCTCGCCGCGCTCAACGAAACCGAGGTCGATGACGGCCTCGCGCACGGTCATGCTCTGCTTGACCGAGTGCTTGGCAACCTTGGCGGCCGCTTCGTAACCGATGACCCGGTTGAGCGGGGTGACGATCGACGGCGACGACTCGGCGAGGGCGCGGGCACGCTCGACATTGGCCTCGAGACCGTCGACGGTCTTGTCGGCGAGCACGCGCGAGGCGTTGCTGAGCAGACGGATCGACTCGAGCAGCGCGGTGCCCATCACCGGGATGGCGACGTTGAGTTCGAACGAGCCGGAGGCACCGGACCAGGCGATGGTGGCGTCGTTGCCGATGACGCGCGAGCAGACCATGAGCACGGCTTCCGGGATGACCGGGTTGACCTTGCCGGGCATGATCGAGGAGCCCGGCTGCAGGTCGGGGATCGACAGCTCGCCAAGACCGGTGTTCGGGCCGGAACCCATCCAGCGCAGGTCGTTGCAGATCTTGGTGAGGCTGACCGCGATGGTGCGCAGGGCGCCCGACGCGTCGACGAGGCCGTCGCGGTTCGCCTGGGCCTCGAAGTGGTCCTTGGCTTCGGTGATCGGCAGCTCGGTCTCGGTGACGAGCAGTTCAATGACGAGCTGCGGGAAGCCGGCCGGGGTGTTGATGCCGGTGCCGACCGCGGTGCCGCCGAGCGGAACCTCGGCGACGCGGGGGAGTGCGGACTGCACGCGCTCGATGCCGAGGCGGATCTGGCGGGCGTAGCCTCCGAATTCCTGGCCGAGCGTGACAGGCGTCGCATCCATCAGGTGGGTGCGGCCGGCCTTGACGACCTCGGCCCAGAGCAGCGCCTTGGTCTCGAGCGAGACGGCGAGGTGGTCGAGGGCCGGGATGAGGTCGTCGATGAGCGCGCTGGTGACGGCGATGTGAACGGATGTCGGGAAGACGTCGTTCGACGACTGCGAGGCGTTGACGTGGTCGTTCGGGTGAACCGGCGAGCCCAGGCTCTGGGTGGCGAGGTTCGCGAGAACCTCGTTCATGTTCATGTTCGAGCTGGTTCCGCTGCCGGTCTGGTAGACGTCGATCGGGAACTGGGAGTCGTAACGGCCGGAGATGACCTCGTCGGCAGCGGCGGAGATCGCGTTGGCGATGGCGCCGTCGAGCACACCGAGGCGCGCGTTGGCGAGGGCTGCCGACTTCTTGATGCGGGCGAGGGCGGCGATCTGAGCCGACTCGAGCACGCTGCCGGAGATCGGAAAGTTCTCGACGGCCCGCTGGGTCTGCGCGCTGTACAGCGCGTCGATGGGCACGCGAACCTCGCCCATCGTGTCGTGTTCGATCCGGAAGCCGGCGTCTGCGGAGTTCTCCACCACGGTGTGATCCCTTTCAATTCTGTTTTGTGTCATGTTGTGCGTCGTGTTGTTATGCGGTGTGTAGTCGTGAGTAGTGCTGTCGTGCGCGTGCCGTTCGGTGTGTTGCGTGCGCGGTTCGCGCAGAGTCGAGAGGGCGTCGATCGGAGCCGACGAATGCTGACGAGTGCGAACTAGACAGACCCGACAACGATGTCGGGCTCGGCGCGCCCTTCAAGCAGCTTGTAGTTCGCGCCGACGATAGCCAGGGTACCGGCTGCCACCGCGTCGCTGATCATCTCTGAGCGTTCCAGCATCTCGGTGACCGTGTCGCGCAGGTGCTCCCGGCCGACTGCCGACGCGTCGACGGCCTGCGGATCGAAAGGGGCGGCATCCGTGTGGGGGCTGACCCGGCGCACGGCGGGAACGATCTTCTGGATCATCCGATTGATGTGCGGCGGCAGCAGCGGCGCGTCGTCGGCCTGGGATTCGATCGCGGCGGCGACCGCGCCGCAGGTGTCGTGCCCCAGTACGACGATGAGCGGAACGTTCAACACGCCGACGGCGTACTCCAGAGATCCGAGCACCGAGGAGGAGATGACCTGGCCGGCGTTGCGGATGACGAACAGGTCGCCGAGCCCCTTGTCGAAGATGATCTCTGCGGCCAGACGCGAGTCACTGCAGCCGAACAGCGCGGCATGCGGCGTCTGTGCGCCGGCAAGTTCGGCTCGCCGGTCGACGTCTTGCCGGGGATGCTGCGGGTCGCCGTTGACGAAACGCTCGTTGCCGCGCACCATCTCCTGCCATGCCTTGGCCGGGCTCGGTCGGGTGTCGGGCATCAGTTTCCGTTCGTTTGGATCTGCGGGTCGAGCACGGTCGCGAGCTCAGCGAATTCTGCTTCGGATGCCGTGCCGACCAGCACATAGGTGCTGGTTCCGGCCTCTGTCGCGAGGGCATAGTCGAAATTGCCGCGATCGTCGGCGGGAGCCGTATTGCGGTAGACATCCCAGGTGACCCCGTCGATGGTGACCGTGTCGCTGGCCGCCTGATTCTTCAGCTCGGCGGCCAACCAGGTGGGGTTCGCGTCGAGGGCCTGGGTCACGCCGATGAACTGGTCGGACGGGGTGAGCAGGCCGAAGTACCAGGAGGCGATCTTGTCGCTGCCGCCGGAACGCCAGGTTGCGGCGTTGGCACGCCAGCCGGCGGGCAGCTCGGGGTTGAGCAGCGTCTGGTCGACACCGACCTGTGCCTGCGTGGCGACCTGCTGCAGATCGACGTTGCGGTCAAGCGGGGTGTCGCTGCGGGGCACGATCAGCACGATGAAGAGCACGGCCGCCAGGGTGGCGAGCAGGGAGAGAACCAGGTTGTTGACGGTCTTGCGGGCGCGGTACTTGCGCGAGTTCTCGGCGAGACGTGACGCAGTTTCCTCCGGCGTCTCCGGCCGCCCGAGTTCGGCGACGACGCGGGGCGGCTTTGCGGCGCGGCTCATTCGGCATCGCCTGCTGGGGCTGCGCCGGCCGTGTGCCCGGCGCGCGCGGCATCGAGTCGGGCCTTGGCGCCGATCAACCATTCCTCACAACGGCGCGCCAGAGCTTCGCCGCGCTCCCAGAGCGCCAGTGAATCCTCGAGGGTCGACGAACCCTGCTCGAGTTCGTTCACAACCCTGACGAGTTCGTCACGCGCCTGCTCGTAGCTGAGGGCGGAGAGGTCGTCTGCGGGCGTCGTCATGGTGTCCATTCTATTTCGCTAATTCGAGGAAGCTGTGGTCGGGCCGGTTGCGGCAACGGCGCCGACGATCGGTGCCGCGGCCCCGTTGCTCGTCGCCGTGAGGCGGCCCTCGGCCACCGTGAGCACCAGCGCTGTTCCCTCGGGGGCGTCGGCCGCCGATCGGAGCACGGCGCCGCCCGGCAGCTGAGCGATGGCGTAGCCGCGGTCGAGCGTGCCCTGGGGTGACAGCGCGCGCAGCTGGCTGCGCAGTTCGGCGAGTTGCGAGCCTGAGCGTTCGAGCATCCGGCCGGTGAGCTCTACGCCGCGCGCGACATACCGGGTGAGGTCTTCGGAGCGGGAATCGATGATCCAGTCGGCACCGCTGAGCACCGGGCGGGTGCGCAGCTGGCCGATGCGGTCCACCTCATGCGAGAGGATGCCGGTGAGCCGGGTGCTCAGACGCGCCCGGGCCTGCTGCACCCGGTTGAGCTCGTCGGACACGTCGGGAACGACGCGCTTGGCGGCATCCGTCGGTGTCGACGCACGCAGGTCGGCGACGTCGTCGAGCAGCGGCCGGTCGGCTTCGTGGCCGATCGCGCTGACCAGGGGCGTGACGCAGGCGGCTGCGGCGCGCACGAGCGACTCGTCGCTGAACGCGAGAAGATTCTGAAAGTCGCCGCCACCGCGGGCGACGATGATCACGTCGACCTCTGGATCGGCGTCGAGGCGCTGGATGGCGGCGGTCACCTCGCCGACGGCACGCTCACCCTGCACCGCGGCATGAGCCACGCGAAAGCTCACCGCCGGCCAGCGCAACTGGGCATTGCGGATGACGTCTTTCTCGGCATCCGAGTCTTTGCCGGTGACCAAGCCGATGCAGTGGGGGAGGAATGGCAGCTGTTTCTTGCGGCTCGCGTCGAAGAGTCCTTCGGAGGCGAGTTGCTTGCGCAGTCGCTCGAGGCGTTCGAGCAGGTCGCCGAGACCGACGTGGCGCAGTTCGAACACCTGCATGGTGAGGGTGCCGCCCTTGACCCAGTAGTTGGGCTTGACCAGTGCGATCACGCGGTCGCCCTGCTTGAAATCGGAGGTGAGGCGAGACTTGACGGAGGACCAGACGGTGAAACTGACCGTTGCGTCTTCGTTCAGGTCTTTGAGTTTGCCGTAGACGTTGCCGCCGCTGACGCCCCACTGCGTGACCTCGCCCTCGACCCAGGCCGTGCCGAGTCGCTCGATGTAACCGCGTATCTTCGACGACAGCAGGCCGACCGGCCACGGCGTGTCGACGGTGGATGGGGCATCGGTCGCGACGGCGTCGCTCATCACGGTCTCCTTCTGGGGGACTCTCAGGTGGCTGCGCCGTAGACTGAGGGGGTGACCACTCGTACGAATTCGCCCGTGATCGGCCTCGGCATGCCTCGAATCCCGAGCCTGCGCAACAGGCTCAAGGATACCCCCGTCAATGGGCCGAAGAAGGTGCTGCTCGCCGCGCCCCGCGGCTACTGCGCCGGTGTCGACCGCGCCGTGATTGCGGTCGAGAAGGCGTTGGAGCACTACGGTGCACCGGTGTACGTGCGCAAGCAGATCGTGCACAACATCCACGTGGTCACTGAACTTGAGGCCAAGGGCGCCATCTTCGTCGAGGAGGTCGACGAGGTTCCGACCGGCTCGCACCTCGTCTTCAGTGCGCACGGCGTCTCGCCGGCCGTCGTCAACGCGGCCGCTGAGCGCGGCCTGCAGGCCATCGACGCCACCTGCCCGCTCGTCACCAAGGTGCACCGCGAAGCCGTGCGCTTTGCCCGTGACGACTACGAAATCTTGTTGATCGGCCACGAAGGCCATGAAGAAGTCGAAGGCACTGCCGGTGAGGCTCCCGAGCACACCACCATCGTCGGTAGCCCAGATGAAGCCGACACCATTGAGGTGCGCGACCCGAACCGGGTCGTCTGGCTGTCACAGACCACGTTGAGCGTTGACGAGACGATGGAGACGGTGCGCCGCCTGCGTGCCCGCTTCCCGAACCTGCAAGATCCGCCCAGCGACGACATCTGCTACGCCACCCAGAACCGCCAGGTGGCGATCAAGAAGGTGGCCAAGGATGCCGACCTCGTGATCGTCGTCGGCTCCGCCAACTCCTCGAACTCGGTGCGCCTGGTCGAGGTGGCCCTGGAGTACGGCGCGAAGGCCGCCTACCGGGTGGACTACTCGAGTGAGGTCAAGCAGGAATGGCTCGACGGCGTGAACACCGTCGGCGTCACCAGCGGTGCGTCAGTGCCCGATGAGCTCGTGCAAGAACTGTTGGCCGATCTGGCGGATGCCGGCTACGGCGATGTGCAGGAAGTCAAGACGGCCGAAGAAGACCTGATCTTCTCGCTGCCGAAGGAGCTGCGGAAGACGCGCTCGGGTACGACCGACGAGCGTGCGCTCGGTGGGCGCAACACGGTGTCGTCAGAGCCTGGCTGCAACGACCTGTAGGCGTTGAGGCCGGACAGGCTCGACCGTTGGTCGAGCCTGTCGAGACCCCGCGACCTGGTCCTGAGATCAGGTCACGTGATTTCGACAGGCTCAATCACCGAACGGCTACTGCGTTTGGTAGAAGTTCAGCAACGTCGGGTCGGTCGTCAAGACGATCGACAAGAAGACGAAGATCGCGACAACCGACAACACGCCGCCGATCAGCGGGATGTAGAACGCGCGGCGACGCCGACGCATCACCAGGGCTGAGACCACTGCGGTCACGACCCAGATCGCGCCCTGCGTGAGCTTTCCCGCCAGGATCAGGCCGGCCACCCCCGCAGCGGGAGTGTAGGTGCCGAGTTTCTCCTGCGTGTAGAGCATCTGAACCGCTTCGGGCACCGAGCTCAGAATGGCGAGGGCGGAGAAAAGTCCGAGTAGCCCCACCACGAGAAGAGCAATGGTGATCGGGCGATCCCAGGCGGGAGCGCTGCCCTGCGGCTTCGTCGACAGATCGCCGAGGTGCGGCGACGGGGCAGGAGCCCCGAACCCCTGTCGGCCCGAATTCGTCGCCGGGTTCGCCGCTGACGTCGCGTCGGAGGAAGGGGCGGGCGTGATCTGGCTGTGCGGGTTCGCACCCGGGGGCGGACTCCAGGTCCACCCCTCGGGGGCGAGTTCGCCGTACTTGGGTCGTGGCCGTTGATCTCCGGGCGGTGTCGTCGGTTGAGGTTCAGCGGGTTCGGAACCTGCCGGGGGCGTACCCAGGTTGTCGGCCATCGTCATCCTTCGTACTAGCTGTTCGAGTGCCCGGCGGAGCCGAGCTGGCGGGTCGACTCGACCACGCGTGCGGCCATGGCCGACTCGGCGACCTTGCCCCAGGCGCGCGGGTCATAGAGCTTCTTGTTTCCGACCTCGCCGTCGACCTTGAGCACGCCGTCGTAGTTCTTCAGCATGTAGTCGGCGATCGCGCGGGTGAAGGCGTACTGGGTGTCGGTGTCGATGTTCATCTTCACGACGCCGTTGGCGACGGCCTCGGCGATCTCGGCATCGGTCGAGCCGGATCCGCCGTGGAAGACGAGGTCGAGCGGCTTGGCGGCGGTGCCGTACTTCGCCTGCAGGCCATCCTGGATGTCCTTCAGCAGCTCCGGGCGCAGCTTGACGTTGCCGGGCTTGTAGACGCCGTGCACGTTGCCGAAGGTGAGTGCGGCCATGTAGCGGCCCTGCTCGCCGAGGCCAAGCGTGTCGACCATGGCGATCGCATCGTCAAGGGTCGTGTACAGGTTGTCGTTGATGTCGTGGCTGACACCGTCTTCTTCGCCGCCGACGACGCCGATCTCAACTTCGAGGATCGCGTTGATCGCCTTCGTGCGCTTGATCATGTCCCTGGCGATTTCGAGGTTCTCGCCGAGCTGAACCGAGGAGCCATCCCACATGTGCGACTGGAAGATCGGGTTGCGGCCGGCCTTCACCTCTTCTTCGGAGGCTGCGATGAGCGGCATCACGAAGTCGTCGAGGGCGCCCTTGGGGCAGTGGTCGGTGTGCAGTGCAACGGTGACGGGGTAGTTGTCGGCCACCGAGTGCACGAAACGAGCGAAGGCCAACGCACCGGATGCGCGGTTCTTGACGGTGTGGCCGGCGAAGTAGTCGGCGCCACCGGTGGTGACCTGAATGATGCCATCGGAGCCGGCCTCGGTCAGGCCCTGCAGAACGGCGTTGATCGACTGCGAAGAGGAGACGTTGAACGCCGGGTAGGCGAAGCCCTTGTCTTTGGCCTTGTTCAGCATTTCTGCGTACTGGTCGGGGGTTGCGATGGGCATTGCTTCTCCTCGTGACGTGCGGATGGGGCTGCCTGATCAGGCTAGATAGTGAAAGTCTATTGACACTTGTGAACTTGTGCCCGCTGGCCAGTCCGCGGCGAGCAGTTCCGCCACAATTGAGCCGTGCTCCCACTCACTCTGACCGACGACCTTCTGCAGCAGATTCTTTGCGTGACCGGGGCGGCGGCGCTCGCCGCCACGCCGCTCGCCGCCACGCCGCTCGTCGGCGCGGGCGACCGCAACGCCGTCGACGGGGCAGCGGTGGCCGGGATGCGACAGGCATTCTCCCGCGTGCCGATCGACGGGGTCATCGTGGTCGGCGAAGGGGAGAAAGACAAAGCCCCGCTGCTCCACACCGGCGAACGCGTGGGAACCGGGGCCGGACCCCGCGTCGACGTGGCGGTCGACCCGGTCGACGGAACACGGCTCGCCGCAGAGAATCGCCCCGGCGCGATCGCGGTGATGTCGGTGGCCCCGCGGGGCAGCCTGTTCGACCCGGGACCCGTTTTCTACCTCGACAAGTTCGTGACCAGTGGGGCTGCTGCCGGCCTTCGCCTCGACGCGCCGACCGTCGACACGCTTCGCGAACTCGCCGCCCGACTCGATCGGTCGGTCACCTCGCTGCGGGTCGCGATTCAGGACCGGCCACGCAACCAGGCCTACGCGGATGCCGTGCGCTCGGTGGGCGCCTCGGTTGTCAGCTTTCGAGATGGTGACGTCATCCCCGCCCTGCACGCCGCCCACCCCCGGGGTTCGATCGACCTGCTGCTCGGCGTCGGCGGGGCGCCGGAGGGGGTGCTCACCGCGGTGGCGGTGCGGGCGCTCGGCGGAATCATGCAGGCGCGTCGGTCGCCGCAGACACCCGCAGAACAGGGCCGCACCCACGCCGCCGGACTCTCGACCGTCGAGGTTCTGGAGCTCGCCGATCTCGCCGCGGCCGACGGCTACTTCTTGCTCACCGCCGTCACCGATGTCACGGGGATGCGCGAGTTGGGGATCGACGACCTCCCGGGCGTGCGACAGCTCGCGACCGGCTCTGAAACCGTTTCGCTGCTCGTGTCGCCGGGCGGGGGAATCCGGCGACAGTCAGATGTGCACAAGCAGGCAGATGTGCACAAGCGTGCAGCCGATGCTGACCCTGCCGGGCCTGGCCGACCGGCAACACGCGAGTAGGCTGAAGCCGGCGGCACTGGGATTCCAGCGCCGGCCCGATGATGGGCCTCGCCACTGCCACACGACTCGTCCGGGAAGGACCATTTAGTGACCAGCACCGATTCCGCCAACCTCTTCGAGCACCCTGATCGCAACCTTGCGATGGAGCTCGTTCGCGCCACCGAAGCCGCGGCAATTCGTGCCGTGCCGTTCATCGGACGCGGCGACAAGAACGCCGCAGACGGCGCTGCCGTCGACGCCATGCGCAAGTTTCTCGGCACCGTCAACTTCGACGGCGTCATCGTCATCGGCGAGGGTGAAAAAGACCACGCGCCGATGCTCTTCAACGGCGAGCACGTCGGCAACGGCCGCGGTCCGGCCTGCGACATCGCCGTCGACCCGATCGACGGGACGAGCCTGACCGCGACCGGTCGCCAGAACGCCATCTCGGTGATCGCCGTCTCCGACCGGGGCACCATGCTCGACGCCTCGAGCGTGTTCTACATGGACAAGATCGCCACCGGCGCGGTCGGCCGCGGCGTCGTCAGCCTCGACCAGTCGATCGGCGACAACATCCGTGAACTGGCCAAGGCGCTCGGCAAGCCGGTCGGCGAGATGAGCATCGCGGTGCTCGACCGCCCGCGTCACGAAGGTTTGATCGACGCCATTCGCACCGCCGGCGCCGGAACCCGGCTGATGCTCGACGGCGACGTCGCCGGTGGCATCAATGCCGCCCGCTACGAGACACGCATCGACATGTGCGTCGGCATCGGCGGAAGCCCGGAAGGCATCACCACCGCCTGCGCGTTGAAGGCACTCGGCGGATTCATGCAGGGCCGCCTCGCTCCCGGCAACGACACCGAGCGCGCCAACGCGGTAGCCGCCGGTCTCGATGTCGACAAGCTCCTGGAGATTGACGACATGGTCAGCGGCGACAACACGTTCTTCGTCGCCACCGGCGTCACCGATGGCGGGCTCGTCGACGGCGTGCGTCGCAAGGGTCCGATGATCCGCACCGAAAGCATCGTGCTGCGTTCGCGTTCGGGCACCGTGCGTCGCGTTGTGGCCGAGCACCTCGCCTCGAAGTGGTACTAGCCACACTCGCGCTATCCACGACGGCTAGACGAAGAACCTGAATTGAGAGAGTGCCGGTGCGAGTAGCCGATCTGCTGGAGCGCCCAGACCTGGGCTTGAGCGTCGTCTGGGCGACTCCGGACATGCTCGAACGCTCGGTGGAAGGCGCGTACATCGTCGACCTGCCGAGCCCCGGTCACTTTCTCTCGGCACACAACCTCGTGCTCACCAGCGCGCTCTGGGCACAAGGTCCGGAGAGCGCCGAGGTTTTCATCTCGGAGCTGGCCGGAAAGAACGCTCCAGCGGTCGTCGTCGGCCGCATCGTGATCGGCGAGATTCCCGACTATGTCGAGGCTGCCTGTCGTCGCTGGGGCGTGGCGCTTCTCACCGTCTCGAAAACCGTCTCGTTCAAGTCGATCGCCCAATTCATCGAGTCGTCGGTGGCGACCGGCGAGTGGCCCGAAATCTCCCGCAGCATCGGCTTCGACCGCAAGCTCCTCGACACGCTGGCTTCCGGGCCCGGTGCGCAGGGCGCGTTGAGTTTGTTCCATCAGGAGTTCGCCGTCGGATGCTGGGTGCTCGATTCCGGGGGAGCGCTCACCGCGGTCGTCGGTGCGGATCCCAGCATCGAATGGCGGGCCGCGGTCTGGAACCGGATGCTCGGGGCCGGCCGGTCAGCCGCGGTCGTGCCCGATGAAGAGGGACGCCCCTCCTCGGTCTGGCCGATCCTCGGCGACGGGGATCATCCGGTCGGTTTTCTGGTCTGTTCCGGCGACCACCGTGAGTGGCCCGCCGACCTGGAACGCGTCATCCGAACCCTGATCGCCGTGGTGCGGGTCGAACTGGAACTCGCGAACTACCGCCGGGCGACCGAACTCGAACAGGTCGGCGAGCTCGTCACGATGCTCATCGACGACGCGGTGTCTCCGGGGGAGGCGTCGGCGCGACTGCGTCTGTTGGGCGTCGACCCGGCCCGCCCGCTGATCGTTGTCGCCGCCACCATCGACGACCACAACTATCCGCCGCTCGCCGTGCTCGGCGCCGTCACCGCGCTGGTCGGCGACGGTACGAACACGGTGCTCGGCACGCAGCGTGACGCCGAGGCACTGGTTCTGATCAGCGGCGACGATGCGAAGCCGGAGCGGTTGATCGAACTCGCCGGCAGCCACAGCGCGGCCCAGGGTCTGATGCTCGGCTCCCGCCGGCTGCGCCTCGGACTGAGCGAACAGATCAGCTCGGTCGACCAGCTCGCTCTGGCTGTGACCACCGCTCGGGCACGGATGCTGTCGGTCACCGGAACGGGCCCGATCACGTGGGGAACCGGATCCACGCCGCCGTCGCATGAGGCGCTGCTCTCCATGCTGCCCGAGCGCGTGCGCGGCTCGTTCGCCGAAAGCCTGCTCGCGCCGCTCACCGACTACGACGAGCGCCACGGCTCAGACTTCGTGCTGACCTTGCGCGTCTTTCTCGATTCCGGGGGAGCCTGGCAGCAGGCTGCCGGCCAACTGCACGTGCACGTCAATACCCTGCGCTATCGGATCGGGAGGATCGAAGCGCTGACCGATCGCGATCTGTCGAGCATGAAAGACCGGGTCGACCTCTATCTGGCGCTGTCGATCATGCAGTGAAGCGGAGGTTCGCGATGCCGCGCGCAGCGGGGTCCGGCACCCGGCTGAACCGGGGCGAGACGACTTCTTCGACGACGATCTCCGTCACGTACTGAACGGTCGCGGCCAGGAGATGGCCGGCGTAGGCGGTGGCTGAGTACGACTTGAGGCCGACTGCCACGTGCAGGTGCGGCAGGACGCGCGCTCCGTCGCCATCCCAGGCGATGGTTCCCGAGCCGATTCCCTCGACGTTGGTCAGGTGCACCGACTTCGGCATCGGCTCGAACTCGTCATCGACGGGCTCACAGGTGCCGATCAGCGACAGTGTGCTGAACGCACCGAGGAACACCGGAAGGTAGCCCTGCTCGACGCCGTTCTCGCGGCAGAACCGGGTCAGGCTCTCGGTCACGTCATCGCCCGGCTGCAGCACGAGAGCGAACCGGCGACCGGCGGTCAGCTCAGCGCTGAACATCAGTGATCCCGGCGAGCAGGTGGGCGTGGAGCGGCGTGACAAGTTGAGACAACGGTACGAGTTCCTCTGAATGAGTGAGGCACAGGGTGTGCGGATGAATGCCCAGCACATCACCGTTGATGAGGCATCCATTTGAGCTAATCACAGGGGTCTCAGCACGTACACGGAGGATCCGCCAAGGTTCGGTGCCCGCCGGGGGCGGCGACACTGGCGGTTCCCACAAAAGGCTTCTTCTCAGGCAGTTCTTGGCACACTGGTAGCTGGCTTTCGGATGATCCACCAATGTCAGGGGGTCATCGGCGCCCGATTCTTTGTAGTCGCTGTCGTAGAGATTGAATCCCACGCCAGCTTTACTAAAGAGTGACCGTTTGGTCAGTGTCACACACCCCTTTTTCGCGGCAACGTCGCCGTCACACGTTCCCACACTGTGTCAGCAGGCAAACGCGGAAGGTTCTCTCCATGCTCTCCAACACGTCACTCACGCGCTCCAACGGACCGCGCTCATGAGCGCCGCCCACGCCGCTTCCGCCACTCATGAGCTTGAGGGCATCCAGATCTGGGACGGCCACAGCGCGCTCGGTGCGAGCACCCTGCGTTGGAGCGATGACAACATCGTCTCGGTTGAGCCGGCGGATGCCGCTGCCGAGTTCAGCGAATACAGCATCATTCCCGGCCTCGTCGACACCCACGTGCACCTCGGCGCCTACGCCGGGCAGCGCAAGGTCGACTGGTCGAGCTGGCCGCTGATCACACCCACCGAAGAGCGGGTCTTCCACATCGCCGCGAACGCCCAGCGTGCCGCCCGCGCCGGAGTCACCACGCTGCGCGATCTCGCCGGCGACGAGCGTCAGCTGGCCGTGGCTCGCGTGTTCAACGAAGGAATCCAGCAGGGTCCCCGCATCGTGGTCAACGGTCAGGTCGGCATGACCGCCGGGCACGGCGATCTCTTCATCCCGCCGCACTACCCGCACCGTGACCCCGTTGCCGACAGCCCCGACGAGTGCCGCAA
Source organism: Leifsonia sp. 10L418 (assembly GCF_056395445.1). Lineage (NCBI taxonomy): Bacteria > Bacillati > Actinomycetota > Actinomycetes > Micrococcales > Microbacteriaceae > Leifsonia > Leifsonia sp. 10L418. Next base: position 466,990 of record NZ_JBFTJN010000001.1, on the reverse strand, counting down.
GCGCGTGCGCGAGTGGGCCCGTGCCGGCGCCGACGGCGTCAAGATCTACACCAGCGGCGGCGTGCTCTCAATGGGTGACAAGGTGGGCTGGCGCAACCAGACCAACGCCGAAATCAGCACCACCGTCGACGAGGCACACGCCCTGGGGATGCTCGTGGCCGCTCACACGCACACCGAGATCGGCGTCGACATTGCCCTCGACCACGGCGTCGACTCGCTCGAACACGGCACAGGCATTGTCGAATCGCACTTCGCTCGCCTGCTTGAGCGCAACATCCCCGTCGCCCCGACCTTGATGATCAACGATGTGATCGCCGAAGGCCGCGTCGATGTCTCGGCCGAAGCACAGGAGAAGGCGCAGGATGTTGTGGCCGAGCGCAACCGCAACTTCACTCGGGCAGGCGAGGCCGGGGTGCGTTTCGTGCTCGGCACCGACGCGAACGGCGTCTTCGTGCAGTTCGGCGACCAGCTCGAAGAAGTTCGACTGATGAAGGAGATGTTCGGCTGGACGGCCGAGCGCGCCCTCATCGCCGCCACCTCCGATGCCGCAGATGCGATCCGGATGGGCAGCACCGTCGGAACCATCGCCCCCTCGTTCGGCGCCGACTTCGTCGTGATCAAGGGCCGCCCGTGGGAGCAGCTCGACACGCTGCGCCCCGAGAACATCGTGGCCGTCGTCTCCCGCGGCGCCGTGATCTCCGGCGCACTGCCGGTGCGCTCCACGCTCCAGAGTTCCTAACCACCCGCACCACCCGCCGCGCAGGGGGCAATGCGCGGCCTCACCCCTGCACCACCTCCACACAGCGAGCAGTACCTTGAAGGGATCCACAGTGAGCAGCAAGACCACCCGTGCAATGCGATGGGCGGCCGCACCGATCGGTGCACTGGCAGCAGTCAGCCTCCTCGCCGGCTGCGCCGCCGGTATTGAATCGGCACAAGACAACGTCATCTTCGCCCTCAAGGAAGACCCGACCTGTCTTGACCCGCAGCAGACCACCGTCACGACGGCGCTGAACGTCGGTCGTCAGGTCGTCGACTCGCTCGTCGACCAGAACGCCGAAACCGACGAGATCGTGCCGTGGCTCGCAGAAACCTTCGAGACCAACGCCGACCTCACCGCCTACACGTTCACGCTGAAGAAGGGTGTCACATTCAGCGATGACACCGCGCTGACCAGTGACGTCGTCAAGGCCAACTTCGACGCGCTCTACGCGATGGGCGCATCCGCTTCGCTCGCTTCGCAGTACCTCGCCGGCTACGACAGCGTCGACGTGACCGACGACCGCACCTTCACCGTCAACTTCACGCAGCCGAACGCCCAGTTCCTGCAGGGTGCCTCGACGATGACGCTCGGACTCGTCTCCGAGGCGACCACCGTCTTGACGCCGGAAGAGCGCTGCCAGACGGTCATCGGCGCCGGACCGTTCACCTATAAGTCCTACGTGCCCAACGACTCCGTCGTGATCGAGAAGCGCGCCGGCTACGACTGGGCGTCCAGCCTGCGTGAGCACTCGGGCGAGGCACTCGTGAACACCATCGAGTTCCCGATCATCGTTGAGAACGGCGTGCGCACCGGCGGTCTCGACTCCGGTGAGTTCGACATCATCCAGGACCTCCCGTATGCCGATGAGGCGCGCTTCACCACCGGCGACTTCAACATCTACTCGAAGGCCAACCCGGGAATCCCGAACAGCCTCATCCCCAACACGTCGCGCCCGATCGTCTCGGACGACGCCGTGCGTCAGGCGATGCTGCTCGGCACCGACCGTGGCGAGATCAACGAGCTGACCGGTGCCTCCAGCGGTGTGCCGCCGACAAGCGCGCTGACGTCGACGACGCCGGGCTTCGCCAGCCAGGAGAAGGCGATGGAGTACAACCCGAAGGCCGCCGAAGCGCTGCTCGACAAGGCCGGCTGGACGATGGGCGCCGACGGCATCCGTGAGAAGAACGGCACCAAGCTCTCGGTCACCGTCACCGGTTTCTACGCCCAGGATGTGCTCGAGGCCACCTCGATGCAGCTCGCGAAGATCGGCATCGACCTCAAGCTGAACATGGTCACCGCCGGCGACTTCTTCGGCGCGATCGCCACCGGAGACTACGACTTCCTCGGTGCCGGCCTCGCCCGCACCGACCCCGACGCACTGCGCGTGCTGTTCTCGAAGGACAGCAAGGCACGCTGGGGCATCGTCGACAACGCTGAGCTGGAGTCCGTGCTCACCGAGCAGGTGAAGACCGCCGACCCCGAGGCGCGCGCGAAGCTCGTCGCCCAGGCGCAGAAGCTCATCGTCGACAACGCCTACCTCATCCCGACCCTCGAGACCGTGCAGCTTCACGCGTCGCGGGCCGGCGTCGAAGGCGTCGAGTTCGACTCGGCCTCCCGCGTGCTGCTCTACGACGTGCGCGTCGCCGAATAGTCACACGCCCTCCCTCAAGGTCATCAGTTCGTGGAATCAGTAGGAACGTCACCCGTGCAGAGAACTCTGGCGGTGCTGCGCTTCGTGGCACCCAAGCTCATCCAATTCGCCTTCGTGATTTGGGCGACCTACACAGTGACGTTCCTGCTGATCCACCTGCTTCCCGGTGACCCGCTGCTCGCCGCGCTCTCGGTCAAGGGCGGGGATGCGACGACCACCGATCCCGCGACGCTCGCCGCGATGCGCGAGAAGTTCGGTCTCGACGGCACGCTCTGGGACCAGTACCTCGGTAACTTCCTCGCCGCCTTGCGCGGAGACCTCGGCGTCTCGATCGCAACCGGCCAGCCGGTCGACGCGATGATCGCCCGGGCGCTGCCCAATACGGCATCCGTTGCCGTGCTCGCCCTGATCTTTGGTGTTGTCACCTCGGTGGTGCTCACCTTCTTGGCGTTCCTCACGCCATCACGCTGGGTGCGTCAGACGCTGCTGCAGATCCCGCCGCTCGGCGTGGCAATTCCCGCGTTCCTCAGCGGACTTGTGCTCGTCAGCGTCTTCTCGTTCGGCCTCGGCTGGTTGCCGGCCTCCGGCACGCGCAATCCGGCCGCGGTGATCTTGCCCGCGATCACCCTCGCGCTGCCGATCGGTGCCATCTTCTTCCAGGTGTTCTCCTCCGCCGTGATGGAGGCGATGCGCAGCCCCTACGTCTTCACGGCCGTCGCCAAGGGTGTCTCGCCGCGCAGCATCTTCCTGCGGCACGTGTTGCGCAACTCCCTGCTGCCGTCGATCACCATCCTGGGCCTTTTGATCGGCTATCTCGCCGGCGGAACCGCCGTTGTCGAGACGGTGTTCTCCCGGGATGGCATCGGCCGGCTCACGGTGGACGCCGTGCTGGCCCGGGACGCCACGGTCATTCAGGGCGTCGTCATCGTCGTCGCCCTCGTCTACTCGGTGGTGAACCTGATCGTCGATATCTCCTACGGCATCATCGATCCGCGCACCCGGGGGTCGTTCGGTCGCCGCGCGAAGTCGGGGAAGCCTGCTGCTGCTGCTGCCGTGCCCGTCGCTGCCGTTGGTGCATCCGTCGCCCCTTCCGTCGAAACCGCTCTGACTGAAGCGGGGATTGAGTCATGAGAAACCTGCAGAAACCCGGCGTGATCGTCGCCGGACTCATTCTCCTGGCTGCCGTCGCCGCCATGGTCCTTCCGTCGCTGTTCGCCACTCACGACCCATTCGTGGGCGTGGCCGCCGACAAACTGTTGCCTCCGTCGGCGACCTACTGGTTCGGAACCGACCACCTCGGCCGGGACGTCTACTCCCGGGTCGTTCACGGCGCGTTCCTCTCGCTCTCCTCGGCCGGAGCCGCCGTGCTCGTCGGTGTCGTCGTCGGCGCAGTCGTCGGACTGATCTCCGGATTCGTCGGCGGCAAGCTCGACTTCGTCGTGATGCGTTTCGTCGACGTGCTGATCGCCGTTCCCGGCGTGCTGCTCGCCCTCATCGTCGTCGCCGGTCTCGGCTTCGGCCCCTGGTCGGTCGCTCTCGGCGTCGGGCTCGGTGCCGCGGGATCGTTCACGCGCATCATGCGGTCGCAGGTCGTACGCATCCGCAACGAGGAATATGTCGAAGCGGCTCGCACGCTCGGCGTGAAGTGGCCGTCGATTCTGCTCGAACACGTGCTGCCGAACTCGGCGAAGCCGGTCATCGCGCTGGCCGCACTCGAACTCGGAACCGCGATTCTCGCGGTCTCTGCCCTGAGCTTCCTTGGCTTCGGCGCCCAGCCGCCGACCCCGGAATGGGGAGCTCTCGTCTCATCGGGCCGTGACTTCGTCGCGACAGCCTGGTGGCTCAGCATCATCCCCGGTGCCGTGATTTTGGTCGTAGTACTCGCCGTCAATCGTTTGGCGCGCCTGATCGGAGAAGAACGATGATCGTGCACCAGAGTGATGTCCTGCTTCGCGTCAGCGACCTGCAGATCGACTACGCCAACGGCCGTGACGTCACACACGCCGTGCGCGGCCTCGACTTCACGGTGCTGCGCGGTGCCATCGTTGCGATCGTCGGAGAGTCGGGTTCCGGCAAGAGCACCCTCTCGCAGGCGCTCATCCGTCGGTTGCCCGAGGGGGGCCGCGTCGTGTCGGGATCGATCAGTTTCGACGGCCAGGACCTCCAGGCAATGCCCGAGCGGATGCTTCGTCGCATCCGTGGTGCCGAGATCGGTTTTGTGCCGCAGGATCCGAGCAACTCGCTGAACCCCCTGCTCAAGGTCGGGGAGCAGATCGCCGAGACCCTGCGGTTGCACCTCAAGCTGAGCAAGCAGGATGCCGCCGCTGAGGCCGTGCGCATCCTCGACCAGGTAGGCATTCCGGATGCCGTCAGCCGCGCCGCGCAGTACCCGCATGAGCTTTCGGGAGGCATGAAGCAGCGCGTGCTGATCGGCATCGCCTGGGCGTGCACCCCGCGCCTGGTCATCGCCGATGAGCCGACCAGCGCGCTCGACGTGACCGTGCAGCGCCAGGTGCTGGACCGGATCGAGAGCCTGGCCCGCGATCACGGCACCTCGGTCATCCTGGTCACCCACGACCTCGCGGTCGCCGCCGACCGGGCCGATCACATCATCGTGATGCAACAGGGTCGCATCGTCGAGCAGGGCACCCCCGCCGCCGTGCTCGGTTCGCCCAGCCACCCCTACACGCAGGAACTTGTCGCCGCCGCACCCGGCCTGTCGAGCAAGCGCTTGGTGCCGAGCATCGTCGATGCGGACGATGTCGAGGCTGCCGCCGCCCGTTCCGGGCTGACCCTCGGGTTCCGGTCGTCAGCGGAGTCGGTCCCGGTTGTGTCATCGGTGCCGGCAGGATCGGGGTCGCCGACCTCTTTCCCGGCCGACAACATCCTGCTCGTCGACCAGCTGACCAAGACCTACACGCTGCGTCCGTCGGGCGGCGTGGCGTCAACGCTCACTGCGGTCGATTCCGTCTCGTTCGCGGTGCCGCGTGGCAGCACATTCTCGATCGTGGGGGAGTCGGGTTCCGGCAAGACCACCACGGCACGGATCGCCGCGCGGATCATCGCCCCGGACTCCGGTCGCATCCAGTTCGACGGCGTCGACATTACCGGTCTGCGCGGCGAGGAGCTGCGCCAGCTGCGTCGTCGTGTGCAGGTCGTCTATCAGAACCCGTTCGGCTCGCTCGACCCGACCATGTCGGTTGAGCGCATCATTGCCGAGCCGCTGCGCGCGTTCGGAATCGGCTCGCGGGCCGAGCGCTCCGAGACGGTGCGGGCGCTGCTGAATGCCGTGCGCCTCGACCCGGCCGTTGCCGAGCGCAAGCCGACGCAGCTCTCGGGCGGTCAGCGTCAGCGCATCGCGATCGCGCGCGCCCTCGCCCTCGGGCCGGAGTTGTTGGTGCTCGACGAGCCGGTGTCGGCACTCGATGTGTCGGTGCAGGAGCAGATTCTGCAGCTTCTCGTCGATCTTCAGGTTGAGTTCGGACTGAGCTACCTCTTCATCTCACACGACCTCGGCGTCATCCGGCAGGTGTCGGACCAGATCGCCGTCATGCGGTTCGGCAAGCTGATCGAGTTGGGCACTGCCGACCAGATTCTGTCGAACCCGGCCGAGCAGTACACGCAGGAGTTGTTGGAGGCGATCCCTGGTCGTCGGGTGGCATCCGAACTCGTGGGTGTGCGCTAACCGGAGCTGGCGCGACTCGACGTGCGTCTGTCGACGTGCGTCGATGTGCGCCGACGTAGGTGGACGTGGCCCGATTCGCTCGCTCAACCCTTCGCCGAACCGTGTCAATTGACCATTTCGTAAGCCCACAAGTGGTGATTCGCCACGGTTCGGCGGCTAGACCGTCTCGGACTCGGCGATCCGCAACGCATCCTCGTGACTGCGCTCGTCACTTCGCTCGTCTCCGCGCAGGCCGTCGCGCAGGTCGCGCTCCGCCGCATCCAGCTGCGCAACCTCGCGCTCAGCAGCCTCTAGCTCGGCCACGAATTCGTAGGCCACCAGCTCGCGCGGGGCATCTTCGATGCCCACCAGCGGCGCCAACACCTTCGATTCGTCGAGAGCGTTGAGCTTGCGGGCGGTCGGGAGTACCTGGCGTTCCATGGAGCCGACGAAACCGTTGTAGTCCTTGACCGTGCGCTCGATCGACCGGCCGAGCTTCTCGATGTGCGTGGCGGTGGTGCCGAGCCGCGAGTACAACTCCTTGCTGAGGTCGAACAGAACTTGGGCATCGTGCGTGAGCACGTCTTGCTGCCAACTGAACGCGACGGTCTTCAGAACCGACCAGAGGGTGACGGGGGAGGAGAGGGCCACTCGCTTGCTGAACGCGAACTCCATGATCGACGGGTCGGCCTCGAGAGCCGAGGAGACGAGCGATTCGCTGGGAATGAAGGCGATGACCAGCTCGGGCGAGGCATCCAGGCCCTGCCAGTAGGCCTTGCTGCCCAGCGTGGTGATGTGGTCACGCACCGCCTTCACATGCGCCTTCATCAGCTCGGTGCGCTGTGCGCCCAGGGCGCCGGTCGCCGAGGCGGGAATCTGGCTCGCCTCCAGGTACGCGGTGAACGGAACCTTCGCGTCGACGGCAATGTTCTTGCCGCCCGGCAGGTGCACGACCATGTCGGGGCGACCGGCGCCGGCGTCAGAGGTGATGCTCGATTGCAGGTCGAAGTCGACGCGTTCGATCAGGCCTGCCGCTTCGACGACGCTGCGCAGCTGGGTTTCACCCCACACCCCGCGGGTATTGTTTGCGCGCAGGGCCGACGCCAGGGATTCGGCGGTGCTGCGCAGACGCTCTTCCGACTCGGTGGCCGAACGCAGTTGCTGGCTCAGCTCGCCATGCTGCAAAGTTCGTTGGGTCTCCAGCTCGGCGACCTTCTTCTGCATATCGTGCAGACTTTCGCGCACCGGGGCGAGCGCCTGCAACACGCGGCTCTCCTGGCGCTCCCGTTCGGTGTGCTCTTCCTGGTCGGCGCGATGGCGCTCGGCCAATTCGCGGTACTGACGCTGGGCATCCAGAACCTGCGCACGCAGCGCGTCGGTCGTCGCCTGCACCGACGCCAACTCTTCGCGCAACAGTGACGCGGCAGCGGCCTCGCGGGAGCGCACGTCGGCCAGTGCCAGTTGGTGGCGCGACTCGACCACGGCCGGGTCGTCCCCGAATGAGCGCGCAGAGGTGCGGCGCTGCAGCACGACGACAGTCAGCAGAGCGCCGACGAGTGCGCCGAGAAGCAGACCGAGGATGAGCATGAGCACGGGTTCCATGTTTCAATCCTCGCAGTGGCCACCGACACAGCTCGGCAAACCACCGCGATGGCAACGCGACGGCTGGTTAGCTCAGCGCCATCGGGCCGTGCGTCGACGCGTGTTCCTTTGTCGCGACCGGGCCGATCACGCCCACCTTGACGCGGGTGACATGCGCGAGCTGCTCGATCGAGTCGACCTCATGCCGAGCTGCCGAGTGGATCATGATCGCGGCGCACGCTTCGGCGTCGGCCAAGGCGTCGTGGTGCGAGAAGTCCTCGAAGCCGGCGGCCATCGCCACGACCGGCAGGCGGTAGGAGTCGAGGTGGTAGGTGGCGCGGGAGACCTGCAGGCTGCAGACGTACTGGAAGTCGGGCACGACGAGCCCCGAGACCGTGGTGGATGTCTTGATCACGCCGAGATCGAAGCCGGCGTTGTGGGCGACCAGGTGGTCGCCGTCGGCGAACGCGACCAAATCGGGGAGTTGCTGGGCCCAGGTTGACGCACCGATGACATCCTCGGCTCGGATGCCGTGAATCTTCGTATTCCATTCCAGGAATGCGTCGTGTCCGGAGGGTGGCTGAATCAACCAGCCCACCTTGTCGACCACCCGGCCGTCGCGCACCTTGACCAAACCGACCGAGCAGGCAGAAGCGCTCGACGAGTTGGCGGTCTCAAAATCGATGGCAGTGAAGTTCAAAGGCACGCCTTAATGCTCTCACGCGTGGCTGAAGACGTCGCCCGAATCTGCTGCAGAGAGCTGAAAGCGTGGCCGGTGGCGTCCGCTCAGCCCACATGCAGCCCCCGCACATCGATGAAGCCGGTACGATTGACCCTCGTGGCTCTCACTATTGCAATCGTCGGTCTGCCCAATGTCGGCAAGTCCACCCTGTTCAACGCACTCACCAAGAACAACGTGCTCGCAGCGAACTACCCGTTCGCCACGATCGAGCCGAACGTCGGTGTGGTCAACCTGCCGGACAAGCGTCTCGCGGCACTCGCCGAGGTCTTCGGCAGTGAGCGTCTGCTCCCGGCTCCGGTGTCGTTCGTCGACATCGCCGGCATCGTGCGGGGTGCGAGCGAGGGCGAAGGCCTGGGCAACAAATTCTTGGCGAACATCCGTGAAGCGGATGCGATCGCTCAGGTCATCCGCGGATTCGAAGACGAAGACGTCGTTCACGTCGACGGTGCAGTCAACCCGGCCGGCGACATGGAAACGATCAACACCGAGCTGATCCTCGCCGACATGCAGACCCTCGAGAAGGCGATCGCGCGCTTCGAGAAAGAGGTCAAGGGCAAGAAGGCCGACCCCATCGTGGTCGAGACGGCCAAGAAGGCACAGGAGTTCCTCGACGCCGGCAAGCCGCTGTCGGCCTCAAACATCGACCTGGAGCCCATCAAGGAGCTCGGTCTGCTCACTGCCAAGCCCTTCATCTACGTCTTCAACGTCGACGAGGCCGTGCTGCAGAGCCCCGACAAGCTGAAGACGCTCGCCGACCTCGTTGCACCGGCCCACGCTGTCTTCCTCGACGCCAAGCTCGAGTCGGAGCTCGCCGAACTCGATGACGAGGATGCCGCCGAAATGCTCGCCTCCACCGGCCAGTCCGAGAGCGGGCTCGACCAGCTCGCGCGCATCGGCTTCGACACCCTGGGTCTGCAGACCTACCTGACTGCTGGTCCGAAAGAGACTCGCGCCTGGACGATCCCGAAGGGTGCCACGGCGCCCCAGGCTGCCGGTGTCATTCACACCGACTTCCAGAAGGGCTTCATCAAGGCCGAGATCATCTCGTTCGATGACCTGATCGAGACCGGTTCGGTTGCCGAGGCTCGTGCCAAGGGCAAGGCCCGCATGGAGGGCAAGGAATACGTCATGCAGGATGGCGACGTGGTGGAGTTCCGCTTCAACGTGTAATCGAGTTCCGGTTCAACCTCTGGAAAGTGCGGGGCTCAGATCCGCTCTGCTGTGCCAGGATTTGTTCGTGGCATCGATTCAGACCCTCAGCGATTCAGACCGACGTGCCATCGCGCGTTGGGCGCTGGCCTGTGCTGAGCGTGTGCTCCCGCTATTCGACGCTGATGAGGCGGCGGCGGAAGAGATCCGGGATGCGGTTGCTCGCACGCGTGCGTACAGCGCCGGAGAGAGCAGCGCCGCTGACGAGATCAGCAAGCGCCTCGTTGCGGTGAAGGCAGCGAATGCGGCGACCACTCCGGCCGGTACTGCAGCAGCCAGGGCAGTTGCTCAAGCCGCGGCAGTCGCTCACATGGGTGCCCATGCACTAGGCGCGGCCGCGTACGCGACGAAGGCGGTTGCGCTGGCTCACCCGGATCAGCAGGAAGCGGTTCAGGAAGAGATTCGGTGGCAGGTGGCGCAGCTGAGCGAACGTGAGCGATCAGCGCTGCGGCTGCTTCCGCAGCTGGGCGTTGACTCCTCCGGTCCGCTCGGGGTCGGGCTTCTGTCACGTGGCATCCTGGGCGCGACGATCCGGGAGATTCAGGCGCAGATCGGCTAGGTGCCCAGGCGCAGAGTTACTCATCGTGAGGTTGTCAACTGACGGAACGTGGTGGAGCTCCTCTTTAACGTCTAGCGTTATTGACGCATCGCGTTATACACTGTTCCGGTGATCAGATCGTTCGGGAGCAAAGACACCGAGCGGATCTGGCATCAGCAGTACGTCAAGGGTGTCGACCGGGCCGTGCAGCGAGCGACCCTGAGGAAACTCGAGCTCATCCACGCGGCCAAAGACGTGGAGGATCTCCGAATCCCTCCCGGCAACCGCCTGGAACGCTTGGCCGGGAATCGGCGCGCGCAGCACAGTATCCGCGTGAACGCCCAGTGGCGTATCTGCTTCGCATGGAGAGAGGGAGGTGCGGAAGATGTCGAACTCGTCGACTACCACTGAGAGGGACCTAATTGACCCGATCCATCCGGGGGAGATCCTGATGGAGGACTTCATCGAGGGATTCGGGATCACGCAGAATAAGCTCGCTGTCTCGATCGGCGTGCCGCCACGCAGGATCAACGAGATCGTGCACGGCAAACGGGGAATCACGGCCGACACCGCGATCCGTCTGGCCCGGTACTTCGGGACGTCGGAGGAGTTCTGGATGAACCTGCAGTCGAACTACGAGCTGCGGCTTGAGCGCCGAGCTCTACGGGACAAGGTTGCCGCGATCACTCCGCTGAAGGTTGCATGATGGATTGACGTTTCCGTCTCGCGGCTTGGCTGCTGCTCGTGCAGGGCGTGATCATGGAGCTGTCTGTGGCGATCGCGCTGCCGGTACTGGCTGAGCTAGACGCCGGGCCTAGAGCGATGCCGCTCTGAGGTCAGCGTCCGAGGTGCCTATGTCGCAATAGGCAATGAAGGGCGACGCCGCGTCTCGTTGACAATCCACTCCTCCGGATCCTGAGGGGTTATCCACAGGTTCTGGGTTTCGGCCGTTGGAGATGTTGCGCACTCGGCAGGATCGACACATGGGAATCAGATACTACGCATACGCATTCGACGCAGACATGACCGCACTCGCGCTGGCCGATCCGCTGAGTGTCATCAGCGATGACCCGCTGGCAGACGCCTGGGGCATGCCTCACGGTGCACAGCTGGCGGACACGAACTTCGTGCAGTCTGTGCCTAAGACTGACATGTTGTACCTGGACAAGGCATGGTCCTCGATGCAGGCGCTGACTGCTCCGAGCAGGCCAGGTGAGACGCCCCGAGCCGCCTACCGGATGTTCGAGGGGCAGGTCACAATGAATGGATACGGATGGAGTCCCTGGGCGCGAGCTATTGCTCCCGAGGAGGTCGTGGAGATCGCCGAAGATCTCGTTGAATTGCAGCACAGTGTGAGCGACGACATGACGACGGACCACGACGCGCATTACATTCTCGACTTCCTGCAACGCGCTGTGGAGTTCCTGACGCAGGTGGCGGCGTCGAATCGCGGGTTCGCGTACATGATCGGTTAGCGACCGGGCTGACGGGAAGCCTGGCAGTCCGATGACCCATGCGCAGGATCCCGAGGTGTTGGGCCGCGGCGCGCCAGACGTTTCTCCGTGTGGCGACGTGGTGGAGTTCCGCTTCAACGTCTAGGTTTCGCTTGTGCAACAACGCTGCTCAGCCGATTGAATTCGACTGAGCGGGCGGGCAACGATGAGCCGATTAGTCGTCCGACACCGTGCCTACCTGCTTCGCAGGCACTCCGACGACGATCGCCCGCGCAGCCACGTCCTTCGTGACGACGGCCCCCGCGCCCACTACAGCCCCATCGCCGATCGTCACGCCCGGCAGTACCGTGACGTTGGCCCCGAACCACACGCCCCGGCCGACTACGACGCGGGCCGGGTGCATGTCGGCCCGTCGGCTCAGCGACATGTCGTGATTCAACGTCGTGATGACGGCATTGTGGCCGATGAGCGATCCATCGCCGATGTCGATACCGCCCTGGTCCTGGAATCGGCAGCCACTGTTGACAAACACATCTTCACCGAAGCGGATGTTCTTGCCGAAGTCAGCGCTGAACGGTGGGAAGAGCTGGAAGGAATCGGGGACCTCGTGCCCGGTCAACTCACTCATCAGGGACCTGACCTCATCGGGGGAGTGGTAGCGCCCGTTGAGCTCGGCGGTGATGCGCAGCGATTCTTGGCTCGTGGCGTGCATCGCTGCGTGGTGCGGCGAACCTCCGGGGATCGTCTCTCCGGCGTTCAGCGCCGTTAGAAGGTCGTCGAGTCCTTGTATTTCAGCCATGTACCCACGGTATCGCGCCAGAACAGCACCCGAGCTTGGCACCAGTCGTTATTCGGCTAGGGAACGTGGTGGAGTTCCGCTTCAACGTCTAACCCTCGCCTGAGGGGGTTCCTGATCCCGGGCGGATGCATCCGGTAGCGTGTGATCATGGCCATTTTCGATCATCTCGGCATCACGGTCGACGACGTCACGCGGGCGGTCACGCAGTTCGATCCCGTGCTGGCGGCGCTCGGCTTCGCCCGGTACGACGCCAACGGGTCGGTCTCCTGGAACCTTGACGGCGAGCCGGAGCTCATCCTGATGCCGGCTCGGGATCCGGGTACCGGACCGCACCGTCACGGTCGAGTCGGGTGGCAGCACCTGGCGTTCGCCGTCGCCTCACGCGAGGAGGTGGACCGCCTGCATCGGATCGCGACGGACACCGGGTGGACGGTCGTGCGCGACCCGAAGGAGTACCCCCGGTTCAACGACCGGTACTATGCCTCCTTCGTCGAGGACGAAAACGGCATCCGGATTGAGTTCATGCACAACCCACCGCGCGAGGCCGGCTGACTTGGCGCTTTGATCTTTGGTGGGTCGAGACGGCTGATATTCGTCTGCTACTGCGGATGGCAGCGGCGGGTCGCCCCGTGGGCCGACTGACTAGTGGCACCTCTGACGCGGCCGAGAGTTCTCACTGTCAGCGCTCTGCCGCGTGGCCGGCCAAGAGTTGGGCCTACATTTCGTAGAGTTTCGCTCATGCGACTTGAGGTGTCTTCTCTGATTGATCCGGTGCTCTTGTCGCTCGTCGACGAGTCTCGTGCGTTCTATGGACGCCGACGCCCCGGCCACGGGCCACAGAGCGTGAGCGAGCTCGTCGAGGTCCGTGAAGCAATGCCCGTACCTGCTGAGTGCGAGCCGTCCCCGTCGGTAGAGACGGTGAGTGCTGGTGGTCGAAGCGTGCCCGTGCGAATCCACACACCATCGAGTCGACCCGCCACAGGTGTGCTGTTGGAGATTCACACGGGCGGCTTCTACCTGGGCTCCGCCGCGGGAAGCGATGTTCGGAATCGGCGACTCGTCGACGCTCTCGGCATCGCTGTGGTGAGCGTGGACTATCGACTCGCCCCTGAGCATCCATGGCCGGCAGCGCCTGACGATTGCGAGACGGCCGCATTGTGGCTCGCCGAGCACGCCGAAGCGCGGTTTGGCACGACACGACTGGCCATGAGTGGATTCTCCGCAGGCTCCACGCTGGTGACCGCGACACTGATACGGCTACGCGATCGCGGTATTCATGCATTCGGTGGCGCGGTGGTTCAATGTGGCACGTACGATCTCTCCGCGCAGACACCGGCTGGACGCCTCATCGCCGACGAGTTTTTCCTCGGCGCATATGCAGGTGACGCGCCAGATCGTACGAACCCGGACATCTCTCCCATCTTCGCGGAGTTGAAGAACCTCCCGCCGATCCTGATGGTGATCGGCGCAGAGGATGTTCTCTTTGAAGACAATCTCGCCATGACGGCGAGGTTCCTCGCGGCCGGTGTTGAGGTTGACCTGCGCGTCTATCCCGCGTCGCCGCACGCGTTCACGGGGCACGCAACCCCGATGGCGCAAGCCGCCCTAGAGACTATTGAGGAATGGCTTCGAGGTCAGATCGGAGCGAATGTTTAGATCAATTCCATTCGCGGCCACGCTCCGGTCCCGCAGCAGCCCGTCGACATCGAGTGCGGACGGTTTGGGGGACCTTGTGGCTAAAGCGACACTGCGAAGTGGGTTGAGGCGTCATCGCTCCGAGTAGTTGGTCTACATTGAATCGCTACGCCATTCTGGGCGCCGCAGCATGGTCATTCCTGCCGCCGATCTCGATCGAATCCAGCGAGGAACCGCGATGATCGAACGTGCCTGGCTTGCGCCCGCACTCATTCGATCGACGATTGATCTTGAATTTGCTATGGCCGACCGTGAACCTATCGTCGTGCAGCTCTGCCCGATTCCCATTGGCCAGGAGCGTCTCCACTACTTTCGTCCCTTCGAGCTCGGCGCAATCGCCCAGACAATTGATCAGGCGATCCGCGGCGCCCATCTCGAGGAGCACATGGAGTTGTGATCAGCATCATGCTGGCGTCACGGCACGTGCGTCTCTGTCTTCGGTATCCGGTTAGCGGTCATCATGCAAGTACCGCATGTGATTCGGTGGGGGAGGGTCCGAATCGCGCAGGAGACTGCGAGCGCGAGATAGCCTGTCAGACTTTTTTAGCCCGTAGGATTCACACCGTGAGTTCGAGTCAGGTATTTGCCCTCCTGTGGGCGCCGTTCGCGATTGCATTCGGGGTGATATTCATCGTGAAGCGCGCTCGAATATCAGAGATGGCGAGACTCCAACGACGCCAGCAGGGCATCCGTGTATCGGGACGAACTCAATCACCCGCGCTGATGGCGCTGGCTGGCGCACTTTTCGTGATTCTAGGTATCGGTGTATCCATCGGGGCGCTTACGGGGCAAATTCGATGACTGATCGAGGCTGTCTTGGCTGGCTCACCTCACCAAATGGTCGAATTGCAGCGGCGTGGTGGAACATGCTGATCTGCGCCGCCATCGTCGTGGGGTCGATTGTGGTGGGGGCGACACAGTCTCCAGCCGCATTTGCCTTGACTGGTCTCGGTCTGATCGTGGAGTGGCAATTTGTGCGCGGATATCTGCGCGCACGGCAAGCAAAGGCGACCGAAAAATGACCGAGCACTCAGGCCGGTCACCGCTCTACTGGGCGACAGCACTGGTGCTGCTCACGCTGCGCGGCGTCCTTCTGTGGATCGTCATTCCGGTTGGAGTCGTCGCGTGGTTGTTCTTTCACTCATGGATTCAGAGGGCGGCGTTGGGTCGACTTCTATTGAAGTTTCATTCAAGTTCAGCACATCGCGCCATTCCTATTTTCGGATGACACGTGGCGCTCCGAAGGAGAGCCCACGCGCCCAGCCCAGCGCTCTGATCCGGCCCGCTGCTACGGTTGGCCGGTATGGGGAGAATGCGACGACTCGGATTTGCCGTTGTTCTGCTTGTCAGCTTTGCTGTGTCTGGGTGTGCGACTCCGGGAGTCTGCCCCGCCATCGCGTGGATGAACACCGTCCGTATCGAGCTCAATGGGAACGCGGGCAGCGTTGCTGGTATCGAGCTGTGCGCAGACGGTGTGTGTGCCGCGTCTGCTCCCGTTCAGCAGGTACCGGACGAGCCACTGCGGTTGGCGACGGTGATCCCGAAAGATTCGGCGACCTCCGCACCGGCTCCCACGGACATCCCGTTGTTGTTCTCCATCTCCCGCATTGATGAGCGCACGTGGCAAATCTCATTGGACATGGCGACGCCAGAGAGGCTCACGCTTCGCGCGGTCTCCGCAACAGGCGAGGTTCTCGCCGAGAGGGACGTCGCGCTCGAGTGGCGGCGCGTGGGCGGCAGCGAGCAATGCGGCGGACCGAGTGACGCCGGGCCGGTCAGTCTCGATATCCCCGGCTGAGTCGGACCGGAGGGCAACCCCTCGCCGTTGCATGGTCAGGCCGACGGCGGGCTCTGATCCTCGGGCGCCATGTCGCCGTGGCGGTGAACGATCTTCCACTCGCCGTTCTCGCGCCGGTACACGTGGGTCACCCGCACCGTGATCGGCTCGATCGTGCCATCGTCCGCGACAGAATTGAAGCGTTCGAATCCGACGGTGTACGCCATGTCGCCACTGGCTTCGGCGACGTCGACGTCGAATCTGAAGTCGGTGTAGGTGCCCTGACTCAGCCGGTCGGCGACCCACTGAAACGTGCGGCTCACCGCCTCCCACCCGAGGTTGTTCGGCCCCCACGCGCCGAGGAGCGACACGGGGTCATCCCTGGTCCACAGCTTCAGCCTCGGGGCAACATCACCTTCGACCAGCGCCTTTTCAGCTTCAGCTTGTCGACCGAGGAATTGATTGAAGTCACTCTTCTCGTCCACAGTTGCCTCCCTCGTTTTCGAGGGCGATGCTACGCCGCATCTGCTCCGACGTGTGGGCCCCATCATGCGAGAGAACGCAAACGTCAGTTGCAACGCAACTGACAAGGGGGCCGAATGTCGTATATGGCCGCGAGTCCAACGCGAGCACTAGCCTCGAGTCATGGCAACTCTGATCACCGAAGACGACATTGACGATCTCGAGCTTCGCGACCTTGACGAGGCAACCGGCAGCGTGACCGGCGGCGCGGCCGAGCATCTCGAGAAGGCCGCCATCTTCGAAGAGTGGGCGACGGATGCCGACAACTATGAGCTCGGTGACGGCGTCACTCCCGCACACCTCCTGGTTGTGGCTGCCGAGCACTTGCAACTGGCGCATGACATGGCGGAGGCGTTTCGTCTGGCCAGCGCGGCCAGCGAGCATCCGTCGGCACAACGGTTCGAGGCGCATCCCACGCTCATCAGCCTGCACTTGGAGAACAACGAACTCGATGCGGCTGTGGCTCTCGCTGATGAGGTGCGGAAGGGCGGAGCCGACGAACTTGGAATCTACGAGATGATTGCCGAGAGTTTCGAGATGGCCGGAGAAGTCACATTCGCTGAGCGTTGGTTCGCCATTGGGCTTCGAATGCTCGACCGGGTCGGGTTGGAGAGCCCGGGCGATCGATTGTCTCTGCTCACCGGCCGCTACCGCGTGCGCCGCGACGCCGGCAAAGCTCTCGATGTGCTCGACGTCGAGACCGAAGAGCTGCGCATCGAAAGCGGTCTCGATCCCATCGACTAGGCCGCAGCTATCATGGAGAACCTGACGAATCACAGGCTGGCGGTCGCCAGTCATCTCTCAGGTGCGCTGGATCCGGTTTTGGGGGACGCAGCGAATCGACACGAAAATCGGATCCACACGTGAACTACGCAGCACGGCAACAACGCGCTCAAGAACTGGTGCAGGAGATTGACCTCCCGCGCCCCTTGAGCTCGGAACGCTTGCACCACCACATGGAACAGATCCGCGAGAAGAAGATCGTCATCAGGCAGGCGCCTCAGGGAATGATCGACGCTGGAGTCTGCGCCCTCTGGCTCGAAGTGGCCGGTGAAGGATTTGAGCGGATCCACTACGCGCCAACGGACTCCGCTGTCCACCGCCAACAGTTCGTCAACCACGAGTTCGGCCACATGATCCTCAACCACAAGAAGATGGTCATGCCGGCCGAGCGAGTCGCGCTTCTCGCACCCCTCATCCCGATGAATGCGATCGTGTCGGCGCTCTCCAGAAGTAGCTTCACCGATGAGGAAGAGGCAATGGCTGAAGCCATCGGGGACGAACTCGCGATGATCCTTCGGAAGGACGCAGCACTCAGCCGGCAAGGCGCCCAGACCGGATTTGGGCAAGTTCTCTGATGTTTGCTCTGATCGAGTACTCGGTGCTCGCGGCCCTCTGGGGCACGACCCTCCTGCTCATCCCCAGCGCGATCCGCGGAACACGACGTCTGCTCTTCTGGTTCATGCTGGCGTTTTCGGTGACCATGACACTGGTCTCCAGCGGTCCTTACGCCTTCTTCGACGCGCTCATCGGTGGCACTGACATCACGTATTTCATTTTCCATGCCACCGCGATCATCTGTGTGGCGCTTTTCGACTGCCTCATCCAGACGGCGGTTTCGAAAACGGGTCTCACTCGCGCCAGGAAGCTCTTTGCATTCTGGGGATCCACCGGTCTGATCGCCCTCCAAGCGGCGCTCTTCTTTGGCAACGGATGGGAGATTGACGACATCCAGTTTGTCGGCGCCGGCGACTGGCGCCAGTTGCTCTACAGCTTCACAACGTGGATCGCCCTCATGGTTCTCGCCATCTCGACGATGGTTGCCTGCGCGACAGACTTCAAGCGTCAGTCGGACGCGACGATCAAGACCGCGCTCGTGATCATTGCACTGGGCTGCGCCGCAGTCGTGCTCTATGTGGCCATCCAGATAGAGGTCGCCATCTCAAGGGTGGCGACTGGTGACAAGTCCATCACCACGACGGTTGAGCTACTCGCCAATTCAACGCCACTGGCTGCCTCAGTTCTCCTCTCGGTTGGTCTCGGTCTCCGCCTGCTTGTCGGCGTTGCCAAGAATCTGAGTGACGCACGTAGAAGCCGGCGGCTACTCTGGAAGATCACCCCCCTCTGGGAGCGACTGCTCGCTGACCTGCCTGAGCTCAGCATTGAAGCACCGATCTCACGGGTCGACCTCTATTTCCGGGGTAACCACGCCCTGCACCTCCACCGCCGCTACGTCGAGGTTCGCGACAGCCTGCTGCTCCACCCCGACCAGCCACTCTCGGATCGCGAGGCACAGCTCATCCAACGGATCGAAGCTCACATCCGACGCGTATCAGATACATCCACCGGGATCCACAACGACTCGAGGACCAATGAGTACCAAGACGCCTAATGAAGCGGGTGGGGCCGGGACCCCGCAGTCCACGCCACAGCAGGAGCTCGCACGCAAGCTGAACTTGCTGCTCGACGTGGTCGTGGCCGAGGGAAACACTCCGTACACCTACCGTGAGATCGCTGCCGGTCTCACAGCCAAGTCGGTGTCGATCTCGCGGGCCAGATGGCAGTACATGATCAAGGGTGAAGGCCCGCTGGTCAGCGATGTGCGCCTTCTCACTGAGATCGCCAATTTCTTCGGAATCGCCCCCGCGTACTTGCTTGGGTCTGACGATGACCTCCCGGAGCGCATCGATTCTCAGCTGGAGCTGGTTCGCATGATCCGAGTAAAGCGAGTCATCAACTTCGCAGCCCGCACCCTTGGGGACACCTCACCAGAAGCCCTGCGGGAGATCACGAGGCTCCTCGAAGAAGGGATGTCTGGCAGCTCAGACCAGGCAAACGAGTAGCACCATCCATCGCACCTCTCCGACGCAGCCCAGCGCCCGAACGAACGATCGGCCGGGGGCGCCGTCCCATTGGGGTAGGCTTAGACATGTCCAATCTGGGGGGATAAGGGCCGAAGCGCGCCGGGATCCGGGGGACATGCATTGCGGAGCCGGCGCGCTTCACCATTAAGAGCTTCACCACCCGCAGGTGTGAGGCGGATCTCCTGCCACTAAAACGTCCCGCCGCGTGGGGGGACGCGGCGGGACGCAACGTGCCCCTGGAGTGGGGGGACGCCTCAGGGCACGACCCAATTATGGGGGACGGTAGAACCGGGGAGCGAGCCCCACGCCGTTCGGCGTTTCTCGCATTCGAGATGTGCGCCTTGGCGTTTCTCCGCAAGTTGCGTGCAAGATTCGCAACTCGTGTGACACATTCATGTCGTGAAGACTGACAGCGCTGTGCCAGCCGCCGATGCGACCGAGGCCGATGTGACCAGGGGGACGGCGTTGCCCGATGATGATGCCGTGCCAGAGATGCGCCCGGATGCGGCATGGTTCACCGCCGTAGTCCGCGAGCATTCGACAGCGCTGGTGCGCTACTTCGCCCGACGTGGACCGCGCCAGGATGCTGAGGATCTCGCTGCCGAGGTTCTCACGACGGCCTGGCGGCGACGGGACGACGTGCCGCCGGAGGCAGTCCTTCCGTGGCTCTACCGGACCGCGGGGTTCATTCTTGCCAACCAGCGCCGCAAGAATGTCGACATTCCCGTCGAAGAGGTGCCGGAGACCGGCAGCCTGCGCGTCAGCGAGGACCCCGAATTGAGCGCGCTGTTTGACGCCGAACTGCGAGGTGCGTTGGCGAGCGTGGGGGAGCGCGACCGTCAGATTCTGCTCTTGCACGCGTGGGAGGGCCTCGATGGCGCGGAGCTCGCTGCGGTGCTCGGCATTTCCCGATCCGGGGCGGATGCTGCGCTCTCCCGAGCACGCTCGCGACTGCGCGCCGTCTGGAAAGAACGACTCACGTTCTAGCTTGCCTGCAAGGTTAGGGCCGCAGCGCACATATCAGTAGGTGAACCGCACTCACGGAGGGTGACCAACATGAACGACGACACAGAGCGCGAACCGAGCGATCTCGAACCGGGCGACCTCAACCCGAGCGAGCCCGATTCGAACGACCTCGACTCAGGCGACATCGAATCGGGCGACGTTGAACTGATCGCCCGACTGCGTGCGGCCGATCCGGCAGCCGGTGTCGAGCCTCGAGCAGGATTTGCCGATGAGGTGCTCGCCCGCACTCTGGCAGAGTCGACGGCAGCATCCACGACCGAAGCAGCATCCACGACCGACGCCACATCCACCCCGGCCCCGGTCTCCGACCTCACCGCCGAGCGCGCTCGCCGACGCCCACTCTGGCTTCCGCTGGTCGCTGTGGCAGCGTCGCTCGCGCTTGTCGGCGGTGCCGGATTCGGTATCGGAGCGTCGATGAGCGGAGCCACGAACTCCGCCGATGGTGCGGCTCCGCCCATCACGCTTCAATCGGGCACGGGCACCGGGGCCGGCGGCACGGCGCCTGGCATGGGCCCAGCGCAGAACGGTCCGGTTCAGCCCGGCTTCGCTGGCGCCGCGGGAGCAGGGGGTGCGCAGTCGAAGCTGTCGGCGGGCGGGGCGTCCGACATGGTCTCCCCGTACGGATTCGGCCGCAATAACTTCAGCTCGTCGGGGCTCTCCTCTGCAGCGGGTACGGCATCGGCGTATACCTATGACGCACGCGCGTCGTCGAATGCCGAGACTGTCGCCGCACTCGCCGGAGCGCTCGGTGTCGAGGGAGCGGCCGAGATCAAGGATGGCTCCTGGCAAGTGGGTTCGCAGGACGGAACGTCACCGTCGCTCATGGTGAGTCTCGACGGAACGCTCAGCTTTTACTATTCTGACCCGCGGTCCAACCCCTGGGAGTGCGGAGATGGCACCACTCCCTGCGAGCCGCCCACCGATCTCCCGAGCGAAGACGCTGCGATCACTGCCCTGCGCTCGTTGGTTGCCGCAGCGGGACGCGACCCCGGCGCGTTCGACTTCACCTCAGAGTCCTGGGAGGGCTCGTTCACGCGGAATGCCCAGGCGTGGCCTGTCGTCGACGGCAAGCGTGTCGACCAGTCGTGGTCGCTGGAAATCACTAACGCCGGTGTCGTCAGCGCTTCCGGTGCACTCGCACACATCGTGCCCCTCGGTAACTATCCCGTCGTCAGCGAGCAAGAAGGCTTCAAGCGCCTGTCGGACCCCCGGTTCGGTGCCCAGATGACGATCATGCCGATGGCTATGCGTGCTCAGACTGATGTCGGGCCCTCCGAGTGGGTGCCCCCGACCGAGCCACCGGCTACCCCGGCAACAGGCACCTCGCTGGCGTGGCCGGTAAACAACGTCGACATTGTCAGCGCACGTCTCGGGCTCGCAAGCCAGTGGCAGCCCGATGGGACCGTCTTGATCGTTCCCGCCTATGAGTTCACGGATGCCGGTGGCGGCACCTGGTCTGTCATTGCGGTCGCCGACTCGAAGCTCGACTTCGCGACCAAGTAGCTCATTCTTCGCTCGGCGGTCGCCGCAACCGGCCGAGACCCGGTAAGAAACGCCCGACGCGCGACGCATAGTCGCGGTAGGTGGGATGCGCGGCAGCCAACATCCGTTCTTCCCAGCGCGCCTTGCCCGAGAGCAGCGCCACCAGCGCGAGCCAGAGCAGAATGTGCCAGACGGATGCGCCGTACAGGGTGAGGCCGAGGCCGAAGGTGAGAAACCCGGTGTAGATCGGATTGCGGATGTAGCCGTACACGCCGCGGGTAGCCAGCTGTGTGTTTTCGCGGGGGATCGGGCTCGCCGTGAACGCCGAGCCGAGGGCCAGCGTTCCGGCCAGCATGAGCGCCAGGCCGACTGCATCAAGCACGAGCGACGCGAGCACGAGCAGCGCCCCGCGCGGCCAAAGTGCGCCGTGGGGAATCAGCAAGAGTGCGGCGAGCAGCACAATCTGCAGGGTGACGAGTCCAAACGCGAGTGCACGTTTCATGATGTGAGCGTACGCCGGTGCACCGGTCAGCCGGAGAAACCGCAGGCATCGGCCGCATGCGCGATGATGAAGTCATGTCAGTGTGCTCAGACGGGGATTGCGCCACCGACCTCATCGTCGAACAGGTGAGGTGCCGATGCTGACCTTTCGCCAGCTATCGTCCTGGGGTCTCGACTACGTCTATGCCGGCGTGCAACAGGCCCGCTCCCTTGCTCACCGACGCAGTCCGACGCAGTTCGACGAAGGGGACCCCGGTCTGCCGGCCATCGTGCTGCTACCCGGCGTCTACGAGACCTGGCTGTTTCTGGAGCCCGTCGCGCGCCGCCTCAATGCCCGCGGGTTTCGGGTCTTCACCGTGCCGGAGCTGGCCTCCAACCGGATGCCGGTGCCGCGTTCCGCCGAGATCGTCGCGTCGGAATTGCGACGGCTTCAGGCCGACCACGGAATCACCGAGTTCGTTCTTGTTGCTCACAGCAAGGGTGGACTGATCGGCAAGCACCTGATGCTCGATCTGTCGGGCCCGCCGCACGACCCCCAGTCGACGGGCGCAGTGCGAGGAATGGTCGCGATTGCAACACCATTTTCAGGCTCCAGGTACGCGCGGTTCATGCTCTCCCGAACATTGCGGGCGTTCTCGCCGCGCGACTCAGTCGTGCGTGCCCTCCTCGAACAGTTGCAGGTCAACGAGCGGATCGTTTCGATCTACGGCGAGTTCGATCCGCACATCCCGGGAGGCAGCGGGCTAGACGGCGCACGCAACATCGAGCTCCCCGTCAACGGACACTTCCGAATTCTGCAGAGTGAGCTGCTGATCGCGACGGTCGAGCAGGAAGTCAGCGCGATCTCGCGCCGCATCGGCGATGACACAAGCGAAGACGCAAGCGAGGACACGAGAGAGGATGCGGCGGATGAGTCGCCCGAACGCTGACCGAGACGGCGACCAGGATGCTGGCCGAGACGTCGGGCCGAAGTCTGACGAGGCGCTCGCCGCAGACATCCGTCGCAGTCTCGACCGCGCCGTCGAAACGCTCAGCGCGGCCGGTGCTCGGGATGAAGCGCACGGCCGGTACATCGCACCTCACAAGGTGCTGTTCTTCACCAAGGAGGCCGCGCTGGCGCCCGCCGGTCGCGTCTGGCGACTCGGAGTCTTCCTGCTCGGCCGCGATGGAACGCTCTACGCGACGGGAACCACCACCCGGGCGGTCGAACCGGGCCGGGCCGGCTACCAATCCCAATCGGCTGAGGAGCGTCGCGCCTACCGGGCCGCAGCGTTGAAAGGGCACTTTGCCAAGGGGGAGACAGTGAACTTCGATGCGCCCGAAATTGCGACGGATGCCGCGAGTTTCCATGAGTCGACCGGCCCACTCTTCTTGCGTGGCGGGCGCGCACTCGTGCGTTGGAATACCTCGGTGGCCGACGAGATGGCGATCGACTTCGACAGCTATCTCGCCGAGCGCGTGAGTCTGCTGATCGATCCGCCCGGGGGAGCCTGAGGCCTGCGGACGTCGGTCGGCAGCTGGCTGCCTGAAGGCAGTCGCTACCAGTTGCGGTCTACAGTGTCACGCCACCGGCGGAGGGTGCCGGCGTTTCCGTAGAGGGCGAGTCCAATGCCGAGCGCGATCATCAGGAGGAATTGGATGATGGCGGCGCCAGTCCATACGCCAAGGATGACGGGGGCGAGGGCTTCATAGGTACGGGCGAAGCCCGGCGGAAAGAGGCCAAAGGGAAAGTAATCGAGGCAGGCTCGCACGATGCCCCATCCGACGACGACGGCAGCACCCCACCGCAGGTACCGGGGGATAAGCCGGACCCGCGCGATCACTGCCACGGCGAGGACGGCCGACACGGCCGTCAGCACGTTGAAAAAGATCACCACGTCAAACAGCAAGTCCGCGAGATCCACCGGCGCACTGCTGGAAAAGCGAAGAAACAGATCGAGCGCGACGGGTGCAAGCCCGAGTACCAGGAGTGCGGACTGCCCCCACCGTGAGCCGCCGACGATGTCGCCCTCCCCGCGCAGCCCGAAGGCGAGAATGATCAGTCCGATGGCGAGCACAAGCGACGAGAGCAGATCGAGCGGGCCGGTCCAGAACATGGGGAAGGTTCCGCCATCGAGCGAGCCCAGCGTCACCACGAGTGGCAGTAGCCCGGCCACGACGATGGCAAGTCCACCCCACGTTGTCGTGAAGTGAGTAGTGGCGGATGGCGCCGCCTCTGGCTGCGAGTTTGGTTCAGTCTGCATGTGCTTCCCCCGAGCTCAGAATGATTCTGCGCTCACCTTAGCGCTCGGCTGCGCACCGGCGGGGTTGTGCGAACGCAGTGAGGATCTGGTGAATCTCTAGATCCAACCGTGTTGCCATGCCCGCTCGGCGGCATCGTGCCGGGAGACCGCATCGAGCTTGGTCATGGCCGAGGAGAGGTAGTTGCGCACTGTTCCGGATGCAAGGTGGAGCTGGTCGGCGATCTGTTGCACTCCCAGTGCGCTGCGGCTGACGCGCAGCACATCGAGCTCGCGATCGGTGAGCGGGCAACGATCCGCGGTGAGTGCCGCTGCGGCAATCTCATGGTCGATGTAGCGCTTGCCGGCAGCAACATCGCGAATGACGTTGGCCAGTTCTTCGGCCGGGGTCGACTTCGGCACGAACCCTGAAACGCGGGTGGCGAGTGCCCGTCGCAGCACGCCCGGTCGGGCATGACGCGTGACGATGATGACCCGGGTGTTGACCGTTGACAGGATGCGGGCGGCAGCTTCGAGGCCGTCGGCCTGTGGCATCTCAAGGTCGAGCAGACAGATGTCGGGTCGGGTCTCGATCGCAAGCTCGACGGCGGTCACACCGTTGTCGGCGCTCGCCACGACCTCGATGTCCGGCTCCAACCCGAGCAGTGCTTCGAGCGCGCCGCGAATGAGGTGCTCGTCGTCGGCGATGAGCAAACGGATGCGGCGCGGCGCTGGTGCTGAAACAGCTGCACTGTCGCTCATGATGTGACCCCGTGCTGAGTCGGAACTTGCAGGCGCAGCGTGAACCGATCGTTTTCACCGTCGATCCTGGTGTCGAACTCTCCGCCGAGCCCTATGACGCGTTCCCGTAAGCCGGCGAGGCCGGACCCCGGCGTTCGGCTCGGCTGGCCGCCCTCGACGAGACCGTTGTTGCTGATTTCCAGTGTGCAGACGTCTCGTCCCAGGCGCAGGCGAATTATTGCGTGACTCGCAGCACTGTGTCGCAGAATGTTGGTCGTGGCCTCGCGCACGGCCAGTCCGAGCGCTCGGCGCACCTCGGCGCTGGGCGCTGGCGCTGAGGTGCCACTGTCGCCGTCGGCATCGAGATTCAGTTCGCATTCCGCTCCGGCTGCAAACAACACCTCGCGGGCGTTCCCAATTTCGTCGTCCAGCGCGATCTCGCGGTAGCCGGAGACCAGCAAGCGTGTCTCGTCGAGGGCCTGCTTGGCGATGATGCGGGTCTCATGGATGTTGGCCCGGGCGGCCTCGATATCGATGTCAAGCATCCGCTCGGCCAGCTCAGACTTGAGTGCGATCACCTGCAGGTGGTGACCCTGAATGTCATGCAAATCTGAGGCGAACCGCAGACGTTCGTGGGCGACGGCGAGCTCGGCGGAGGCGCGCCGGTGTCGGTCAAGCTCCACCACGATCTCCCACCACCACAGGCCGCTGAGCAGCATGGCAGGGAACAACGCTCCGTAGGTCAAAAGCAGCCAGGAATTGTTATTGAGCGGAATTTCTGGTGCGGTTCCGTTCAGTGCAAGGGCGAGAAACGGATGAAGCACGACCGCCACAATCCCGCCCGCCAGCAACAGCCGACGCCGGCGCTTGTGCAGGAGGCAGGCCATCAGGCACAGCGCCATCCACAACGGGAACGCGGAAATGACGCCGAGACCCGGCGTGAGAAGGCCAAGAATCCACGCGAGGGCGGGCGGGGCGAGCAGCGCAATCGTCCAGGCGGGGTGGGGCAGGCCGCCGCCCCGTCCGCGTTGCAGAAACCAGCAATACCGCAGCTGGACCGCCGCGGAGACGAGGATTGCCACGAGCACCGCGCCGTCGAGCGGGTTGCGTGAAGAAGAGAAGGTCGACGCGGACATCAGCACGAGAAATGCCGCGAGCACAACGACGACGAAGGCGATCGAGCCGAGGGTGTATGTCCAGGTGGCGTGCACGCCTCGCCCATGATCGAGTTGAACCGGCTGCGAAGAGCGGGCCATCCCGACTGAAGCCCCGGCCAGTGCAGGTTCTTGCGTGCGAGCGCGTCGGGCAAGCGTCGGCATCAGGAGCGCACCCACGGGTGTCGGGGAGCGAGAAGGGCAAAACGGTGCATGTCGACCAGCGTAGGGCAGTGACATTTGTCACGTACTTGTATGCAGAATCACCACAAATGCGGTGACACCACGGCACTACTTCGGCTGCCGGGGCGTCGACAGGATGGACCTATCGCTTCACTCCACCACGAAAGGCACTGCCGATGATTCCCGCTCTGCAAGACTTCACTTCCTCCTTCCCCGAGTTTCTCCAGTGGGTCGGCGTGATGCTCGTCGCAGCCATTCCCTTCGTCGACTCATACTTCGGCTCGGTGATCGGCATTCTCGCCGGGGTCACTCCGGTGGTCGCGATTGCTGCGGCGATCGTGGGCAACATCATCTCGATGATGATCTTCGCGCTCACCGCGCATCGAGTACGCGTGGGTGTCCTGAACGGAAAAACGCCGCCGGAGGAGTCGTCTCGTCGGCGGAAGGTGCGGGCCTGGTTCGACAAATACGGCGTGGCCGGGGTGAGCCTGGTGGGGCCGGTGATTCTGCCGAGCCAATTCACTTCAGCGGCCATGGTGTCGTTCGGTGCCCCGAAGAATTCCGTCATCCTCTGGCAAATCATTTCGATCACGATCTGGGGTGTCGTCGTCGGCACGCTCGCCACGGTCGGCATCACCCTCAGCCGCTAGTGACGCTGAGTCGCTAGCAGCGGCTACCCGTTGCGTGAGTCGAGGCTCTGCGGCGCACTCCACGTGATCGGCACATCGCGCATGACCAAAACGTTGTCGAGCACGGCCGAACCGGCGGGCAACGCGTCGAAGAACGAGGATTCAACGGCGACGGCGGTTCCCGGAGCAACTCGCCACTGCGTTGTTTTCAACTGGAGCCCTTCGAGTGCGCGTCCGTCGTGAGAGGGCGACCAACCGATCGACCCGTTCTGGAAGAAGACCGAGGCATCCGTCACCGTGTCGAAGAGTGAGCTCGTCCAGTTGTCGGTGATCTCCACATCCGCCCGCACGTTCGTATCGGCAGAGGTCATCGTCACCTGCACGCGCTCTGGAGTTTCGGCGCCGCTGAAATTGGCGTGCTTGTGGACTCCGGGAAAGAGCCGGCCACCCACGACAACCGGCAGCCATGAGGCGCTGTGTCTCTCGGGAATGTAGACCCCGGCATGGGTTCCGGATGCGTCGTCCCACTCGACGGCGATGCGGTGCGCTGCGTTCTCGGCACCCCAGCCGACCGGGGGAGCGAACCAGGTGGGGCGCAGCGCGCCGAGGCGAAGCAGGCAGATGCCGGCGACCGCGCTGTCGTTGACCAACTGGGGACGTAGAGATGCGGGCAGCAAAGACTGGGCCACGACCGGATCGAGTCGGTAGTTGATGAGGAGGCGACGCTCAATGGTCGCGGCCAGGTTCGGGGCCCGGTATCTCATGCGCGGTCGGCGCCTTCAGCGGCTGCGCCAATCGACGCAGGCTGCTTCGTTGGGGGCCGGATGCTCCGCAGCAGCATCTGCTCCGGGCAGACCGACGAAAGAAACTCGCCGACTGATAGAGCGAGGCGGTCGCCCACCAGGGAGTAGAGAATGCGGTTCGCGTCGCGTCGCTCGGTGACCAGTCCGGCGACTCTCAAGATAGACAGGTGCCGCGAGATTGTGGGCCCGGAACTCGTGAACCGGGCGGCGATCTCGCCGGCCGCCATCTCGCCATCCTTCAAATCTTGGAGGATCTGGCGGCGGGTGGGGTGTGCCAGGGCGGTGAAGATATCAGCGGTCGACTCGGACATGTTCGCAATCTAGCACTAATGCTAAATAGCAAGCAAGGGTGATGATGATGTTCCGGTCAGTGTCGCTCAGCTGGTTGCCGGTGCAGGCGGTCGGACTTAGGGTCGTCGTGTCGTTCATCGTTCCGAACCCTGGAGGTTTGCCATGACCAATCTCAGCTACTCGATGTTCTCGTCACTCGATGGATACATTTCGGATGCGACGGGCAACTTCGATTGGGCCGAGCCGAATGAAGAGGTGCATGCCTTCGTGAACGACCTCGAGCGCTCGGTCGGAACGTATCTCCTCGGGCGTCGGATGTACGAGACGATGTTGTTTTGGGAGACCGCCGACACTCTGGTCGACCCACCCGGCGTGATTTGGGACTTCACCCGCATCTGGCAAGCCGCCGACAAGATCGTGTTCTCAACGACATTGGATGCGCCAACCAGCGATCGCACCGAAATCGAGCGCAGCTTTGACCCGGAGTTGATTCGGCAACTGAAGCGGACGTCGGAACGGAGCATCTCCGTCGGTGGTCCCGGTCTCGCAGCGCAGATGATGCGGGCCGGCCTGGTCGACGAGCTACAACTGTTCATCGTGCCGATTCTGATCGGCGGTGGAACACGGGCGTATCCCGATGACCTGCGCCAATCGCTTGAGCTCGTCGGCGAGCGTCGTTTCGACAACGGCATGGTCTACCTGAACTATCGCGTCACGGCCTGACTGCTCTTTCGTGCCTGGCACGCAGCGCAGAGACGGTTGCCGGCGCGGGCAGTCGGTTTTACTCTCGTCGTGAGTCGCGCGCTTCGTTGTCGCTGTGTTGTGTGCCGCTTGACGCATGTTTCGTGTTTTCTACACCGGGGAGGTTTGTCATGGCCAAACTCGTCTACATTGTGAACTTGTCGCTCGACGGTTACATTTCGGATGCCACGGGCAGCCTCGATTGGACGACGCCGAGCGACGAGATGCTCGAGTTCATCAACGACCTGGTGCGGCCGGTCGGTACCTACCTCTACGGGCGCCGGATGTACGAAGCGATGGTGTACTGGGAAACGGCTCACACCCTCGTCGACGCGCCCGCTGTCGAAAAAGACTTCACGCACATCTGGCAGGGGGCCGACAAGATTGTGTTTTCGACGACGTTGGATGCGCCGTCCAGCGCTCGAACTGAAATTGAGCGCCAGCTTGATCCTGCGTTGGTTCGGCAACTGAAGCAGTCCTCGGAACAGGATCTCACCGTGGGCGGTCCTGACCTCGCAGCGCAGATGTTGCAGGCTGGGCTGGTTGACGAACTGCAGCTCTTTGTCGCGCCGATCCTGCTTGGCGGGGGAACCCGCGCGTTTCCCGACGGGCTGCTCCAGTCGCTCGAGCTCATGGGCGAGCATCGCTTTGAGAGTGGAACGACCTACCTGAACTATCGCGTCATGGAGTGATCGCCGTTTCGATGCCTGACTCGCAATCAGCGATGTGACGTGAGAAGTACGACATGCTGTCGGTATGGGGGCTCAGAGAATCTATGTCGAGATCACAATCAATGCTGATTGCGACCGGGTATGGGAACTCACCCAGAACACCGACTTGCACCCCCGCTGGGATCTGCGGTTCAGTACCATCACGCCGTCGGGATCCCTGCCGAGCGGAGGCTATCGCTTCGACTACGCGCGTCGAGTGTTCTGGCACACGATCGTCGGCACCGGCACCACGATCGGCGAGCTGACCCGGCCCGACGGCACGCGCACTTCGGCCCTGCGGTTCACGACAACCGACCGGGTGTCGCCAATCGGCGAGGGACGTGGATACTGGCGCTATGCGCCCGGCCCCGACGGAACGACCTTCGCCACCGGATTCGACTACGAACCAGGCTGGGGCGGTTTCATCGACCGTGTTGTCATGCGGCGACTCATCGGCTGGATGACCGCGTGGAGTTTTGACCGGTTGCGCATCTGGGTAGAGTCGGGCATCGAGCCCGAACGTTGGTCGCTGGCATCCGTCTTCGCTTTCTGGAAACCAGACCGCCCACGCGCTTCGCGCTGTCGCAGGCAGCTGCACGACCTGCGGGCATCGACCAAAGCGCCGCAGACGCTCAACATTCTGGAGGCGCCATGAGCTCGATCTTTGAGCAAGCGATGGGTGCAGACTTCGACCGGCTTCATCCCATGCTTCAGCGCCGATTCGGGGTCGGACTCGATTCCGGATATGGCTGTGTCGGGCACGGCACGATGTCACAGATCAGGAGGGGGCCATGGTGGGTTGTTCCGTTTCTGTATGTCGGAAAAATTCGCAATATCCTGATCCCCGACAGCGGCGCCGACGTGCCGTTCACTATCGAGAACTATCCCTATCTCGACCCGTATGGTCGCGAGACCGTGACTTTCGTTCGTGAGTATCGGGTGCGGCGAAAGCCGAGTCGATTCGATGCGACGATGATCTTCAGTGATGGGCGAGTGCTGGACTATTTGGGCACTCATCAGCATCTCGCTGTCGATCTTGATCTCGCGGTCGGGCCCGAGGGTGAGCTTCTCCTGCGCTCAGGTGCTCAGCGTTTCTATGAGGGACCCATTGCGTTTCAGTTTCCGATGCTGTTCAGCGGGCGGGCCGAGCTGCGCGAGTCATTCGATGACGAAAAGAACGTGTTTCGAGTGCGCCTCGAGGTGCGCAACAAGGTATTCGGTTTTCTCTTTGGATACGAGGGCGAGTTCAGCTGCGAGTTTCCGCCGGCCTCTGATGCCGTGGAAAGGCTGAAACCAGTGAGGCACGAACGACGAGTCTAGGGATCTGTGAGCGATGGCAAGGTCGCGAGTCCGCGCGGCCCCAGCCTTCTCGGTGATCGAGGAGCACCCGACGGAGTCGGCCGCATCTCGAGATCCCGTGACCCGATCCCGGGAACGCGGTCATCCCGGTGGTCGAGCCTGTCGAGACCCGGCGAGCCGGTCCCTGGACCGCTACCGGCCGAGGGTGGTGTGGGCGCGGTGTTGGTTGGCGGGGAGCCAGTCTCCGCCGAGTCCCATCCAGGGTGGTGCCTTGACCTGCACGGCCCCGTCGACGAGTTGGATCAGCCAGCCGGAGGTGTCGATGGTGTGGTGGTGGTACCAGCAGAGGGCGACGCCGTTGTTGATGTTCGTTGGGCCGCCGCGGTACCAGGGGATGACGTGGTGCATCTCGGCCCAGTTGGGCGGGGACAGACAGCCGGGGATGACGCAGCCGCCGTCGCGGGCGAGGATCGCCCGGCGTTGCACCCGGGTGAAGAACCGCGTCGTCATGTCGAGCTGGAGCACTTCACCGTTGGCGGCGAAGACGATCTTCTGCATCCCGCCGGCGCAGACCAGGCGTTGCACGGTGCTGATCGACAGGGGTGCCTCGACGCCGTCGGCCCAGCCGACCCCGGTGCCGTCGAGGAGATCGGTCGCGTTCACGTGCACCATCACGGTCGGTGCCGCCCCGCCGAGTTTGGGTGTGCCGGCGTCCCGGGCGGCGGCATCGAAGACCCCGCGGAGGATGTCGGCGCGTTTCTCGCCGCCGGTGCGGGGATCGAGGGCGTCGAACTGGTCGGCGCCGGGAATGACCTCGCCGGCGTCGATCCGGGCCTGCTCCTCAGCCTCGTGCGTGGCTTGTTCCTCCGCGGTCGGGAACCGGCCCGGCTCCGCCGGAACCGGCTGCGAATGAGCCGAGGTTGAGTGAGCGCTGAGGTAGGTGTCGAAGATCCCGTTCATCACCCCGCGGAGCTCCGGGGTGACCCCGCCGCGCAAGGGGTAGAGTCCGTCGCGGAATGGGCCGAAGCCGAAAGTGCTGCGCACCTCCATTGCGGTGCCGTCGGCCGGGGCGGTGCCGTCGGGGTCGAGGAGCGCCTTCCACTGCAGCACCTGCCCGCGGATCAGGTCCGCCGGGAACGCGAACCCCGCATTCGGCAGGCCCTCGTTCTCGGCCGTAATGGTGCCGGTCGCCGAGGCAACCAAACCGCGCTCGGCCGCATCGACCGCGTCCGGGGCGAGAAAGCTCGGCAAGTCGGACAATCCGGTGACGATCTGTTCGGCCGCATCGACCCCGATGGTCCCGGCGGTCAGGGCGTCGGCGACGACCGGGTAGCGGGGTGGCAGGGTCGCGCCGACCACCTGGGTGGTCCGGGTCTTCGCGCCGAGCCTGACCCGGCGTTTCGCCTCCCGGGCGGACACCCGGGTGACCATCGTGAGCAGGTCGGTGCCGGTCGCACAGCCGCGCGTGCGCGCCAGAGACTCGTTCTGGGTTCGGGTGTCCGAGCGCGCGTCAATGTCGGCGGCGAGGGCGACCCGGCCGGCATCCGTCAACCGGCCGACCGCTTCCATCGACCCGAGCAGGGTCAGCACGTCGTCGTCGGTGCGGAGATGCGAGTCGAACCCGGCCAGCACGCCCGCCATGAGGGTCGCGGTCAGCTCGAGCGAGTCAACAGTCGAAAATCCGCTCGCCATCATCGCGGAAAGCTCAAGGGTCTCGGCGCCCGAGAACCCAGATGTCAGAGCGGAAACCTGCGCCATGACCGCGGCCACCGGAGTGTCGGTGGTCGGGGTGATGATGAGGGAAACAGGCTCTGATTCCATGCTTCAATTCTCTCAAAACAGGAACTGGAATACGAGCATTTCTCAGAATCGGTGGATAACTTTTCTAACATACGTTCTGTGGAGGAGCGCGCCCTCAACCCCGAGAAGCAAGCCTCAGAACGGGTGAGTTCAGAGGCCGGCTCGCGGGATCTCGACAGGCTCGATCACCGGGGCCGAGTTTAGGGGCCGGCTCGCGGGATCTCGACAGGCTCGATCACCGAGGGGCCGAGTTCAGGGGCCGGCTCGCGGGATCTCGACAGGCTCGATCACCGAGGGGCCGCGTTCAGAGGCCGGATCACGGGATCTCGAGATGCGGCCTCCTGCGTCGGTTGCTCCTCGATCAACGAGGAGCAGACCAAAACGCTACGCGTCCGATTCCCGCCCGTCGATCAGACCAGCCACTTCGCCCGCACCGTGACCGCGGCATCCTCATACCCGAGTCGATCGTAGAAGCCGATGACCGCCTCATTTCCGGTGCGCACCATCAGTTGAATCTTGACCGCACCCTGGTCACGCAACCAGTCCTCTGCTGCCGCCATCAGTTGCACACCGATGCCCTGGCCACGTCGGTTCTCCTCGACGGCGAGATAGTAGACCCAGCCCCGGTGCCCGTCGTGGCCGACCATGACCGTGCCGATCAGGCATCCGTCGTCAAAGCCACCCAAAACCGTCGACGTCTCACCGTCGAGAGCTCGCCGAAAGTCGCCTTCCGGCGAATTCCATGGTCGGGTCAGGCCCGCGCTGCGCCAGAGGGCGGCCGCGTCGTCGGAGTCGGCAAGAGTGAGGCCGGTGATCTGCATCCCTCTATCCTGACGGACATCGCTCCGTTCGCGTGTCGTTCAGTCCGTCCGTAGGAAAACACACCGCTGCAAATATCGGCCTGGTCCAACGGATGAGGCGGCTAGCCTGGGAGAACGACAGCCCGTCCAGAGGCACGTTCGATGGCTGGGGCGCACACCGATGGAGTTTGAAATGGTCTCACCCCTGATGATGCGACAAGATGCCGCGCTCTGGACGCCCCTTGAATCTGAACGCCTGACCGTTCGTCGGCCGGTGGCCGGCGATAGGGCGAGCGCTATCGCGATCCACGTTGACCCTGCGACGAACGCTCATCATCCGGCGCCTGAGTCGGTGACCGAGGAGAGCTCGGCAGCGCGGTTCGACGCAATGCTTCAGCATTGGAATCGTTACGGCTTCGGCGTGTGGGCCGTTGCTGAGCGTTCCCGGCCAACAGAGGTCATCGGCTTCACCGGGGTGACACATCGAGTGGTGCACGGGCGTGATGCGCTCAATCTGTACTACCGGTATCGCCCGAGCGCCTGGGGAAAGGGGTTCGCGCTTGAGGGGGCGAAGCTCGCTGTGGCGCAGTCAGTCGAACTGCTGCCCGGACTTCCGGTGACCGCGTACACCACGCCCGACAACGGTGGTTCGTTGAAGACTGCACAGAAGGCCGGACTTGTGCGCGCACCGCAACTCGACGAAGTGCACGCGGGGTACACCGACGTGTACCTGACGCTCGGCTGGTAGCCGGAGCAGGGGCACTGAGCCCCCGTTCCGCTCGGCTACGGTTGAAAGGTGAATGAGACGCTTCCCCTGTGCCCCGAATGCTCCAGCGAACACGCCTACGAGATGGGTGCGCTTCTGGTCTGCCCGATGTGCGGCCACGAATGGGCGGCAACTTCGGCGGATGCCGACTCCGACGCCGATGAGGTAGCCGGAGAACGCGTCATCCGCGATGCCGTCGGCAATATTCTCGCCGACGGAGACACCGTCTCGGTGCTCAAAGACTTGAAAATCAAGGGCAGCTCCAACGTGATCAAGGTCGGCACGCGCGTGCGCGGCATCCGCTTGACCGATGGCGTTGGCGACCACGACATCGATTGCCGCATCGAAGGCGTGCAGATGCAGCTCAAGTCCAGCGTGGTGAAAAAGGTCTAACTGCTCAGCCGGAGCTGCGCGCGAGTGACGCCGCCAGCACCGTCGCTCCGATCAAGGCTGATGCTCCGCGCAGCAGATTTGAGCGGCTCCAGCGCCGGTCAAAGCGGCGCCAGGCCCCGGCGACGTCCCGATCCCCAGCGTTCAGCCGGGCAAGCGAATTGTTCAGCGGCACATTGCTCACGACCGTGATGCCGAAGGCCGCTATGGCCAGACCGGCGCCGATGATTCGCCCCACCCCGTCGTCGGCCGCCCGGCCAGTCACGAGTTCGGCGACGACGACCGCCGCCGCCGTCGCGGCGCTCCCGAAGAACACGACCATAAATGGCAATCGCACGGCCGCGATGTTGATCCGCTGCATCGCCACCACCGAATCGGCGGCCGGAAGCGTACGGAGCACGGGCATAACCATGGCGGAGAATGCCAGGTAGACGCCTCCGGCTGCTCCGGCCGTCACTGCCGCAATTGTCGTTGTTGTGTCAAGGATGCTGTTCATGACCCCAGTAAAGTCACCCCCACGAGTAGTTTCCATAGTTGAAGCGCGACATTTGATACGCGTTCGTCTAGTCTCTGGGGCATGGACCCGCTTTCTCATCTGCTCGACGGGCCGCGCGCCAGCCGTGCTTTCGCTCTGCGCGTGACGATGGATGCGCCGTGGTCGATCCACGTGCGCGACCGGGCGCCGCTCACACTCATGGCGGTACTGGCGGGGCACGCGTGGCTTGTCGCCGATGGCGAAAGTCTCGAGCTCGTGCCCGGCGACGTGGCCATTGTGCGCGGACCCGAACCGTATCTCGTCGCCGACGATCCGTTGCGCGCCCCGATGGTGATTGTGCATCCTGGCCAGCGCTGCACCACACCGGCCGGTGACGAGGTCACCCTCAGCATGACCCAGGGGGTGCGCACCTGGGGAAACGCGGCGGCCGGCGAAACGACGTTGCTCATCGGCACCTATGAGACGGATGCCGAGGTCAGCTCCTTGGTCACCGCGGCACTGCCTCGCGTCGGCACGGTACCGGCCGGCCACATTGAGCCGGCACTCCTCGACATCCTGAACACCGAGATCACGACCGCGGCTCCGGCGCAGAGCGCCGCGATCGACCGGCTTCTCGACGTGCTGCTGGTTCACGCTGTGCGCGCGTGGACACAGCTGCACCCGGAGCAAGCCTCAGGCTGGCTGGCCGGCAGCACTGACCCGCTCGTGGCCAGCGCACTTGATCTGTTGCATGAGGCTCCGGCCGCGACCTGGACGGTCGAGACTCTGGCCCGCGACCTCAATGTCTCGCGGGCTACCCTGGCCGGGCGATTTCGCCGCGTCATCGGTGAGCCGCCGATGGCCTACCTCACGAAGTGGCGGATGATGCTGGCGAGTGAATCGTTGGCTGATCCGCGGGTGACGACCGCTCAGATCGCCACCGACGTCGGCTACGGCAGCCCGTTTGCCCTGAGCACCGCATTCAAACGACAGTTCGGCGTCAGCCCGACCGAGTACCGCCGCCGCCGCTTTCAGGCCTAGATGTACTGACCGGACACGTTGATCAATCATCGGCCAACCGTCATCGACAACGAGGCGGGGCACTTCAGTTCGTTCGAGAAGCCTCTGACTGAATGGCCTTGGCGAGGTCGCGGGGACTGCTCCACATAGGCCAATGGCCCGTCGGGAGGTCAATGACGTCGAGGTGTTCAAGGTTCGCGACTTCAGTGAACATGGGATGACCGGTTTGGGCCAGCTCTAACACCTGCGCACTAGGGATTGAGCAACAGATCAGGGTCGTCCGGACCTTGCGGCGGGCGTCGTTGGTGAGCTCGATGGACTGACGAAGCACGGGACCGGGCTCAGGGACGGCTCGGGCCCGAAACTGCTCGAGGACCTCTTTGGTCAGGCCTTCGAGGCTCGCCTGCTGTGCGAGGACGTCGAAGGGCGGCAGCGGAAGCTCCTCCATCTCCTCCGGGAGGTCTGGGGCGAAGACACTTCCCGTCGCCACAGGGCCGGAGTCGACCCACACTACCCGGTGGACAAGCTCAGGGTATCGGTCCATGACGAGGCTGACGGGAGCGTTAGCCCCACTGTGAGCGACGAGAATTGCAGGCTGATTACCGTGTTGAGTAATGACGCCCAGGATTGCTTCAGCCTGGGCGTCGAGGGTTTTAGTCGCACGCTCAGGGTCGTGCGCGTCGAGACCGGGCAGTGTCATCGCGATGGCACGAGGACGGTCGGTTTTCAGGTGTTCAAGAACTTCATCCCACGCCCAAGCGCCCAGCCAGTGGCCGGCGATGAGAATGATGGTCGGACTGCTCATAGCGGTTGTCATGTCACAACCCTCGCAGGCCCTATGGACAATGGTATGTCACTATTTATGTCATGATTTATGTCATGAATTTGCCTGGGTCTGAGCAGTGAAGCGAGCAGAACGGCTCCATGCTCTTTCAGAGATGTTGCGCCGCAGCGGCACGCGGGGGGTCTCCGCCGAACGGATGGCGAGAGAGTTCGAGGTGTCCGTGCGCACAATCAAGAGAGACCTCGATGCGCTGGAGAACAGCGGTGCGCCACTATGGTCGCGCCCAGGTCCTGGCGGTGGCTACGGATTGGCTATCGGCGCGTCCCTGCCACCCGTTAGCCTGTCCCCAGCGCAGGCCGTGGCGCTCATGGCAGCCGTGTCCGCTGCACCCGATGCCCCCTACGCCGATCTGGCAGCAGCCGGTATCCAGAAGATCCTGGACGTCCTCGATCCCAGAACCCGAGCAAGAGCTGACGAGCTGGCCCGCCGTGTGTGGGTCAACGCGCTTCCCTCGTCCTCGCGCGCGATTAAGTCGGCACTGGAGGAGGGGATGGCCGAGCAGCGGGTAATCCGTATTCGCTACACATCGAGAGACGGGACCACGACCACCCGTGACATCGAGCCCGTGCTGTTCGCCTCCACGAACGGCCAATGGTACTTAATTGGATGGTGCCGAATGCGCGACGCAATGCGATGGTTCACCGTGTCGCGCATCGAGCAGGCCACCGTAACTAAGGCGGCCTGCAGCGGCCACACCATCCGCGAGGTCGGAGAACCCCCAGCGAACGCCAGACCGGTACACGGTCGTGGCGAGTGAGCCACTCAATCAACGTCTCGGTCAGTACACCTAGACGACGGCGAATCGCTCGGACGAGCGAGCCTTCGCCTTGGCTGCCTCGACCTCACGATTCTTCGGTGGGGCTGTCGTCACGAGATCCGCAAGCAGATGCCGGGTGATGTGGGCGATCTCGGCGACTGCACTCTCAAACGCCGCCTCATTGACCTTCGACGGCTTGCTTGAGCCGCTGATCTTCCGCACAAACTGCAGTGCTGCCGCATGCACCTCGTCATCCGTGGCGGCCGGCTCGAAGTTGTGCAGGGTATGGATGTTTCGGCACATGCATTAAGGCTAGCTAGCCGAGCGGACTTCGGGAAGGCTTCGGTGCGCCTCCACCGCTTCCTGCAGTTCCTCGGCGATCAGGTCGGCATTGATCGCAGCGCCGGCCACTAAACCGCCCGACGCCGCGGTGACAACCTGGGCGGTGAGATCCGTCACATTTCCGGCCACCCACACCCCGGGCATCTGGGTCAGGCCTCTCGCATCCGACTCGACGAAGGTTCCGATCCCACGTGGGTCAGCGCTGACGGCCAGGCCGAGGCTCTCGACCACGGTCGTGCGGGCCGTGAAGTTTGGCGCCACGACCAGTGCCTGGATCGGATGCACCGAGCCGTCGCTCAGAACAGCAGCGCTGAGCGCGCCATCCGTCGTTCTGACCGATTCGACGGTGCCGCCGACCACCTTGATTCCCCGGGCGGCAAGCTGCTCAACCTGCTCGGCGGTCAGAGCCGGCGCGGTGTGAGAAAAGAACGTGATCTGCGCGCTCAGCTGTCGAAACATCATCGCCTGGTGCATGGCCATCGGGCCCGTCGCGAGGATTCCGATCGACTGGTCCCGCACCTCCCAGCCGTGGCAGTACGGGCAGTGCAACACATCGATGCCCCAGCGTTCCCGCAGGCCGACGACATCCGGAAGCTCGTCGACGAGCCCCGAGGCGAGCAGCAAGCGGCGCGCACGGATGCGGCTGCCATCGTCAAGAAAGACGGTGAATCCAGTTTCGTCACGGCGCGCACTCGCGGCGGTTCCCGAGATGATGTCGGCGCCGAAGCTGCGTGCCTCCTCCCGGCCGATCCGCACCAACTCCGTCGGAGCGATGCCGTCGCGAGTGAGAAAGTTGTGCACCCCGGCGGCCGGGGCGTTGCGCGGTTCGCCCGCGTCGATGACCATGACCCGCCGACGGGCGCGCCCCAGCGCCACCGCCGCGCTCAACCCGGCGGCCCCTCCGCCGATGATGACCACATCGTACTGGCCAGTTGATTCGCCAGTCTTCTGCTCCTGCGTGCCCGGTTCTTGTGTGCTGTTCGTCATTGTGACCTCCTCATTCATCGTCGGCCGGTTCGGCATGGGTGGCAAGTTCTGTTGCCGATCTGGCAAAATGGCTGCATGGATGATTCGACCGAAGAAGTGCTCACCGCTGTCGGGCCTCGGCTGAAGGCGCTGCGCATTGCCCGCCACGAGACGCTGGCCGATCTCTCCACCGCCACCGGAATCTCCGTCAGCACCCTCTCGCGACTCGAATCCGGGCAGCGGCGCCCGAATCTCGAACTGCTCCTGCCGCTCGCCCGGGCACACGGTGTTCCGCTCGATGAACTGGTCGGCGCGCCGGCAACCGGCGACCCCCGCATCCACATCCGTCCGATCTCACGCAAAGGCCGCACAATTCTGCCGCTCAGCCGTGGAGCAGGTGGGCTCCAGGCGTTCAAGACCGTGATTCCCGCCGGGGCGCCGGAGACCAACGTCGTCACGCAGGTGCACGAAGGCTACGAGTGGATGTACGTGTTGCGGGGCCGGCTTCGGCTCGTCCTCGGCGAGCTCGACTTCGTTCTCCCCGCCGGCGAGGCAGCCGAGTTCGACACCCGCACCCCGCACTGGTTCGGGCGCGCCGACGCCGAGGGCGTCGAGTTTCTGAGCCTGTTCGGTCGCCAGGGCGAACGGATGCACGTGCGCGCCCGGCCGGGTAAGAACTGACCGGGCCAGCCGGTGCTCGGGCCGACCGCCCGCCGCCACTCAGCGGCCCGCGCCGCGCCATCCCGAATCAAACCGGTCGCCACCAATGACAAGATTGAACAATGACCGCAACACTCGTGGCCCAAGGCCTGGCCGGCGGGTACGGCCACCGCACCCTCTTCGATTCGCTTGATCTCACCGTCGCCCCGGGCGACGTCGTCGGAGTCGTCGGCGCGAACGGCGCCGGAAAATCCACGCTGCTCCGACTGCTCGCCGGCATCGACGAGCCGCAGGCCGGCACCATCACGCTGTCTCCCGCCGATGCCTTCGTCGGGTGGTTGCCTCAGGAGCACGAACGCGTCGCCGGCGAGACGATCGCCGACTATGTGGCCCGTCGCACCGGGTGCGCCGAAGCGACCCGTGACATGGATGCCGCGGCGGCAGCCCTCGGCGATCCCTCACTGGCTGCGGAGGGCGCCGACCCCGCGGATGTCTACTCGTCCGCTCTCGACCGCTGGCTCGCGAGCGGCGCGGCCGACCTCGACGAACGCCTCCCGGTCGTACTTGCCGACCTCGGACTCGAGCTCGGCACCGACATCGCCGAAAACGCCCTGATGACCTCCCTCTCCGGCGGCCAGGCGGCGCGCGTCGGGCTGGCCGCCCTTCTGCTGTCCCGTTTCGACATCGTGCTGCTCGACGAGCCCACCAACGACCTCGACCTCGACGGCCTCGAACGACTCGAGACTTTCGTGCGCGGTCTCCGCGGCGGCGTCGTGCTCGTCAGTCACGACCGTGAGTTTCTGGCGCGCTGCGTGAGCCGAGTGCTGGAACTCGATATCGCGCAGGGCGCCAATCGCGTGTTCGGCGGCGGCTACGACTCCTACCTCGAGGAGCGAGCGACGAACCGTCGGCACCAGCGCGAGAAGTATGACGAGTTCGCCGACAAGAAGGCCGACCTCGTTTCGCGGGCGCGAACCCAGCGCGAATGGTCGAGCCAAGGCGTGCGCAACGCCATGAAGAAAGCGCCGGACAACGACAAAATCAGGCGCAAGGCATCCGTCGAGTCGAGCGAGAAGCAGGCCCAGAAGGTGCGCCAGATGGAGAGCCGGATCGCCCGTCTCGACGAGGTCGAGGAACCCCGCAAAGAGTGGCAGCTCGAGTTCACCATCGGTTCAGCGCCCCGCTCGAGCTCGGTCGTGTCGACGCTCAGCAATGCCGTCTTCCGGCAGGGCTCCTTCACGCTCGGCCCGGTCTCCGTGCAGGTGAACGCGGGGGAGCGGATCGGAATCACCGGCCCGAACGGTGCCGGAAAGTCGACCCTGCTGCGGGCACTGCTCGGCCAGCAGCAGCCGGACGAGGGCACCGCAAGCCTCGGCGCCAGCGTGAAGATCGGCGAAATCGACCAGGCCCGCTCGCTGCTCGCCGGCTCCCAGCCGCTCGCGGTGAGCTTCGAAGAACTCGTTCCCGACTTGGCGTCGGGCGAAGTGCGCACGTTGCTGGCGAAGTTCGGCCTGAAGGCCGATCACGTGAACCGCCCGGTCGACGAGCTGTCGCCGGGGGAGCGCACCCGCGCCGGACTGGCCCTGCTACAGGCGCGCGGCATCAACCTGCTCGTGCTCGACGAGCCGACGAACCACCTCGACCTGGCGGCGATCGAACAACTCGAGCAGGCACTGGAGTCCTACGACGGCACGCTGCTGCTGGTCACCCACGACCGACGGATGCTTGCCACGGTTCAAACCGACCGGCACTGGCGGGTCGAGGCCGGCCAGGTGAGCGAGCTGTAGCCCGGAGGCTGACGGAGCCTAGCGCCCCTGGCGCTTCTTGAACGGCTTCGGCTGGCCCTTCACGGCGGGAGTGCGACCCTTGCCCTTCGAGGCCTTGGCCTTGCCGCCGGCCGGAACGACCTGCTTCTTCGCCGGGGCGGGCGCAGCGGCGAGCTCCTCCTTCGCTTCGGCGAGAAAGAGGTTGCCGATCTTGGTCAATCGGGTTCCGTTGTCGTCGCGGGTGAAGAGCGGATGCCCGACCTCGGTTTCGAGTTTCTCGATCGACGAGTAGAGCGAGGCGAGGGGAATGTTGAGCTTGTCGGCCGCGCGCGGAAAGTGCAACTCCTCGGCGACTGCGACGAAGTTCCGAAGCAGGGTGATGTTCACGGAGAGCCTTTCTTGTGGTCCGCGCGAATCGCGGCCCCCTCTAGGCTACGCGTCTCAGGCCGAGTGTTCGTTCGGTTGAGGAGGCCGTCGCGGCCGCTCGCTCCTCGACCACCGAAGTGGCAGGATGTGCGCATGATCGAAATCTCGGACGAAGAGTTCGAAAAAATGGTCGTCGAAGAATACGACGCCATCCCCGACGACATGGTCGGC
Source organism: Leifsonia sp. 10L418 (assembly GCF_056395445.1). NCBI lineage: Bacteria > Bacillati > Actinomycetota > Actinomycetes > Micrococcales > Microbacteriaceae > Leifsonia > Leifsonia sp. 10L418. The sequence goes on along the minus strand of NZ_JBFTJN010000001.1, from coordinate 424,769 downwards.
GAACTCGAGAACGTGGCAATCCTGGTGGAAAACCAGCCGATCGGCGAACGGCCACGACTCTTCGGGCTGTACACCGGGCATCCGCTCACGAACCGGGGAATGTACGGCTACGGTGAGTTGCCCGACCGCATCACGCTCTACAAGAACAACATCCAGGAGCACAGCGACACCCTCGAGCAGCTGCGCCAACGCGTGCGTATCACCCTCGTGCACGAGATCGGCCACTACTACGGGCTGAACGACGCGAAACTCCGCGAGCTCGGCTGGGCCTAGTCTCGTCGTCGGTCAGGGCGTCTCGCCTCAGGCGCGTGAGTTGTAGAGCTCCCGCGCGCGTGCGACGTCGACGGCACCCCCGTCATCGATCAGTAGAAACGACTCGGTTTGCCACCTCTGGGTGGCAGCGGCCTGACGGCTCGTCGTGGCGACCCAGCTCGGGTACACCCGAAAACCGCGCTTGCCCCCGACCCCGCCGACCGACATGACCCCGCGCTCGCGCAGCGTCTCGCGTGAAAACACGAACTGCCCGAAACGATCGCCCTCGCGCACCGAGATGACGAGCACGTCACAGTGGTCTGCGCTGTCGAACGGATGCGTGGCGCCATCGGCCCCGCGCTTCCAGACCGCGACGAACAGACCATTCTTGGTCGGAGTGAGCTTCGCGACTCGCGACAGGACGTCGAGGCCGTCGAGCTGAAAAGTGACCGAGCCATACTGCGCGTTGTCGTCCTCGACGTTCGGACCACCGCAGACGAACCCGCACGGGTCGTAGACCAGCGTTTTCACCGCGACGAGATCAGCGGGAACTCCCGCACCGGTCGCCCAGAAATCGCCGCTGACATTCATCGATTTCGCATTGCTCACACGATCAATCCTCGCCGACTCTGTTCGCCGACCTTGACACGTGCGGTCGAGTTTGCCTGGCAGACCGGGGAAACTCGACCGCAGCGCTCAAACTCGGCGGGGTGAATGGGGCGAAGAAGCAGATGCCGTCGTCCGCGTCGCTGCACGGTACCGATCCCACGACGCCTTGCATGCCTGCGCGATCCGGTCTACGCGCTGCGGATCCGGCTCTACCCATCCGGTTCCCGGCTGCATGATCGCCCGGGTGTTGGCGCGGCCGAGCAGGTACTCCCGCCGAAACTCGGCCTGCACGGCGCTGAGCACGAGGCCGGCGGCATCCGCCACCGGGGCGAGTTCGCGAAAGCGAGCGCCGGCCCGGATGATCTCGAATCCACCGAGGTACGGCTTGTTGAGCGCCACTGCCTCGGGGGAGTCGACGGCGAAACCGATTCGGTGCGCAGCGGCGAGGCTGCGCATCAGATCGGGACGCATGGTCAGCGGGTCGTCGCCGCGTGGCTCACCACGCGACTCACCACGCGACTCACCACGCGGCTCACCACGCGGCTCGCCGTCGGCGTCACCCCGGTTCGACAACGCGACAACCGACGGCAATCGGTCGGCCTCGTCGCGCGGAACGTCCACCGCGCCATCGGGTGTCGTCGTGTGGTTCATGGTGTCGTGGAACGACAGCGTGCTGAAGCTGTGCGGAGTGTCACCGCCGCGAGCCCGTTCGAGTTTGATCTCGACGAAACGTTCGATCAGGGCATCCCGGGTCGTCTCGTAGATGCCGACGCCGTGAGTGGCGACCTCGGTGAATGTGTCGGCCAGCCGGTTCAGGGCGGCCGCGTCATCCGGCGGGAGAAGCAGTGGAAAGTTCGAGAATGTGACGGGCCGCACCGCGTCGACACCGCTCAGATCGACGGGGTTGCCCGCTCCGGCCTCCGCGATCCGGGCGAAGGCCTCCCGCAAAGCGGCACGCAGGTCGGCGGGCTTCTCCCGATTGGGGTCACGGATCATCCGTGGTTGCGGGTTTTCAACGTAGACGATGCGCGGATCGATCTCCGCCCAGCGCCGCACGATCGCGCTGGTCGAATGATCGGAAAAGTCGAATTGCAGCCGGCGCGTAAACGCGGGATGCAGAAACTGTGCCAATTCCTCGGGAATCGCCGCGCCCGCGTGCGGGCAGCTGACCAACAAATCCGCCTCTTCGATCGCCTGCTCGAGGTCGCGGTCATCGGGGTCGGCGTAGAAGGTGATGTCGGATGCCGTGAACACGGTTCCGGCCGGAATCAAGAGTGGAGCGCCTGCGTCCGTCATAGCTCTGAGACTATCCAGGAGGGCTGGCGAACGGGAGGGGTGGCTGACGATCTCTCAGGATGCAAAGAAATACTTGCAAATAAATCTTTGCAACGTTATCTTTGCATTATGGACAATGACACTCAGCCTGAGATACGCGCCAGTCGTCAGCTGGACATGGAGAGCCTGAAAGCACTGGCGCACCCCCTCCGGGTGAAGATTCTCGACACGTTGTCGACCTACGGTGATTTCACTGCCAGTGGCCTCGCCGAGCGACTGGGGGAGTCGAGCGGGTCGACCAGCTACCACCTGCGTCAACTCGAGCGCCATGGATTCGTGCGGGAGGTCGCGGGCAAGGGCACCGGTCGCGAGCGCTGGTGGGCTCGTATGCCGGGGGCGATCAATCTCGACGCGTCGGAGCTCTTCGACACCCCAGCGAACCGGGCCGTCACCAGGACTGTGGTGCGCGAGTTCGAACGAAGCCGTTCAGGCCTGCTCAGCGATTTTCAGGATCGGGGCTTGGAAGTGCTGCCTCCCGAGTGGTTGGCCGGCAGCGTGGTGTCCACGGTCAGTCTCAAATTGACGACTGAGCAACTCAAGGAAATCTCACAGCAGTGGGACCGCTTCGTCGAAGCGCACATCGATCAGTATCGCGGCCAGACCGGCCCGCACCTGCGCCCCGTGCAGATTCACTTCAACGCGTTCCCCGTTGTTGACGGGGAGGAGAGTGTGTGACCACCATGACCGCATCAGTCACTCCGACTCAGTATCGGTTCATCGACCCTCAACCTCGGTTCCTCGACCGTTTCGTCGTCACGCTGAGCCTCGCGATGCTCGACTGGGCGCGCCGGCGGGCCGACCGGGCATCCATCAGTCGCGAGCAGCACGATCGACTGCTCAGGCGGGCCGCCGAAATCCAGCGGCGCGAACACGATTCGGCTAAGCGAGCCACCCGCGTCATCTAGCCTGCCTGATCAGTTGTCCGGCGGGGTTTGAGTCTCTGCCCATGCTGAGACGCGGCGTGCGCTCTCTTCCTCGGAGACGTCTTCAACCCGTGTCATGATCGACCAACGGACTCCAAAAGGATCACGGATACTCGCGAACCGGTCTCCGGACACGAATGTGCTCAGCGGCTCACGGATGAGTGCGCCGGCGGCTTCCGCTCGTCGCACCACGGCATCTACATCCTCGCGGTACAGGCCAAGGGAGTAGCAGTCGCCATCACCGGCGGGAGCAGGCACCAAACCGTAGACGGCGTTTGGTTCGCCAAGCTGCAATCGCCCGTGACCGAAATCGAGTTCGGCGTGGACGACGACGCCGCCCATTTCAACAACGTCCACCACCCGCGCTCCGAACACGTCGCGGTAGAACTCGACCGCTTCTTTGGCCCGAGCGAGAGTCAAGAACGGTGTCAAGCTGGATGATCCATTCGGGACGCCGTGGGTGGTGTGCTTGCCGTGCGCGGCTACGGTGTGGATGGTGTGTTCAGTCATGACTTCAATCTAGAAGCCGATGAAAAGCTTCGCTTGATGATTCACGACAGTTTCAGCGTGACATGTAGGGGGTCAGTGTGAAGAATGAATGGCGCGGGACTCTCTACCCGGCACGGCTGCCGACGCTGCACCGACTTCCCGCGCCCGTAGGAATTTCGGGATTGGTGCGTTGGTTCTGGATCCCTGAATGGGACATCGCGCCGGGTCGAGTTTCACGGCAAGAGCTTCTCCCGTTTCCAGCCTGCAACCTGGTTGTTGATCCGGAATTCGTCGGATTCTCCGGCCCTTCGACACGGCGATCGTTTCGAGACCTTGAGGGCCGAGGATGGGCAGTTGGCGCGCTACTGCGCCCCGCCGCCGTGCCCCACTTCGTTGCAAGACCGAGTGAGGTGCGTGACTCCTCTACAGAGTTCAACGCACCAGATCTGCGCGCGGCGGTCACCACAGCTATGACCGCTGACCGCGATGGTGAGTCACGTCGTGGTCAGGCCGTTTCTGCCTTCAGCGCTTGGGTCGTCGATAACATTGGCGCGCCAACACCCGAGGGCACCATGGCCAACGCCCTGGCGGACCTCATTGACAGCGATCCTTCGATCACCCGCGTCGAACACGTGGCCGAACGACTCAGCATGTCAGTGCGAACAGTGCAACGACTGGCCGAGCGCTATTTCGGACTCCCACCCCTCACCTTGATCCGACGACGTCGACTCCAAGAGGCTGCGGAACTGCTCCGCACCGAACCCCGCATATCCGTCGCCGCCATCGCGGCGGAACTCGGATACGCTGACCACGCGCACCTCGCGAACGAATTCCGCGACACCATCGGTCTCACGGCCAGCAGTTATCGACGAAGCAATCCTGGCACTCGATAGTTCTCGTCCTGACTGTCCGATTCAAGGCTCTCGGACCAGAGGATCGACATCGTGAGTGCGTCGACATCGTCGCCGTCAAATCATTCGCCCGTCTTGCACGATCCTTGTCGCCACACTTGTCTGGCGCGGGGTGGATCCGACGCATGGCAAGGTGTAAACCGGTGGCATGGTCCGGATCATGAACACCATCGATATCGACGCGTCGACCGAGCAGGTCTATTCGGCCCTCCGAACTCTCGACGCCTACCCGACCTGGCTCAGGCACTCAACGGTGTACCGCGGCACGAAGATGCCAACGCCCCAGGCGGGAGCAACACTCACCTATGAAGACTCGACCATGGTCGGTCGAATGCGCGGCGAACTCGTTGAAGACGTGCCCGATCACGCGCTGCAATTTCACCAGAGCAAGCCGTCCGGCAGCCTGGATGCGCTCATCCGCTACGACCTGGACGCCGCTGAAACAGGCACACACCTCACCCGGGTCGGTGAGCTGACGACCCACGGGATGCTCCGCATGGTGCAGCCGATCCTGCTGCGAATGGCTGCCGCCGAAAGCGAGCGCACCATGAAGTCGCTGAAGACTCACTGTGAACACAGCACATGATTCGCCGTCGCCGCTCGGCTGGCCTGACAACCGGCTCACCGTTTGGGTGCGAGCCCCGAATCTGCCGCTAGGCTGTGATCGCAGTGTTTTTCGCACCTCCGCGACGAGCAATGCCCATAACTTAACAACTGGCCATCACGGTCGATGCGGGAGAATTCGACGTCGCAAGACGAGCGAACACCGAAGGAGCAATCCTCCCCGACAATCTCTCAGGTACGCGTACCGCATCGAACTGGCCACTCTGAAAAGCGGACGAGCGAAGCGAGTTCGGATCGAGCCTGTCGAGATCATCGACAGCCTGATCCGCTCGGCGCCTGTCCCGCCCAAGGTGAAAGTCCAGCCCTCTCACGAGAGCTGCGACGAAGCTCTCAGGCCTGACGACAGAGGGGGAGTTCCCACGGGGTTCAATCGAACCCCGCGACTCTTGCCATCCTCCTGGGTGGTGACGACCGGAGAACTCATGACCTCTGCATCAGAAAACCAGCCCGAAGAACGCTTCTCCCCGCTGCACCAGGCTCACGTCGACGCCGGTGCCAGCTTCACCGACTTCGCCGGTTGGCAGATGCCGGTGCGTTACTCGAGCGATCTCGCCGAGCACCATGCCGTGCGCTCCGCAGCCGGGCTGTTCGACCTGTCGCACATGGCCGAGATCGAGGTCTCAGGGCCGGATGCCGGTGCCTACCTCGACTTCGCACTGGCCGGCAAGCTCTCGGCCATCGACCTGCTCCAGGCCAAGTACAGCCTGCTGCTGAACGAGGCCGGCGGCATCATCGACGACGTCGTCGTGTACCGCACGGGGGAGATCAGCTACCTCGTCGTCGCCAACGCCGGCAACCGATTCCCCGCCGTCGAGGCGTTCACCGCCCGCGCCGCCCGCTTTGACGTGACCGTCACCGACACGAGCGACGATGTCGCCCTGATCGCGGTGCAGGGCCCGAACGCGCTGGCCATCCTGCAGGCCACCGCCGGCTTCACCGTCGACGGTGACCTTGAGCCGCTCAAGTACTACCGGGCGATGCGCGGCGCGTTCAACGGCATTCCCGTGCTCATCGCCCGCACCGGCTACACCGGCGAGGACGGCTTCGAGCTTTACATCGACGTGCCTCACGCCCTCGCGCTCTGGGAGGCGCTCGCCGCAGCCGGTGAGGCTCACGGCCTGGTTCCGGCCGGACTCGCCAGCCGCGACACGCTGCGCCTCGAAGCCGGCATGCCGCTCTACGGTCACGAACTGGGCACCAAGACGTTCCCGGCCCAGGCGGGTCTCGGCCGCGTCGTCAACCTCGCCAAGGAGACCGACTTCATCGGTCGTGCCGCGAGCGAGGAAGGCCCGAGCGCCGACGCCCGCGTGTTGGTCGGCCTCGTGGCCGAGGGCAAGCGTGCCGGCCGTGCCGACTATGCGATCTTCGCCAGTGCCGAGTCGACCGAGCCGGCCGGAGTGATCACGAGCGGCGCCCTGTCCCCGACCCTCGGACATCCGATTGCCATGGCCTACGTCGCACCGTCGCTTGCCGGCCAGGGCACCCAGGTTTACGTTGACGTGCGCGGAACCCGCATTCCCGCCACTGTCACGCAGCTCCCGTTCTACAAGCGTCAGAAGTAGCATCAGCGGCAGAAATGCCCAGCATCACAAACACTCCACCATTCACCCCTCCGAGAGGACACCCCATGGCCGACAAGACTGAACTCAAGTACACCGCAGAGCACGAATGGCTCGACATCTCAGGCGACGTCGCGACCGTGGGCATCACCGCCTACGCGGCTGAGAAGCTCGGCGACGTCGTGTTCGTCGAACTTCCTGCGGTCGGCTCCGCCGTCGCATCCGGCACCGTCGTCGGCGAGATCGAGTCGACCAAGTCGGTCGGCGAGCTCTTCGCTCCGGTCAACGGCACCGTCACCGAAATCAACGACGCCGTCGTCGACAGCCCCGAGCTGGTCAACAGCGACCCGTTCGGCGACGGCTGGTTGATCAAGGTCTCCTTCACCGAACTGCCGACCCTGCTCAGCTACGACGAGTACACCGCCCTCGTCGGCGAGTAATCTCCCCTCCCACCCCGCACATAGACACCACCGGCCAACCAGAACGCGCAGGTTTTCACTCAATGTCACAGGCTCCTTCCACTCCGGAATTCTCACCCGCAGAATTCGCCGGACGGCACATCGGCACGGATGCCGCCGCCCAGTCACACATGCTTGCCACGCTCGGCTACGACTCGGTTGAGTCGCTCGTCAACGCGGCAGTGCCGGCGTCGATTCACGTCGACGCCTTCCGCGCGGAGGGCGACAGCACGTTGCCTCCCGCCGCCACGGAACGGGAGGCCATCACGGAGCTCCGCGCTCTGGCCGGCCGCAACACGGTCAAGCGTTCGATGATCGGTCTCGGCTACTACGACACGATCACCCCCGCCGTGATCAAGCGCAATGTGCTCGAGAACCCGAGCTGGTACACGGCCTACACGCCGTACCAGCCCGAGATCTCGCAGGGACGCCTGGAAGCGCTCATCAACTTCCAGACGATGATCGCCGACCTGACCGGCCTGACCACGGCCAACGCGTCGATGCTCGACGAGTCGACCGCCGTCGTCGAGGGCATGTTGCTCACGCGCCGTGCCTCGAAGTCGGCGACCCACCGTTTCATCGTCGACGCCGACGCGCTGCCGCAGACCAAGGCTCTGCTGGCCAACCGGGCGGATGCCGTCGGCATCGAACTCGTCGAGGTCGCGCTCGATGAGTCGACCACTGCTGAAAGCCTCGGCGACCACTTCGGCATCTTCGTGCAGTACCCCGGCGCGTCTGGTCGCGTCTGGAACCCGGCCGGCATCATCGCCGCATCGAAGGCGCAGGGCGCCCTCGCCGTCGTCGCCGCCGACCTGCTCGCCCTCACCCTCATCACCTCGCCCGGTGAACTGGGCGCGGACGTCGCCGTCGGCACCAGCCAGCGTTTCGGTGTGCCGATGGGCTTCGGCGGCCCGCACGCCGGCTACATGGCCGTGCGCAAGGGCTTGGAGCGTCAGCTTCCGGGTCGTCTCGTCGGTGTGAGCGTCGACGCAGCCGGCCACCCCGCCTACCGCCTGTCGCTGCAGGTGCGCGAGCAGCACATCCGTCGTGACAAGGCCACCTCGAACATCTGCACCGCCCAGGTTCTGCTGGCCGTCATGGCCGGCATGTACGCCGTCTACCACGGCCCGTCCGGCCTCAAGGCGATCGCCGAGCGCGTGAACGAGCGAGCCGGCCAGCTGGTCGCCGCTCTCGGTGCCGCGGGTGTGACCGTCGTCAACGACACCTTCTTCGACACCGTCCGCGTCACGGTCGCCGGCCGTGCCGCCGAAATCGTCGCCCGCGCGGCCGAGTCGGGGGTCAACCTGCACCAGGTCGACGCCGACACGATCAGCATTGCCGTCGACGAGACCACGACCGCGGCCGACCTGACCGCAGTTCTCGGCGCATTCGGCGCCCGGGATGCCTTCGGTCACGTCGAGCTCACCGCCGTCGTCTCTGGGCTCCCGGCCGAGCTCGCCCGCACGAGCGAGTACCTCACGCACGCGGTGTTCAACACGCACCGCTCGGAGACGAGCATGATGCGCTACCTCAAGCGCCTCGCCGACTACGACTACGCACTCGACCGCGGCATGATCCCACTGGGCTCCTGCACCATGAAGCTCAACGCGGCCACCGAGATGGAAGCCGTCACCTGGCCCGAGTTCGCCGGGGTTCACCCGTTCGCGCCGCGCGCCGACGTCGAGGGCTACCTCGAGCTGGTCAACCAGCTCGAAACGTGGCTCACCGACGTCACCGGATACCACTCGGTCTCGCTGCAGCCGAACGCCGGCAGCCAGGGCGAGCTCGCTGGCCTCCTGGCCATCCGCGGCTTCCACCTCTCGAACGGTGACACCGAGCGCACCGTCTGCCTGATTCCGTCGAGCGCACACGGCACCAACGCGGCCTCCGCCGTGCTGGCCGGCATGAAGGTCGTCGTCGTGGCCTGCGATGAGCTCGGCAACGTCGACCTCACCGACCTGCGCGCGAAAATCGCCGAGCACGCCGAGCACCTCGCCGCGCTGATGATCACCTACCCGTCGACGCACGGCGTCTACGAGCACGAGGTCACCTCGATCACCGACGCGGTTCACGCGGCCGGCGGCCAGGTCTACGTCGACGGCGCCAACCTCAACGCCCTGCTCGGCTTCGCCCGGTTCGGCGACTTCGGCGGCGACGTCTCGCACCTCAACCTGCACAAAACGTTCTGCATCCCGCACGGCGGCGGCGGTCCCGGTGTCGGTCCGGTCGCAGCCAAGGCGCACCTGGCTCCGTTCCTGCCCGGGCACCCGCTCGCGCAGAGCACCGACCACTACCTGGTCGCGGGATCGTCAGATGCCGTTGCGGATGCCTCGGCTACCACGATCGAGCACCGTGGCGGACCGGTTTCGGCCGCGCCCTACGGCAGCCCGAGCATCCTGCCGATCTCGTGGGCCTACGTGCGCATGATGGGTGCCGAGGGTCTCAAGCAGGCCACCGGCGCCGCAGTTCTCGCCGCCAACTACGTGGCCAAGCGCCTCGAGGGTCACTTCCCGGTGCTCTACTCCGGTGACAACGGTCTGGTCGCACACGAGTGCATTCTCGATGTGCGCCCGCTGACCGAAGCCACCGGCGTGACCGTCGACGATGTGGCCAAGCGCCTCATCGACTACGGCTTCCACTCGCCGACCATGAGCTTCCCGGTCGCCGGAACCCTGATGGTCGAGCCGACCGAGAGCGAAGACCTCGGCGAGATCGACCGTTTCATCGACGCGATGATCGCGATCAAGGCCGAAGCGGATGCTGTTGCTGCCGGAGTCTGGCCGGCCGACGACAACCCGTTGCACAACGCGCCGCACACCGCGCAGTCTGTGATCGAGGGGGAGTGGGAGCACCCGTACGAGCGGGCCGTCGCCGTCTACCCGGTGCACACCCTGGTGCGTAACAAGTACTGGCCGCCGGTGCGTCGCATCGACCAGGCCTACGGTGACCGCAACCTGGTTTGCGCGTGCCCGCCGCCGGAGGCGTTCGAGTAAACCCGAGCTTCTCACTGAGCGAGCCCCCTGTGTGGGGTTCCGCGAGACCGCAGTTGTGGTCGCTTTCCGCGAGGAATAGCGACCACAACTGCGGTTTCGCGTTAAGGGGAAGCTTGGAAAGCTCGGGAAGTTTGGAATCGGGGGAACTAGTTGGTGGGGGACGGAGATGGGGTCGGGGGCGGGGCGGGGGCCAGAAGGTCCGGCCACCAGAGCAACGCCAGCGGATAGCCGACGAACGAGACGATGTCGATGATCCAGTGCGCGATCACGAGCGGCATCGTGCGTCCCCACCGGGTGTAGAACCAACCGAACACGACGCCCATCGCGACGTTTCCGAAGAACGGACCGATGCCCTGGTAGAGGTGATAGCTGCCACGCAGCGTCGCCGACGACAGGATGATCGTCCACTTCGACCAGCCCAACTCTTTCAGCCGGGTGAACAGATAGCCCACCACGATCAGCTCCTCGGTCAGCGCCGAGCGCAGGGCGGAAAAGATCAGAATCGGAATCGTCCACCAGAACGTGTCGAGCGGAGCCGGCACGACAGCGACGGTGAAGCCGAGTGCCCGGCCGGCGAGATAGAGCGCGAGACCCGGGATGCCGATCACAAGCAGCAGGCTCAGCCCGCTGAGCAGATCTTTCCCCGGCTGGGTGAAGTCGAAACCGATCCGACGGAATGCGCTCTTTCCGGGCAGCCAGAGCAAGTAGAGCACCAGCGCGACGCCGAACAGATCGAAGAAGATCGCCAGGAATTGATACGTGAAGTCGAGCCACTCGCGGGGCGACTGCGAGGCATTGAGCGTGGCCGACTGCTCCGACAACGGGATCGGGGCGGTCAGCCTCGCGATGATCGAGACGATCGAATACACCGCGGATGCCCCGAGCGACAGCCCGAGCACGATGATCACTTCGACGCGAAGCCGGGTCCTATTGAGTTCGAGCGTGTTGGTCACGAAGGTCAGTTTCGCATCTCCGACGCCCGAACCGCGATCACCTTACCGATTGAAGAAACCCGAGTACCGACTCGACCACCAGTGCCGTCACCGCGTCGGCATCGAGGGGCGACGACTTCAACACGGCCAGGGAGTGATCGGCTCCGGGCACGGCCACCACGCGGATGCCCGCCCGATCGGCAGTTTCAGAAGACACGACCGCCGCACTGCCGAACGTGTCCCGCTCGCCTTGTACGACCAGCACCGGCACGGTCGGCTGGAGCAACTCGTGCAGACGGGAGCTCTCAGGCTTGCCGGGCGGATGGAGCGGGAACGAGAGACAGACGATGGCGGCCGCGTTCACAGCATCCGCTGTTCGACAGGCGACGCGGGCACCGGCACTGCGTCCACCGGTGACCAGCGGGAGTCGACCGGCGAGGTCGACCACGAGCGGGGCGGTCTCGAGCCAGGCGGTATCGAGCGCGGCCGGGCGCGGTGCCACCTTCTTACCGGCGACCCGCCACGGCTGCTCGTGTCGCACAACGGTGATGCCGTGCCGGGGGAGTTCGGCAGCGAGAGCGACGAGGTCACGGGAGCCGATTCCGCCGCCGGCACCATGGCCCAGCCACAGCACGGCTCGGGCATCGGATGCGACGTCGACGGTCAGGCGCCCCGGCCCGAGCGAGGTGGGTGCGGCGAGTTCCATGCTCAGAAGCTATCAACGCGCCCGCCCAGTGAGAAGCCGTGGTCATCTTTGCATCCCCGCTGACCGAACGTGCGTTCAGTGACCGGTCTCTTACTGCATTTGGTTGCGTTTGTACGCAGCGGATCGCGGAATTGGCGGATTGGCTGCACAAAAGCTGCAAAAACGCCCTCTGTCGATAACAACTTCCCTCAGAGTTTGGAAATCGGCGCGCCTCTCTTTAGGGTCATTAACCATCCCCCTTATTAGGTCGCCCTCGTTGAGGTCGCCCTCATCTGGGTCGCCCTCACTGAGGGTCTGGAACTATCAAGCGTGGAAGCGAAGCCACAAGCGACGCTCCCACGCATACTTTTGCACTGGAGGAACATTGAAAAACAGGAGACTTGGCATTGTCGCCATCGCTCTGGCCACGGCGGGAGCGCTCGCGCTCACCGGTTGCGCCAGCGGCGAGAAGAAGCCGGCATCTGCCGGTGACGCCACCGCTATCGTGACCACCAACGGTTCGGAGCCGCAGAACCCGCTGCTCCCCGCCAACACCACTGAGACGGGTGGCGGCAAGATCGTCACGTCGATCTTCGCCGGACTGGTGGCTTACAACGGCAAGGGCGAGATCGTCAACGATGTCGCAAAGTCGATCGAGTCCGATGACGCCCAGCACTGGACCGTCACGCTCAAAGAAGGCCAGACCTTCACCAACGACGAGCCCGTCGACGCGAACTCGTTCGTTGACGCGTGGAACTACGCAGCACTGGCCAGCAACGCCCAGGGCGCTTCGTACTTCTTCGACAACATCGTCGGCTACTCAGGTGAAGCTGACTCTGCACTGACCGGCCTCAAGGTTGTCGACGACACGACCTTCACGGTTGACCTCCTCGCCCCTGAAGCTGACTGGCCGCTGCGCCTCGGCTACTCGGCGTTCATGCCGCTCCCGAAGGCCGGCCTCGCCGACATGAAGGCGTTCGGCGAGAACCCGATCGGTAACGGCCCGTACATGCTGGCCTCCGACAAGGCCTGGGTCCACAACGAGAAGATTGATCTCGTCACGAACCCGAAGTACGACGGTGTGCGCAAGCCCAAAAACGGTGGCCTGAGCATCATCTTCTACGGCACCCTGGACCCGGCCTACGCCGACGCACAGGGCGGGAACCTCGACGTTCTCGACGCAGTTCCCGACTCCGCGTTCGAGACCTACAAGGCAGAGTTCGGCGACCGTTCGGTCAACCAGCCGGCCGCTATCTTCCAGGCGATGAACATCCCGGGCTACCTCGAGCACTTCAGTGGTGAAGAGGGCAAGCTGCGTCGTCACGCCATCTCGATGTCGATCAACCGCGACGAGATCACGAAGGTCATCTTCCAGGGCACCCGTACCCCGGCAACCGACTTCACGTCGCCGGTTATCGCTGGCTACTCTGACAAGCTCAAGGGTGCCGAGGTTCTCGAGTACAACCCGACCGAAGCGAAGAAGCTGTGGGCCGAGGCCGACGCCATTTCTCCGTACACCGGCACCTTCGACATCTCGTACAACTCCGATGGTGGACACCAGGCCTGGGTCGACGCTGTGGCAAACAGCATCGTCAACACGCTGGGCATCCAGGCCGTCGGCAAGCCGTACCCGACGTTCGCCGCTTCGCTCGATGACCGTGAGCAGCAGAAGCTGACCGGCGCCGTGCGCTCCGGATGGCAGGGCGACTACCCGTCGCTGTTCAACTTCCTCTCCCCGCTGTACCAGACCGGTGCAGGCAGCAACTACGAGGGTTACAGCAACCCCGAGTTCGACCAGCTGCTGAAGGAAGGCGCAACCGCGCCGACCGTCGAGGACGCGACGAAGAAGTTCCAGGCTGCACAGGAAGTTATGCTGAGCGACCTGGCGACCGTTCCGCTGTGGTACTCCAACGTCGTCGGTGTCTGGTCTGACCAGGTTGACAACGTCGTGTTCGGCTGGGACTCCGTGCCGCTGTACAACGAGATCACCAAGGGCTAGTCCTTCTTACTAACCCAGATTCCGGGGTAATCCGGCTGTCCGAGCGCGTTCGCGCCTCGGACAGCCGGGTGACCTGGATCATTCAGCGATTGTGATCTCAATGCTCCTTCCTAACAACGGAGGATGCTAATGCTGTGGTACACCGGCAAACGTATTCTCCAGATGCTTCCCGTCTTCTTCGGTGCGACATTCCTGATTTATTTCATGGTGTTCTCACTGCCGGGTGACCCGATCGCCGCTTTGTACGGCGACCGTCCTCCGGCCCCTAATGTGATTGAGGCGGTTCGGGCCCAGTACAACCTCGACAAGCCCTTCATCGTTCAGTACCTGATGTACATCGGCGGCCTCTTCCAGGGCGACCTCGGAACCACGTATTCCGGACGCCCCGTCGCCGACGTCATGGCAGATGCCTTCCCGATCACCCTGCGACTGGCCACCCTTGCTTTGTTCTTTGAGGCAGTGTTCGGCGTTTTGATCGGCTTGATCGCCGGTCTGCGCAAGGGCAAGTGGTTCGACGCGAGTGCTCTCGTCGTGAGCCTGCTGCTCATCTCGGTGCCGACGTTCGTCATCGGTTTCGTGCTGCAGTTCGTCTTCGGCGTTCAACTCGGCTGGGCGCGAACGACCGTGAGTGGTGATGCGCCGTACAGCGAGCTCATCCTGCCCGCTATCGTGCTCGCATCCGTGTCGTTCGCCTACATCGTGCGGCTCACTCGCGCGAGTGTGTCTGACAACCTCAACGCCGACTTCGTGCGCACCGCAACGGCCAAGGGTTTGTCCCGCCGCCGCGTCGTGACCGTGCACGTGCTGCGTAACTCGCTGGTACCCGTCGTGACGTTCCTGGGTGTTGACCTGGGTTCGTTGATGGTCGGTGCGATCGTGACTGAGGGAATCTTCAATATCAACGGAGTGGGCGGGACCGTTTACCGAGCAGTGAAGCTCGGCGAGGGCCCGACGGTTGTGTCGTTCATCGCGGTGATGGTCATCATCTTCGTGGTGGCGAACCTGCTCGTTGACCTGCTTTACGCACTGCTTGACCCGAGGATCCGCTATGCAAAATAGAAACTACCGATCCCAGGAACACTACGTCGCGCCACTCGAAGACACGCCGATCGCCCCGATCGACCGTCTCGACGATTCCGAGAAAGCCCGCAGCACGTGGGCGGATGCTTGGGATGCGATGCGTCGACGTCCTTCCTTCTGGATCTCGTCGGCCTTGATCGTGCTGATTCTGGTCGTGGCTGCGTTCCCTGGGCTGTTCGCCCAGGTCTCGCCGAACCTGAACTGCCAGCTGGCCAACAGCAACGGTGGACCGGAAGCCGGGCATCCGCTCGGATTCACTCGCCAGGGCTGTGACGTCTACTCGCGAATCATCTTCGGGGCCCAGGCCTCGGTCATGGTCGGTGTGCTGGCGACGCTGCTCGTCACGATCAGCGGTGTGATCATCGGGGCGCTGGCCGGTTACTACGGTGGGTTCCTCGACACGTTCGTCTCGCGCGTTGGCGACATCTTCTTCGCGATCCCCACCGTGCTCGGTGCGATCGTGCTGATGTCGGTGCTGCCCGAGCGCACGCCGGTCACCGTGGCGTTGGTCTTGTCGATCTTCGCCTGGCCGCAGATCGCCCGCATCATGCGTGGTGCGGTGCTCAGTGCGCGCCAGTCCGACTATGTGATGGCCTCGACCGCTCTCGGTGTGTCGAAGTTCCGCATTCTGGTGCGGCACGTGGTTCCGAACTCGATCGCTCCGGTGATCGTGGTCGCGACCATCTCGCTGGGAACGTTCATCGTCGCCGAGGCGACCCTGTCGTTCTTGGGTATCGGGTTGCCGCCGAATGTCATGTCCTGGGGCAACGACATTGCTCAGGCGCAGACGTCGATTCGCACGAACCCGCAGATTCTGCTTTACCCGTCTGCGGCGCTGTCGATCACTGTGCTTTCATTTCTGATGTTGGGCGACGTTGTTCGCGACGCTCTTGACCCGGCGGCGAGGGCCCGACGATGACACTTCTCCTCAATGAAACCGAGGGTCAGCACGTTGACACCTCGAACTCACCGCTCCTGCAGATCCGCAACCTTGAGGTCGGCTTCCGCACGCAGCGCGGGCTCGTTCCCGCGGTGCGCGGTGTCGACCTCACCCTCTACGCCGGTCAGACTTTGGCCATCGTGGGGGAGTCCGGTTCCGGCAAGACGACGACCGCACAGTCGATCATCGACTTGCTTCCCGGCACCGGTCAGGTGACAGGCGGTCAGATCCTCTTCGAGGGTCGAGACCTGACCAAGCTGTCGCCGAAGGAGATCCAGGATGTGCGTGGTCGCCTGATCGGCTATGTTCCGCAGGACCCCATGTCGAACCTCAACCCGGTGTGGAACATTGGTTTCCAGGTGGAAGAGGCGATCAGGGCCAACAACGTCGCCCAGGGCAAGGATGTGCGCCTGCGCACCATCCAGGTTCTGCAGGAGGCCGGCCTCAGCGATGCTGCCGAACGACTCAAGCAGTACCCGCACCAGTTCTCCGGTGGCATGCGCCAGCGGGTACTGATCGGGATCGGCTTGTCCTCGCGTCCGAAGCTGCTGATTGCCGACGAGCCGACGAGCGCTCTGGACGTCACCGTTCAGCGCCAGATCCTCGACCACCTCGGCACACTCACCCGTGACTATGGCACCTCGGTGCTGTTCATCACGCACGACCTCGGCCTCGCCGCGGAACGTGCGGAGCAGCTCGTCGTCATGTACAAGGGCAAGGTCGTCGAGTCGGGGCCGTCGCAGGAGATCCTGGCCGACCCGAAGCATCCGTACACTCAGCGGTTGGTTTCTGCTGCGCCGAGCCTGGCGTCGCGTCGAATCCAGACGGCCAAGAGCGCGGGTGCCATCGACCGGGAGGTCTTCGGCGAAGGCTCACTTGATGAGACACTGATCGCTCGTGCCGCTTCGCGTGAAGAGGCAGCGCCGGCGACCGATCTGATCTCGGTGCAGTCGGTCTCCAAGACCTACCGCATTCGTCAGCAGGGCCTCAAGTACAAGGAGCTGCAGGCGGTCAACGAGGTCTCGTTCGGGATTCAGCGCGGCACCACGACGGCTCTCGTCGGCGAATCCGGGTCGGGCAAGTCCACGGTCGCGAAACTGATTCTGCAGCTCGAGAGCATCACGAGCGGCCGGATCGAGTTCGACGGTCAGGATGTCGCCGGGCTGAAGGGCGCCGAACTGCTGAAGTTCCGTCGCCGTGTGCAGCCGGTCTTCCAAGACCCGTATGGCTCGCTCGACCCGCAGTACAACGTCGGTAACACGATTGCTGAACCGTTGTTGGCGCACCGCGTCGGCACGGCGAAGGAACGCCAGGCCCGGGTACTCGAGTTGCTCGACCAGGTGTCGCTGCCGGCGTCGACCCGCTACCGCTACCCGAGCGAATTGTCGGGTGGGCAGCGTCAGCGCATCGCCGTGGCACGCGCTCTGGCGTTGAAGCCGGACGTGCTCGTGCTCGACGAGGCGGTCTCGGCGCTTGACGTCTTGGTGCAGGGTCAGGTTCTGAACCTGCTCACCGAGCTGCAGAGCGAACTCGGTCTCACCTACCTCTTCATCACTCACGACCTCGCGGTCGTGCGTTTGATCGCAGACAACGTCTGCGTGATGAAGAAGGGTTCGATCATCGAGGCGGCGACGACCGATGAGGTCTTCGACAACCCGCAGCAGAGCTACACGCAGGAACTCCTGGCCGCCATTCCCGGCGGAAACTTCGAGTTCGGGCGTTAGAACGCACTCGGGGGAGCACCCTCAACCGCTGGGCGGCACCACACTGTGGTGCCGCCCAGCGGCGTTAACGCACGATGCACTGATTCGGGGGCGTCAGCGCCAGAACTCCGTGAGTTGCTCGGCACAGGCTCTGCCTTGGTCGTAGCCCGCTTGAGCAGCGGGCGGACGCGTCGACAGATCCATCATGTTGCTGCCGAATGCGTCGAGTGAGGCGCTGTCCGGCACGATGATCTCGACTCTGCTGCCGCCGGCGCGGAGTTCGTCGACCTGAGCTGCGAGATGCATGCCCCATTCCAGCGGTGCCCGTGATCGGCCGCCAAACGGTGACAGCACCAGCACCCGCCCGTATCCGGCGGCCAGATCGGCATTCTCGCTGGATCGCCGGTAGCCGCCGTCGATGAAACGGTTGTCCCCGATCCGGTGGGGAGCGCCACTGGCACAGCTCGCGGCGACGGCATCCACCAGGTCGACCCCGCTGTGGCGGTCGAACACGACGGGTTCCCCGGTCTGGGCGTCGACCGCCGTGAGGAGGATCGTTCGTTGCGGCCAGTGCTGGTTGGGCAGTCGGGCTGCGACGGTGGCGCGCCACTGCGATTGCCCGGAGCCGTCCGACATCGCATCCAATTCGAGCGCTGCCGCACCTAGTTTCCGGCGCATGTCGGCCGCATCTTCAGCGGCGGCGATGATGTCGCTCGTCCTCCGCATCTGGTCGGACACGGGCCGAAGGGCGTCAGGTCCACGGTCAGACCCGGCCGGGCGAGGCCGCTGCGGGGGTGCGGCGGACAGGATGTCGGCGAGCAGTCGGGCCGGGTGTGCGCTCGTGATCTGCGCCGCGGCCGTCGCCCCGGCCGATGTGCCGATGATCAGGTCGGCCTCGGTCACGTCCAACCCGGCATCGAAGAGACCGGCGATGACGCCGATCAGCCAGGCATTGCCTGCTGATCCACCACCGCCGAGGACCAACGCTCGCTCGCGCACGGGCCGCGCATCGTCGGCCTGCTGCCGATCCAGATCGGACGTCGACCGGTCGGATGTCGGCCCGTCGGAGGTCGTCGCCCCGCTGAAGTGCCGAGTTGAAAAAGGTGTTGTGTTCATGGGAATCGCCTTTCGCGAATTGCCTGGAGGGCGCTCCCTGTGGCGACTACGTCAGTCGCGCGATCGTGCACTGCGGGGGAGCACCCACTGCGGATACTGCGTTCATGGGACTCACCTCCTGCCGATAGACCACGATCGCCAAGACGCTAGCACGCCCGCGACGCGTTGCGCATCCTGCGGAGCCGGGTTGTACGTTTCGCGCTCGAAAACGCCGCTGACCTCTCGGTCTGGAGGGGAGTGGGGTGCGCATACCACACGGTTGATCATTGTGTAGCGTTTCACCGTAACCGGGTGGCCATTTGTTGCTTCTTTTGTCGAAGAGGCGCAACAATGTGTCGCTCACGTCACTGCTTGGTAACGATTGGCCCCATGTTGGGGTCAATTTCGCAGCGTTGTAACTAGGGTCATCTGTAATCGAACGCCAGGTGCACTCGTTGCGCCTGGCGTCACGCTCTCTTACGAGGAGGAACTGTGCGCATTAAGGGAAAGGCTCGCCTGGCAGTCACTGCGATTGCCATAGCCGGGGTTGCAGCGTTGTCGCTGTCCGGTTGCACCACCGCACCAAAGACGGAGCCGACGGCTGCAGCAGGGGGAACGGCGACGGTTGCCGTCGTCAACGAGTTCACATCGCTTAACTCACAGACCCCCCAGGGCAACCTCGACACGAACGGCCAGGTCGGATACCTGAACGGTTCGTACGGCACCGGATTCCAGTACATCGACAACAACTTCAAGATCGTTCACGACGAGAAGTTCGGCAAGATGGAAAAGACCTCCGACGACCCGTTGACCGTGAAGTACACCCTCAACAAAGACCTCAAGTGGTCTGACGGCGAGCCGATCACCGCCGACGACATGGTGTTGGCCTGGGCCATCGCTTCTGGGTACTACGACGACGCCACCATCGACCCGGCATCGGGCGAGGTGTCCAGCGGAAACCAGTACTTCTCGATCGCGGCCAGCACGGCCGGCCTCGACACGACGGCGTACCCGACGGTCGGCGACGACAATGAGTCGATCGAACTGGTCTACTCCAAGCCCTACGTGGACTGGGAGCTGGTCAACCCGATCGCTCAGCCGGCGCACATTGTGGCGAAGAAGGCCGGTCTCGCTTCGGCTGCCGACCTCACCAAGCTGATCGAGGGACTGCCGAAGGGCGACCCGGCAGCGCCGGCCGCGCCGAACGCTGACTTCAAGAAGGCTGCTGACTTCGTCAACACCGGCTATGATCTCACGGCCTTCCCGACCGACCCCGACCTTCTCGTCGCGAGCGGCCCGTTCGTGCTGTCGGCCTGGACCCCGGGACAGTCGCTCACCATGACCCGCAACGAGCACTACGTTGCCGGCCTGATGCCGAAGGTCGACAAGATCGTCTTCCGCATCATCGGTGACGCGAACGCCCAGGTCACTGCACTGCAGAACGGCGAGGTCGACATCATCAACCCGCAGGCGTCGGCAGACACCCTCGCCGCGCTGAAGAGCGCGAACGCCACGATTCTTTCGGGCGACCAGGTCTCGTACGATCACCTCGACCTCACGTTCAGCACCGATGGTGTTTTCGCCGACAAGAGCGTGCGTCAGGCATTCCTGAAGACGATCCCGCGTCAGCAGATCCTCGACGCGATCGTGACGCCGGTCAACCCCGACGCCAAGGTGCTCGACTCGCAGCTCTTCCTGCCCAACCAGGACGAGTACGCCGCCACCGTCAAGAACAACGGGTCGAGCGAGTACAGCAAGGTTGACATCGAAGGCGCCAAGGCGCTCCTGGCCGGCAAGACCCCCGAGGTCAAGCTGATGTACAACACGACGAACCCGAACCGGGTCGACGAGTTCCAGGCCATCCTCGCCTCGGCCACTGAGGCCGGCTTCAAGATTGTGGATGCGGGTTCGCCCGACTGGAGCAAGAAGCTCGGCGACGGTTCGTACGACGCCGTGCTGTTCGGTTGGATTGCCCCCGGTGCCGGTACCTCAGGCATCCCGCAGATCTTCGGACCTGTCGGCAGCGGTGGCAACTACAACAACTACGACGGAACCGGCGACCTGGCAATCGAAACTCAGTCAACTCTCGACAAGTCGGCGTTGACCGACCTGGAGCTGCAGATTGACAAGCAGACCTTCGACGACGCCTACGGTCTTCCGCTGTTCCAGCTGCCCGGCATCTTCGGAACCAGCAGCAAGATCGACGGAGTGAAGTTCATGGGCAACCAGACCGGACCGTTCTGGAACTTCTGGGAGTGGTCAGTCAAGTAATCGCGACATGAACCGGTCCTCGCGCACCGTGCGCGGGGACCGGTTTCGTGACGAAGGGCAGATTCTGCCCCGCCATGATCAACCACCGCTCCAGTGAGGTAGCCCATTCAATGGTGAGTTTCATCCTGCGACGAGTTCTCGTCTCCGTTCTCATTCTTCTGGCGGCATCATTCTTGATGTACATGCTTGTCGCCTTTTCGGTCGATCCGCTCGACGATCTCCGCAGCAGCAACGCTGCCAACAAGGATCAGCTGATCGCAGCCCGGATCCAGCTTCTGCACCTCGACATCGCGCCGCCCGTGCGCTGGGCACTCTGGCTCACCGGAGCGGCCGGATGTCTGATCCCCTTCGCCAACGCCTGCGACCTGGGTCCGACGATCGCCAACGCTCAGGTGATCGACCTGCTGCCGAACGCTCTGAGCTCCACGGTGCAGCTCGTCACCCTGGCGCTTCTGCTGGCGATCATCTTCGGAATCACGATCGGCATCGTGACGGCCCTGCGCCAGTACAGCGGTCTCGACAACACGATGACCTTCATCAGCTTCTTCCTCTATTCCCTCCCGGCGTTCTTGGTCGCAGTGCTGCTGAAAGAGTTCATCGCGATCTCCTTCAATAACTTTCTCGGTGATCCGGTGGTGTCGGCGTTCTGGGCACTCGCCATCGGCGTGATCGTCGGCGCAATCTGGCAGTCGCTCATCGGCGGCGCTCGTCGGCAACGTCTCGCAGTTTTTGTGGTCTCGGGTGCCAGCACAACACTGATGTTGTGGTTCATGTCCGCCACCGGATGGTTCATGACCCCGGGAATCGGGCCGGTCGCGATGATCGTGCTTGTTGCGGCCATCGCCGTGGGAGTCACCGCCCTCGTGGCGGGCATCCGCCAACGCCGGGCGCTGCTGACCGCCGGGATCAACGGGGCGATTGCGATCATTTGCTATTTCGCACTGCAGCCGCTGTTCGACATTTCGAGTGCCGGAACCATCGCCATCCTGGGTATCGCCACGGTGGCGGTCGGCTTGTTGAGCGGGTTTCTCGTCGGCGGCTACGACCGCGGGCAGAACATGCGAGTGGGGGTACTGACCGCGGTTCTCTCGGCCGCGCTCATCCTGCTTGACCGCTACATGCAGTCATGGCCCGCGTACCTGGCCGAAGGTCAGATCAACGGCCGCCCCATTGCCACCGTCGGGTCGGTCACCCCGAATCTGGACGGCGATTTCTGGATCAGCGGCATCGATAGCTTCACCCACCTGCTGCTGCCGACCATCACGCTCCTGCTCATCTCGTTCGCCGGTTACACCCGGTATTCCCGTGCCGGGATGCTGGAGGTGCTGAACCAGGACTACATCCGTACGGCGCGGGCCAAGGGGCTTCCGGAGCGCACGGTCATCGTGCGCCACGCATTTCGCAATGTGCTCATTCCCATCACCACGCTGATCGCCTTCGACGTGGGGGCGCTGCTCGGCGGGGCGATCATCACCGAGACGGTCTTCGCGATTCCCGGAATGGGGTTGCTCTTCAACCTCGGACTCCGTCGCGGTGACCTGAACCCGGTGATGGGCTATTTCTTGGTCATCGCATCGATGGCAATCTTGTTCAACTTCCTGGCAGACCTGGCGTACGCCAGCCTTGACCCGAGGGTGAGGGTTCGATAATGGCACTTGACACACAGGTGAATGGAAGCGGCAACGGCGGCAACGGCGACGGTGCCATCTCCACCGGAAAGGCGCCCGAAAGCCAGGGACGGCTGATCTGGCGACGCTTTCTCGGCAACAGAATCGCGGTGACCTCCGGGGTGCTCGTGGTGCTCATCATCCTGTTCGCCATCTCAGCGATCGGGATCGGTCCCATTCCGGGATGGTGGAAGTACGGCTATACCGAGCTGAACCCGCAGGTCAACAATGGGGCGCCAACACTGAGCCTGATTCMCACCTGGCTCGGCGGCTCCGGAATCACGCTCGGCGAACATCCGTTCGGCCAGAACCGGATCGGCAAGGACTACTTCGCCATGACCATGCGCGGAGTTCAGAACTCGGCTCTCGTCATGGTGGTGCTCGGCGGTATCGCCAGCATCGTCGGTGTCGTGGTCGGTGCCGTCGCCGGGTACTACCGAGGCCGGGTCGACGCGATTCTGATGCGTATCACCGACGTCTTCATCGTCATCCCCGCCCTCGTCGTCGGTTCGGTCGTCGGTTACTTCGCCGGCAACCTCGGCGCGTTTCTCTTGGCCCTGATGCTCGGATTCTTCTCCTGGATGGGCATCGCCCGGTTGGTGCGCGGCGAGTTCCTCTCGCTTCGCGAACGCCCCTTCGTGGAGGCGGCCCGGGTCGCCGGTGCGTCGGATCAGCGGATCATTTTCAAGCACATCCTGCCGAACGCGATGGGCGTGGTCATCGTTTCCTCGACGCTGATCATGGCCTCCGCCATCCTGTTGGAGACCGCACTGAGCTTCCTCGGCTACGGTATCCGCACGCCCGACGTGTCGCTCGGCCTGTTGATCAGCTCCAACCAGTCGGCGTTCCAGACCCGGCCCTGGCTGTTCTGGTGGCCCGGATTCTTCATCGTCGCCCTGGCATTGCTGGTGAACTTCGTCGGAGACGGCCTGCGCGATGCCTTCGACCCGCGCCACCGTCGTTTCAAACTGAGGATGATGCAGGAGCAGCTGCTGGAACCCGGCGAGGACCGCGAATGATGCTCATTCCGGCGAGCTCGCCGGCCTCGCTAGCGGGCCAGCGACCCCACCAGGGTCGCGAGGGCCAGTGCGCTCAGCACGACAATCATCATCGTGTGGCGAGTGATCAGCACCGGGGTCTCATCGGCCACACCGGCTTCGACCAGACCGTGGTCGCGCAGTGCCGTCCACCGGCTGCGCACCACGGCGGCGGCCTGACCGGATTCGGTGTTGATCAGATCTCCGGGGCGAACCTCGGCGGAGGCCGGCAGGCCCGCCTGGGATTCGGAGCCGGTCGATCGCGAGTTGCGCACACCGGTCACATGTCCGGGAGCCGGCGCCGCCCAGGCCACGTACTTGTGGCCGGGGGTGTACAGCGTCAGGGCGTACTTGGTGTCGACGTTGATCAGAGCGGCCCACGGGATGTGGATGGTGCGAAAAACGTTTCGCAGCTCGACGCCGTCGTCGGTGACGGCGGTGTACGGGCGCCACAACGCCTCCCAGGCGAGAACGCTGAAGAAGGCGGCCGGGATCAGCGTGAGCAGCGACGCGCCGGGACCGACGAAGAAGAGGCTGCCCGCGATCAGGGCGGCAATCACCCAGACACACACGGCAAGGATGCGATTGAAACGCGACGAGATCTCGACGCGGTCTCCCGGGATGTAAGTCTGCATTTTTCTATGCTGACAGCTTGTGGACCCACGCGGAAATGCACGACGACGCCAGGCGCATCCGCGCAGGGCGTGAAATGGAGCACATTCTCATGACCGACACACTCCTGACCGACACCGTGACGGGACACCCCGTCTTGGAGGTCACCGATCTCAGCGTGGACTTCGGCGTCGACGGCGTCTGGATTCCCGCGGCCAAGAAACTGAACTACTCGATCAAACCGCGCGAAGTGTTGGCGATCGTGGGGGAGTCCGGCTCCGGAAAGAGTGCCAGCTCGATGGCCGTGCTCGATCTGCTTCCGCAGAACAGCCGCATTTCCGGAAGCGTCAAGCTCGACGGTCGCGAGCTTCGCGGTCTCAGCCCGGCGCAGATGCGCCGCGTGCGCGGCCGCCAGGTGGCGGTCATCTTCCAAGAGCCGATGACCGCGTTGAACCCGGTCTACACGATCGGATTCCAGATCGTCGAGACCCTGCGGCTGCACTTCGGGATGTCGCCGAGCCAAGCCAAAACGCGGGCGCTGGAGCTGCTCGACATGGTCGAGCTGCCCGACCCGATGAAGGCATTCAAGTCGTACCCGCACCAGCTCTCCGGCGGTCAGCTGCAGCGGGCGATGATCGCCCAGTCGATCTCCTGCGACCCCAAGCTGCTCATCGCCGATGAGCCGACCACGGCACTGGATGTCACGGTGCAGGCCGAGATCCTCGACCTGCTGCGCAATCTGCGTGACCGCCTCGACAGCGCCATTCTGCTGATCACTCACGACATGGGGGTGGTCGCCGATCTCGCCGATCACATCGCCGTGATGCGCAAGGGACTGATCGTCGAGGCCGGCCCGAGCGCGCAGATCTTTGCCACGCCGCAGCATCCGTACACGATCGCCCTGCTCCAGGCTGTTCCCTTTCTCGGGCAACGCGACAACGAAGAGATCGACACCACGGCCAGCCTGGCCATCGGGAGTGAACTCGAGAACAGCGTCGACTTCGCGGCACGTGTTGAGATCAATGAGCGTCTGGCCGAGGTTGCCGCGCAAGCCGCCGCAGAAGACACCCGCCGGGTTGTCGTCGAGTTCGACAATGTCGCCATCGAATACCCGAAGAGCGGCCATGTTCAGGCGTTCCGTGCCGCCGACGGCATCAACTTGAAAATTCGGGAAGGCGAGGTCGTCGGCCTGGTCGGCGAGTCAGGCTCGGGCAAGACCACGCTGGGCCGGGCCGCGGTCGGCTTGCTTCCGATCACCGAAGGGCGCCTGGTCGTTGCTGGGGAGGATCTCTCTCATGCCGGCCGTGAAGACATCCGTCGGTTGCACAAGAATGTGGGAATCGTCTTTCAGGACCCCTCGTCGTCGCTCAACCCGCGGTTGCCGATCGGGGACAGCATCGGCGAACCGCTGCTGCTGGCGAAGCGATTCTCCGGTGCGGATCTGAATGCCGAGGTTGAGCGTCTCCTCGACAGCGTCGAGCTGCCGCGCAACTACCGCAGCCGTTACCCGCACGAGCTTTCCGGAGGGCAGAAGCAGCGGGTGGGCATTGCCAGGGCGCTGGCCCTCGGACCGCAGGTGCTGGTGGCCGACGAGCCGACCAGCGCCCTGGATGTCTCGGTTCAGGCGCGCGTTCTCGTGCTGTTGCAGGCGTTGCAGAAAGAGATGAACTTCGCCTGCCTGTTCATCACCCACGACTTGGCCGTCATCGATGTGCTGGCCGATCGGATTGCGGTGATGCACCACGGCAAACTGGTGGAGACGGGGACCAGAGACGAAATTCTGCGTAACCCCAAGGAGGCATACACTCAGCGGTTGCTTGCTGCGGTGCCGCTGCCCGACCCGGCCAAACAGCGTGAACGACGTCTGCTCCGTCAGGAACTGCGCGCGGTCGCCTCGAAAACGGAATAGCGGGCTTCGCGTCGCGCCTCGTGCCCGCGCGCCTAGCAGGTGCTGGAGCTCCGCGCTAATTTTCAGGGTTCGTGCGGTAAGATCGTCAGTCGGGCCACCTTCTGGCCACACTTCCATTCTTAGTCGCACGCGACATTTTGCGGCAGCAATTCTTTGTGAGGAACTCTTTTATGGCGATTGCCACGCGCAATAACCTTCGAAACGTAGCAATCGTTGCCCACGTTGACCACGGCAAGACCACGCTCGTTGACGCGATGCTTCGCCAGACGAACTCGTTCGCCGAGCACGCGCACCTCGAAGAGCGTGCCATGGACTCCAACGAGCTCGAGCGCGAAAAGGGCATCACGATCCTCGCCAAGAACACGGCGATCTCGTACAAGGGCAAGCACGCCACCGACGGCCCGATCACGATCAACGTGATCGACACCCCCGGCCACGCCGACTTCGGTGGCGAGGTCGAGCGCGGTCTGTCCATGGTTGACGGCGTTGTTCTGCTCGTCGACGCCAGTGAAGGACCGCTGCCGCAGACCCGCTTCGTGCTGCGTAAGGCACTCGAAGCCAAGCTTCCCGTCATCCTGCTGGTCAACAAGACCGACCGTCCGGATGCGCGCATCGAAGAGGTCGTCGGCGAAAGCCAGGACCTGCTCCTCGGTCTCGCCAGCGACATGGCTGACGACGTTCCCGACCTGGACCTCGACCTCGTGCTGAACGTGCCGGTTGTCTACGCTTCGGGCCGTAACGGTGCCGCAAGCCTGACCCAGCCCGCCAACGGCGAGCTGCCCGACAACGATGACCTTGAGCCGCTCTTCGAAGCGATCCTCGAGCACATCCCCGCTCCGGTCTACGACGACGAGCACCCGCTGCAGGCCTGGGTCACGAACCTCGACTCCTCGCCGTTCCTCGGTCGCCTCGCGCTGCTGCGCATCTTCCAGGGCACCATCAAAAAGGGCCAGACGGTCGCTTGGATCAAGCACGACGGATCCGTACACAACGTGCGCGTCACCGAGCTGATGATCACCAAGGCACTCGACCGCTACCCGGCCGAAAGCGCTGGCCCCGGCGACATCGTTGCCGTTGCAGGTTTCGCCGACATCACCATTGGTGAGACCCTGGCTGACCCCGAAGACCCCCGTCCGCTGCCGACCATCACGGTTGACGACCCGGCCATCTCGATGACCATCGGTACCAACACGTCGCCGCTGATCGGCAAGATCAAGGGCCACAAGCTCACCGCCCGCATGGTCAAGGACCGTCTGGACAAGGAGCTCGTCGGTAACGTCTCGCTCAAGGTTCTCGACATCGGACGCCCCGACGCCTGGGAAGTTCAGGGACGTGGCGAGCTCGCTCTCGCCATCCTCGTCGAGCAGATGCGTCGCGAAGGCTTCGAGCTGACCGTCGGCAAGCCGCAGGTTGTTGTCAAGAAGGTCGACGGCAAGGTTCACGAGCCGTTCGAGCACCTGACCATCGACGCACCGGAAGAGTACCTCGGTGGCATCACCCAGCTCCTCGCCACCCGCAAGGGCCGCATGGAGAACATGGCGAACCACGGCACCGGCTGGGTTCGTATGGAGTTCATCGTTCCGTCGCGTGGCCTCATCGGTTTCCGCACCGAGTTCCTGACCACCACCCGTGGCACCGGTATCGCCAACGCGATCTCGCACGGCTACGAGCCCTGGGCCGGCACCATCAACACGCGCAACAACGGCTCGATCGTTGCTGACCGCTCAGGTGTTGTCACCCCGTTCGCCATCATCGCTCTGCAGGAGCGCATGAGCTTCTTCGTGAACCCGACCGAAGAGGTCTACGAAGGCATGGTCATCGGCGAGAACTCGCGCGCCGACGACATGGACGTCAACATCACCAAGGAAAAGAAACTGACCAACATGCGTCAGTCCACGTCCGACACCTTCGAGTCGATGACCCCGTCGAAGCAGCTGACGCTCGAGCAGTGCCTCGAGTTCGCTCGCGAAGACGAGTGTGTCGAGGTCACCCCCGAGGTCGTGCGTATCCGCAAGGTTGAGCTCGCCGCTCAGGCTCGTGCGCGCAACACCTCGCGTTTGAAGAAGCAGGACGCCAACTAACAGCTGTGCGCTGACTGTTGACAGCCGCCCCTCCCAGCTTCGGGAGGGGCGGCTGTGTTTAACTTGACCGTGAAGTGACTTGACCTTGATCTGAGTGAAATTGCCGTGCGTGAACTTCATGCCGCCGACGAAAGAAGACAATCATGACCAGAATTCGACCGGCCATCGGCATCCCTCTCGCGCTCGTGCTTGCCCTGGCAGCTGGACCGATGCTGAGCGGATGCTCCAGCGTGGGTGGGCTCGTCAACGGTGCGGTGCAAGACGCCTCAGGCGGCAGTGTCAGCCTCGGTGGAGCGCTGCCGAAGGGCTGGCCGGACGAGGTGCCGGTCATCGACGGGGAGATCCTGCTCGGAGCGGGAAACACCGCCGACGGGCAGACGGGCTGGGTCGTCACCATCAAGTCGACCGCGGCAGACCCGGTGGCCGACGCCCAGGCGCAGCTGGAAGCCGCAGGGTTCGTCACGGACGCGAGTGGTTCGACGGGCGGAAACGGCGCCGTAGCGATGAAGAACGACGCGTACACGGTGGTGTTGGTCGGCAACGCGGACGGCGTGCTCTACACGGTGATGCCGCTGTCCGCGAACTAGTTCGGCTCGCGGGATACGCCGCGAGTCAGGCGAAGAGCGGGGCCCCGACGTAGCTCCCGGGGCGCGCCCCAGGGGGCACCGCGAAGAGTGCTGAGCTGACGTGACGGATGTACTCGTTGAGGGCGTCGTTTCGGGCGAGATTCAGTTGCACTGTGGTGAACTGCTCGGGTTCGCGCTGGAACGAGATGAAGAAGAGTCCCGCCTCGAGGCGACCGAGTGCATCGTTGCCGTCGACGAAGTTGTAGCCGCGCCGCAGCATCCGAATGCCCGAGTTCTCGGTCGGATGCGCCAATCTGACATGCGCGGTCGTCGCGATGAGCGGCTCGTCGCCGCGCCCGGTCACCTCGAAGTCGGGCTCGGTGAACTCGGTGCCGCCGGAGAGCGGGGCACCCTCGCCCTTGTTGCGACCGATGACCGCCTCCTGCTCACGCAGAATCGTGCGGTCCCAGGTCTCGATGGTCATCCGGATGCGCCGGGTCACCAGGTAGGATCCGCCGGTCATCCACGCGGCACTGTCACCCGACTGCACCCAGACCTGATCGTTGACGGCGGCCGGTTCCTCGGCCTTGATGTTCGCCGTGCCGTCTTTGAAGCCGAAGAGATTGCGCGGGGTGGCCTGGCTGGTGCTCGTTGACGAGGTGCGCCCGAAGCCCAGCTGCGACCAGCGCAGTGCCGCCCGGCCGAACGCGATGCGGGAGAGGTTGCGGATGGCGTGCACAGCCACCTGGGGGTCGTCGGCGCATGCCTGGATGCAGAGGTCACCGTCGCTCGCCGCCGGGTCGAGCATGTCGCCCGGAAAATGGGGGAGCGTGACGAGCTCAGCCGGCCGGCGGGCGGCGAGGCCGAACCGGTCGACGCCATCCGTCGTCGAGAAGAGCGTCGGACCGAAACCGAAGGTGATGGTCAAGCCCGACGGGGGAAGGCCCTGCGCCTCGCCGGTGTCCTCCGGCGGAGCGTCGTAGGGCCCGCTGACCGCGCCGTATTCGCCGATGTCTTTTCCGGCGGTCATGGCCGCAGCGGCAATCGTCCAGTCCTGCAGCAGCTCGATCAGGTCGGCGCGGGTCGCCGAGGCGGACATGTCGAACGCAGCGAAATGCAGGCGGTCCTGGGCGGGCGTGACGATGCCGGCCTGGTGCGTGCCATAGAAATCGTAGGAGCGCGTCGCGGATGCAGTGGCGCCCGATCCGGCCCCCGTTGCCGCCAGCACGGCGCGGTCGGCCGCGATGCCGATTCCGATGCCCGCCACGCCGGCCCCGGCCAGGCCGAGCAGCCCGCGACGGGAAATCCCGGCGGGTTTCCCGGCGGGTTTCCCGGCAGGTTTCCCGGCGGGTGGGGAAGGCGTGGTGGAATCAGTCATCAGAGAACGAGCGTAGCCGTGAGCTGGTTGAGCGGTTCACCGAGTGCGTTGACCTGGTCGGAGAGCGCCTTGATCTCAGCGGGGCTGAGTTCGGTGTACAGCGTGAAGCCGTCACCGACGCGCTGGGCGTCGAGCAGGGTCTGCAGCGAAGCGAACTCGGTGTCGAGTGTGTCGGCGAGGTTCTGATCCTTCTCGACGACCATGTCGCGCACGCCGGCGTAGAGCACCTTCGCGCCGTCGACATTGGCCTGGAAGTCCCAGAGGTCGGTGTGTGACCAGGCTTCTTCTTCGCCGGTGACCTTGCCGGTGGCAACCTCATCGAGCAGGCCGATGGCGCCGTTGGTCTGCTGCGCGAGCGTGAAGGTCAGGTCCTGCACCTTCGTGTTGAGCGTGGCGGTGTCGGCAAGGAGCAGCTCAGTGAGGTGCGCGCGCTTCTCGGCCGGGTACGCGACGAAGCCGGCCTCCGCGTCGGCGGGCCAGAGATCCTTCTCGATCGCGTGCCAGCCGGTCCATTCCTGGCCCTCTTCGAGGTCGGCCTCGCGCAGGTCGAGCTTCGGGTCGAGGTCGCCGAACGACTCGGCGATGGTCTCGACGCGCTCCCAGTGGGCGCGCGTTCCGGCGTAGAGGCTGCGGGCGGTGTCATCGTCGCCGGCCACATAGGCGGCGGCGAACGCGTCGGTTCCGGTGACCAGCTGGGCCACCTGATCCTTCACATACGAGGCGTAGTTGACGTTGGCGGCGTCGATCTGGGCGGCGAGGTCGATGTCCGGCGCGGCCGCGGCATCCGACTTCGTCACGGTGAAGGCGGTCTTGCCGATGCCGTCGCCCACCATGCCGGGCTTGCACGCGGTCAGGTAGCTGCCCGCGGCGAGCTGCACGACGAGGTCGCGGCTGAGGCCGGGACCGATGTTCTCCACTTCGCCGACGATGCGCAGGCCGTCTTCGCCGAGCAGGTAGAACTCGGTCACCTGGTCGCCGCTGTTGGTGACGGTGAACCGGGCGTTACCGGCCGGAACTTCGGCAGCGGACACTGTGCACGCGTCGGCGCTGCTGTCGACGGTCAGCGCCGCGTGACCGGCATCCTTTGTCGGCGCGTTGGCGACGCAGCCGGTGAGAGAGAGCAGGCCGACAGCCGACACAGCGGTGAGCAGGAGGAGACGGGAGCGCATAGAAGTCCTTCGGAACGGGAAGAGGGAAGACAGGATGTGGGGGAGCGGGGTGGGACGGGAGAAGATCAGTGTGCGGCGATGACCGGCGTGGCACCCGTTGCGGGCTGGGCAGCAGGGATTGTGGCCGCGCGAGGTTTGCCGCGCCGACTCTTCACGATGAAGAGGGTCATGGTGGGCACGACGTAGGAAATCCAGACGGCCAGTTCCAGCCAGGTGGTGGCCGGCGAGAAGTTGAAGAAGCCCTTCAGTAGGGTGCCGTACCAGCTATCGGGCGGGATCGTGGCGCTCACGTCGAAGGCGAGGTTGTGCAGCCCGGGCAGGATGCCGGCCTCCTGCAGGTCGTGCACGCCGTAGGAAAGCACGCCGGCCGCGACGACGATCAGGATGCCGCCGGTCCAGGTGAAGAACTTCGACAGGTTGATCTTGAGCATGCCGGCGTAGATCAGCCAGCCGAGGGCGACGGCGGTGACGATTCCGAGGGACGCGCCGACCAGCGGAAGTGTCGTCTCACCCGTCGCCTTGACGGCGGCCCAGATGAAGAGTGCGGTCTCGATTCCTTCGCGGCCGACCGCGAGGAACGCGACGATGACCAGTCCGAAACCGCTTCCGACGAGATGGCGGTCGATGTTGCCCTGCAGGTGGCCCTTGAGGTCGCGAGCCGTGCGCAGCATCCAGAACACCATCCAGGTGACGAGGCCGGTCGCGACGATCGACAATACTCCGCCGATGGTCTCCTGTGCTTCGAACGAGAGGCCGTAGGTGCCAAACGTCAGCAGGGCGCCGATGCCGAGTGCGAGAAGAACGGCAAGCCCGATCCCGGCCCAAATGCGCGGCAGAACATCTTTGCGGTCGATCTTGACGATGTAGGCGATCAGGATGGTGACGATGAGTACGGCTTCGAGACCTTCGCGCAGGCCGATCAGATAGTTTGCGAGCACAGGACTTCCTGGGAATGTTTGTTGGGGGGATGGTAAGGCTAACCTTACGTCCCCAACTGTAACCGCTGGTTTCGGGGCTGTCCATTTCTTTTTCCTCAGCCGTAACAAACAAGCGTGCAGGGTCGCACTCGGGTGATGCACGGGTCTCTTGCCGGTTCTACGGAGCTTGGCGGGCTAACGTGGCTGACTTATTGCCCGAACCCAGGTGCCGCTTGGCTGCCGCTGAACCCGAAACGATATGCCCCTTCTTCGCTCTGTCCGTTCACCCGCCCGCCGCACGTCGACCACTCGTCACGACCACGCATCACGCC
Organism: Leifsonia sp. 10L418; assembly: GCF_056395445.1. Lineage (NCBI taxonomy): Bacteria > Bacillati > Actinomycetota > Actinomycetes > Micrococcales > Microbacteriaceae > Leifsonia > Leifsonia sp. 10L418. The sequence goes on along the minus strand of NZ_JBFTJN010000001.1, from coordinate 392,243 downwards.
GAACCTGGCGCTCCCCGCTCTCCTCTTCTTTCACTTCGGTCGTTCTCACCGGAGTGGGAATGGTGGTGGTCGGGTCGCTGACCATGGCCCCGTCGCTTCCGGCGACGGCGCTCTCGGCGTCGGATGCAGCGGCGACGACATTGGCACTGCCGCTGCCGACCACAACGGAAAAGAGCGCATCGCTCGTCGGCGCTCAGAATGTGGTCCTCGCCGACTTTGCTCCTCAGACGATCGCGCGTGACGGTTACAGCTCAGAGGCAGCTCCGCCACCACCGCCCCCCGTCGTCGAAGCTGCTGCTGCAGCACCGGCGGCACCGGCAGCCGGTGGAGGCGTGCAGTGGCCATTCCCGCAGGCGGTTCGGATCAGCGACGGCTTCGGTCCGCGCAGCGCTCCCTGCAGCGGTTGCTCGACCTTCCACGACGGGCTCGACATGAACGCCGGCGACGGCGCCTCGATCGGCTCGATCGCCGATGGTGTCGTGGTCACCTCGACCGACGACGGCGGCGGATACGGCGCCTACGTCGAGATCGAATCCGTCGTCGGCGGCGAGACGGTGACGGCGCTCTACGCGCACATGCAGCTGGGTTCTCGCGGAGTCTCGGTCGGTGAGCACGTCACGGCTGGTCAGTTCGTCGGACTCGTCGGCAGCACCGGTCAGGCGACCGGCCCGCACCTGCACCTCGAGCTGTTCCACACCGACGGTGTGCGCTTCGATCCCTACTCTTGGCTGACCGAGCACGCGGGCTAGCTTCGATGCTGCCCGCCCCGCCGACTAGGCTTCGACTGTGATGGTCATGTCCGGCAGCGATGAACGCGTCGCCTTTGTTGTTGCTCGCCCCGGCGATGAATCGCTGATGACCGGCGGAACGATCGCCCGCCTTCGTTCGGACGGATCGCGGGTCGCGGTGCTCTTCGGCCAGGCCGGCACCGAGGATCCCTCGGCGACACGCGCGGCCCTGACCGCACTCGACGTCGACGACTGGATGATCGTGCCCGCCCTGTCGGGTCAATCGATTGAAGACGAAGACCGCGAGCTTGACGGGCTGATGCTCGACCTGCTCACCGATTTTGGGGCGACGGCAGTCGTGATCGGCACCGACGATGATCGGTTGCGGGCGGCGGCCGTGCTCGCTGCCGAAAAGACCGGCGTGCCGGTGTTTCTGAGTCGCCGGGTCGCCGCCGACGTCAACCAGCGGGTGAAGGCGATCGACGTCAGCGATCAGATCGACACGAAGCTCCGGGCGGTTGCGGCCTACCCCGGTCGATGGTCGGTGATCGACCATGCCGTGCGAGCGCCCGATGGCACGCTGCAGAGCGTCAGCGGAACCGAAGCGTTCGTGCAGATCAGTTCCCCGCCATCCGGGCGACTGTCGATGACGGCTCCGTCGGCGTCGCCGCTGGAGCGCATCGGTGGGGGAGTGCTCGCGCTGGTTCTCGGCGCACTGTTCGGGCTGCTCGGAACCCTGGCCCATCTGGCGACGTTCTCGATCGGTTCTGTCGAGATTCCGTACGGATTGATCCTTGCCCTGGTGGCGACATCCGCTCTGCTGATCGGACTGCGCTTGGTGTTTCACGACCGGCTGATGGTCCTGCTTGCCGCAATCGGGATGCTCGGCATGATATTTCTGCTGTCGCTGCGCAGTACGGGCGGCTCCGTACTCATCCCGCAGGGGCTGACCGGACTCATCTGGACCATTGTTCCGACCCTGGTCGCAGCACTGGTCATCGCCTGGCCGAAGCTGCCCGCCAAGCACTGAGGCAACCGGCCGGGCGGAGGTCGCGGCGCCGGTGCACAACACGCCAGCACACAACACTCGTATCAAGCAGACCCCTCTTCGAGGCATAGACTGGATATCCAGCTCGTGAAGGGAACCTCACCACCGTGACGTATGTCATTGCTCTTCCTTGCGTCGATGTCAAAGACCGTGCCTGCATTGATGAATGCCCGGTCGATTGCATCTACGAGGGGGAACGCTCGCTCTACATCCACCCCGACGAATGCGTCGACTGCGGTGCGTGTGAGCCGGTCTGCCCTGTCGAGGCTATTTATTACGAAGACGACCTTCCCGAACAGTGGGCTGACTATTACAAGGCGAATGTCGAATTCTTCGACGACATCGGTTCCCCGGGTGGAGCAGCCAAGATCGGCGTGATTCCCAAGGATCACCCGGTGATCGCCGTGCTGCCGCCGCAGGTTCAGCACTAGCGCGCCGGCTGCCCGATGCTGAAGCAGCTTCCTGACTACCCGTGGGACCAGATGGCCCCGTTTGCCGAGAAGGCACGGGCCCATGTCGGCGGCATCGTCGACCTGTCGATCGGTTCGCCCGTCGACGCCACGCCCGCGCTGATCAGGCAGGCACTGGCCGAGGCGACGGATGCGCACGCCTACCCGCAAACGGTCGGAACGCCGGCTCTGCAGCGGGCCATCATCGACTGGTACGCGCGCCGCCGCGGCGTGACCGGACTCGCGGCCAGGAACGTGCTGCCGACGATCGGCTCGAAAGAGCTCGTCGCCCTGCTCCCGTTCATGCTCGGGATTGGCGAGGGCGACACGATCGTGCACCCGCGCGCGGCCTACCCGACCTATGAGATCGGTGCTGCCATCGCCGGCGCCACCGCGCTCGCCTCCGACGACCCGGCCGAATGGCCGGCCTCGACGAAACTGATCTGGCTGAACAGCCCCGGAAATCCCGACGGCCGGGTGCTCTCGGTCGCTGAACTGCGCACCGCCGTGGCCCGCGCACGAGAACTCGACGCGGTGATCGTCAGCGACGAATGCTATGCCGAGCTCGGCTGGGAGGCGCCGTGGGACACCGAACCGATTCCCAGCATCCTCGACCCGCGGGTGGTCGGCGAGAGCCGCCACAACGTACTGGCCATTTATTCGCTGAGCAAGCAGTCGAACCTCGCCGGCTACCGCGCCGCCTTCGTGGCCGGCTGCGGCTCGTTGATCGCTCGGGTGTTGACGGTGCGCAAGCACGCCGGCTTGATGCTCCCTGCGCCGTTGCAGGCCGCCATGGTCGTGGCCCTCGGCGATGACGCGCACGTCGCCGCGCAGAAGGAGCTCTACCGCGCCCGCCGCGCGGTGCTGCTGCCCGCGCTGCAGGATGCCGGCTTCCGCATCGACAACAGCGAGGCCGGACTCTACCTCTGGGCGACCCGGGGCGTCGACGCCTGGCAGACGATCGCCGAGCTGGCCGAGTTGGGCATCCTCGCCGGACCCGGCCCGTTCTACGGTAGTTTCTACCCGCAACACGTGCGGTTCTCGCTGACCGCGACCGACGAGCGGATCCAGGCGGCGGCGGAGCGACTGCGTAGCCGGTGATCGAGCCGGTCGAGATCTCCGCCGGCCGGCCTTGCGAGGTCGGCCTACGTGGTCACTTCGACGAGCTCAGTACATCGCTCGACATGCTCGACCACCGGTGTTGTGGACTATATCCAATGGAAAGCGACTGCTTTTAGCGGATGCCACAGTAGGCTGCTGGGCGGCTTAGGCTGTAGTCGGTTGCCCGCCACACACCATGAGTGTGTGCTGCGGATCGCCAGAGAATTAACCGGTTGCCCCGACAGGGCACTACTACTCAGGGAGACCCCGTGGGCGACGAGCGAACAGCATCCAACGAGCCGCAGAAGGCAACGCTCACCTATCCGGGCGGCACAGCCGAGTTCCCCATCTTGCGCAGCGTTGATGGCGCATCCAGCCTCGACATCTCGACGCTGACCCGCCAGACCGGGCTCACCACCCTGGACTACGGGTTCGTGAACACCGCGGCGACGCGTTCCTCGATCACCTACATCGACGGCGAGCAGGGGATTCTGCGCTACCGCGGCTACCCGATCGAGCAGATCGCGCACAACTCCAGCTTCCTCGAAACCGCCTGGCTGCTCATTTACGGAGAACTGCCGACGCCGGCCGAACTCGACGACTTCGACAACCGCATCCGTCGTCACACCCTGCTTCACGAAGACCTGCGCCGCTTCTTCGACGCCCTGCCGCACAACGCGCACCCCATGTCGGTGCTGTCGAGCGGTGTCTCTGCCCTCTCGACGTACTACCAGGACTCGCTCAGCCCGAAGGACCCGGCCCAGGTCGAGATCTCCACGGTGCGCCTGCTCGCCAAGCTTCCGGTGATGGCCGCCTACGCGCACAAGAAGAGCATCGGTCAGGCGTTCCTCTACCCCGATAACTCGCTGAGCTTCGTCGACAACTTCCTCAAGCTGAACTTCGGCACGCTGGCCGAGCCCTATGAGGTCAACCCGGTGGTCAGCAAGGCGCTCGAGCGCCTGCTCATGCTGCACGAGGACCACGAGCAGAACGCGTCGACTTCGACGGTGCGCCTTGTCGGCTCGACCGAAGCCAACCTGTTCGCGTCGGTCTCTGCCGGCATCAACGCCCTCTTCGGTCCGCTGCACGGTGGCGCCAACGAGGCCGTGCTCTCGATGCTCGCCGACATTCAGGCATCCGGTGAGGGTGTCGCGAAGTATGTCGAGCGCGTGAAGAACAAGGAAGCCGGCGTCAAGCTGATGGGCTTCGGGCACCGCGTCTACAAGAACTACGACCCGCGCGCCAAGCTCGTCAAGGAAAGCGCCCACGAAGTGCTCGCCGCTCTCGGCGTGCAGGACGACCTGCTCGACATCGCGATGGAGCTCGAGCACTACGCGCTCAACGACGACTACTTCAAGGAGCGCAAGCTCTACCCGAACGTCGACTTCTACACCGGTGTCATCTACAAGGCCATGGGCTTCCCGACGCGGATGTTCACGGTTCTGTTCGCCATCGGTCGCCTGCCCGGCTGGATCGGCCACTGGCGCGAGATGAACACCGACCCGGCCACCAAGATCGGCCGCCCGCAGCAGTTGTACGTCGGATCCCCGGCGCGCGACTACCCGCAGCGCTAGTAGTTCGTTGATCGAGCCTGTCGAGACCCGGTGAGCCCATCTCCGAACGCGGGTTGCGTTTGAGGGTTGGCTTGCGGGAGTTCGACAAGCTCAATCACCGGGCGGCGACAGCGTGAGCGTGTCTGTCGCCGCCTTCTTCACGGCTTCCAGATCGAAGAGCCACGGCCGGGTCTGATGGTTCTGCCACAGTGGCGTCTGATCGGTGTAGTTCGGGTGGAATGCGTGCCCGGAAGCCCCGGTCAGGTTCACCCAGGTTGAGCTGTCGAAATCGGCCAGGCTCACGACCTGACGCATCGACGGCACCCAGTCGACGGTGTAGCCGACCGTGGCGTCCCAGCCCACCGCGTTGACGACCGACGATCCGCCGGCCACCTGGTAGGGCCCCCGGTTGAAGAGCCACTCGAGGGGGCCGATGCCCGACGTGCCAAAGCTCGCGTTGGTCAGTTCGAGAGTGTGAATCGATCCCCAGCTCCATCGTGACGTCTTCGCGCCCATCAACTTCACCCCTTCGTCTGACGCCTTCTCCAACACTTTCGCCAGGGTGTCGTCGCGTCCCACCGTGCCGAGCTTCGCGCTGGTCCACCAGGGGTCGTCGGGCCGGTCGAGCAGGGTCGCGATGACGGCGAAGGAGCGGTCGCCGCCGGTGAGCGCGGTTCCCTCGGGAAGCGAGTCGAAGACATCCGCCAGAAGGTTGCGCCAGACGATGCTGAAGTACGCGGCGGCGGCACTGTCGGCGTCGAGGTTGTAGTCCCAGTCCGTGAGGAGGCGCTGGGCGTCGGCCGTGGCCCCGGTCACCGTCAGTTTCTGCAGCACCGGCGCGAGCGTTGCGGCGGCGGCGCTGTAGTTGTCGGCTTGAATGCGGCTCATGTCGGCGGTCGTGAGCGGGGTGCCTGAATCGAGCAGTTTCTGCAGTCGCAGGGTGATCTGCTCGGCTCGATAGCCGAGATCCCAATCCTCGGTGATCATCACCGGGAATGCAGCGTCGACCGCCGCATTGTTCGCGGTGACGATGTAGCCACTTGCCGGGTTGTAGCTGTTCGGCAGTTGATCGAACGGAACGAACCCCGTCCAGCCGTAGTCGCTCGTCCAGCCCGGAACCGGAACCGTGCCGTCTCCGGTGCGTCGAATCGGGATGAGCCCCGGGGCTTGGTAGCCGATGTTGCCATCGACGTCGGCGTAGATGAGGTTCTGCGAAGGAACGTCGAAGAGCGACGCTGCGGCCCGGAACTCGTTCCAGTCGCCGGCCCGGTTGAGGGCGAAGATGGCGGATGCCGTGCGTCCGGGGGTGAGGGCGGTCCACTGCAACGACAACTGCGCCGTCGTCTCCGGGGCATCGGCCGCGGCATCAGTGGCGGGTGGCTCCGGCACCCCGTCGACCGACGGATAGTCCTCCGCGATGCTGCCGAATTGGCTGGTCAGCCCGCTGACCAGCGGGCCGTGCTCGGTCGCGCGAATCTCGATCTTGACGTCGGGGCCGCCGGCAACCTTGATCTTCTCGCCACGCACGGAGAGCGGCTTGAGGGCGCCGTCGAATTCGTAGTTCGGGCCGGTGACCCGTTCGAGGTAGAGATCCGCGACGTCCGGCCCGAGGTTGGTGAACCCCCAGGCGATGCGGGAATTGTGCCAGATGATCACGCCGGGCAGCCCGGAGAAGCTGTAGCCCGCCACGTCGAACGGGCACTCGACGCTCACGGCCTCACAGCGCAGGCCGACCTGGTACCACACCGAGGGCATCACGGCACCGAGGTGCGGGTCGTTCGCGAGGATCGGCTTGCCGGTGTCGGTGTGCGCTCCGGAGATCACCCAGGAGTTGGAGCCGATCTCGCCGCCGGCTGGGCCGAGCAGCTCAGGTACGGAGGCCAGGGCGGCACGCAGTTCGGCCAGGGGAGTGCCGAGCGCGGTCGACAGGTCCTGGTCCGATGCGAGAGGGTCGGGCGTCGAGGCGGTGTCGGTGGATCCCGTGTCGGTAGTCTCCGCTGATGCCCCATCAGTGGTCTCACCTGTCGTCGCGTCGCCAGTTGTCGCGTCGCCTGTCGTAGCGTCGGTGGTTTCAGCCGCCGCCGCCGGCACGGCGTTCTCGACGATGGTCGGATGCGTCGCATACGGGTAAGCGGGATGCAGAAGTGCCATGTCGTCGTCAGACAGTGTCGGTGCGAGCAGGGCCCGGTCGATCTCATCATCGAGGTTTGAACGCAAATCCCAGGCCATCGCCTTGAGCCAGGCCACTGAGTCGGCGGCGGTCCAGGGTTCCGGCGTGTAGTCGGGATTCTGGATGGCGAGTGTCGCGTACTCCAAGGAGAGGTCGGCGCCCTGGTGAGTGGCCAGGTAGGCGTTGACGCCGCGAGCGTAGGACTCGTAATAGCTGAGGGAGGTGGGATCGAGCAGTTTCACTTCCTGCTCGGCGACGGCGCGCCATCCAAGAGTCCTGACGAAGGTGTCGGTGCCGATCTGGCTCTCGCCGAAGAGTTCAGACAGTCGCCCGGCGGTGACGTGTCGTCGAAAGTCCATTTCCCAGAACCTGTCCTGAGCGTGAACGTAGCCTTCTGCAAGAAACAAATCGGTGGCGGTGGAGGCGACGATCTGCGGGATTCCGGCATTGTCGCGATAGACGGTGACGTCGCCCGCGAGCCCGGGCAGATTCAGGGTGCCCGACAAAGTGGGGAACGACCGGGTCACCGTCCAGGCTCCCAGACCGGTCGCAATGAGCCCGAGGCTCAGCACGATTCCCAGCGTGATGAACAGCGCCCTCAGTCGACTGGGGCGTCTGCTGCGCGGTGCATCACTTCCCACATCACTCCTTCGTGATAGTCAGGTGTAAGGAGACTACAGAAGAACCGACGCCGGGGGCAGAGGCCCGGTGCAGTTGCCCGTCGCCTCGACCGCAAATGTCACCGTATGCCGCACGATGTGTGCGGCATACGATGACACCTGTGCAATTCTTGCGCCCTTGGCTACACCCGAGGGCGTGCGGGTTAGGCGTGCAGCGCCTCGTTCAACTGGATGCCGCCACCCGAGCGCGGCAGCGCCTCAACGGCGCCGCTGATCGAGTTGCGACGGAAGAGCAGGTTCGGCACACCGGAGAGCTCCACGGCTTTGATGCTCTGCATCGCTCCGTCGGCGGTGCGCGGCTCATCGGGCAGCAGCACCTTGGTGCCGGCCGTGACGTAGAGGCCTGCCTCGACCACGGTGTCGTCGCCGATGGAGATTCCGACGCCGGAGTTCGCGCCGAGTAGCGCCCGCGCGCCGATCGCGACGCGCTGGGTTCCGCCGCCCGACAGCGTTCCCATGATGGATGCGCCGCCACCGATGTCGGCGCCGTCGCCCACGACGACGCCCTGCGAGATGCGCCCCTCAACCATCGAGGCGCCGAGCGTACCGGCATTGAAGTTGACGAAGCCTTCGTGCATGACCGTGGTGCCCGGGGCCAGGTGGGCGCCGAGGCGCACCCGCGAGGCATCCGCGATGCGCACGCGGTCGGGAGTCACATAGTTGAGCAGCGGCGGAAACTTGTCGACGCTCGTGGCCTGGATGCCGTGGCGCACGAGCGCGGGACGCAGACGGTCGAAGTCGGCGGGCAGCATCKGGCCGGCGTTGGTCCAGACCACGGTCGGCAGGTGACCGAAGATGCCATCGAGGTTGATGCTGTTGGGCCGGACGAGCAGGTGGGACAGCAGGTGCAACCGAAGGTAGGCATCCGCCGTGCTGCGGGGTGCCTCGGTGAGGTCGATCTCGACGGTGATGGCCTCGATGCGCACGGCACGACGGGCGTCATCACCGGCGTGCTCCTCGAGCTCGGCCGGGACGATCCAGCGGTCGCGGCCGGCGGGCAGCTCACCGAGCTGCGGAGACGGGAACCAGGTGTCCAAAACGGTGGAATCCTGGGCGATTGTGGCCAAGCCATACCCCCAGGCGTGCGACGAAACGGGGGAACCTGAAGAGGAAGCTGTGACCATAGCTCTAGATTAGTAGAGTGCCCCAGAACACTGCGCCCAGCGCCTCCGCCGCCCCCACCACGCCGTCAGCTCTCGACCTCACCGCCTCGTCGGTGGAGATTACCCGAGTGCTGTGCGACATCGAGTCGGTGTCGGGCAACGAGACGCTGCTGGCCGACCTGATCGAGCAGGCGCTCGCCGGTTACGACCACCTCGAGCTGATTCGAGACGGCGACACGATCGTCGCGCGCACGAATCTCGGCCGCGCCCAGCGCGTCGTGATCGCCGGACACATCGACACGGTTCCGCTGAACAACAACCTGCCGACCCGCACCGAGGTCATCGACGGCGTCGACTACCTCTGGGGCCGCGGCACGGTCGACATGAAGGCCGGCGTTGCCGTGCAGTTGAAGCTCGCGGTGGAGCTGAGCGACCCCTCCGTCGATCTGACCTGGATGTGGTACGACAACGAAGAGGTCGACTCGTCGCTCAACGGTCTCGGCCGTCTCGCACGCAACCGTCCCGATCTTTTCGTCGGCGACTTCGCCATTCTCGGCGAGCCGAGCAACAGCCAGGTCGAAGGCGGCTGCAACGGCACCCTCCGGGTCGAGGTGCGCGCCTTCGGGCTGCGGGCGCACTCCGCGCGCGCCTGGATGGGCGAGAACGCCATCCACAAGATCGCCCCCGTTCTGAACATCCTGGCCGCCTACACTCCGCGTGAGGTCGAGGTCGAGGGGCTCGTCTACCGCGAGGGCTTGAACGCGGTCGGCATCAGCGGCGGCGTCGCCGGCAATGTCATTCCCGACGAGGCAATGGTGCACGTCAACTACCGGTTCGCGCCGAGCCGCACCGCCGCGGAAGCGGTGGCTCATCTGCGGGAGCTGTTCGACGGCTTCGAGGTGACCGTCATCGACGAGTCGGAGGGCGCTCGCCCCGGACTCGACGCGCCCCTGGCCCTCGAGTTTCTGGCTGCCGTCGGCGCCCAGCCCCGCCCGAAGTACGGCTGGACGGATGTCGCGCGCTTCTCCGCACTCGGCATCCCGGCCGTCAACTACGGGCCAGGCGACCCGTCGAAAGCACACGCCGACGACGAGCGCGTGGCCATTGCACAGATCGACGAGTGCGAGCGCGGCCTCCGCACCTGGCTGACCGCCGCAGAGCGGTGAGTCAGGACGTGGCCTCGCCCGCGACTTCGCCGGCGATGTCGCCGGCTACCGCTGCCGCGGCATCCGCATTGCCCGCGCGCTGGCGTGCCCGGTACCGGCTGACCCCCTGGTGGACCAAGGTCATCGTGGTCTGGGCGCTGTCCCGCGTCGTCACCACGACCCTGATTCTCATTCTGGCCAGCGTTCAGGGCGACAACCCCTGGACCGGCGCGCATCCCACCTACCTGCAGTTCGCGAACATGTGGGACGGACTCTGGTACAACATCGTCGCCGTCTCCGGCTATCCCTCCGTGTTGCCGGTCACCGAGACCGGCCACATCGCCGAGAACGCCTGGGCGTTCATGCCCGCCTACCCGATGCTCGTTCGGCTGCTGATGCTGATCACCGGGCTCGGCTGGGCCCCGCTCTCGGTGTTCGTGTCGCTGGCCTTCAGCCTGGCTACCGCCCTGCTGTTCTACAAGCTGATGCTCCGCGTGCTTCCCGCATCGACGGCGCTCTTCTCCGTCGTGCTGTTCTGTGTCGCCCCACTGTCACCGCTGCTGCAATTCGGCTACGCCGAGTCGATGTACCTCTTCTTGCTCACGCTCGCGCTCATGCTGCTGCTCGACCGGCGCTACGCACTGCTCTTCCCGGTGATCGCCGTGATGGCCGTGACGCGGCCGAGCGGCCTCGCCTTCGCCCTGGCGCTCGGCCTGCACGTGGTCTACCGCTTCGTCGTGCGCCGCAGAGACCCGTTCCCGATGCGTGAACGGATGCTCGCGGCATCCGTGGCCCTCTTCAGCGCGGTGATGGGCTTTGCCTGGCTGCTGGCGGCCTGGGCCGTGACCGGCTCGATGTCGTCGTATACCGACACGGAACTCGCCTGGCGCTCGGCCTACATCGGCTACCAGGAGCTCGTGCCGTTCACCGCCTGGTTCCAGAGCGGGGGCTGGTGGCTCGGCCAGCCGTTCGGCTCGATCGTCGTGATCGCACTCATCCTGGCATTCACCATCTTCATGTTCTCGCCGCCGGTTCGAAGACTCGGGGTCGATCTGCGTTTCTGGGTGGCGAGCTACGCGCTCTACCTGCTCGCGGTCTTCTTTCCGCAGTCGAGCACATTCCGGTTGCTCATGCCGATGTTTCCGCTGCTCGGCGCGATCGCGATCCCGCGCAACCTGGCCTATCGAATCGCTCTGGTCGTGCTCGGAATCGCTGGTCAGTGGGGGTGGCTTCTGATCGCCTGGGGTGTCGACGGCGCCGACTGGACACCGCCGTGATTATCGGTTAGCGCCTGGGATGGTCGATAATAGAACCAAACGAATGGAAGGGGAGTTCATGGCGGCCATGAAGCCACGGACCGGAGACGGACCAATGGAGGCTGTAAAGGAGGGGCGCCTCATCATCGTGCGGGTACCGCTCGAAGGGGGAGGCCGGCTCGTCGTCTCTGTGAACGACGCTGAGGCCAAGGAGCTTCACGATGCACTTGCTGGGGTTGTCAACCCGGCCAGCTAGCCACAAGATTCACGAAGAACGGCTGCGCGATGACTGCGCAGCCGTTTTTTTGTGCCCGGTCGTTTTGTGCCCGGTCGTTTTGTGCTCGGTCGTTTTTTTGCTCAGTCGAGCCGGACACACCGTCACAGGATGCATGAGAAACGGCTGCGCGAAGACGCGCAGCCGTTTCTTGTCTGCCTGGTGGCGTGTCTGCCGGGTCAGGCGCGAATCTTGGTGATCTGCAGCAGGCCGTCGCCGACGGGGGAGAGCGCGCTGACCACGGCGTTGGAGGCGGCGATCTCGGTCACCAGGGTGCGGAATCCGGTCGCGACGTCATCGCGCTGTGCGGGGTCAGAGACCCGGCCGCGCCAGAGAGCGTGAGCCACGAGCACGGTTCCGCCCGGGCGGGCAAGGCGCAGACCGTGTTCGACGTATTCGATGACCGACTGCGGGTCGGCGTCGATGAAGACGATGTCGTAGGAGTTTTCGTTCATCCGCGGCAGCACATCAGCGGCCTTGCCGGTGATCAGGCGCACGCGCTTGGCTGGGATGCCCGCATCGAGAAAATGCGCGCGAGCGTGCTGCTGGTGGTCGACCTCGGTGTCGATCGAGGTGAGCGTGGCACCGGGGGCGCCGGAGAGCAACCAGATACCGGAGACGCCGGCACCGGTTCCCACCTCGAGAATGTTCAGGGCACCGGTCGCCGCGGCGAGCACGGCAGTCTGCGCGCCAACGGCGGGGGAGATCGCGTCGATGCCGAGTTCCAGCGACTGTGCTCTGGCGCGGGCCACGGCATCGGATTCGACGACCAGGTCGTCGGAAAATTTCCAGTTCAGTTCTTTTTCAGACACGTCGCACTCCAGTAGATGTATGGGATAAGCCTATTGCCGCCGGGCCAATGGTTCGGGGAGGCCTCGCCGCGGGTTATTCTGAACTCATGTTTGGATTGACGTTCGAGAAGGTGCTGATCATCGGGGTCATCGCTGCCTTCCTGATCGGTCCCGACAAGCTGCCGCACTACACGGCCCAGTTGGCTCGGCTTGTGCGCAGCCTTCGTGACATGGCGAACGGTGCCAAGGATCGCATGCGCGACGAGATGGGTCCAGAGTTCGACGACCTTGACTGGAAGAAACTTGATCCACGGCAGTACGACCCGCGCCGCATCATCCGTGAAGCGCTGACCGACGACACCACAGTTTCGTCCACGACGACGGAAGCCGCTGTCATCACCCGGAGCCCGAACCCCGAAGGCGCTTACCTGCAGCGAAAGCGTGCCAAAGAGGCCTCCCTCGCGGCGTCGGAGCCCACCCCATTCGACTCTGAGGCGACCTAGCCGTCTGTTTGCTGGTCGACGGTCAGCCGAACTCGATCACCCGCAGGCTCAACCAGAGCAGCAAGGTGTCATCGGGATTGTCGAGATCGATGCCGAACAGCTCGTGAGCCCGGCGCAACCGGTAGCGCAGCGTGTTCTGGTGGAGCGAAAGCCGGGCGGCGGTGACCGCCGAGTCCCGGCCACAGCTCAGATACGTCAGCAGCGTGTGCGCATAGTCGGAGCCGGTGCGCCGATCGTGCTCCACCAGGCGGGTGGCCTGCGGCGACGCCAGATGAGCGGTGTCCCGAAAGACCTGCGCAAGTTCGAGGATGCTCAATTGGCTGCGCACCTCGCCGGCACTGGCGACGGATGCCGCGCCCGGCCGGTCGGAGCGCAGCAGGAGCACCAGGTCGGCGTCGTGACGCGAACGGCTGATCTGACCGAGGGAGTGCGCGGCTGACCCGATCGATGCGAGCACCTCGACCTGCAACGAGGACGCAGCCCGCCCGACCAAGCGCTCCGCCATCGCCCGAGTGCGTTCGGCGCCCGCTGCGGATCCGGTGAACAGCGAGTAGACGGTGTTTCCGATGACCACGCACTCGGTGCCCTGCTGGTGCGCCTCGCACTGCATGGCGATCAGGTCGATCAGCCGCCCCATCCGGGTCTCCTCGCCCACCGAGGTGAACCGGGGCTGGAAAGCCACAACAATCGACCCGCTGTCGGTGTCGATGCCCAGCTGGTCGACGATGAGCCGCGAGTCCTCGCCGCCCTCGAGGAGTCGCCGCAGCAGGTCGCCGCGCTGCTGTTTGGCGAGATCTGCGGCATTGCGGGCGTGAAGCATGTGCAGGGCGGCGATGTCGGCGGCGCGCTCAAGCGCCCGGTGGTCCTCCACATCGAACTCGCCATGCGCATCGACAACCCAGATCGAGCCGAGCGGTTGCGACCCGGCCCGCACGGCTACCGCCAGCCGGTCGAGTGCAGGGGGAACGCCCGGCACGTGCACGGCTCCGGTTGCCCGGAACATCTCGGCGTACTGCTCGGCGTTCTCGGGAAGGAACGGCACCTGCCGCCCCAGGATGCCGACCCGGCGGTCCTCATCGATCGGCTGGTCGGCGATTGTCGAATAGGCCAGCACCCGTTCCTGCAAGTCCTCGATCGCCGTCGCGCCGCCCACGAGCGCGGCAATCGAGTTGGCGAGGGCAAAAAGGTCGCCGACGGCCAGGCTCGAGAAGGAGCTGGCCGATTCGGCGCTGGTCGCGAGTGCCGACGCGATCAACACATCGGCCTGTCGCCAGTCGATCTCGTCGTCGGCGACAATGAGCGCGATCTGGGCGGCATCCGCGATCGCGGCCAGCGGTCCCAGATCATGGCTGAGCGACTTGACCACGACGGCACCAAAGCCGTGGGCCGCCGCCGCGCGAACAACCTCGGCGGTTTCGGGCGCACCCGGATGCAGGCCGATTCCGAGCAACACCCCGTCGGGAGCGCCGGTGAGCGGGGCCCAGCGCTCGTAGAGGGTGGGCTTGACGCGCGCCAGTACCGGATCGGTGCCGATCGTGGCGAGATGCAGCCCTGAACCGTCTAAGACGAGCAGGAGCTCCCCAACCCGCAGCCCGCTCGGTGCTGCGGTCGGTGCGGCCGTCAGTGCTGTCGCCGCGGCTGACGCCACCGCTGACGCCGGCGCTGTTTTTGACGTTGTCGCTTCGGCATCCATTGGACCACCGTACGGGAGCATTGTGCTGCACAACAGCGCGGCCGTGAAATCTTCGTGCCGCACGCCGACGACGCCGGGACATCGATCGATCACACTGATCGCATGCTCCAGAACGTCGATCTCCTCTCGCTCGCCGCCCAGGCCGCGAATGCCGCTGCTCACGCGGCCGAAGCCTCACGGATGCGCCTGGTCGACGAACACGAGATGTCGCGCTTGAGAGACGTCGCCGACCTGCTCATCTCGGTGTGGGGCACCTCAGAGCACGGTGCTCCGATTCCCGCCGACCTGTTGCGCAGCATCAGCCACGCCGGCTGCAACGTCAGCACGGCCTACGACGCCGCCGGAGTCTTGTCGGGAGCCGCGGTGGGCATCGTGTCGCCCGATCGCGACTCGGTCTACTCGCTGATCGCCGGCGTGCGTCGCGGGCTGGCCGATGTCGGCGTCGGCTTCGCGCTCAAGCAGCACCAACGGGCCTGGGCGCTGGCACGAGGACTGACCACCATGGAATGGACCTTCGACCCGCTGGTCAGCCGCAACGCCCGGTTCAACTTGACCAAACTCGGTGCCACGGCCTCGGAGTACATCCCGAACTTCTACGGGGTGATGGACGACGAGATCAATGCCAATGATGAGACGGATCGTCTCGTCGCGATCTGGTCGTTGACGAGCGAGCAGGCAATCGCGTGCAGCGAACGGCGACCCGAGACGGTGGAGCTGCCTGAATTCGGCCCGGGCGACGTGCGGGCCGTTGGGCCTGACGGGCAGCCGGTGCTGATTGAAGCGGACGGCTTTGACTGGTGCAGAGTTCCGACCGACATCGTCGCTCTGCGCGTCAGTGATCCGGCTGCCGCAGCGGCATGGCGCCAGGGCATCCGCACGATTCTGACCAGCGCTTTCAACAGCGGTTCGGTCGCACGCGGCGTGACCCGAACGAGCTGGTACCGACTCGACAGCCCACTCGACAGCTCACACGACGGCTCCCACGACAGCCCACACGACGGCTCCCACGACAACTCACGCGATAACGGAGGACAAGCATGAAGATCGAGAACATCGAGATGCGTCGGGTGACGTTGCCGCTCGTGACACCATTTCGCACGTCGTTCGGAACAGCGTATGAACGCGAGACCACACTCGTGCGGGTCACCACGGCGAACGCCGAGGGCTGGGCCGAACATGCCGCAGAACCCGACCCGCTCTACAGCTCGGAGTTTCTCGACGGCGGTGATCTCGTCATCCGTGACCACCTGATCCCGCGGCTCCAAGCGCTCGGCGACCGGCTCACGGCCGAACGGGTCGCCACCGCGCTCGCCCCGGTCAAAGGGCACCCGATGTCGAAGGCCGTGCTCGAGACCGCCATCCTGGATGCCCAGCTCAAGGAAACCGGCGTCTCCTTCGGCGACCATCTCGGCGCCGTGCATGAGCGTGTGCCGGCCGGAGTCTCGGTGGGAATCATGGACTCACTCGAGGAGCTTCTCGATGCCGTCGGCCGCTACCTGGACGAGGGCTACCTGCGGATCAAGTTGAAGATCGAGCCCGGTTGGGATGTTGTGCCGGTGCGCGCGGTGCGTGAACGATTCGGCGATGACGTGCTGCTCCAGGTCGACGCCAATACCGCGTACACCCTCGCCGACGCCCGTCATCTGGCCAAACTCGACCCGTTCAACCTGCTCCTGATCGAGCAGCCGCTGCCTGAAGACGACCTGCTCGGACACGCCGGCCTGGCCCAGCTCATCACCACCCCGGTCTGTCTGGACGAGTCGATCGAATCCGCCCGCGACGCGGCAGCCGCCATCGCGCTCGGCGCCTGCAGCGTGATCAACGTCAAGCCGGCGCGCGTCGGCGGGTACCTCGAAGCCCGGCGCATCCACGATGTCGCCGCGGCGAACGGGGTTCCGGTCTGGTGCGGCGGGATGCTGGAGACCGGCATCGGCCGCGCGGCCAACGTGGCCCTTGCCGCACTGCCGAACTTCGTGATGCCCGGCGACACGTCGGCGTCGAACCGGTATTACACGCAGGATCTGACCGCCCCGTTCGTGTTGGAGGACGGCCACCTGGCTGTGCCCACCGGCCCCGGCATCGGCGTCGACGTGTTGCCCGACGTACTGAACGAACTGACGACCAGGACGACCGACATCCGTTTCTAGCCCCTGTCGCCCCACGCAGCACAAACTCGGTCGACCGCCCCGCACAGCCCCCGAATCGCCCCACCCGACACCCGTGACGTGCCGACCGATGACGTTCAGCACCTCGCACACAACCCAGGAGTGCCGTACATGAAAACCTCAGCTCGCCACCAATTCTCCGTCACGATCGCGGCAGCACTCGGCCTCGCCGCCGCCCTCGCGTTGTCGGCCTGTTCGGCGACGGGAGACCCGGCCCCGACGTCGGCTCCGCCGGCCGCCGACGTCGACCCGGCAGCATCCGCCGCGCTGCCTGCCGCATTCAAGGAGGCGGGAGTGATCAATGTCGCCTCCGACATCCCGTTCCCGCCGATGGAGATGTTCGACGAGAACCAGAACCTCACCGGATTCGACTACGACCTCGCGCAGGCCCTCGGCGCACGGCTCGGCGTGAAAATGGAGCTGCAGACGCAGGCCTTCGACAGCATCATCCCCTCGCTCCAGTCGGGCAAGCACGACGTGATCATGTCGGGCATGAACGACACCCAGGAGCGTCAGAAGACCCTCGACTTCGTCGCCTACATGCACGCGGGCTTCTCGATTCTGGTGATGGCCGGCAACCCGGAGAACATCACGACGGTGCTCGACCTCTGCGGCAAGGATGTCGCGGTGCAGAAGGCGACGGTGCAGGCCGAGATCTTGCACGGCTACGACGAGCAGTGCATCGCGGCCGGGTCCACGCCGATCAAGACCATGGAACTGCCGATCGAGACCGACGTGCAGACCGCCGTGCGCTCGGGCAAGGCCGTCGCGGATGTCGTCGACTCCGCTGTCGCCGCGTACGCCGCGCAGACCGCCGGCGACGGGGAGATCTTCGATGTCGTCAAGGACCCCGACAACCCGTCGGGCTACAACCCGCTCTACACGGGTATCGGCATCCTGAAGAAGAACAACGACCTCGCGCAGGCGTTGAACCTGGCCATGGAGGCGGTCATCGCCGACGGCACCTACGAGAGCATCCTGGCGAAGTACGACCTCACCGACTTCGGCATCGACGCTGCCGGCATCAACCTCGGGAAGTGACCTGATGTCCACTGCCCTGACGAGCGAGCGTCCGTCGGAGGTGAACACCGACGGGGTCGACCCTGACGACATCGTCGCCGTGCCTCTGCGGCATCCATGGCGATGGGTGGTGGCGGTACTGCTGCTGGCCACCCTGGTCACCCTGGCCGTCTCCCTCTGGGAGAACGAGAACGTGCACCACCCGACAATCAGCGAGTTTCTGTTCAACCCGCGCATCCTCTCCGGTGTGGTGCTCACCCTGGTGATCACCGTCATCGCGATGGTCGTCTCGTCGGTGCTCGGCGTGCTGATTGCCGTGATGCGGCTCTCCAACAACCCGGTGATGAACGTGCTGGCCTGGTCGTATGTGTGGGTGTTCCGCGGCACGCCCCTGCTGATCCAGATCGTGTTCTGGGGCTACCTCGGCCTGCTCTACGCCCAGATTTCGCTCGGCGTTCCGTTCACCGACTTCACCCTCTTCTCGATCGACACGAACACGTTGATCCCGGCGTTCACCGCCGGCCTGCTCGCGCTCACGCTCAATCAGGCGGCGTACTCGGCGGAGATCATCCGGGCCGGGATGCTGTCGGTCGATCAGGGCCAGTATGAGGCCGCCTACTCGGTGGGCATGAGCCCCACCTTCACCCTGTTCAAGGTGGTGCTGCCCCAGGCCATGCGGGTGATCATCCCGCCGATGGGCAACGAGACCATCTCGATGCTCAAGAACACCTCACTGCTGTCGGTGATCGCGGTGCTCGAGCTGTACACGGTCGCCACCCAGATCTCGTCGCAGAACCTGCGTCAGGTGGAACTCCTCATCGTCGTCAGTTGCTGGTACCTGTTCTTGACCTCGGTGCTGTCGATTCCGCAGTACTACCTGGAGCGTCATTACGGGCGCGGGAATGCGCGCAGCCTGCCGCCGACTCCGATCCAACGGGTCAAGGCCGCACTCGGACGCGGCCGTCCGGCCGGCATCGTTCCCGACCCCATCAATCCCGCGCAGGTCGTCACTCAAGGGGCCCACTCATGACCGAGACGCTGCAGTCCAATTCGGCCACAAACATCCCGGCCCCGCCCGCACCGGTGCCGTTGCTCTCGGCCCGTCAAGTGCGCAAGAGCTTCGGCGGCGTGCAGGTGCTGAGGGGGATCACGCTCAGCGTCAACGCCGGCGAGGTGATGTGTCTGCTGGGCCCGTCGGGCTCCGGAAAGTCCACGTTTCTGCGCTGCATCAACCACCTCGAACGTATCGACGGCGGCCGTATTTCGGTCGATGGGGAACTGATCGGCTACGCGCAGCGGCAGAACCGCATCTATGAGATGAATCCGCGGGAGGTGGCACGGCAGCGCCGCGGCATTGGAATGGTGTTCCAACGGTTCAATCTCTTTCCGCACATGACGGCGCTCGAGAATGTCACCGTCGCGCCGATCGGAGTGAAGAAGCTGCCGAAGCAGCAGGCGACGCAGCGTGGACTCGATTTGCTCGACCGGGTCGGCCTGGCCGATCTCGCCCAGTCGTATCCGGCGCAGCTGTCGGGTGGGCAGCAGCAGCGGGTCGCGATCGCCCGGTCACTCGCGATGGATCCGAAGCTGCTGCTCTTCGACGAGCCGACGAGTGCGCTCGACCCCGAACTTGTCGGCGATGTGCTCGACGTGATGCGCGCGCTCGCCGCCGACGGAATGACCATGATCGTGGTCACCCACGAGATCGGTTTCGCCCGCGGGGCCGCTGACTCGGTCGTCTTCATGGACGGGGGAGTCGTCGTGGAATCCGGGCCGCCGGCCTGCGTACTCGACAATCCGCAGAACGAGCGCACGAAGGCGTTTCTGAACAGCGTGATGTAGCGCGGCCTAGCGCCGGCGAACCGCCTTCAGCACACCGGCCAGCAACACCATCGGACCGGCCAGCTGCGCAAACTCATGACCGAAACGCGGCAACTGCAACAGCCCCGTCGCACGAGAAACCGTGATCGCGTCGACGAACCGCAGCAGCCCCTCCGGGCCATTGCGGCGGCCGAGGCCCGACTGCTTGATGCCGCCCATCGGCGCGGCCACCGACGAGAACGAGCCGCGGTAACCCTCATTCACGTTCACGCTGCCGGCTTCCAGAGCTGTCGCCACCCGGAGCCCGCGCTGGGGCGAGCCGGAGAAGACCGAGGCGTTCAGTCCGTAGTTGCTGTCGTTGGCGGCGAGAATCGCCTCCTGCTCCGAGTCGACGATCGATACTGAGACGACCGGGCCGAACGTCTCTGACGCGAAGCAGTCCATCTCCGGAGTGACGCCGGTGAGCACCGTCGGTTCGAAGAAGAACGGTCCGAGATCGGGTCGGGCCCGCCCGCCCGCCTGCACCGTGGCGCCCTGGTCGACGGCGTTCTTCACATGGGCCGTGACCCGGTCGAGCTGGGCCTGTGAGGTGAGAGAGCCGACGTCCGCCGTGTAGTCGAACGCCGAACCGAGCGCGAGGTTCTTCGTCGTGGCCACGAACTCGTCGAGGAAGCGGGCGGCGACACCGCGCTCGACATAGATGCGCTCGGTCGAGACGCAGAGCTGACCGAGCGACGAGAAGCAGGCGGATGCCGCATCGACGGCCGCCTTCGTCGGGTCGACGTCGTCGAGAATGATCAGCGGGTTCTTGCCGCCGAGCTCCAGCGAGGCGCCGGTCAGGGTGGTCGCGGCCTGTGCGGCAACGATCTTGCCGGTGGCGGTCGACCCGGTGAAGCAGATGTAGTCGGCATCCTGGGTGACGGCGCCGCCGATCGAGGGGCCGTCACCGGTGACGATCGCCCAGAGCTGCTCGGGCACTCCGGCGTCGATGAACGCGCGGCGCAGGGCGAGGATGGACAACGCGCCCTGGTTGTCGGCCTTCTGCACGACGCCGCAGCCAGCCGCGAGGGCGGGCACGACATCCATGGCGGCCAGGCTGAACGGGTAGTTCCACGGCGTGATCACGCCGGCGACGCCCTTGGGCCGGTAGCGCACGCGCGTGGTGATGACGAGGGGAATGCCGGCCCGGCGCCGCCCGCCGCGGAGCACCCCGTATGCGGCGAGAGCGTTGAAGCGGGTGACGGAGGCGGCTTGGAAGACTTCCTCGAAGGCCTGCCCGCGTGTCTTGCCGGTTTCGGCCTGCAGGGTGTCAAGAAACAGCTCCCGGCGCTGCAGCAGCAGATCGTGGGCACGCAACAGAACCGCGCGGCGGTGCGCGAACCCGGCCCGCGCCCAGGCGATCTGAGCCAGCCGAGCGCGGGAGTAGGCATCCTGCACATCGCTCACACTGCTCGTGGGAAGGTCGTGCAGCAGAGTTCCGGTGAACGGTGCGATGACCGGCACCGACTCTCCCGACGTGGTGGTGACGTCGCGGGTGAGTTCAGAGGTGAGCGTGTGTTCCAGCAGGGAGGCGGGCATGACGGTCAGTCTAGGTCAACTGACCCACTTGGTGGCAGGGAGTTTCTGGCGAAGAAGTTCTGGCTGGGTTTTGAGTCGACCGAGGTGCACGCGGACGCCTGCACGAACTTGGCAGGATTTCGACGGCCCGATCGATTGTGCACGCGCCGGCGAATCGCCAGGCTGTCAGGATGACGACCCAATACCGAGCCAGCTTCGATGCGACAGTGACCTTTTCGAACGGGGGCGGCCTGAGCGCAGAGGGATTCCGGGTCGACATCCCGTCCCGCGAGACGTCGACGGATTTGATCGGCGCGCTCTTCGTCGCCTCGCTCGGTTTGCTCATGGCCGAGTCGGTGACCCTGCGCAATGTCGAGATCGTCGCCGAACCGCACAAGGGAACGCGCGGGGGACCGAGCGATACGGCCGCGGCTGGCGACGCTCGACGTGGTGGCGGCCGGGCCGCTTCGGCTCCGAAGCGTTTCGTCGAGCTGAGCCATGTCATCCGGGCGGGGGAAACGACCTACCCCGGCCTTCCTGCGCCGGAGACCACCCCGCACCTCACCCGGGAGGCCTCACGAAGCCTCTATGCGGAGGGCACCGAGTTCGCCATCGACCGCATCTCAATGGTCGGCAACACCGGCACCTACCTGGACAGCCCGTTTCATCGCTACGCGGACGGGGCGGACCTCGCCGGAGTGCCGTTGACGCGACTCGTGGATCTTCCCGTTGTGGTCGTCCGCACGGGCGGAAGCGGCGCGCGAGCCGTGGACGTCGGCCACCTCGCGGCATTCGACGTCAGCGGATGCGCGGTGCTCCTGCACACGGGAGGCGACCGCGACTGGGCACAGCCGAGCTACGCCGTCGACGCCCCGTACCTCACCGAGGCGGGCGCGCGGTGGCTCGTCGAGCACGATGCGGCGCTCGTCGGGATCGATTCGGTCAACATCGACGACACCAGCAGCGGGGGCGCGCGACCGGCGCACAGTCTGCTGCTCGCCGCGGGCATCCCCATCGTCGAACATCTCACCGGGCTGGGAGACGTGCCCCCGCACGGGGCCACCTTCACGGCCGCGCCGCCGCTCGTCGAGGCATTCGGCACGTTTCCGGTGAGGGCCTACGCGACCGTTCCCGTCGGATAGTCTCGCGCAGCCTCCGCCTCCGCCTTCGCCGCCTCCGCCTTCGCCGCCTCCGCCTTCGCCGCACGGTGAGCCTGGGCCTTTCTCACGGCGGCCCGCGCGGCCTTGTTCATCGTGGTGCTGGCCTTCTTCGCGCCTGCAAACTCGGTGCCGAGCAGCGCCAGGCCGCCCAGGGCGATCAGGGAGCCGGGACCCGGCAGGGGGATGAGGAGTACCCCGAGTACGACGGTTCCGGCACCGGTGACTCCAACCGTCGTGCGATAGACCCGATTGGCCGTGGGATGGCGGCCGATTCCCGCGCGCACACTCGTGAATGCGCGGACCGCGGGGCCTCTCCGCGGCGGAGTGTCAGCTGTGGGCTCGCCGCCGACCGGGGGAGTACCGAAGTTGGACTCGGTCGCCGGACGCTGACGTGGCTGCATGCCTTCATCGTAGCCAGCCGCACTGCGTGCATGGATTTGCCCGAGATCAGGCTGGGCGCGGGCTATCCCGGCTGGCGAGGAGTATTACGCGCGCCCAGGGGGATAGACCGCGCCGGCGCGAGGCAGAACAACGCAAGGCGGAGCAACGCGAGGCAGCAAGCGGATGTCCCGGCCGCGACCCTAGAACCGCGGACTGATCCCGAGACTCCGCCCGGCCAAACCACGGGAGCGCGTCGCCAGCTTCGCAGCGACCGACTCAATCGCGACGGCCGCCGGATCGGACGGGTCGGCCAGCACGACGGGCGCGCCGATGTCGCCACCGGTCCGCAACGCCACGCTGAGCGGCACCTGCGCGAGCAGCGGCACCGGGCTGTCCTGGCCGGCCGAGAGTCGCCGGGCGACCTCCTCGCCGCCGCCGGAGCCGAACAGCTCGAGCACGGTCCCGTCGGCTTGCGCGAGGCCCGACATGTTCTCGATCACGCCGTAGATGGTCTGACCGGTCTGCCGCGCCACGATTCCGCTGCGCTCCGCGACATCGGCCGCTGCGGCCTGCGGAGTCGTCACGACGAGTACGTCGGCGTGGGGGAGCAGCTGGCCGACCGAGATGGCGACGTCGCCGGTGCCGGGCGGCAGATCCAGCAACAGGATGTCCAGATCGCCGAAGTAGACATCCGTCAGAAACTGGGTGATCGTGCGGTGCAGCATCGGTCCGCGCCAGGCGACAGCCGCCGCGGCATCATCGATGAACATCCCGATTGAGATGACTTTCACATCGTGCGCGACCGGCGGCAGGATCATGTCGCCGACCTGCGTCGGCTTCACGGACAGACGCGAACCGCCCTCTGAGCTGTCGACGAGACCGAGCAGACCGGGGATGGAGAACCCGTAGACATCCGCGTCGATGATGCCGACGGCCAGGCCACGTTTCGCCAACGCGACGGCGAGGTTCGCGGTGATTGTCGACTTGCCGACACCGCCCTTGCCGCTGGTCACCGCGTAGACGCGGGTCAGTGAATCGGGCCCGAACGGGTTGCTGCGCACGGCCTTGTCGCCGCGCAGTTTCTCGGTGAGCGCCTGCCGTTGTTCGCGGGTCATCACCGACACCTCGACCGTGGCGTTGCCGGCGCCGGCCACGGACTCGGCAGCCTTCAGCACATCCGATTCGATGCGCGTCGCCGCCGGGCACCCGGCAATCGTCAAACGGATGCCGACGGTCACCTGCCCGGCGGCATCCTCGCTCACGCCGGCCACCATGTCGAGATCGGTGATCGGTTTGCGGATCTCCGGATCAATCACGCCGGCCAGTGCGGCCAGCACGCGCTCCTTAAGCACTCGTCGAACGCTCGGTCAGCGCTGCAGCAGTAGCAGTCGCAGCAGCAGCGGTCGATTCGTCGGCCTCGGCCAGCGCCTCCTGGTCGCGCTCGTCGAGGTGCTCGATCAGGCTGCGGAGTTCGGCACGAATGAAGTCTTTCGACGCCATGTCCTTGATCGCGAGCCGCAGGGCAACGACTTCGCGGGCGAGGTACTCGGTGTCGGCAAGGTTGCGTTCGGCGCGCTGACGGTCCTGCTCGATCTGCACCCGGTCACGGTCATCCTGCCGGTTCTGCGCGAGCAGGATCATCGGGGCCGCATAGGACGCCTGCAGGGAGAGCATCAAGGTCAGCGCGATGAAGCCGAGCGCGATCGAGTCGAAGCGCAGCTGCTCGGGTGCCAGGGTGTTCCACAGCATCCAACCGACGGCGAAAACCGTCAGCCCGACCAGAAACCAGGGAGTGCCCATGCCGCGGGCGATCGACTCGGTGAAACGACCGAACCGGTCGCTGCCCGGTCCCCGGGTGGGAAAAGTGCTCTGACGCAGCCCCTTGGGCGTGTCGAGGCGGATGTCTGACTTGTTAGCTCGTGCCACGTCGACTCCTCCTTCCGCCCGGAACTGGGCCCTTCGCGTCTTGTCCGCCCGGAAGCGGGATGCTGCCGGTGGCCAGCATCGTGCGTGCGGCAGCGCGACGTCTTACGTCGTCGTTGCCGTCCTGACTTCGCCAGTCATCCGGGAGCAGATAGTCGAGAACGTCATCAATTGTCACCACCCCGACGAGGCGATGGTTGTCGTCGACGACAGGCACGGACACTAAATCGTAGCTGGCCAGGATGCGTGACACCTCAGCGGCCGACGTGTCGGCGGTCACGGGCTCGAGGCCAGAGTCGAGCAACGTGCCGAGCCGTTCGTGCGGAGGGTAGCGCAGCATCCGCTGAAAATGCACCATGCCGAGAAAGCGGCCGGTCGGCGCCTCGTACGGCGGCAGCGTGACGCAGATCGCTGCACCGAGCGCGGGAGCGAGGTCATGGCGACGGATGAGGGCGAGGCCTTCGGCGACCGTCGCGTCGGCCGAGACGATGATCGGCTCGGTGGTCATCAGGCCGCCGGCGGTGTCGGGGGCGTAGGAGAGCAGAAAACGCACGTCTTCTGCCTCTTCGGGCTCCATCAGGTCGAGCAACTGCTCGCCGCGGCCTTCGGGCAGCTGCGCGATCAAGTCGGCGGCATCGTCGGGCTGCATGTGGTCGAGCACGTCAGCGGCCCGGGCGTCACCGAGGGTGGCGAGGATGCCGACCTGGTCGGTTTCCGGCATCTCCTCGAGCACGTCGGCGAGGCGGTCATCGGAGAGCTCTCCGGCCACTTCGTACATGCGCTCTTCGGGCAGGTCGAGCAGGGTGTTGGCGAGGTCGGCCGGCTTGAGATCGGAGTAGGTGGCGATGAGCTGCTCGGCCGACTGGGCTTCGCCCACGGTCGACTTCTCACGCACCTCGCCCCAGGTCGTGAACGCCGTCGCACCCTTGGCGAACGGTGACGCACTGGTCTTGGGCCGGCGCACGAACAGCTGGCTGATCGCCCATTCGCCCTGGTCGGTCTCTTCAATCGCAACATCTTCGACCGTGGCGTCGCCGGAACCGTCGTTGAACAGCACCTTGCGACCGAGCATCTCGGCGATCACGCGCACTTCGCCGCCGCGCTGCTCGAACCGGCGCACATTGATCAGACCCGTGGTGATGATCTGGCCGCTGCCGATGCTCGTCACTCGACCGATCGGCAAAAAGACGCGACGCTTGCCGGGGATCTCAACGATGAGGCCGACTACCCGGGGCGGGTCGCTTTTTCGGTACACGACAAGTACATCGCGCACCTTTCCGACCCGATCCCCAGCGGGGTCGAAAACGGTGCAACCGGCCAAGCGGGCGACGAAGACTCTGGAGGCACTCACAGTACAAATGTAGGCCACTCACCAGGGAACTCCGGCGGTCGTGAAAGAATGGCGACATGAGCAATATGAGTCAATTCGGCGCGCGACGTCCGCTCGTCTCTCCTGTCATGCCGACGGGAGAGGTCGTGGCCACCTATGTCACCTACGCGGAGGCACAAGCCGCGGTCGACGTCTTGGCGAAAGCAGACTTTCCGGTGCGTCAGCTGTCGATCGTCGGCAACGACCTGAAAACGGTCGAGAGCGTCACCGGCAAGCTGAGCTACGGCCGGGTGGCGCTCGGCGGCGCGGCCTCCGGCGCCTGGCTCGGAATCTTCTTCGGCCTGCTCTTCTTCATCTTCTCTCCGACGGGTTCGAGTCTGCCCTTTGTCTTTGCCGCCGTGCTGATCGGTGCCGGCTTCGGCATGCTGTTCGGCCTGGTCAGCTACGCGCTGAATCGCCGTCGACGCGACTTCACCTCGACGATGCAGGTCATCGCCACGAACTATCAGGTGATCGTCGACCACGCTCTGGTGAACAAGGCGCGCAACATGCTCTCGGGGCAGGGTGTCGCCGAGAGCGAAACCGTTGACGTGCCGCATCCGTCTGACCCGCCACGCGCCTATGTGGCACCGACCTACCAGCCGGGCGCCTATGGGGAGTCGGTGCCGCCGGCGACGTCTGCCGACGACGCGACTCCGGGGTCTGACGCAGCCGATGCCGGGGCCGACGCGCCGGAGCAGTCGGCCCAGCCGGGTCAGACCGGACCGACGCAGGGTCCCGCCGCGTAAATACCGCAGCGTAGACACCGCCGCGCGAAGAACGGCCTGACCCGCGACGCAAAATCGCCGCCGCTCCCGAGAATCGCCGTTGCAACGGCGACTCTCGGTCGTGGCGGCGATCCTCGAGCGATTGCTACTTCGTGAGCGTCGCGATCCAGGCTTCGACATCCGACGACGTGCGCGGGATCGCGGCCGACAGGTTCTCGGCGCCATCCGCGGTAATCAGGATGTCGTCCTCGATCCGCACGCCGATGCCGCGGTACTCGGCCGGAACCGTAAGGTCGTCGGGCTGGAAGTAGAGGCCGGGCTCGATGGTGAAGACCATGCCGGGCTCGATCACGCCGTCCATGTACATGTCGCGACGCGCCTGAGCGCAGTCGTGCACGTCGAGGCCGAGGTGGTGGCTGGTGCCGTGCACCATGTAGCGGCGGTGGTGGCCGTTGCTGGGCTCCAGGGCTTCCTCGGCCGTGACCGGAAGCATGCCCCACTCTGCGGTGCGACGGGCGATGACGTCCATGGCCGCGGCGTGCACCTCACGGAACACGGCACCCGGGCGAGCCGCGGCGAACGCGGCATCCGCGGCTTCGCAGACCGCGTCGTAGACCCGGCGCTGCACCGCGGTGAACGTGCCGTTGACCGGAAGCGTGCGGGTGATGTCGGCCGTGTAGTAGCTGTCGAGCTCGACACCGGCGTCGATCAGAATCACGTCGCCGGGGCTCACCGGTCCGTCGTTTCGGGTCCAGTGCAAGATGCAGGCGTGCGAGCCGGAGGCCGCGATCGTGTCGTAGCCGACCGTGTTGCCGTCGGCGCGGGCACGCGTGTTGAAGACACCCTCGACCAGGCGCTCACCGCGCTGGTGGGTGCTGGAACGCGGCAGGTCACGGATGACGTCGTCGAAGCCCCGCGCAGTCGCCGCGACGGCGAGACGCATCTGTTCGATCTCGTAGGCATCCTTGACGAGGCGCAGCTCCGACACGTCGCGGGCCAGCAGGTCGTCAGGTTCGTGCTCGCCGTTGATCTCCACGCTGAACGGGCTGTCTGAGGCGTTGTTGCTCAGCACTCGTTCTGCGGCGAAACGCAGACGCGCCTCGTCGACCTTGAGAGTGAGTGCCGGGTCGGCTTCGCGGATGACGAGGGTCGAGCTGTCGACGGCGGTGAAGACGGCTGCCAGGTCGGCGATGCCGCGCACCTCGAGGCCGAGGTCGCTGGCGACCTGGGCGATCGACGGACGGGGTCCGATCCAGAACTCGCCGATCTCCGCGTTCGCGTAGAACTCGTCGGAGTCGCGGCCGGCGCGCTCACGGAAGTAGAGCGTTGCGGTGTGACCCATGTCGGCGGGCTCGAGCACCAGCACGGCACCGGGTTCGGAGTCGCTGCCCCAACCGGTGAGGTGCGCGAAGCCCGAGTGGGCGCGGAACGCGTAGTCGGTGTCGTTCGAGCGCTGCTTGAGGCGCCCGGCCGGAATGATCAGACGCACTCCCGGGTAGAGCGCCGAGAGCTTGGCACGGCGCGTTGCCGCGAACGAAGCCTGTTCCCGTGCCGACGGCAGAACGTCAGTGCGTTCGGCCCATCCGGTGGAGATGAAGTTTTTGAACCCGTCGGAGCTCGGGGTAGTCGAACGGTTCTCGTTCGAGCGCGGGGCGGGGGAGATTCCGGTGTCGGTGCTATCAGCCATGCGCCCATTCTTTCACCGCCAGCCCGGCTCGTGCTGTGTGCAGGGAGGGGAGCCGGCGGCGCGTCGAGCTTCTCGCCGGAATCTGCGCCACACGGGCGGTGCGCCGGGGCCATCGTGCGGCCGGTCGACCCCAGTAACATAGGGGAATGAACGCTGAGAGACGATTTGTGGGTCCGATCGACCTGCACACGCACTCGCGCGTTTCCGATGGAACCGAAACCCCCGGTGAACTCATCCGTGCCGCCCATGCGGCGGGTCTGGGCACCGTCGCACTCACCGATCATGACTCGACGACCGGCTGGGCCGAGGCGTCCGCCGCCGCGCGCGAGGTCGCCATCACGCTCATTCCCGGTATGGAGTTCAGCACACGCCAGGGCTATGCCAGCGTGCACCTTCTGGCCTACTTGTTTGACCCGACGGATGCCGGCATCCTCGACGAGACCGCGCGCATCCGTGAAGCGCGGCACACCCGAGCCGAGGCGATGGTCGCGCGCATCGGCGCCGACTATGCGCTGACCTGGGACGACGTGCTCGCCCAGACGACGCCGGGAACAACCATCGGCCGCCCGCACATCGCCGATGCACTCGTTGCGCGCGGCGTGGTGCCCACGCGCAGTGACGCTTTTGAGGGAATCCTGCACTGGCGGGCCGGCTACTACCAGCCGCACTACGCGCCTGACCCGTTGCACGCGGTGCAGCTGGTGCGGGCGGCCGGGGGAGTGCCGGTGCTGGCGCATCCGGCCACCCGGGGTGTGGGCGACCTGATGGACGAGGCGCGTCTGGCCGAACTCGTCGAGGCCGGCCTCTTCGGCCTGGAGCTCGACCACCGCGAGAACAAGCCGGAGGCGAAGGCGCGGTTGGCTGTGCTGGCTGCCCGGCACGGCCTGTTCGTCACCGGTTCGAGCGACTATCACGGTGCGGGCAAGCCGAA
Organism: Leifsonia sp. 10L418; assembly: GCF_056395445.1. NCBI lineage: Bacteria > Bacillati > Actinomycetota > Actinomycetes > Micrococcales > Microbacteriaceae > Leifsonia > Leifsonia sp. 10L418. Next base: position 363,007 of record NZ_JBFTJN010000001.1, on the reverse strand, counting down.
CCGTCTGGGCGAGAACACGACGGCTCCGGAGGTGCTGGACGCGATCATCGCGCAGGGCGCCGGTTCGGCGCCGATCTTCGCCTGATCGGCGCCGACACTCCGCTGCCCCGCAACCTCCCGTTCGACGGAGATTTCTGAGAATCGGGCCGGTTTTGCCCCGATTCTGTCTGATTTCGCACGAATCTCCGTCGAATGGGCGACCGAGAGCGGCTTCACGACGGGTGGCCGCACGACTGCATGCCCACAGAAAAACGGCCCGCCGCATCCGAAGATGCAACGGGCCGTTCGTGTCGCAAGGACTAGACCTGCGGGGGAGTCTCTGAGTGGTGACGCACGCGGCGACGCGGGGCGCTGTTGCCGTCGCGGTGCTCAATGCCGCCACCGTCGTGGGTGCCGGCGGCCGAGACGGCCTCGGGCGCTGCCGGGTTGGTCACACGGCTGACGCGGTTGCGCGTGCGGGTGCGACCCTCGCGGATCTCCGGCTGGTCGGCCGAGGTCGGCTGGATCGTACGGTTCGCCTCGGTGCGGGGCTCAGTGCGGGTGGTCTCGGTGCGCGGGGCATCCGAGCGTCCGCCGGAACGGCCGCCGCGGGAGGAGCGTGAACGGCTGGAGCCGGTGCGCTCGCCCTCGACCGCGGTGCCTTCGGCGCGAGCGCCATCGGTACGCGCGCCCTCGGTGCGCGGTGCGCCGGAGCGACCAGAGCCTGACCCACCGCGACCTGAGCCACCGCGACCGGAATCGCCGCGACCTGAATCGCTACGACCGGAGTCGCTGCGACCGCCACGACCCGAATCCGAGCGACCGGGGCCGCTGCCGGCCACGACCTCCTTGATCGGGGTCGCACGCAGGCGTCCCTTGGAGCCGGCCGGAATGTTCAGGTCGGTGAAGAGGTGCGGCGACGACGAGTACGTCTCGGTCGGCTCCGGCTGACCGAACTCGAGCGCGCGGTTGATGAGCGCCCATTTGTGCAGGTCGTCCCAGTCGACGAACGTCACGGCGATGCCGGTCTTGCCGGCACGTCCGGTGCGGCCGACGCGGTGCAGGTAAGCCTTGTCGTCTTCGGGGATGGTGTGGTTGATCACGTGGGTGACGTCGTTGACGTCGATGCCGCGGGCTGCGACATCCGTGGCGATCAGGATGTCTTTCTTGCCGGCCTTGAACGCGGCCATGGCGCGTTCGCGCTGTTCCTGGTTCAGGTCGCCGTGCACGGCCGCAGCGTTGAAACCACGGTCGTTGAGTTCTTCGACGAGCTTGGCTGCGGCACGCTTGGTGCGCGTGAAGATCACAGTCTTGCCGCGGCCCTCGGCCATCAGAATGCGGCCGATCACTTCGTCTTTGTCCATGTTGTGCGCACGGTAGACGAGGTGCTCGATGTTCGCCTGCGTGAGGCCCTCATCGGGGTCGGTCGCACGGATGTGGATCGGCTTGGTCATGAAGCGGCGCGCGAGGGCGACGATCGGGCCGGGCATCGTGGCCGAGAACAGCATGGTGTGGCGGCCGGCCGGGGTCTGAGCGAAGAGCTTCTCGATGTCGGCGAGGAAACCGAGGTCGAGCATCTTGTCGGCCTCATCGAGCACCATTTCGCGCACGTTCTTGAGGTCGAGCAGACGCTGGCTGGCGAGGTCGAGCAGACGGCCCGGGGTACCGACGACGATCTGCGCGCCGGCCTTGAGCTGTTCGACCTGACCTTCGTAGGCCTTGCCGCCGTAAATGGAGACGATCTTGGTGTCGCGGTTCTTGGCGGCGAGCTCGAGGTCTTCGCTCACCTGAACACACAGTTCACGGGTCGGCACGACGATGAGCGCCTGCACGCCGGGTTCGGGGTTCAGGCCGAGGCGCTGGATCAGCGGGAGGCCGAAGCCGAAGGTCTTACCGGTTCCGGTCTTGGCCTGGCCGATGATGTCCTGGCCGGCGAGAGCGAGCGGAATGGTCTGGGTCTGGATGGGGAACGGCTCAACGATGCCTTTGTCGGCGAGAGCGTCGACCATGTCCTGGTCAATATTAAGTTCGGAGAAAGTCACGAATGTATGCCTGTCTTTACTGAAGAAGAGGGTTGCGCCCGTCTTCTGTTTCAGGCGCATGATCACCGATCCGATGCCGGGGATGTGAGGCCAGCTTACCGAACGGGCCTGGCAATCTCCGTGAAGCGCCTCCTCTTTCTGTATGGGGGGCCCTGCGAAGTCGCCGTTCGCGTCACGAAGATCGCCGCAGCCCGCCCGCTGTGACGCTCTAAGCTGGGCACGTGGTCTCATGGTTTGGTCGACGCGCGAAGCGCCTGGAGATCCCGCGCCTGACGGGCCGCGGGGAGTCCCTGCCGACGATGAAAGTCGATCTCGGAGAGCTCGTCCCGCCGCTGCCACAGTTTCTCGGCCAGGCCGCATACATGGAGCTCGGCGTCTTCGAAAGCCTGGCCCAGGCCGCGACGGCCGCCCCCACGGTGACCGTCAAAGGACAACTGAGCCGTTCGGCCGGGCTCGCCCTCGCCAAGCATGAAGCACTCGTCGGCGAGCTGCGCCGCCACGGCTCGGATCCGGCCGAGGCGATGGCTCCCTTCGCCGCGGAACTCGACGCTTTTCGACGGATGCGAGCCGGCGCGACCTGGCCGGAATCGTTGATCGGCTGCTACCTGACCACGGGCCTTCTCGACGATTTCTTTGCGGCCCTGGCCGTCGGTCTGCCGGGTGACACCCGCTCACGCGTGGTGAAGATCATTGAGCAGGATGCGGGTTTCGCGGTGGTCGTGACCGAGGTCACCCGAGCAATCGCTGCGGACCCGAAACTCGCGTCGTCGTTGGCGCTGTGGGGTCGACGTCTGGTCGGCGACACTCTGCTCATCGCGCGGTCGGCTTTGCATGTCTCCGGTGACCTCTCCCGCGATGAGTCACGGATCGAGCCGGTCTTCACCGAGATCATCGCCGCGCACACCCGCCGAATGGACGAGCTCGGCCTGACGGCGTAGCCGCTCAGACACGCTCAGACGCGCTCGCTTACCTCGCGCTCCGCAGCAACGCGAGCCTGCTGTGCAGTCGCTCGGCATCGCGCAGTCCGGCCGCGCCGGAGATCTCACTGCGTGAACTGTCACTGATGACGTGGAGCGTCACATCCCGATCGACGAGCACGTCGATGATGTGGGCGAATCGCTGGCGCGCCTGCGGCGTCGCGGTATGTAGCGGGGGGAGCCCTTCGATGACCCAGGTGTGGAACTCTCTCGACCAGATCAGATAGTCGAGGATCGACGTGTCGCCCTCGCAGAGGTCGTCGAAGTGAAACCAGACGTGACCGGCGTCTGCGCGGCGTGCGGTGAAATGATGCCCGTTCGTCGACAGCACGGTCTCTTCGGCCGCGGTCGGACGTCGGAGGTCGCCGGGGGAGAGTTCGTCGAGTTCGGCCTCTGAAACCCAGAAGCCGCTGACGAACCCGGACTCGCGCGGAGTACGAGCGGGAACATCGGTGCGACGGTAGTCGAGTGTGCCGCCGAGTTCGACGGTGTCGAGGTGCGCCCCGATGAGGGCAATCGCCGGTTCGGCCAGCGAATGAAACTCGCGGCTCGGCAGAAGGTCGTCCGGCGCGCTGTTCGACGTGGCGATGAGCAGGATGCCGCGGTCGAACACGGCCTGCAGCACCCGGCCGAGCATCACGGCGTCGGCGGGATCGTGCAGATGAACCTCGTCGAGGTAGAGCAGCTCGAGGTCGCCCAGCATCTCGGCGAGAGCGAACTCGATGGCATCCGGACGGTCAGCGGAAACCGAGCCGGCGGACCGGGCCCGCCAGATGGCCTGGTGCAGATCGTGCAGCAGATCGTGCACGTGGATGCGGAGCTTGGCCGTGGTCGGCGCTCCGGCAAAGAAGGTATCGCAGAGCCAGGTCTTGCCGCGTCCGACCGAGCCGTGCACGTAGAGCCCGCGCCGGGCATCCGCGTTTTCGGAGTCAGCCGTCAACGACGAGAGCACCTCGTCGAGCCGGTCGACGAGGTGCTGCTGGTCCGGATCAAGGGCGCGGCCCGTTGCCAGGGTCGTCACCGACACGGTGCGATCATGAACACGGTGAAGTCATCCACACGGTGCGATCAGGATGTGCGCGGTGCGCCCGACCTCATCAGCGTGTGCAGCAGAGCAGTGTCGCCCTGCTGACGCTGACGGGTCAGCAGCAGGTCAACGCCCACCGTCACTGCGGCAGCGATGGCGAACGTCACCCACCAGATCCAGCCGCCGTCCCACTTCAGGCCGAGCCAGGTCAAAGCGACCCAGACGACCGAGGCGAGTCCGGTGGCGAATGCGGGAATCAGCACAGCGCCCTGTGTCGCGCGGCCCGGAAGGGAATAGCGCACGATCAAACCGATCAGGGCCCCGCCCAGCGCGACGAAGAGCAGTTCCATCGAAATGCCTAAGCGACGAAACCGACGCGGCGCGACTCTTCTGAGCCGAGTTCCACGTACGCGAGACCGACGGACGGAACGACGTAGATGCGGCCCTTGTCGTCGGAGAGCTTCAGATATCCCGCGGGGTCGGCGAGCGCTGCAGCAACGGCTGCCTCGATGTCCGCTGCCGGCTGCGATGTTTCGAAGTTGATCTCACGGGGAGTGTTGAAGATGCCAATGCGGATGTCCACTAGATGCGCCTTTCGTTGCCTACCCGCTCAGATTACGACAGAACCGCACGGGTGCCGCACAGCGTTCACTGTCGGCGCAACCGGCTACCGTTGAAAACGTGAGCAGAATCGGACCCGAGGCAGCGACAGAACTCCCCGTCGACAGTGCGACCGATCCTGTGCTCACCCCCGTGCTTGCGCCTGTACGTGACCCAGCGCTCGACCCGTCCCAGGCAGCGGTTCTCGGCCTGCCCGACGGCATCTCAGGCGCCGTGATCGGAGCCCCCGGCAGCGGAAAGACGACGACCCTCATCGAGGTTGTCGCCGATCGGGTGCTTCGTCGTGGCTATTCGCCGAGCGAGGTACTGGTGTTGGTGCCGACGCGGTCGGGCGCCGCAACGCTGCGCGACACGCTGGCCCTCCGATTGGGGGTTCCTACTCAGGGCCCGCTCGCGCGCACCGCGAACTCTGTCGCATTTCAGATCGTGCGCGATTCCGTCTCCCGCTCCGGTGGGGTGAGCCCGACTCTGCTCACCGGTGGCGAGCAAGACCAGATCATCGCCGAATTGTTGCAGGGTCACCTCGACGAGAAGACCGGGCCGGCCTGGCCGACGACGCTCGGCCCCGAGGTCCGACGGCTGCGCGGTTTTCGCACGGAGCTGCGCGACCTGATGATGCGCGCCGTCGAGTACGGTGTGTCACCCGAGCGTCTCGCCGACTGGGGGCGGCAGACGAACCGGCCAGAGTGGAGCGCCGCCGCCGAGTTCATCCGCGGCTATGAAGAGGTGAAAGACCAGACACGGCCCGGGCAATACGATTCCACCGAACTCGCGCAATTCGCCACCGCGCTGGTGCACGACGCGCCAGCGGGCACGGCCGGGCAGTCGACACTCGGCGCCTTGGCCGGCCTGCGCCTGATCATCCTCGACGACGCTCAAGAAGCCACGCAGGCCACCCTCGCGTTGCTGGCCCAGTTCGCGGCTCGCGGCGTCGCGATTCTGGCCGTCGGCGACCCCGACCTCTCGACCGGTTCGTTCCGTGGCGCGCATCCGGATGCCCTCGGCCGGCTGGGCTCCTACCTCGGCCGTCCAGACGTTCAGACTTTCACCCTCGGCTCCGTCTACCGGCACGGGGGCGCCGTGCGCGCCGTGGTGCGGGAGGCCACGAGCCGGATCGGCACCGCCGCCGCCGGCACGCAGCGTGCCGCGACCGTGGCGTGCGCGGATGGCGCGGAGGCGGGTGCGGCGACGGAGTTGGAATCCGATTCCTCGGCCCCGACCGATCTCGTGCAGACGGTGGTGGTGACGAACCCCGCCGAACAGCTCGCCGTCATCGCCCGGCGCTTGCGCGAGCGGCATCTTCTCGGCCGGGTGCCGTGGGGGCAGATGGCGGTCGTCGTGCGCACCGGATCCCTGGTTCCGGCGCTCTCGAAGGGCCTCGCCTCGCTGGAAGTTCCCACCCAGGTCGCCAGCGCACAAACCGCGCTTCGCGACGAAGCGGCTGTGGGCGCCTTCATCCTCGCGCTCGAAGTGACTCTGGGCCGTAAGGCCCTTGATGCCGAGGCCGCGACGGCGCTGCTCAGCGGCCCGCTCGGCGGACTCGACCCGATCACTCTGCGCCGCCTCCGGGCCGCTCTGCGGCAGCACGAGCTCGCCGGCGACGGAACCCGCAGCGCCGACGAACTGCTCGTCGAGGCACTCCAGGTGGCCGACGCCTTGGCCACGATCGACAACCGCACCGCCCGCAAAGCCACGGCGTTCGGTGCAAGTCTGCGCGCCGCATCCGCCGAATTCCAGGCCGGCGCGACCATCGAGGAACTGCTCTGGGGGCTCTGGCAGCGCAGCCGTCTCGCCGATATCTGGTTCGAACAATCGGCCGGCACCGGCATCGTCGCCGATGAGGCCAACCGCAACCTCGACGCCGTCGTCGCGCTGTTCTCCGCCGCTCAGCGCTTCGTCGAGCGCACTCCGCATGCCCCACCCGTGCTTTTTCTCGAACACCTCGTCGACACCGATGTGCCGGAAGACACCCTTGCGCCGCGCGCCCAGAACGACGCGGTCATCGTCGCAACCCCGAGCGCGGTGATCGGGCGCGAGTTCGATCTCGTCGTGCTCGCCGGCGTGCAAGAGAACGTCTGGCCCGACTTGCGGGTGCGCGGTTCGCTGCTCGGCGCCGGCGACCTCGCCGCGGTCGCCAGCCACCAAGATCCCGACGCGGCCGATGCGCGCACCGGTGTGCTGCACGACGAGCTGCGGATGTTCGCCCAGGCGACCTCACGAGCCCGCCACGAGGTTCTGGTCACGGCGATCGCGAATGAAGACAATCAGCCGTCAGTATTTCTGCGTCTGCTTCCCGAGCCAGACAGCAGCCCAGAGACCCTTGCTCGTTACCCGCTGTCGCTGCGCGGCATGGTGGGACGGCTGCGCCGCGACCTCACCACCGCGGTCGGTCCGCGCGTGAGCGACGACCAGATCACCAGCCGCCGGGCCAACGATGCAGCCGCCACCCTCGCCCGCCTCGCTCGCGAGAGTGTCGCCGGTGCGCATCCCGACGAGTGGTACGGCTTGAAGACCCAGAGCACCCTGCGCCCGCTCAACGACCCCGAACCGCGCAGCGACGCGCAGGGCAACGAGCAGTCCGGTGACGACCCGGTGCGGGTTTCCCCGTCGAAGATGGCCTCATTCGAGGCCTGTCCGCTGCACTGGCTGATCGGCCAGGTCGGCGGCGGCGGCAGCAACACCGCGGCGAACCTCGGCACGATCATTCACACGGTGATGGAGCGGGCGACGGATGTGACGCCAGAGGCCCTCTGGACGGGGGTGAACGAGCGCTGGGACGAGCTCGTTTTCGACGCCGAATGGCAATCCCGGGTGGCCAAGCTCGAGGCTCGGGCGTTGACCGATCGGCTCGCCTCCTACCTGGCCGATTTTGATCGCGACGGCGGCACGCTGCTGAGCGCCGAGGGTAAATTCACCCTCGACGTCGACGGAGCCATCCTGTCGGGCACCGTTGACCGGGTCGAGCAGCTCAGCGACGGCCGGGCCGTCATCGTTGACCTGAAGACCGGAAAGGGCGACCCGATCAACGACGCCGGCGTGGCCGAGCATCCGCAACTCGGCGCCTATCAACTCGCCTTCCAGGAAGGCGCCATCGCCGGGATTCCCGACGGAGCCGACCTCGCCGGCGCCCGCTTGGTCATCGTCTCCTCGGGAACGCAGAAGAAGAACTACCGCAACCCGACTCAGCAGCCGTTCACTCCCGAAGAGCTCGACGCCTTCCGCACGAGGGTGAAGAACGACGCGGTCGGGATGGGCGGCGCGGTCTTCGTCGCCGAGATCGCCTCGCACTGCCTCGACCCGTGGTCGTTCGGGTCATGCCGCCTCCACATCATCAAGCAGGTCAGTTCATGAGTCACGCCCCGAACCCCGCCGAGACGCCGCCGAACTCCGCCCCACAAATTTCTGCCCTGCAGATCGCCGAAGCGCTCGGGATGTTCCCGCCGACCACCGAACAGCAGGCGGTCATCGAAGCCCCCCTCGCCCCGACGCTCGTCGTGGCCGGGGCCGGCAGCGGCAAGACCGAGACCATGGCGAACCGGGTGCTCTGGCTGCTGGCCAACGGGCACGCCCGTCCCGATCAGATCCTCGGCCTCACCTTCACCCGCAAGGCCGCCGGCGAGCTCGCCCAGCGCATCAACGGGCGCATCGAACAACTTGACGCAGCCGGGTTGTTGCCGAGCCGTCAGCCGAGCGCCGAGGAATCAAGCGTCGAGGTATCAGGCGCTGCCGTGTCTGTCGAGGGCGCCCGCGACGCCTCCGACCTGTTCAATACCCCCACGGTCTCCACCTACAACTCCTTCGCCAGCCGCCTGTTCAGCGACAATGCGCTCCTGCTCGGCCGCGAGCCGGAGTCGGTGCTGCTCACCGAGACATCCGCCTGGCTGCTGGCGCGCAGCGTCGTGATTCAGCACGGCGATGACCGCCTCGTTCCGTTCGGCAAGAAACTCGACGCGGTGACGGATGCCGTGCTGCAGTTCAGCCGGGTGCTCGCCGAGAACCCGCCCCCGTTTGTGCCAGGCGAGCCGCAGCAGCCGCACGATCTGGCCGGCTTGGCCGACAGTTTCGGCTATTTGGCCGACCTTCCATACGGCTCCACCCGCAAGACGAAACCCTACGACTCCGTCATCGAGTCGTTGGCCGCCGTCGCACCGTTGCCGATCCTGGCCGAACTGGCCGAACTGTACCAGGCCGAGAAGCGCCGGCAGGGGCTGATCGAGTTCTCCGACCAGGTCTCGCTCGCCCTCCAGGTGTGCCAGCGGGTCGATCGGGTCGTCGCCGGCTACCGCGACCAGTTCCGCATCGTGCTGCTCGATGAGTATCAAGACACTTCTGTGCTGCAGACCGAGCTGCTGAGCACCCTGTTCGCCCACCACCCGGTGATGGCCGTCGGCGACCCGCATCAGTCGATCTACGGCTGGCGCGGTGCCAGCTCCGCGAACCTGCTGGGCTTCTCACAGGACTTCGCGGGGCGTGCGAACCGTGACGCCCCGACCATGTCCTTGTCGTACACCTGGCGCAACCCGTCGTCGGTGCTGGATGTCGCGAACGCGCTCGTCTCGCCGCTGTCCGAGGCCCTGCGGGCCAAGCCCAACGGAATCCAGGTCGACACGCTCAAGGTGCCGGCCGGAAAAGAAGCGGGTCGCGTCGAAGCGGCACTGACCGAGACCCTCGCCGAAGAGGCGGCGCTCGTCGCCCGCTGGTTCGCCGAACGGATCACCGTTGGTGGGGGTAAGACCGGAGCGATGCTGTTCCGGGCCCGCCGCGAGATGGAACTGTTCGCCGACGTGCTGCGCGCCCACGGGGTGCGTGCCCATGTGTTGGGGCTCGGCGGGCTGCTCTCCACGCCCGAAGTGGCGGATGTCGTCAGCGTGCTCCGGGTCGTGCACGACCCGGCGTCGGGAAGCGAACTGATCAGGCTGTTGACCGGCGGGCGTTGGCGGATCGGACCGCGTGACCTGCAGGCGCTGTCCGGGGTGGCGAGTTGGCTCGCCTCCCACGACTGGGCGCAGCAGGCGCTCAGCGACGAGCTCAAGGCCAAGCTGCGGGCGTCGGTCGCCGATGAGGAGACCAGTTCGCTGGTCGACGCCCTCGACTTCGTGGCCACCGCATCAGAGTCGCACAGCCAGCTCGCCGGGTTCAGCGAAGACGGACGCGAACGCTTGCGCGCCGCCGGTCGTCAACTGGCCTGGTTCCGCTCACGGGCCGGGTTGCCCCTTCTCGATTTCGTGAGGCTGATCGAGCAAGAGATTCTTCTCGATGTCGAGCTGGTCGCCAACGAGACCTTCGGGCTCGGCCTGGCCAACCTCTATGCGTTACATGACTGCATCTCTGCATTTCTCGACAGCGACGAGCACGGCACGCTCGGCAGTTTTCTGCGCTGGCTCGGCCGGGCCGAGCGTCAGGACGACATGGGTCCCCGCGGCGAGGCAGCAGAGGCCGACGCGGTGCAACTCCTCACCATTCACGGTTCGAAGGGTTTGGAGTGGGACTACGTCGCCATTCCGAACCTGGCCGAAAAGAGCCTGCCGGCCGCGGCCAGAGACGGCGCCGGCTGGCTGCGTTTCGGGGAGCTGCCCTACCCGATGCGCGGCGACCGCGACGAGTTGCCGGAGCTGCGCTGGACGCTGCACGACACCCAGCTGTCGTTCGACGCTGAGTTCAAGCAGTACAAGACCGCGCTCACCGAACGGCATGAAGCCGAGGAGCGCCGCCTGATCTACGTGGCCACGACGCGGGCCCAGCAGGAGCTTCTGCTCACCGGCGCATTCTGGGCGAACGGAACCACCCAGCGCACGGCAAGCCGCTACCTCGTCGAACTCGTCGAGGCCGGATTGATCCCCGAGCTGCCGGCCGTGAGCAGCTTCGAAGAGAAACCGGAGAGCGCCGAGTCCGGAACCGACGAGTGGCCGTTCGACCCGCTCGGCACACGTCGTGTCGTGGTCGAAACCGCCGCCGGGTTCGTCAGCCGGGCCCTGGAGTCGCCGGTGGATGCCGACACCGTTTGGTCTCGCGATGTCACCCTCTTGCTTGAGGAGCGGGCGCTCCGCCTGGCCGGGAGCACGACGGTCCCGCTGCCGACACGCATCCCCGCATCACGGTTCAAGGATTACGTCGACGACCCGGCCGCCGTCGCGGCAGGGCTTCGGCGCCCGATGCCCGAACGGCCGTACCGGGCGACCCGGCTGGGCACCCTGTTTCATTCCTGGGTCGAAACGCGCTCGGGCGGCGGGGCCTCTGCCGATCTGATCGACGTCGGTTTCGGCGAGCTTGACCTTGATTTCGATCTGATCGCCGAGGGAGCGGAGGATGGCACAGCGTCGACCGGCGCCGACGCGACCGAACCGCTGCCGACCGGCGACACCACTTCGACTGAGCTCGCCCGACTGCAGGCGACGTTCGAGCGGTCGCCGTGGGGGAGTCTGCAACCCGAAGAAGTCGAGATCGAGATTCACCACGTGCTGGCCGGCCAGGTGTTCATTTGCAAGCTCGACGCCGTTTATCGCACCGCGACGGGCTACCAGGTGGTCGACTGGAAGACCGGGAAGGCGCCGAAGAACGCGGCAGACCTCGAACTCAAGCAGACGCAGCTGGCCCTGTACCGTCTGGCCTATGCCAGCTGGAAGGGGATCGATCCCGATCTCGTCGACGCCGTGTTCTACTTCGTCGCCGACGACACCGTGATTGCTCCCGTTCGGATCTACTCCGAAGAGGACCTCGTCGAAGCCTGGGCCTCGGTGGAACGAGCGGTCAGCTCTTCAATATCTTCGAAGGAGTAGGCGACAGTCGCATTCGGGTCGCCTTCACCGTCAAGTTCGGCGAACGGGTCTGATCGGTCTCGTTCTCCGGAGTCGTCGTCAGCAGTGCCCGATGCGCTCTCTGAACCCGACGAGTGGGTCGTATCGGCCCCCTCGCGCGTCTCCGCGGAATCAGCATCGGCCGACTCCTCGAACGGGTCACGCAAGGAAGCGAACTCGGAACGGTCGAAACTGTCGGTGAGCATCGCCGAACCGTGCGGAGACGCACCTGCGTCCCGACCGAGCGAGCTGTGCGGCGTCGCGTCGAGAAGGGTCTCGACGTCAGCGACATCGAGAACCGGGCCGGTGTCGGTCGAGAGCGATTCCATCGTGTTGCTGTGAACCGTTTCGACCAGGCCATCGAGCATGACGACGGCATCGTCGACGATCTCCTGGTTGCGGGTGTCTGAGCCGTGCAGCAACCAGCGGGCCAGCTCGAGTTCGGCATAGAGCAGCGCACGCTGGGTCAGGCGGGGGTCGCCGCCCTGACGGGCGGCGAGGTACGAGGCCACCGCGGTCTCGGCGGCTTCGCCGCGGGCGGCGAGCAACCAATTCAGGTCGCGGGCGGGGTCACCGACGCTGAGCGCCGACCAGCCGAGAATGCCGGAGACGGCATCGTCGACGATGAGGAAGGACTCATCGCTCAGCGAACCGTGAACCACCGTGGGCGCGAACTGCCAGAGCGAGTCGTCGTCGGTGGCCTGTTCCCAACGGCGCAGCAGCGCAGCGGGCAGGTAGCCGGTCTCTGCCGCCCGGTCGATCAGGGCGATCGTGCTGGTGCGGCAGTCGAGGGCGGTCTGCTGAGGAAGGCCGGCGTCGGCGATGAATGCGGTCGGCAGTCCGTGGATGGCGGCGATCGAGCGACCGATGGAGCCCGAGACTCCGACGTGGCCGGTCAGGGCATCCGTCTCAAAGGAATCGCCGGGCAGCAGTTCGTAGAGAACCGCGCGGGTCGGTCCGGCCGGCGCTTGGCCGACGAACTCGGGCACGTCGAACGGCAGCCTGCTGCGATTGCCGACGGTGAGGGCGCGCAGCGCCACCAGGTCGGCCGACTGCTCGGTCTCGGCTGCCTGCGAACGGGGAACCCGAATGATGAGCTCTCGTCCGTCGCGGTCGATGATGAGCGCTGAGTCGAAAAGTCCGTGGGCGCGCTGGCTGTGCGCGCGAGCCTGGGCGACGTCGAGCCCAGGCAGAGCGGAGGTGGCCAACGCGGCTAGAGTGAGATGGGATCTGGCCATGCCTTCTAGGTTAGGTCGAGTTGCGTTCCGCGCGCGCGTACGCCACGCCAGCACAGAATTTCGGCGCACCAGCCCCGAACTCGAAGGGGACACCGTGTCATTCGACTTTTCAGCGCAGCTTCCGCTGTCCCGCCACGCAATTGACCGGGATCATGCGGCCCGCGGCAACACCGATTTGATTGCTCAACTCTGGGCGGATGCGTCCACGCGCGTCGTGCCGCTCTGGCGCGGCCGGGCGTTACTGGCCGCCCCGGAAACTGCCGGTGCGGAGCCCCCTCGTCTGGACCTGCTTTCACCGGACCAGCTGGGTGACACCACCCTCTGCGTCTACCTGGGCCGCTCGCTTGATCCCGCCTCCCTCGAACCCGTCGGAACACCGATCGTCGCGGCCGTTCTGAACGATGGCGCTGCCGCCCTGCTGCAGCCCGACGAGTCACGCTGGGCGTCACTGCGCACGGTGGCCGCCACCCTCTCCGACCGTGACGCGGGAGCCTTTGCCGAAGCAGTCGGCGTCGTCAACTGGCACGACTCGCACACGCACTGCCCGCGCTGCGGCACTGCGACAGACGTTGAGGACAGCGGCTGGACGCGACGCTGCCCGCAGGATGGCAGTCAAGTGTTTCCCCGCACCGATCCGGCGGTGATCGTGCTCATCACCGACGATGACGATCGGGTGTTGCTCGGCTCCAACGCGATGTGGGAGAACAACCGCTACTCGCTGCTCGCCGGATTCGTCGAACCGGGGGAGTCCCTGGAGGCCGCGGTGATTCGTGAGATGCACGAAGAATCGGGCATGCGGGTGACCGACGCGACCTACCTCGGATCCCAGCCGTGGCCCTTCCCAGCCTCGATCATGTGTGGCTTCACCGCGCGACTCGCCGCCGATCAATCACCGGTCGCCCTGGTGCCCGACGGTGAAGAAATTCTCGACCTGCGCTGGTTCAGTCGCGCCGATCTGCGGGCAGAGGGCGAGAGTATCCTGCTGCCCGGCCCGTCGTCGATCGCGCGGGCGTTGCTTGACCGGTGGCTGGCTGAGGGGCACGACGACGATTCCACTGGCGTCGGCGACGCGGCCCCCTCGACCGGCTCCGCGTTCGCGACAGCCGGACTCGACGCACCGCAGGCGAACCGATGAGCGCACCCGACGCGCTGCTCGCCGGACTCGACGACCAGCAACGTGTCGCCGCCGAGGCTCTGACCGGACCGGTCTGCATGCTGGCCGGCGCCGGAACCGGCAAGACCCGAGCGATCACCCACCGGATCGCCTACGGCGTGACCACCGGCGCCTACGCGCCCAACCGGGTGATGGCGCTCACCTTCACCTCGCGCTCCGCGGCGGAACTCCGCGGCCGATTGAGGCAGCTCGGCGCCGGCGGTGTCGCCGCGCGCACCTTCCACGCGGCCGCGCTCTCGCAGCTCAACTACTTCTGGCCGCACGTCGTCGGCGGTCAAGTTCCACGGTTGCTCGACGGCAAGGGGCGCTTGCTCGGCCACGCCGCCGAGGTGTTGAAGCTGAAGCTCGACACCCCGACACTGCGTGACCTCGCCGCCGAAATTGAATGGCGCAAGGTCTCGGGCCTCAGCATCGAGCAGTACGCCGCCGGAATCGCGTCGCGCACCCTGCCCGGCCGGCTGGACGTCGACCAGGTCGCCGCCCTGCAAGAGACTTACGAGCGGCTGAAAGACGAGCGCAAGCAGCTCGACTTCGAAGACGTGCTGTTGGCCATGGCGGGCATGATCGAGAACGAGCCGTCGGTCGCCTTTCAGGTGCGCGAGCAGTACCGCTTCTTCGTCGTTGACGAGTACCAGGACGTTTCGGCATTGCAGCACGACCTGCTGACCCTCTGGCTCGGCGACCGCCGAGACCTCTGCGTGGTCGGCGACGCCAGCCAGACCGTTTACTCGTTCGCCGGTGCCCGCAGCGAGTACCTGCTCGATTTTCCGAAGCACTACGAGGATGCGACGGTCGTGCGCCTGGAACAGAACTACCGGTCGACACCGGCCATCGTCGCCACCGCGAACCAGTTGATGCGGGGTCGCGCCGGTGCGCTCACCCTGCAGGCGGCTGTGCGCCAGGCCGGCCCCGAACCGACCGTGCGCGACTTCCCGACTGACATGGCCGAGGCGCGCGGGGTCGCCCAGCAGATCCTCGAGCTGATTGAGGCCGGGACGCCGCCCGAGAAGATCGCGGTGTTGTACCGCCTCAACGTGCAAGCTGCGGCGCTCGAGACGGCGCTCGGCGACGTCGGTGTGAGCTTTCTGATCCGCGGGTCGAAGCGGTTCTTCGACCTTCCCGAGGTGAAGCAGGCGGTGATGCAGCTGCGCGCGGCATCCGTGTCGATCGTCGGCGAGCCGCTCTTCAAGTCGGTGAGTGACGTGTTGCGTTCGCTCGGCTGGAGCCAGACCGCGCCCGAGGCTCCGGGTTCGGTGCGCGACCGGTGGGAGTCGCTCAACGCGCTGATGGGTCTGGTCGACGAGGCGCCGGAGGGAACCACTTTTCGGCAGTTCACCGACGAACTCATGGAACGCCAGGCCGGTCAGCACGAACCGACGGTCTCGGCCGTCACCCTGGCCACGCTGCACTCTGCGAAGGGCCTCGAATGGGAGGCGGTATTCGTGATCGGGTTGTCCGAGGGGCTCGTGCCGATCAGCTACGCCACAACCTTCGAGCAGATCGACGAGGAACGCCGCCTGCTGTACGTCGGCGTCACGCGGGCCAGGCGGATGCTGGCGCTCAGCTGGTCAGGATCAGGCCGCGATCAGCGCGCCCCACGGGAGCGATCGCGATTTCTGACAGAGCTCGGCATCCGCAGCGCCCGTGTCGCCGGTGCGCGCGGCGCGTGATCTGACCCGTTGCCGCGTCGAGCTGGAGCGATGCGGCGGTGAACTCTGATCTGCCCGTCTCGATCCGGTCCGCCACGATGCCGGCCACCAGCGCCGCGACCTCCATGCTGATTCGTGCGGTTTCGGTCGGGGCGAGGCGGTCAGAGAGCTGGTAGGCGATCGCCGGCCAGGCAGGGTCGGCATCGATATGGTGCAGCTCAAGGCAGTACAGGCAGGGCCCGACCCCCGGTTCGACGAAGGGGCCGATGCTCACCTGACTGTCGCCGAACAGCACCGGCAGGTGCGGAATGTCGCGGCGCAACCACTGCCCGTGCCGGCGCGGATCAAGCGCATAGTTTCCGATCACGAGGGCGACCATGGCCGTTGCTTTCGGCGTTGCCGTCACTGCCGCGCCGACGTGGGCACGTTTCTGCGGATGACGATCGTCGTGCGGGCTACTCAACGGGTCGAGGGGCGAGGCCGTGACCACCTGGATCCCGAGTCCGAGCACGGAGTGTGCGATGCCGTCGGCCGTCGGTCCTACGCCGTCAATGCAGACCACAGTCCGGGCC
The DNA here is from genome assembly GCF_056395445.1 of Leifsonia sp. 10L418. Classification (NCBI taxonomy): domain Bacteria; kingdom Bacillati; phylum Actinomycetota; class Actinomycetes; order Micrococcales; family Microbacteriaceae; genus Leifsonia; species Leifsonia sp. 10L418. The sequence continues at coordinate 346,934 of NZ_JBFTJN010000001.1, read as the reverse complement.
GGGGAATCGGGCCCGCTGGGCGGGTCGGAGTGCGGATCTCGGCCGGGCCGCGGTTCGGCCACCTGGTCACCGCGGGTGCGATCCTCGCCCGTCAGCTCCAAGGCGGGCCGAAGCGCCCTCAGCAGCGCTGACAGTTCGGCGTCGGTGGCCCCGACTTCCCGGCTCATCATGACGATGCTCGAGCGTGGCAGGCCGACACGCAAGAGATTCACGACGCGCTCAAGGGCCGTGGAGACGTGGGTGACCACCGCAATCGGTCGGTCGATACCGATCTGGATGCTGTCGGGCGTGCGCCAGACGACCGGGTACTGGGGGTTCAGCCGGATGACCATGCCCCCGATGATGCCTCAGCGCGCGCCTGTGCCGTGCGATCTGTCCACAGGCGCTCGCATGTGACTAATGCTCGTGCGGCCGATCCGTTCCCTCATCGCGCAACAGGTCTTCGAGTGCCTGGTCGATTTCGTCGAGCACCGGCGCTTCGCCGGAGGCCGTCGACGTCAGTCGGGCCACGAGCGCCTGCGGGTCGTCAAGGTCTTCGGAGGTGGGAAGAATGTCGGGGTGTGCCCACAGGGCGTCCCTGGCTTCGTTGCCGACGGCATCCGTCACGGCCTGCCACATGGCTGCCGCGTCGCGCAGCCGCCGCGGGCGCAGTTCCAACCCGACGAGGGTCGCGAACGCCGACTCGGCCGGCCCGCCCGATGCCCGGCGGCGCTTGACCGTCTCGGCAATCGCGTCGGCCTTGGGCAGTCGGCTCGTTGCCTCGCGCGTGACGACATCGACCCAGCCTTCGACGAGGGCGAGCATCGTCTCGAGGCGGGCGAGAGCGGCAAGCTGTGACTCGGTCTTCGGCGGGATCAACGAACCGTCGACCATGGCCTGGCGCAGCTCTTCGGGATTCGACGGGTCGAACCCTTCGGCCAGATCTTCGAGTTTCGACGAGTCGATGCTGATGCCGCGCGCGAAGTCCGTGATCGAGCTGATCAAGTGAAGTCGCAGCCACCGGGAGTGGCGGAACAGGCGGGCGTGGGCGAGTTCGCGCACGGCCAGATAGATCTGCACCTGGTCGGTCGGAACATCGAGGCCCTCGCCGAACTCGGCGACGTTCTGGGGGAGCAAAGTCGCCTGTTGCTCGCTGAGCAACGGGATTCCGACGTCGCCGCCGGAGACGACCTCACTGGCGAGCTGGCCGATGACCTGGCCGAGCTGCATCGCGAACAGGGTGCCGCCGATGCTGCGCATCATCTGGCTTGCGCCGGCGATCATGCTTTGCAGTTCTTCGGGAGCCTGCTCGGTGAGCACGCGGGTGAGCGAATCGGAGATGCTGCTCGCCACCGGCTCGGCCATCTGTGTCCAGATCGGCGTTGTCGCCGTGACCCATTCCTTGCGGGTCATCAGGCGTGGGGGAGTCGTGAGCTCGGCGACCGAGATCACGTCGTCCAGCCAGAGCGCGGCAATGTTGAACGCGGCGTCGAGCTGCGTGCGCTGCTCAGTCGTCGCGTTGAGCTGGCCGGCAGCGGCGCGCTCCTGGCCCTGCTGAAGGGCGATATCCCAGTTGATGCCGCCATCGGCGCCTCCGCGCAGAGCGCCCTGAAGCTGGTTCATCAGCGCAGCGACGCTGGCCGGGTCGTTAGGCAGCCCCGCGGCCCCCGCCAGCTGGCTGGGGTCGATTGACGACTTTCCGCTCAGGATGTCGCGGAGCATGTCCCGAAATTCGTCTTCAGGATTCTGACCCTCATCGGGTCGGGTGTCGTCGTCCACTTCAGGCACCTCTCAGTTGCTTACTTCTACGCTAGTCCGAGAAACCCGGCCATGACTGGGAAATGTCCTAGGCTTGAGGGCTCAGGTGTCCGCCCGTCGCGAACACCACTTGCCGCAACGCCTCCCGCATCGCGGATCCACGGAAGGAGCACGGTGGCTCTCTTCACCGACGATCACACGGGGCTGCATGGTCAGCCCACCCGCCGCTTGCGTGTCGGCTGGATCGTGCTCCTCATCGCTGTTGTCTGCGGACTGCTTCTTGCGATGGTTCCTTCGCCGTACGTGATCGAACAGCCCGGCCCGGTATTCGACACGCTGGGCTCGGCCAAGAACGCCGACGGCACAGAGGTGCCGTTGATCACGATCGAAGACCAGAAGACGTTTCCCACCGACGGCAGCCTGAATATGCTCACGGTCTCAGTGGTCGGCAACCCCGACCAACGCGTGAGCTGGCTCCAGGTCGCCGGCGCGTGGTTCAACCCCGACAAGGCAGTGGTGCCCCTCGAGGCGGTGTTCCCGCCGAACGTGACCACCGAGCAGCGAAACACCGAGAATCAGGCAGCCATGGTGGACTCGCAGCAGGAGGCCATCGCTGCAGCGTTGACGCACCAGGGCATCGGCTACTCGACGAACGTCGCGGTGATGTCTCTGACCAGCGATTCAGCGGCCACAGACATCCTGAAACCGAACGACCAGATCATCATGGTGAACGGTGCGCCGATCGCCGACATCACTGACCTTCGCGCCGCCCTGAAGGCCAACGGTGCCGGAAACCCGGCAGCGTTCGGCATTGTTCGCGACGGCGAAGATGCCACGGTCGAGATCACACCCGTCGAGAAGGATGGCGCCGTGATCGCCGGCATCAACGTGAAGACCGACTACGAGTTCCCGTTCCCGGTCACGATTGAGCTGAACAACGTCGGCGGTCCGAGCGCTGGCATGATGTTCGCGCTCGGCATCATCGACAAGCTCACGCCCGAGTCGCTGACCGGCGGAGCCGACATCGCGGGAACCGGCACGATCGACCCGGCCGGCACTGTCGGCCCGATCGGCGGAATCCAGCAGAAGATGGTCGGCGCGAAAGACGCGGGAGCCAAATGGTTCCTGGCTCCCGCCGCGAACTGCAATGAGGTCACCGGTCACATTCCTGACGGGCTCCACGTCTTTGCCGTCGAGACGCTCGATGACGCGACCACTGCGCTGGACGCGGTGAGTTCTGGACAAGACCTGGACGCTCTCCCCACGTGTCCTGTGAGCGCTCCGTAGACGAGGATTTCTGAGGCATGCTTATCGAGCCTTGCTGACGCAGGAGTCGGCTCGGGCACAAGCTGGCCGAGAGGTCGACTGGGCCTGAGCTGGCGTTTCTCCGGAGCGTTTGGTTAGGCCTGCCGGCCGTCAGGTCGGCTCGGCACAAGCTGGCGTTTCTCTGGAGAACCGTCGAGGTCTGTCGGCCGAGAGGTCGACTGGACCTTAGCTGGGAATTTTCTCAGGAGCGCTTGTCTAGGATGGGGGCGACCCTGATTCAGTAGAACAAGAGGCCATTTCGTGACATCAGCACCCTCAGCAGACGCTCCACGGCGGAGTCGAGCTCCACTCGCTATTACAGCGGCGATCATCGTGGGGTTGGTGGTCGTGTTCTTCATCGTCGCCGGCCTCTACACCGACGTTCTCTGGTTCGACCAGCTCGGCTTTCTCAGCGTCTTGACCACTCAGTGGCTGGCCGCGGGAGTCATGTTCCTGATCGGCTTCGTCGCGATGGCCGTTCCCGTCTGGGTCAGCATCCAGTTGGCTTATCGCCTGCGCCCGATCTACGCGAAGCTGAACTCTCAGCTCGACCGCTACCAGCAGGTCATTGAGCCGCTGCGTCGCCTCGCCATGTGGGGTCTTCCGACGCTGCTCGGTCTGTTCGCCGGCGTCGCCGCGGCGACACGCTGGCAGACCACTCTGATGTGGCTGAACCGTACCGAGGTCGGCCGGGTCGACCCGCAGTTCCACTTCGACCTGTCGTTCTACCTTTTCGACCTGCCCTTTTATCAGTCGGCGCTGGGCTTCGCCTCCGCCGTCGTGCTGATCTGCGCGCTCGTCACCATTGCCACCTGCTATCTCTACGGGTCCCTGCGCATCAGCGGGCGTGAGGTTCTGATCTCGAAGGCCGCGCGCGTTCAGATCGCCGTCACCGCCGGCGTCTACCTGCTGCTGCAGGCGATCAGCATCTGGCTCGACCAGTACTCGACGCTGACCGACACCAACGATCTGATCACTGGCGCCGGATACACCGACGTCAACGCGACGATCCCGGGCCGCGCCATCCTGGCCGGCATCGCCGCCGTTGTGGCGATCCTCTTCCTCGTGACTGCGATCATCGGTCGCTGGCGCCTGCCCATCATCGGCACGGTGCTGCTGATCGTCTCGAGCCTGCTGATCGGTTCGCTCTACCCCTGGGTCGTGCAGCGGTTCCAGGTCGACCCGAGCGCGAAGACGCTGGAATCCGAATATATTCAGCGAAATATCGACCTCACCCGGGATGCCTACAACCTGTCGAAGATCGACGTTGTTCCGTACAACGCGAAGACGACGGCCGAGCCCGGCGCCCTGCGCGCTGATGCGGAGACCACGGCGAACATCCGTATTCTCGACCCGGCCATCGTGAGTGAGGCGTTCAGTCAGCTCGAACAGTTCAAGCAGTACTACCAGTTCCCGTCGAACCTCGACGTCGACCGGTACACGATCGACGGCAAGTCGCAGGACACCGTTGTGGCGGTGCGTGACCTCAAGCTCGCCGGCTTGAACGCCGGCAATACCTGGGTCAACTCGACCGTCGTCTACACCCACGGCTATGGGGTCGTAGCGGCCTATGGCAACCAGCGCACCGTCGATGGCCAGCCGGTGTTCCTGGAGTCGGGCATCCCCAGTGTTGGCTCGCTCGGCAAGTACGAGCCGCGCGTCTACTTCGGTGAGACGTCGCCGACCTACTCGATCGTCGGCGCTCCGAAGGGGGCCAAGCCGGTTGAGCTTGATTACCCGTCGGGAACCGATGGTGCGCAGCAGACCTACACGACCTTCACAGGTAACGGTGGGCCGAAGCTCGACAACGTGTTCACGAAGCTGATCTACGCGCTCAAGTTCCAGTCCGAGCAGATCTTCTTGTCGGACTCGGTGAACAAGGATTCGCAGATCCTCTACGATCGCGATCCGATCGAACGCGTGAAGAAGGTTGCGCCGTATCTCACTCTCGACACGGACGCGTATCCGTCGGTCGTCGATGGCAAGATCAAGTGGATCGTCGACGGCTACACGACCTCGGCGAGCTACCCGTACTCCACGCCGGTCGGCCTGAGTGCGGCTACCGCCGACACCGAGAACCCCGCGCAGCCTTACGCGCTTGACCAGATCAACTACATGCGCAATTCGGTCAAGGCGACTGTTGATGCCTACGACGGTTCGGTCACGCTCTACGCCTGGGACACCGAGGACCCGATCCTGAAAACCTGGGAAAAAATCTTCCCGTCGACCGTCAAGCCGATGAGCGAGATGAGTGGCGACCTGATGAGCCACGTGCGCTACCCGGCCGACATGTTCAAGGTGCAGCGCGCCATGCTCGGTCAGTACCACGTGACCGACCCCGGTTCGTTCTACTCGCACGATGACGCCTGGACCACGCCGAACGACCCGGTGTCGCCGGTGGCGAACCCGACGCTGCAGCCGCCGTACTTCCTGACGATGCAGATGCCCGACCAGAAGGCGCCGTCGTTCTCGATCTACTCGACGTTCATTCCGGATGCGTCCGGCGCGACGAGCCGCAACGTCTTGACCGGCTACCTGTCGGCCAACGCGGACGCCGGTTCGACGAAGGGGGAGCGCGCCGCCGATTACGGCAAGCTGACGCTGCTCACCCTGCCGAAGGATGACACGGTGCCGGGCCCCGGCCAGGTGCAGGCGAAGTTCAACGCTGACCCGACAGTCTCGACTCAGCTGAACTTGTTGAAGCAGGGGCAGTCGAAGGTGCTCAACGGCAACCTGCTCACCCTGCCCGTCGGTGGCGGTCTGCTTTATGTTCAGCCGGTCTACGTGCAGTCGACCGGTGGCAGTGGATACCCGCTGTTGCAGAAGGTGCTCGTGGCCTTCGGCGACCAGATCGCGTTCGAAGACACCCTCGACACCGCACTCAATGTGTTGTTCGGCGGCGTCTCTGGAGCAAATGCCGGTGACACGACTGTGCCGCCGTCGACCGGATCCACCCCTGGAACGGGAACGGCTCCGGGCAACGGAACCGGCACCCCCGGAACATCGACCGGCAACCCGGCAACGGATGCTGAGCTGCGCAGCTTGCTCGATGTGGCCAAGCAGGCCATGGCCGACAAGCAGGCCGCACTGGCGGCAGGCGATTTCGCCGCCTACGGTGTCGCCGACAAGAAGCTGTCTGACACCATCGCGCAGATGCTCGCGTTGCTGGGCGAGTAAGCGTTGAGGTAGCAGTCGCCGATCGGCCTCGCCGAGAATCGATCTGACGAAATGGGCCCGGCCGGGCGTGGACCTCCACACCCTGCCGGGCCCTTCGCGTTCTCGATCGCTCGCCGGCCGATGTATCGCGAGTGCGGTCAAATGGTCGCTCTGAAGGGCGCGCAAGCGACCATTTGCCCGCACTCGCGTGTGCGGGCGTCCCGGATTCGCAGCGTCCGACCGCCCGAATGGGGGTCTTGTGGTCACGAGTGTTTCAGACGTGTGGTAACTTTGTTCTTGTAGCGCGGGGTGGAGCAGTTCGGTAGCTCGCTGGGCTCATAACCCAGAGGTCGCAGGTTCAAATCCTGTCCCCGCAACGGATGGTGCAGATGCACCCGATGGCCCGGAATCATTAGATTCCGGGCCATTTGTGATTTCAGCGCCAGCGATGAGATTCGCTTCCGGCCTCTTCTGTCTTCTCGGCACGAACGCACTACTTGCGGGTCACAGCTCCAGGTTGGGACGATCGGATGCGTCGTCCGACCACGCGATCCGGCCCACCGATTCTTCGAGTTCGAGGTCTGCGGCGCGTGCGTGGTGGATGTAGTCGTCGGCCCAGTTCATCAGGGCATCGCCCTTCTCGTGGAAGCCCGACAGGAGCGCGCCGTGCAGCCCGAGCCAGGCGGCAAAGGCGAACGGGCCCTCCAGCTGGTGGCGGTGAGGGCCAACCTCGGCGACCGCGGCGTTGCGGCCGATCATCGCCATGATTCCTTTGTCGTGGTAGTGGAACGGAGCCGGGGTTTTTCCATCCCGGAGCGCACGGATATTCTTGCCCACCCAGGCGCCTGACTGCTGGGCGACGGACCCGAGCTGCGGGAACGTCCCGCCCGCCGGGTCGGGCACGTTCGCGACATCGCCGATCGCGAACACGTCAGGGTGTCCGGGAACGGTCAGGTCGGCGGAGACGTCGAGACGCCCGCCTCGGCCAGGCGTGATGCCGGTGAGGGCCACGAGCGACGCGCCTGAGATGCCGCCCGCCCAGATCACGGTGTCGGTTGCGACCGTCGATCCGTCCGACAGGGTCGCCGAATCGATGTCCACGGAGGACACCGCGACGCCGAACGTCACGTCGACGCCCATCGTGGTCAGCTTTCCCAGCGCATAATGGTGCGAGCGATCCGTGAACGGGGCGAGCAGTACCTTCCCGAGTTCAACCAGGCGCACCGTCGCCTGCCCGACGAGCTTCCCGTCGTCCCGAAGAGCCCGGAAGAGTTCGGCGAGGGCCCCTGCGATCTCGACACCGGTCGCCCCACCGCCGCAGATGACGACTGTCAAAGCGCCGTCACTGTCCGGTTTGCTCAGCTCGCGAAGCCGATCGCGGAGGTGCCGGCGAAGCAGCTCAGCGTCCCGCACCGTATACAGCGGGAAGGCATGCTCGGCGGCCCCGGGGACGCCGAAGAAGTTCGCCTGCGAACCCGCCGCGAGCACAAGCTGATCGGCGGGGCCGAAGGTGCCGGCATCCGTCGTGACGGTTCTCGTGTCCACGTCGATCGCGGTGACCTCGCCGGTGACGACGGTGACCTGCGCCCGGTCACGGAACATTCTTGCGAGGGGTCGGGCGATGTCTTCCGCCGGAAGTTGCGACGTCGCGACCTGGTAGAGCAGCGGCTGGAACTGGGTGTAATCGTGACGATCGATGAGTGTCACCTCGATGCCGTTCTTGGCCAACTCGGCAGCGCAGGCCGCGCCTGCCATCCCGCCTCCTGCAACGATGACGCTCATGATCCTCCTGTGCGACGGGGCCGGGACGGGCGAAGGTGCGCCCTCATAACCGGCACGAATTCGAATTGGTAGATGGTTGTCATCGTGAGACCGACGTCCGCAATCCCCAGCTGCCACGCCAGGATTCCCCGGGTGCGAGATCTAGCAGGTCGACTCCGCTGCGCAGGGCATCCGGTGGGCAGGTCATCGGCTCGATCGCGATGGCGGCACGGCGGCGCTCGCCCTGACCCACCAGGTCCGCTGTGTAGACCATCAGGTAGCGGTAGCCGCCGTCGACCCACAGTTCGACAGACCGGCCACTGTCCGGATCGAACAGCCGGGCGGTGGCGCGACCATCGAGGTCGTGCGCGAGGTCGCCGAACGCGGTATCCAACTCCTGTGACAGGATGCGCCGAGCCTGGGTGAAGTCCCGTGGCGTCCCGGCCACGGGGAGCATCGTCGCCCGTTCTGCTGGCTCGTCCGGATCAAGAATGGCCGTCCCTGGAACGGTCAGCTCGAGGGCGTCCACGGTCAGGCCGAGCGTGAGGTACGGGTGGAATCCGACGCCGAAGGGGGCCGACTCATCATCCGTGTTGACCGCGGTGAACGTCACCGTCAGCCCGGACCGGTCCAATAGATAATTGATCTCGAGGTCGAGCTGCCACTCGTATCCGGGCTGTGGCCGAACCGCGCAGGAGAGCGTGATCTGGTTCGAATCGTGGCGCAGTGGGGACCAATCCAGCCAGCGCACCAGCCCGTGGATCGCGTCGTGCCGGGCGGGCTCGTTGAGCGGAGCCTGACAGTCTCGCCCGCCGTAGGTGTATCGACCATCCGTGAGACGGTTCGGCCACGGCGCGAGCACCTGGCCTCGACCATCTGTGCACCGTTCGTCGGTCGGGAAGCCATCGACGACGTCGCGCCCGTCGACCGTGAAGGCGCGGAGAGTCGCGCCGACCTGGCTGACCTGCGCCTGCGCGTCGCCCCAGGCGATCTGGAACTGCTCGCCAGAGGGTTGCCGTCGACGTGCATGTTCTTCCGTCATCAGCCGAGCCGAGCGAGCAGATGGTCGCCCACGCGCAGGGCATTAGCCATCGCGGTGAGACCGGGATTCACCGCCCCGATGCTGGGGAAGAAGCTCGTGTCGACCACGTACAGGTTGTCCACCTCGTGAGCCTTGCAGTCGGCGTCCAACACCGACGTCGTGGGATCGTTGCCGAAGCGCACGGTACCGGCCTGATGGGCGCAGCCGGCGATGGGGATGTCATTCTTCATGTAGATGTCGCGGGGGATCAGGTGGTCAGGATGCATTCCGAGGTGACTGAGGTGTTTCTTGACCCGGCTGTAGAGCTGTTCGAGAGGCTCTCGGTTGTTCTGCGTGTAGCTCAGTACGACGTTTCCGTCTTTACCCAGCGTGACGCGATTGTCAGGGTCCGGGAGGTCCTCTGCCGAGAGCCAGAAGTCGACCGCGTGCTCTGCCATCTCTTTGAGAGTGAAACCGGGCGCGAGCTTGGCGATGTGCTGCTCGCCCCGATACATCGGAGGTGAGGATTTTCCGACCATCTGCACGTTTCCCATGGGGTACGTGAAGTCGTCGTCGCCGAGGTACCAGTCATTCAAGCCGAGAGTCTTCTGGAAACGGGTCTCGTTCTTCTCCGTAGAGATGGCGAGGAAGGCCCGACTGTTGTGGAAGACGTAGTTGCGACCGACCTGATCAGACCCATTGGCCAGTCCGTTCGGGTGCCGGTCGTTCGCGCTGGACAGCAGTAGTTTCGCGGAGTTCGCCGCCCCGGCCGAGATGACGACGATCGCACCGGTGAATCTCTGTTCGGTGCCGTCGACGTCCGCGACCACGGACGTGACTGTGCGGCCGGACGGATCGGTCTCGAGTCTTCTGACCTCCGCATTGCGCACGAGTGTGACGTTGGGGTGCGCGATTGCGGGGCGCACGCCGATCACATCGGCGTCGGACTTCGCATGCACCAGGCACGGGAATCCGTCGCACGTCGCGCAGCGGATGCAGACGCTGAAGGCGGGGTTCGCCTCGTCGAGCATGATCCCGTTGGGGGAGTGGAACGGATGCAATCCCACTTTGCCCAGGTCATCGAAGAGCTTCTGGATGCGCGGCTCGTGAGACACCGGCGGGTAGGGGTAGGGCCCGCCGGGCGGGTCCGAAGGGTCCTCTCCGCGGATGCCGTGCACCTGGTACAGCTCCTCGGCCTGCGCATAGTAGGGCTCAAGATCTCCATACTCGATCGGCCATGCCGGCGAGATCCCGCCGTGGTGCTTCAGCTCGCCGAAATCCGCCTCACGGAGCCGGTACAGTGCTGCTCCGTAGAATTTCGTCGCCCCGCCCACGAAGTAGTGGACCTGGGGCTGGAAGGACTTTCCCTTCTTGTCATACCAGGTGTCCTTCGAGACGTAGCGGTTGTCGACGAAGACGGCGGTGGCATCCCAATTCTCGGCTTCCCGGGGCAGCCAGTCGCCGCGTTCGAGGATCAGCACCCGCTTGCCTGAAGGCGCCAGCCGGTGCGCGAGGGTCCCTCCGCCGGCCCCGGATCCCACAATGATGACGTCATACTCATCGGCCATGAGTTTCTCCTCAGGTGGTTTCGTTATTCGAGAGACTCAGTGGGGAGCCTCGGTCGGCGTGACGATCCAGGGACCGTGCCATCCGCCGTGGCGCGCAACGAGAGTGGATGCGATTGCGGGCCCCCATGTTCCGGGAGCATAGGGATGCACGGGCGGTGGGTTGTCGATCAGCGGCTGCATGATGCGCCAGTTCTCCTCGACCTCGTCCTGTCGTTTGAAGCGGCGGGAGTCGCCGACGATCGCGGCGTGCAGGAGCACCTCGTACGGCGTTGCGCCCTCGCCGCCCTCATCGGCGAATTCCGCGTCAAGGGTGATCGCCTGCGGGCCCCGGCCATCGGCCCGATGGGCGTCGACAATCACCCGGGCACCGGTGGAGGGATCCAGCTTCACGACGAACTCGTCGCGCACAGGGGCTCGGCCGTCACCGGCGCCGCCGAGCCCGACGTGGACGGGAGGCGGCGCCCGGAAGACAATGCGCAATTCGGTCTGGGTGACGGGGAGTTTCTTGCCCGTGCGGATGTAGAACGGGACGCCTGCCCACCGCCAGTTGTCGATCTCGAGCCGCACAGCCGCGTAGGTTTCGGTCGTCGAGCCTGCGGCGACTCCGTCGATGTCCTGGTATCCGTCGTACTGACCTCGGACGTAGTGAGCGGGGTCGGCGGCTTTCACGGCTCGGAACAGCGTCACGACCGCGTCGTGCAGCGCGTCCGGGCCCCCTCCGGAGGGCGGCTCCATCGCGGCCGCGGCCACCACTTGCATGAGGTGGTTGACCATCACGTCGCGCAGCGCACCGACGGGGTCGTAGAAATGACCTCTGTCTTCCACACCGAATTCCTCGGCCATCGTGATCTCCACGCACTCCACGTAGCTTCGGTTCCACAGCGGTTCGAGCACGGTATTGGCGAAGCGGAGGTAGAGGATCTCCTCGTAGCCCATCTTCCCGAGGTAGTGGTCGATTCGGTACAGCTGGGCCTCGTCCAGGTACTGGTGCAGTTCGCCTGCCAGCGCCTTCGCGGATTCGAGATCGTGGCCGAACGGCTTCTCCACGACAACGCGGGCCGCGGTCGTGAGACCGGCCTCCGCGAGTCCCTGGGCGACCCTGCCGAAGAGGAAGGGGGGGATCTCGAGGTAGAAGACCGGGTGCTTGGCGCCGCTGATGGCCTCGCCGACCCGTTGGTAGGTTGCCGCGTCGCCGAAGTCGCCCTGCACGTAGGCCAGCCGCCCGGCGAGCCGTCCGAACGCCGCCTCGTCCAGCACCTCTCCCGTTGCGACGATCGAATCCCGTGCATGCTGCACCAGGCGCTCTAGCGTCCAGTCGTCGACGGCGACGCCGACAATCGGACAGTCGAGCAAGCCTCGGAGTTCCAGCCGGTACAGCGAGCGGAATGTCATGACCCGGGCGAGGTCGCCCGTTATCCCGAAGACCACCAGGACATCGGCGACCTCCGACCACTGGTCGGGCGCAGGGGCCATCTCCGGCGAAGGTGAAGGGGGCATCGGAGTCTCCATACGTGAGTAAGTCGCGATTTTCGACCTTTATACTCCGCCCGCGGAGCCCGCGATACCCGCGAGAGAGAAAATGGCGGAGTGGTGCACCAGTCGTCCGCACGTGCGCTGAATTCGTCGCGAGACGTCGAAGTGTGTGCCGGAGCGGAACTGCTCTTGCCCTCTGCCGAGACCGGGGTGACACTGGGTGCGGCTGCTGCGTCCGACTTCGTTGGCGGGCTGGCTTGTCCGAACCTAGTTCGAGTGGATCGGTCGAAAGACGACGGAGGTGACTGATCACATGGACCCGACAGACCTCGCCCGCATCCAGTTCGCGTCGACGAGCATCTATCACTTCTTCTTCGTTCCCGTGACCATCGGACTGGCGTTCCTCATGGCCATCCTCCACACCAAGTGGTATCGCACGCGTGAGATCCGGTTCGAGCGTCTGACCCGCTTCTTCGGAACGCTTCTGCTGATCAATGTCGCAATCGGCGTGGTGACGGGGCTCGTGCAGGAGTTCCAGTTCGGCATGAACTGGTCGGCCTACTCTCTATTCGTCGGTGACGTCTTCGGCGCACCGTTGGCGATGGAAGGACTTGCCGCATTCTTCCTGGAGTCCACGTTCCTCGGGCTCTGGATATTCGGCTGGAAGGTGCTGCCGCGCGGCGTCCACCTGCTCTCGGCGTGGCTCGTCGCGGTGGGGGCGATGTTGTCGGCGGCGTTCATCATGGCGGCGAACTCGTGGATGCAGCATCCGGTCGGCTATACGACGGACTCGGATGGTCGCCCCGTGCTCTCGTCGATCGGGGACCTCTTTACCAACCCCGTGTTCATTTGGGGGTACATCCACGTGATCCTCGCCTCGCTCGTCACGGGTGCGGTCGTGATGCTCGCGGTGTCGGCGTGGCAGCTGCGACGAGGGCATCTGGCCTTCAAGACCTCGGCGCTGGTGTCGCTCATCGTGCTTCTTCCGGCGTCGGCTCTCGCGCTCGGGGTCGGCAGCCACCTCGGGGTGATCGAGGCGACCTACCAGCCGATGAAGATCTCGGCCGCGGAGGCCCAGTGGGAGACCTGTCAGCCGTGCTCGTTCTCGCTATTCCAGATCGGCGGATTCGAGAGCTCGGACGAGGAGCCGATCAAGATCCTGCAAGTTCCGCACCTGCTGTCGCTGCTGGCGACCGGCACATGGGACGGCGAGGTCGTCGGGTTGAATGAGCTGCAGGCGCAGGATGCGGCTCAGTACGGCCCGGGGAACTATGTGCCCGACGTGCGCATCCAATACTGGTCGATGAGGGTGATGGCCTACCTCGGCACCGTGTTCTTCCTCGTCTCGCTGTGGGGGGTGTGGCTGGCCGCCCGCAAGAAATTACCGACCTCCCGGGTGTTCCTGTTCGTCGCGACGTGGGCCATACCCCTGCTCTTCGTCATGAATACCGCCGGATGGCTGCTGACCGAGAGCGGGCGCCAGCCCTGGATCGTCCAGGGGCTCATGAAGACAGCGGACGGGGTGTCAACGACCGTCTCGGCCACGGAGATCATTGTGAGCCTCGTGGCGTTCTTCGTGGTTTACCTGTTCCTGATCGTGCTCGACGTCGTTCTCATGCTCAGGTACGCCCGTCGCGACCTCGAGGCTCCCGAGGAAGACCTCGCGAGTGACGACCGTGACACTCCTGCCCTGACCTACTGACGTGACCCGCTGAGGAGGACTCGTGAATCTCGCAGACGTATGGTTCGTCATCATCGCCGTCTTCTGGACGGGGTTCTTCGTGCTCGAGGGCTTCGACTTCGGAGTCGGTGCATTGCACGCGGTGATCGGCCGATCCGAGACCGAGCGCCGGACGGCGATCAACACGATCGCCCCGTTCTGGGACGGAAACGAGGTGTGGCTCGTGGTTGGTACCGCGGCGATCTTCGCAGCGTTCCCGGCCTGGTACGCCACGTGGCTGTCTGCGCTCTACCTCGGCGTCCTGGTTCTGCTCATCGCGCTCATCGCGCGTGGGATCGCACTGGAGTGGCGTGGCAGAGGCCGCGGCCATTCCTGGCGCGGAGCATGGAGCGTCGGGCTCAGCGTCGGAAGCGTCGTGGCCCCGCTCGTGATCGGAATGGCGCTCGGAGCGCTGCTGGCCGGACTTCCCATCAACTCGGATGGTGCATTCACCGGCAACGTCTCGGACATCTTCTCGGGATTCAGCGTGTGGACGGGCCTGACGCTCGTCGCGCTGTGCCTGTTTCATGGCGCGACGTTCCTCGCGATTCGCACGACTGACGACCTCCGGCAGCGCGCAACCCGCTGGTCGGTGACTCTGGGCATCGTCGCGCTGGTGATGGTCGCCGTGTTCGCGGTCTGGACATCACTCATGGCCCAGCCGGGATGGCCGTCGTACGTGTTGCTCGCGGCCGCGCTGCTCGCGATCGTCGCGGCCCTGTCGGTCGCGCGGCGAAGCGAGAAGGGCACCTTCACATCGACGGCGATCGCGATCGCGGCGACCGTCGGCTCGCTGTTTGCGAGTCTCTTCCCCGACGTTCTCGTGTCGAGTACCGCAGCCGAGTACAGCCTCACGGTGGCAGCGAGCGCGTCGAGCGAGTACGCGCTCACGGTGATGACGATCGTGGCCGCTGTCTTCTTCCCGTTGGTGCTGATCTACCAGGGCTACACCTACATCGTCTTCCGCAAACGTGTGGGAGGCGGTCCGATACCCGCCGACCGGATCGAGGAGCCTGACCTGATCGGCCCGGGGGAGTGACGAGCGCACGTGGTCTACGTGCCTGAAAACGTCAGGTAGTATTGATCTTGTAGCGCGGGGTGGAGCAGTTCGGTAGCTCGCTGGGCTCATAACCCAGAGGTCGCAGGTTCAAATCCTGTCCCCGCAACAGATGGCAGTTCTCGAAACAGCCACACGAAATCGCTCCTGAGATTCTCAGGGGCGATTTCGCGTTTCCGGGCCGGTTTCGCACGGCGCACTAGATCCGACTCGTCGTCGAGTCGTCTGAGAAGCGCTGCGCCAGCCAGACGGGCACAACCGCGAGCAGCACCAAGACCGCCGCGACCACGTTGACGACGGGCGCCTGGTTCGGGCGGAAAAGGTTGTTGAAGATCCAAAGCGGCAGAGTTTGGATGGTCGGTCCGGCCGTGAATGTAGTGACGACGATCTCGTCGAAGCTGAGCGCGAAGGCGAGAACGGCGCCGGCAATGAGCGCACCGCGCGCGTTCGGCAGAGTGATACGCCAGAACGTTTGCCAGCCGGTTGCCCCGAGGTCGGCGGACGCCTCCTCAAGTGAGCTACCCATCCGTCGAAGCCGTGCCTGCACGTTGTTGTAGACAATGACGATGCAGAAGGTGGCATGGCCGATGATGACGGTCGCGAGCCCGAGCGCGACGCCGAGTGGGCCGAGCACCTGCACGAAAGTTGCATTGAGTGCGATGCCGGTGACGATCCCGGGGAGGGTGATCGGAAGGATGACGAGGAAACTGATCGTGGCGCGGCCGAAGAACACGTAGCGCTGCACAGCGAACGCCGCCATGGTACCGAGCAGGAGCGCGATCAGCATGGCGCAGAGGCCCGCGACGACCGAGATGCCCAACGCGTTGAGGGCGCCGCTGCTCGTTGCGGCTTTCTGCCACCATTCGAGGGTGAAACCGGTGGGCGGAAAGCCGAAGGTGCGTGAACTGTTGAACGAGTTCAGCACGATGATCAGCAGCGGGATGTAGAGGAATGCGAGCCCGACCACCATGCAGACGGTAAGGGTTAGGCGCAAGGGAATGGGGAGTTTCATCAGACATTCTCCAAGGCTCCGGTGCGTCGCAGTGCGAACAGGTACAGGACGATTGCGGTGAGGGGGATGAGTGACAGCGTTGCCGCGAACGGCAGATTGTTGGCGGTCACGAGCTGGCCATAAATGAGATTCGCGAGGAGTTGGGTCTTGCCTCCCACGATCCCGACGGCGATGTAGTCGCCGAGCGTGAGCGAGAAGGTGAAGATGGAGCCGGCGGCGATGGCGGGGAACACCAGCGGCAGTACGACCGACCGCACGGTGCGCCAGGCGCTCCCGCCGAGGTCGAGGCTTGCCTCGATAAGAGAATTTGAGACGCGATCAAAACCCGCGTAGACCGGAATGATCATGAAGGGCAGCCACAGATAGGCGAGCGTGATGACGGTAGCAGGCAGGCCATATCCCGGTGTGATCCCGCCGGTCACAAAGGCGAGCGGGCCGTTCGGAGCGAGCAGGGTTCGCCAGGCGTACGCCTTCACCAGATAACTTGCCCAGAGTGGCGTGGTCACCGCGACGAGCAGAATCAGTCGCGCCCGGGGTGAGGCGACCTTGCTCATGTAGAGCGCCATCGGAATGGCGATCACGGCGTCGATCACAGTCACGCCGACGGCGACGAGGACGGTGCGCAGGGTGACCAATCCGAAGAGTGGGTCGGTGAAGAGCCGGGCAAGGTTGTCAAGCGTGAAGGTATGCTCGACCGCTCCGGTGAAGTCATTGACCGTCCAGAAGACGGAGAAGAGCATGACCAGGATTGAACCGAGGTACATCACCACGAGCCACAGCAGCGGCACGCTCAGGAGTAGCGCGAGCCGCGCTTTGGGCCTGGAGGAGAGATAGCTGGGGGGTCGCGCAGCTACCCTCTGATCTGCTGCCACGCGTTCACCCAGTCGGAATACGAGGTGCAATTGTCACCACTGCCGTCGAGGCACTGCGTGGTCGGCGTCGTCCAATAGTAGATTTTCGCCGCATAGTCAGCATCGGTGGCGTGGTAGGTCGTGCAGAAGTTGGGATCGCTCGTTTCCTTGCACGCGAGCGTCTGGGCGGGGGCTTCACCGAACCACTCGGCGACCTGGGCATTCACCGTGGGCGAGGTGATGTAGTTCATCCACTCGTACATGCAGTTCGGGTGCTTGGCCTTGGTAGACACCATCCAGGTGTCCGACCATCCGGTCACGCCCTCCTTCGGCACGACGGTCTCGACCTTGATCTTGGCGTCGGAGTTGATCAGATTCGCGATGACTTGCCAGGTGGTGCCGACCACCGAGCTGCCGGACTCGAACGCCTGCACTTCTTTCGTGAAGTCTGACCAGTATTCACCGACGTTCGCGCTCTGCTTCTTGAGGAGGGCGACCGCGGCGGCGAGCTGCTTATCCGTGAGCGAATAGGGGTCGGTGATGCCGAGATCCGGCTGAGTCGCCTTCAGATAAAGTGCGGCGTCCGCGATGTAGATGGGGGAATCGTAAGCGGTGACTTTGCCCTTGTAGGCGCCAGAGTCGGTGAAAACCGACGACCAGGATGTCGGTGCCGGCGATACGGCAGACGGAGTGTACATCAGCAGATTCGCTCCCCAGCCGTGCGGGATCCCGTACGCCTGGCCGTTGACCGAGTTCCACGAGCCGTTCTTGAGGAACGGGGAGATCGTCGTGTAGTTGGGCACCAGCTTGGTGTTGACGGGAGCGACGTCGCCGGCGTAAATCAGACGAAGTGTCGCGTCTCCCGAGGCCGACACCCCGTCGTACTGGCCGGTGCGCATGAGCGCGACCATGTCGTCAGACGTCGCGCCGTAGGTGGTGTGCACCTGGCAGCCGGTCTGCGCCTCGAACGGATGCACCCAGTCAACGGAAGGATCGTTCGACCCGTCCTCGGCGTAGCCTGCCCAGGCGATCAGATTGAGTTGTCCCTCGCCCGCGCCGAGCGAGCTGGCCATCGATTCCTTCGGCGGCTCCGCTCTCGTGGTTCCAGAGCTGTTCGGGGTGCCACCCGACGAACACCCGGACAGGAGCATCGCTGCCGCTAAAACGACGGCCGAACCCGTAGTTGCCAGGCGAATCATCCTTTTCATGAGGGGAGCCTCTCTTCTCGTGCCTGTCTTCGGCGCTCCGGTGACAGCCCGGTCAGTCGGAGATTCTTCGGAAGGCCGCTTCCGGCCAACGAAGTGTGACTTCGGCACCGCGTCGGATGCCGGTGTCGATGCCGCCTTCGGCATTCAGCACGGTGGCGCTAAGGGTGAGCCCGGCAGGCCCGTCGACGACGATGCGCGTGACCGAACCCGCATAAACAACATCGCGAACAATCCCATCGATATGGAGGGTATCCGTCGGCGTGGGTTCACCCCGAGGCACGATCGCGACCTTCTCCGGGCGCACCGCGAACGACCCGGTCTTACCGAAAAGTGCACGGGCGGAATCCGCCCCGATGAAATTCGACGAGCCGACGAAGGCCGCGACGAATGCAGTCGCCGGATACTCGTACACCTCGTGCGCCGGGCCGAGCTGCTCGATCTGCCCATTATTGAAGACGGCCAGGCGATCGCAGAGCGTCAAAGCCTCGTCCTGGTCATGGGTCACGAAGACGAACGTGATGCCGACCTCCCGCTGGATGGCCTTGAGCTCAAGCTGCATCTGCTCGCGCAGCTTGAGGTCGAGCGCGCCGAGCGGCTCGTCGAGCAGCAGCACTTTGGGCCGCTTCACCAGGGCGCGAGCGAGCGCCACACGTTGGCGCTGGCCGCCGGAGAGTTGCGTCGGCCGACGGCTGTCGTATCCACCGAGACGCACCATCTCGAGCGCTTCAGCAACCCGCCGGATGCGTTCGGCCTTCGGGACCTTGTCGACGAGGAGACCGTATTCGATGTTCTTCGCGACGGTCATGTGGGGAAAGAGCGCGTAGTCCTGAAAAACCGTATTGACGTCGCGTCGGTAGGAGGGAAGCGTGGTCGCGTCGGTTCCGCCGAGAAAGACCGAACCGGAAGTCGGAGTCTCAAAGCCCGCAATCATCCGGAGCACCGTCGTCTTTCCCGAGCCAGACGGCCCGAGCATGGCGAAGAACTCTCCATCGAAGACATCGAGATCGATTCCGTCGACGGCTGTCACCGGGCCGAACGACTTGCGCAGCGCGCGCAGTGAGATTTGCGGGGTTGGAATCCGCTTTTCGCTGCTCCCGGTGCCTGACGAATCGAAGCCGGGTTGATCACCGGTCGCAGCTTCTGTGGTGCGGGTCTCTGTCATTTCCACCCTCTCGGGCGAACGGTTTCAAGTGTCAGTTGAGTGCAATGCAACCACTCCGGAATACCGCCGTCAACCATCCCGCATGCCGGTCGTGCCGGTGCACAGGAGTGGCCCATTGCTGGGTTGTCGGCTCAGCCTCCGAGACGCGCCACGGCGTTGACGGCCGAGCGAACGGATGCCACCGTCTCGGCCACCTCATCGGCTGTCGTCGACGCCGCGAGGGTGAACCGAACCGCGGTCTGAGCGACGGTCGCCTCGATTCCGAGTGCCGTCAACACATGCGAGGCCTCATCGCTTCCGGCGGCACAGGCCGACCCGCTCGAGCAGACGATCCCGCGACGTTCGAGCTCAAGCAGCACCGCCTCCCCACTCGTGCCCGGAAACACGAAGGAGGCAGTGCCGGGCAACCGGTCGGTGCGATGGCCGGTGAGGAGGGAGCCTGGAACACCGCGGAGCACGCCGTCGATGAGGGCGTCGCGAAGAATCGTGGTCTCGGCTGCCGCCGTGAGCCGCTCAGCCTCGGCCAAGCGCAGGGCCGTGGCCAGCGCGACAGCGCCGGCGACATTCTCGGTGCCGCTGCGTTTGCCGCGCTCCTGTCCGCCGCCGTGCAGCACCGGTTCGAGCGGGTGGCGTCCGCGCACGAAGAGCGCCCCGATTCCCGCCGGCGCGCCGACCTTGTGTCCCGAGATCCCGAGCGCGTCAACGCCCAGCGTCGTGACGTCGAGCGGCAGCCAGCCGGCGGCTTGCACCGCGTCGGTGTGAAACGGAACGCCCCGGGATCGAGTCACCGCGGCCAGTTCAGCGAGCGGTTGAATCGTGCCCACCTCGTTGTTGGCAAATTGCACCGAGACGAGGGTCGTGTCGTCACGGATGACGGCGGCGAGGTCGGCGGGATCAACGAGCCCCGTCGCATCCACCGGAAGAAACGTGATCTCAAAACCGTGAACACGAGCCAGATAGTCAGCCGACGCCAGCACGGCTTCATGCTCGATCGGGGTGGTGATGAGGTGCTTGCCCCGAGGGGCGCCGAGCGCGATTCCCTTGACCGCGAGATTCGCGGCCTCGGTGCCGCCGCTCGTGAAAACGACCTCACCGGGCCGAGCTCCGAGCACCGCCGCAACCTCGCGCCGAGCGGCGGCTAGGGCTGCGGCCGCTGCTTCACCGCGCTGGTGGTGGCTTGACGGATTGCCGAAACCGCCGGTCAGGAACGGCCACATTGCTTCCAGGGCTTCGCGGCGCACGGGGGTGGTCGCGGCATTGTCGAGATAGATCATGAGCGTTGAATCTGTGACGGGTCAGACGATCGGCAGGTCGACAGAAGCCGGTGGGGGAGTGATCACAACGTCGAGCCCGAGATCGAGCGAGTGCACGCTATGGGTGAGTGCGCCGACCGAAATCACATCGACGCCCGTGGCGGCGATCGAGCGGACGGTTTGCAGGTTGACCCCGCCGCTGGCCTCGACGATCGCGCGCCCCGCGACGAGAGCCACGCCGGTGCGCAGGTCAGCGGGGCTGAAGTTGTCGAGCATGATCGTGTCGACACCGGCGGAGACGACCGGTTCGATCTGGTCGATCCGGTCGACCTCCACCTCCAGGTGCGTGGTGTGCGAGAGTCGCTCCCGCACCTGTCGCAGAGCGGTGGTCACATCGAGGCCGCCGGCGGTGAGAATCGCGAGGTGATTGTCCTTGGCCATGACCGCGTCGGAGAGGCTGAACCGATGATTGTGGCCGCCGCCGTCCCGAACCGCCTGGCGTTCCAGCACGCGCAGGCCCGGGGTGGTCTTGCGCGTGTCGACGATGCGGGCGCTGGTGCCTTCCGCCTCCGCGACGTAAGCGGCGGTGAGGGTGGCGACGCCGCTCATCCGCTGCACGAAGTTCAGGCCGATGCGTTCGGCTTGCAGGATGCCCCGGGCTGAGCCCGAGACAACAGCGAGCGTGTCGCCGGCGGCGAACGCGTCGCCATCGGTGACCTGCAGCGTGACCGTGATCGCGGCATCCGTCAGCCGGAACGCCGACTCGAACACCGCACTGCCGCTGAACACGCCGGGTTCGCGGGCGACCAATGCCGCCGTCGCGGTGGCGGCAGCGGGAATGAGCATCTCGCTGGTCAGGTCGCCCCAGGGCGCGTCTTCGTCGAGTGCGGCGCGAACGATGGTGTCGATGGAATGGCTGGTCAGCATGCGAAGGCCTCCTCGGCCTGGGGAACAGAGTGAACGGCGAATAACCCGGCAGCGGTCGTCGGCTCAGAATCAGTGGGGAGCAGCCAGGTGGCTGCCGTCGTCGAGTCGGCTGTCGTCAGGTCGGCACGACGCCAGGCACGCGAGAATGCGCGCTCGGGCCGGGTAAGCACGAAGTCGGCCCGGTGGTGTGCGCCGCGGGACTCCTCCCTGGCGCGGGCGGCGGCGACCGTCAGCTGGGCGAGCAGCAGCAGATTGGCGTCTTCGCGTTCGGTCATGGTCAGAGGTTCGGATGCCGGGGCACGGGTGTGCCAGCTGGCGAGCGTGGCCGTCGCCGCGTCGAGCCCTGCGCCGGAGCGGTGCACCCCCGCGCAGCGCCACATCAGGTCGGCGAGAGTGGCGCGGCTGAAAGTTTCGTTGGTTGAGCTCGTCGAAACCACGTGAGTCGATCTCTGAACGCGGGCGGCGTTCGAGGGCTGTCCGAAAAGGGTCTCGACAAGCTCGACCACCGGGGCCGGCTCGAGCAGTCTGACGGGCGCAGCGACGGCGGGCCCGTCGAGCGCGCGCACCGCACGATCGGCGAAAACTGCGGCCTCGAGCAGCGAGTTCGAGGCGAGCCGGTTGGCGCCGTGCGCTCCGGTGCGGGCGACCTCGCCGATTGCGAAGAGGCCGGGCAGCGTGCTGCGGCCCCAGTGATCGGTGACGACGCCACCCATCCAGTAGTGCGCGGCCGGGGCGACCGGAACGGAATCGACCGCCCAATCGAGGCCGACGGCTGCACACGCGGCGGTGATCGTGGGAAAGCGGGACTCCAGCTTCCTACGACCGATCATCGTCGCATCAAGGCGCACCGGTTCACCATCCTGCGCCTGCATTTCGGCGGCGATCGCCCGGGCCACGACGTCGCGCGGAGCGAGTTCGGCGTCGGGATGCACGGCGAGCATGAACCGTTCGCCGCGGGCATTCCGGAGCACCGCCCCTTCGCCACGCACGGCTTCGGACACGAGAGGTGTGCCGGGCACCGCGAGAGCGGTGGGGTGGAACTGATAGAACTCCAGGTCGGCGACTGCGGCTCCGGCGCGCCAAGCGGCCGCAACACCGTCACCCGTCGCGACCGATGGGTTCGTGGTGTGACGGTACAGCGCCCCCGCGCCACCGGTGGCGAGGATGACGACATCCGCGTTGATCAAACGCGTGCTCTGGCCACCGCCTCCACGGGTGCCGGCGACAGTCGCCCCGCCGACAGCCGCGCTGGCGAGGAGGGCACCGGTGACGACGCCACCCTCCACGACAAGGTCGGCGAGCATCGTGTGTTCCTTGATGCGCAACGAGCCGGGCCGCGTCGGCCCCGGGAGTGCACTGCGTCGGCGCACGGTGGCGATGAGGGCGGCCTCGATGGCGGCCCCGGTAGCGTCTCCGCCGGCGTGCAGCACGCGCGAGCGCGAATGCGCGGCTTCCAGCCCACGACGAAGGCCCGACTCGTCGTGATCGAAGTCGACACCGAACCTGATCAGATCCCGCACCCGGGCCGGCCCTTCACCGCAGAGCACACGCACGGCGGCAACATCGTTCAGCCCGGCGCCGGCGAGCAGAGTGTCCTGCACGTGGGCCTCAACCGAATCGCCCGGAAAGAGCGCGGCGGCGATGCCGCCCTGCGCATAGCGGGTGTTGCTTTCGGCCAGCTCTGCTTTTGTCACCAGGGTCACCGAATGGCCGGCATCGGAGGCCCGCACGGCGGCGAGCAGCCCGGCGAGGCCGCTGCCGACGATCAGCACCKAGGTCATGGTTCAGACTCCGGCTGGGGCGGCGACCGGCGGCAGGGCGGCCAGCATCCGCTCGAGGGCGAGCTTCGCGTGCGTGGCAACGTCGGCGTCGACGGCGATGCGGTTGAGCACGGCGGCGGGGTGTTCCGCGGTTCCGACCAGCGCTTCGAGCACCCAGGCCAGGTAGCCCGCGTGGATGCGGTACATAGTGGAGCACGGGCAGACCACCGGGTCGAGGCAGAAAATGGTGTGTTCGGGGTGTTCGGCAGCCAAGCGCTGCACGAGGTTGATCTCAGTGCCGATGGCGAAGGTCGATCCGGCCGGGGCCGCGGCGATCGCCTTGCGGATGTAGTCGGTCGAGCCGTACTCGTCGGCCGCATCGACGACAGGCATCGGGCACTCGGGGTGCACGATCACGCGCACGTCGGGGTAGTCCTGGCGCGCCTTCTCGATCTGGTCGACCGTGAATCGCTTGTGCACACTGCAGAAACCGTGCCAGAGAATGACCTGTGCGTCGTCGAGCTCGGTGGCGGTGTTGCCGCCGAGGGGGCGGTTCGGGTTCCACATCGGCATCTTCGAAAGTGGCACCCCCATCGCCTTCGCGGTGTTGCGCCCCAGGTGCTGGTCAGGGAAGAAGAGCACCCGCTGGCCGCGCTCGAAGGCCCACTCGAGCACGGTCTCGGCGTTCGACGAGGTGCAGACGATGCCGCCGTGCTCACCACAGAAAGCCTTGAGGGCGGCCGAGGAATTCATGTAGGTGACCGGGATCACGGGAACGCGGCCATCGGCATCCGGCTCGGTGCCGTAGACCTCGCTCAGCTGCTCCCAGCATTCGGTGACCGAATCGATGTCGGCCATATCGGCCATCGAGCAGCCGGCGGCCAGGTTCGGCAGGATCACGGCCTGGTCGGGCCCCGACAACAGGTCGGCCGTCTCGGCCATGAAGTGCACGCCGCAGAACACGATCGCCTCGGCGTCGGGGCGGCTGCGCGTCGCCTGCGCGAGCTGGAACGAGTCGCCGACGAAATCGGCGTGCCGCACGACTTCTTCACGCTGGTAGAAGTGGCCGAGCACGACGATGCGGTCGCCGAGCGTCTCTTTCGCCGCACGGATGCGCAGGTCGAGTTCGTCGGCGGATGCGGTGCGGTACTCGGCCGGCAGCTCACCCTGGCGCGGTGAAACGGTCGGAATCACGTCACCCATTGACGAGCCGGGGCCGTAGCCCGGAACACCGGAATCGAACTCCCACGGACCCTTTGCCAGGTCGGGGCTGCAAGTGCTGCCTGCAGCGCTGCCGGTGCTGATGAGCCGAATTGTCGTGTCGACGGATGCGTTGGTCATGGTGGTTCTCCCGGAGTGGGTCGTGCGGGGTGGGCCGTACGGGGTGGATTGTGGAGAGGTGAGCGAGGGGCTAGGAATTCGGGGTGGGAATCGGACGTTCCGGAATCGGTCGCTCCGGAATTTCAGAGGGGCGGCGCCCCGATGGCGCCGCGCTTGCGGAGAGCAGCTCGGCGTTGTAGCGATAGAGCCGGGGCGGTCGATTGCGGGCGCCGGCGAGTCGTTCGCCGGTGTCGACGACCGACCCGGAGGCCTCCATGCTGCGCCGGAAGTTCGCCGGATCGAGTGGCTTCTGCAGGACTGCCTCGTGTACCTCCCGCAACTGGGAGAGCGTGAAAGTCTCGCCGAGAAAGGCGTGGGCGATGCGGGAGTACTCCATCTTGGTGCGCAGGCGCCAGAGCGCGTATTCGACGATGCGGTTGTGGTCGAAGGCCAACTGCGGCAGGGCGTCGGCGGGAAACCACCGCACGTTGTCGCCGACGGCGACCTGCGCCGCCTCATCCGATTGCACGAGAGCCCAGTAGACAACGGAGATCACGCGTCGGCCGGGGGAGCGGTCAAGCGCGCCGAAAGTGTAGAGCTGCTCGAGGTAGGTGGGCGTGAGGCTCGTGGTTTCGCGCAGGGTGCGTGCCGCTGCGGTGGCCAGCTCTTCATCGTCGGGCAGCCAGCCGCCGGGAAGCGCCCAATGCGATTCGAATGGTTCGCGTGTGCGTCGCACCAGCGGAAGCCACAGGGTCATCAGGCCGGATGTCGCGTCTGGGCGCAGCGCGAAGATCACCGTCGACACCGCAAGGGTGGTGCCCTGGTTGTCGACACGATGCTGCTCGGATGCCACGGTGAGGACCCATCTAGTAAAGGTTGTAAAGACTTTAACTCAGTGGGTCCATCATATAGTCATTCTGACCAGAACTCATCCCCGAATCTCTTCGCGGCAGTGACGCGCTTGTGCGAAACTCAGGCCCGGCGCGTGGGCGCCACTGCGGGAACCTCGCTGGCGCGCACCACGCCCTGACCGGTGAGCCCCCAGATTGTGACTCTCCCCATCGCCTCGAGCACGATCTTGCTACTCATCTTCGAGGAACCGTGCGTTCGCTCGACGAACGTGATCGGAACCTCGACCACGGTCAGACCGGCCCGCACAGCATGAAGCAACATGTCGATCTGAAAGCAGTAGCCGTGACTTTCGACGCTGGAGAGCCGCATCCGTTCCAGGGCATGTGCCGTGTAAATGCGGTAGCCACCGGTCACGTCGCGTTGCTGCAGACGCAGCAGAATCCGCGAGTACGTTGAACCGCCCTGTGACAGCATCCGACGGTGCCACGGCCAGTTGACGATGTGGCCGCCGGGAACCCACCGCGAGCCCATCACCACGTCGGCGCCGGCGCTCGCCGCCAGCAAACTCGGCAGTTGTTCCGGCAGATGGGACCCATCGGCATCCATCTGCACGAGGGTTTCGTAACCGCGCGAGAGTGCCCAGGTGAACCCCTCCAGGTAGGCGGCGCCCAGCCCGTTCTTGGCGGAACGATGCAAGACATGCACGCGTGGATCCTGCGCCGCCAACGTGTCGGCGAGTATCCCCGTACCATCGGGCGACGAATCGTCGACAATGAGCACCTCGGCATCGGCGACGTTCGCGCGAACGCGCGAAACAATCGGTTCGAGGTTGTCAATCTCATTGAAGGTCGGAATGATGACCAGCGTATGTGGCATGGGGGCTACCTCGTCATTTCGATTATTGTAGTGCGATTCACGGTGGTGGTCACGGCTGCGGAAAAGCCCAGGTTTTCAAGGTCGTGCACCGAGGTGCCGGCCACGGATTCGGTGCTTCCGACGTTCTCGAGAAGCCAGACTGTGTTGGTGCCGGCGAGTTCATTGGTGACGGATGCCAGTGGCACCGTTTGATCCCACAGGCCGCCGGTCTGCTGGAACGGCGTTGCGAGTGTCACGTCCTGCAGTCCGTTGAAGGCCGTGGGGTAGAGCCGGAGCGCCAAGCGTGGTAGTCGCGACGGACGCACGCTGTCATCGAAGATTACCGCGTCACCCGGATGCGCATGGGCCGCGATCACCGCTGCTGCCTGGCGCCAATCGCTGCCGTCTTTGGCAAAACCCGTGCGCTGGGAGAGATAGATCGGCGCGACCACTACGACGAGCAGAAGCACTGCCGTGGCCTGAAGCCAGCGTTGCCCGAGACAGACAATCCCGATGGCGATCGCGATCGCCAGGGCCGGTGTGCAAAAAGAGAGATAACGCTGGGTGTACATCGGTGCGATCAGCCGAGTGCCGATCAAGAGCAGCGAGCTTGGCACGATGATCCAGGCGAGCAGCACAACGAGAGCGGGGCGTACAGCCGGCTCAAGTCCGCGAAGCCGGCCGGGAAAGAGAAACACCGTGACGAGTGCCAGCGCGACGAGGCCCCACGCGAGAACGGCGACCGGCGTGCTGACAAACCATTGGTCGACGAGTGCGGTCACCAGGTCGGGTGGGGGGCGGCGGCCGATGAACGAGATTTGGTCGTGCTGCGCGAGGCCGTAAACCACCACGGGAGCGGCGAGCAGAATTCCGATTCCGGTGGCGGCGAGCCAGCTGCGCCACAGGGGGCGTCGATTCTCTTTCGGTGCCCACAACCAGACGGCGAGTGCGTGAATCGGAATGAGCAGCACCAAATAGAGAAAGACGTAGACACCGAAGGCGCCGAGCGCGGCGTATGCGGCCCAGAGACCACGTCGCATCCTGACGCTGGTGGTCGGCAGGGCCGCGTGTCGCAGCACGTGCAGGAGAAGCACGGTCAGCCAGATTGCGCACGCTGTCGCGATGGCGGTTGACCGGGCTTCGGCGCCCATGTAGGTGACCCGCGGGAGCACCGCGAAGACGAGAGCGGCGACGATCGCCACTTCGGCGGTGAAGAGTCGCCGCGCCAGCACTGCGGTGCCCATCGTCGCCAGCCCGATCGCGAGGGCGCTGGGGAGACGCGTGGCGAGTTCGGAGGTGCCGAAGACCTGAATCCACAAGTGCAGGAGGAGGTAGTAGGTGCCATGTACGGCATCGACGGTGCCGAGCATCTGAAAGAGCGACGGTAGTGAACGTTCGGCTGACATGACGCTGGCGGCTTCGTCGCCCCAATACGACGGGTTCCACGAGCCGGCCAAAGAGACGACTGCGCCGATGGCACCGAGCACAACCGCCGTACGGGTGAACCGGGGGTTCGGCGTCAGGGCACGCGGCGCACGGGTCGTCTCGGCCGGATTCGCGAATGTGGTCACGCTCTTGACGCTAGGGGGAGCAGGTTAACGATTGGCTGCGCACGGAGGGCGTCCTCCTTCGAAGGCTCTCAGATACGAAGGCTCTCAGAATCGGGGGTCGCATCAGCCCGGATGCAGGGGAGATCAGCCCCGATGCCGGGGGAGACGCGCCTCGACGGCCAACCCTGTTCCCGTGTTCGAGACCGAGATGGTGCCGCCGGCACGTTCGACGATCGCGTGAACCACAGCCAGGCCGAGCCCCGACCCACCCGAACCGCTCGCGCGGGAGTCGTCGGTGCGTGAGAACCGGTCGAAGGCCACGGCAAGAAACTCTTCGGGCATGCCGGGCCCGGTGTCGACGACGCGCGCCACAGCGACGTCGCCCTGCCTGGACAAGCTGACCGTCACGGTTCCGCTCGAGCCCAGCGCGACGAGGGAGTTGGTGATCAGGTTGTCGACGAGCTGACCCATATTGGTGCGGGAGAGCGTGTAGCGTCCGTCTGTATCGTCGCCGGCGATCTCAAATTCGATCTCGAGTTCGCGAAAATTTCGGGTCATTCGCGCACGGTCGACGGAGCCCATCACCTCGGCGACCAGCCCGTTCCAATCGGTCTCTGTCGGAGCCTGATCACTCTCCAGTTTCGAGAGTTCGAGCAAGTTCGTGGCCAGCCGGGAGAGCCTGTCGACGGTGACCGACGCCTCGTCGATGTCCCTCAGCAGCGCCGGGGCATTGCCGGAGTCCAGATGCGCCAACTCGAGCTGGGTCTTCAAGACGGCCAGTGGTGTGCGCAACTCGTGACTGGCATCCGACACGACCTGCTTCTCACGGTCGACGCCGCGACGCAGCCGCTCGATGAAAGCGTTGAGCGTCACGGCCAGCTGGCTGACCTCGTCACGCCCGGCCGGCACGGGCAGCTGAGCGGATGCGCCGACCTCGCTCAAACTCTCGGCCTCCTCGCGCAGCCGGTTCACCGGGCGCAGTGCGGCGCCGGTGAGCAGCCAGGAGGCGATACCAAAGCCGCCAATCAATACGATGGTGCCGGTGAGCAGAACGCCGGTGAGTTCGTCGAGAAGCAAGGCGAGGGCTTCTTGATTGCGTGCAGTCACGATGGTCCAGGTGCCGTCGGTCGTCTCGACCGGGGTCGCCATCACCAGGTAAGTGGAGTGTCCTGCTTGAATCTCGCGCGGCGGTCCCTCGAGCTGGGCCAGCATTTTCGTGTGCGAGGCAAGGCTGAGCGGCAAGGTCGACTCTTGAACGAGGCCGGTCGGATCCACCACGGCGACGAGCTGGCCTTCGCCGGGAACTTCGACTGTCGAGCCCGGCGCGGCGAGGAGGCCCGAGACGATGGGTGCCGCGTCGCTCTTCAGCAGGCTCGCGGTGGTCTCGGCGAGGATCGACTGCACCTCGAGGCGGAAAAAGAACGCGGCCGTACTGAACAGCACCGCCGCGATGAAGAGACTCCCGAGGGTGATTCGTGCCCGGATGGACAGCCCGGGCAGGCGTCTCATTCCGTCAACTCCACGGTGTAGCCGGTGCCGCGAACGGTCACAATGCGGATTCCGGCCACAGACGAGTCGATCTTGCGACGCAGGTAACTGATGTACTGGTCGACGATATTCGGGTCGATGTGCAGGGTGCCGTCCCAGATCTCCTCGAGGATCGTTGCCCTGTCGACAACCCCGCCGGCGCGGCCGCAGAGCAGCCGAAGCAGCGCGAACTCCTTGGGGCTCATGGCAACGGTGTGACCGGCCACGCTCACCCGAAGGTCTCGAGAATCGAGCACGAGGTTTCCGAGTTCCAGGGTGAGCTGCGCTCCCATCGACTGCCGCCGTAGAAGCGCGCGCACTCGAGCGGTGAGCTCGGCGAAGGCGAACGGTTTGGTCAAGTAGTCGTCTGCGCCGCTGTCGAGGCCGAATACCCGGTCTTCGACGGTGTCACGTGCGGTGAGGAGTAGCACCGGCATGGTGTTGCCGGTCTCCCGGATGCGGCGGCACAGCTCGAATCCTGACATCTGCGGGAGCATCACGTCGACGGCCGCCAGGTTGAAGTCTTCGTGGGCGACCGCGATCAACGCATCCATGCCGCTGGCGACCCGGTGGACCTCATAGCCCTCGGCGGTCAGACCGCGTTCAATCAGTGAGCCCATCTGCTCATCGTCTTCAACGACCAGGATCTTCATTGCAGCACCCTTCAGAGCTCTTCCGGCACAAGTCGCCGATCAGCCGCCCTCGCCGATTCTGAACGGAGATCGCGGCACGTGCAACTTTCTCACACGCGATCGATTGTGTCAGCCTCCTGGCGCAGCACTGCCCGGCAGCGCGGTGCGTCATCGCGGGGATACCGCCGACCGTGGGCAGTCGTTGCGCGGGCAATCGTCGACCCGGAGGCGCACGGGCAGCGCGCCGATAGGCTGACGACATGGTCGAAACTCACACCTCGGAGGCTCCCACGCCTGTCGGTATCGCCGTCTGCCAGTTTCGGCCGGGTGCCGATGAGGCAGCAAATCTCAGCGAGATGCGTCGATTGGCTGCGCTCGCCGCTTCGCGGGGTGCTGCGCTCGCCGTGTTTCCCGAGTATTCAGCGTTCTTCGAACCGACACTCGGCCCCGCGTTCGTCACCGCTGCGCAGTCGCTCGACGGCAGTTTCGTCACCGCAATGACTGACATGGCCCGCGACCTTGGAATCTTCGTCGTCGCCGGAATGCTCGAGGCGACGAGCGACCCGGCCCGTTTCTCGAACACGCTTGTCGCCGTATCGCCCGACGGGCTCCTGATCGCCACCTATCGCAAGCTTCACCTGTATGACGCCTTCGGCGACCGGGAGTCGAACTGGGTCGTTGCCGGTGAGATCGAGCAACCGGAGACCTTCACCGTTCACGGTCTGACGATCGGGTTGCAGACCTGTTACGACATCCGTTTTCCCGAAGTCACCCGGCGACTGGTGGATGCCGGCGCTGACGTCGTGCTCATTCCCGCCGAGTGGGTGCGTGGCCCGCTCAAGGAACATCACTGGCGCACGCTCGTGACCGCGCGCGCGTTGGAGAACACGATCTATGTCGCGGCGGCCGATCACACGCCGCCGGTGGGCGTGGGCAACAGCATGATCGTCGATCCGATGGGTGTCGAGCTCGCCACCGTCGGCGAGATCACAGACATCGGCATCGCCTGGGTGTCGGCGGAGCGCATCAGCGCCGTGCGGGCGATCAACCCGGCCCTGGCCCTGCGTCGATTCACGGTGGTCCCGCGCTGACTTCGGTGGTTCGCTGACTCAAGTGCGCACGTGGTGATCCCGTGTGGGCGCGCTATGTAAAGGAGGAGATTCTGCGACACGCCGACCTGACCCGCCGGTCGTGATCGGTGTGTCGCAGAATCTCCTCCCTTGCGTTCAGCGCGCCGAGAGTGCGGCGAGCTGCAGCGCAGCCTGCTCCAAGACCTCAACCCGCTTGCAATAGGCGAAACGCACGAGCGACGCGTAGCGGTGACGGTGGTCGGGCGAGGTGAACGCACTCAGCGGTACCCCGACAACGCCGGCGAGCTCGGGCAGTGCGCGGCAGAACTCGGCGCCTTCTGCGTAGCCGAGGCTCTGGGCATCCGCCACGATGAAGTAGGAGCCCTGCGGTACCGTGATCTCAAAACCCGCGGCGCGCAGGCCGGTGGCGAGCAGATCCCGCTTGGCGGCCAGGTCTGCCGCGATGCCGGAGTAGAAGGTGTCGGGCAAATCGAGTCCGCGGGCGATCGCCGGCTGAAACGGCGCCCCATTCACATAGCTGAGGAACTGCTTGACGGCGAGAATCGCGGTCACGATCGGCGCCGGAGCGCTCAGCCAACCGATCTTCCACCCCGTCGTGTTGAACGTCTTGCCCGCCGACGAGATGGTGATCGTGCGTTCGGCAGCGCCGGGCAAGGTCGTGATTGGGATGTGCGGAACGCCGAACGTGAGGTGCTCGTAGACCTCATCGGTGACGATGAGCGCGTTGTGACGGTGCGCGAGGTCGACAATGAGCGCGAGAGTCTCGGCGCTGAAGACGGTGCCCGTTGGGTTATGCGGGTTGTTGATGAGGATGAGACGAGTGCGGTCGGTGATCGCCGCCCGCAGTTCGCTCTCATCGGGCTGAAAGCTGGGGGAGTGCAGGGGCACGGTGCGGTGGATGCCGCCGCCCAGCGCGATCAGGCCGCCGTAGGCGTCGTAGAACGGTTCGAACGTCACGACTTCGTCGCCTGGTTCGAGCAGTGCGAGGATCGTCGCCGCCAACGCCTCGGTCGCGCCGGCGGTGACCAGGATCTCGGTAGCCGGGTCGACCGCGAGTCCGTAGAAGCGCTGCTGGTGGCGGGAGATGGCGTCAAGCAGGATCGGATCGCCGCGTCCGGGCGGGTACTGGTTCACTCCGTCGGAGATAGCCTGGCGCGCGGCGTCGAGCACCTCGGCCGGTCCGTCTTCGTCAGGAAACCCCTGACCGAGGTTGATCGACCCGGTGCGCCCGGCAAGCGCACTCATCTCGGCGAAGATGCTGGCGGTCACGCTGCCGTCGGCGGCGAGCAAACCGGCTCCGCGGGCGGTGCGCTGCCAAGCGCCGGTAATCGTCATTTCGCAACCTGCATGCCCTCAAAGCTACGACATTCCTCGAGGCTGAGGTGTGCGGACGCGGGGGAGAGGTCGACAGACCTCGCACAACCTGTGGATAGTTTGCACCTGTGGGTGCCGATCTGCCCTAACGTGTCGGCATGCGCACTGTGAGTGGGGGCCGTCACACCGCTGCTGACGCTGTGCGTGCCCGCACCGGACTGCTCCTTGTCGCCGCGGCGTTGGTGTTGAGCGGATGCGCGTCGGCCCCGGATCCCGTTCCCTCAGAATCGCCGTCGGCTGCGGAACCGGTCTTTGCCTCTGATGAGGAGGCGCTCGCCGCGGCGACGGAGGCGTATGCCGCGTACCAGGTGATGTCCAGTGCGATTGCACAGCAAGGTGGAGAGGACCCGAATCGGATGAAGGAGTTTGCGACCGGGCAGGCTCTCGAGGCCGAGTTGGAGTCGTTCACAGGACTGGCGGATTTGGGGCTCCGAGGGCTTGGCGAACTGCGATTCGATTCGATGACTATTCAGGAACTTGATTCAGACGGCGGAACCCTTACCGCTTATCTCTGTTTGGACGTTTCTAACACAGACGTAGTCGACTCGAATGGTGCGAGTAGGGTCCCGGCTGATCGAGTTGACCGACTTCCACTTGAAGTGCACTTCATTCATTCCGATGGCCGTTCACGGCTACTCGTCGAAAGATCTGAATCATGGCTTGGCGAGAACTTCTGTTAGGGACGATTGTTGTCAGTGTGGTGGCGGTTGGCATCCCTGGTATCAGCTTCGCTGCTGCCGCCGATCGGAATGAGTCTTGCGTTGGCTGGGGCGCTTCCCTAGGCAACTGTCAGAACCCTCCCGAGTCAAACGGCTCGATCAACGGCGGCGGCGTCGACGTCTCGGCCGGCATCGAGTCCGGTTCGAATGGATCCGGCAACGAGAACTCTGAACCCGATGAGAGCGCCGGGCCCAACGATCTCGGTGGAAATGCCGGCACAATCGGCGCGCCCGACGCCATTGATCGCGAGGACTATGTGATCAATTGCATCCCGAACTCGCCGTGCGATCCGAATTTCACGGTGAGCATCAGTGACCTGGTGAACTTCACTCCGGCCAAGACCTCCACCGGTATGGAGCCAAACGGCTGGGCGGTGGTCGGCCTCCCCGCGAACTTCATGGCTCGGGCATCGGCACACACCCAATCTGGACAGCTCCTCGGGTTCCCGGCCGACGTTCGATTCACACCGGTCGGCTATCGGTGGAGTTTCGGCGATGGCACGACGGCGACCTCGGCCACCGGCGGATCGACCTGGGGCGACCAAGGTTTGCCCGAGTTCTCCGACACGGTGACAAGTCATCGTTTTGCGGAATCCGGATCATTCGTCATCGTCGGAACCGTGATTTACACAGCGGAGTATCGGTTCGCCGGCCGCTCATGGCAAGGGATTGCCGGTACTCTGGCGGTATCGGCTGATCCGTTCACAGCGGTTGCCGGACAGGCCAAGACGGTGCTCGTGAACGACGAGTGTCAGGCCGATCCACGCGGCCCAGGCTGCTGAATCGCACGACCCGTCACGACCCCAAGCAAGGTCACGGCTTCGCCATTGAATGCTCTCAGTCCTCGCATATAAAACGTTCAGGTTCGAGGGCGAAGCTATCAACGCTTGGAAGGAGCACCCCATGACCGACAGCACCAACGAATCAGGCACCACCCCCGAAACGCAGGGCGACGCAGTTGCCCAGAGCGACGCCGGTGCCGTCGAAGTCAACTCGGCCGGCGAAGCAGTGGTACCCGCTGCAGCTCAGCCCGTTGCAGCAGAACCAGCCGCCCCCGAGGCGGCCCAGCCCGTAGCAGCCCAGCCCGTAGCAGCACAGCCCGTTGCAGCTCAGCCCGCAGCGGCAGCCCCTGCTGCGGCAACCCCCGCAGCTCCTGAGACACCTGTCGTCCCAGCTGTCCCCGTCGCGCAGACCCCGGCACCGACGCCGGCACCGACCCCTGAAGTTCCCGCTGCCCAGACTGAAGCCCCCGCGGTGCAGCCTGCCGCCCCGGCCGCCTCTGTCCCCCCGGTCACCCCGGCAGCAGCCGCGCCGCACACCGCCGCGCCTGCCGCCTACCCCGCGCAGTCGGCTCACGCATCCCAGCCGGCTCAGCCAGTAGCATCCGGCCAGCCCGTAGCATCCGGCCACCCGGCCCCGCCCGCTGCCCCGACCGGAGCAACCTCCGCCTACCCGACCGACGCCTTCGGCCGCCCGCTCTATGCCGGAGCACCCGACGCGAACGGCGTCCCCGCCTACGCCACGGAGAACGGCTACCCGACAGAGCCGATTCCTCCGCTGAAGAAGAAGGACCCGGCCCGCCGCAAGGGAACCGCGACGGTCATCGCCGCTCTCGCCATTGGAGCGATCCTCGGTGGCGCATCGGGTGCCGGCGTTGTTGCGCTGACCGGCAGCAACCAGAGCAACTCCGTTCCGGCGAGCCAGTCACAGGGCGCCCAGAACGTCGTCGTGAACAACACCCAGAGCGTCAACGAAGTGACGGCAGTCGCAGCAAAAGCATCGCCGAGCGTTGTCACGATCAACGTGTCGACCTCGAACGCAGGCGGCACCGGATCCGGTGTGATTCTCACCGAAGACGGCTACATTCTGACCAACACCCACGTGGTGACTCTGGATGGCGCCTCCGCCGACGGAACGATCAAGGTCACGGCCCAAGACGGCACGATCTACGACGCCAAGCTCATCGGTACCGACCCGACCACCGACCTCGCCGTGATCAAGCTGACCGGAGCCTCAGGACTGACGCCGATCGCCTGGGCCGACTCGAGCAAGCTCAACGTCGGTGACTCGACGGTCGCCATTGGCGCTCCGCTCGGCCTGTCCGGCACCGTCACGACCGGAATCGTCAGTGCGCTGAACCGCAGCATCACCGTTGCATCGTCAGCCGCGCCGACCTCGCCCGACACGACGACCCCCACCCCGCAAAACGGCGGCGGCCCGTTCGATTACTACTTCGACAACGGCAACGGAAGCCAGCAGCCGACCGCGGCCAGCACCAGCATTTCGCTGCCCGTGATCCAGACGGATGCCTCGATCAACCCCGGCAACTCCGGTGGGGCCCTGCTCAACAGCAAGGGCGAGTTGATCGGCATCAACGTAGCGATCGCCAACGCGAGTTCGGGCAGTTCTACAGCTTCCGGAAGTATCGGCGTCGGTTTCGCACTTCCTTCCGACCTCGCTAAGCGCATCTCCGAAGAGTTGATCAAGAGCGGCGCGGCAACTCACGGCCTGCTCGGCGCCAGCGTCGGCGACGCGGCAAGTGTCGAAAGCAGCACGACGGTCGGTGCTCTGGTGAGCGCCGTCACCGATGGTGGGCCTGCCGCCTCGGCCGGACTGCAGAAGGGTGACATCATCACCAACTTCAACGGTGTGCCGATCACCGATGCGACAGACCTCACCGCTCAGGTGCGGGCCCAGGCTGCCGGGTCGAAGGCCGAACTCACCTACGTGCGTGATGGCAAGGCAACGACGATCTCCGTCACACTCGGATCACTGTCGAGCTAGTCCAGCTCAGCGCCTGATCCTTCCTCGCTTCTGCGCCGCCGGTTTCGACCGGCGGCGCAGAGGCATTTTTGGTGTGCCCGCGATGCAGGCGGATCCGGCAGCTTCAAAAGTCGTGCCTGATAGGCTCAATCGACTTTAAGACGAATGGAAATATGGCAGACCAGTTGCACCGAACCGGAGACGAACCGCTCATTGGCGTCTCCTATGTGATGCCGGTGCTCAATGAAGTGACTCACGTGCGTGCCGCAGTGAACAGCCTTCTGAACCAGGACTACGACGGCCCGTTCGAGGTCACTCTGGCCCTCGGTCCGAGCATCGACGGCACGACCGAACTCGTCGAAGAGATGGCAGCGGTCGATCCACGCATCCGCGTCGTCCCCAATGAGATCGGCTCGACTCCCGCCGGCCTGAACACCGCAATTCGCGCCTCCGTTTACCCGGTGGTGATTCGAGTTGACGCTCACTCGGTGCTCCCGCGCGACTACGCCCGGATTGCCGTCGAGACGCTGCAGCGTACCGGCGCCGATAACGTTGGCGGCATCATGGACGCCCGGGGCGAGCATCCCTTTCAGAAGGCGGTGGCACGCGCCTACGGCACCCGCGTCGGACTCGGTGGAACGCCGTTCCATGTCGGGGGAGCGGAAGGCAAAGCAGACACCGTCTACCTCGGCTGCTTCCGCCGCGAGAGCATTCTCACGGTCGGACTTTTCGATGAGAGCATCAAGCGCGGCCAGGATTGGGAACTCAACCGCCGCCTGCGCGAGGCCGGAGGCACCGTCTGGTTCACCCCCGCGCTGAAAGTGCTCTATCGCCCGCGGCCCAGCCTGTCCCGGCTCGCCAGGCAGATGCTCTCGACGGGGCTCTGGCGTGGCGAATTGGCCCGCCGTTTTCCGGCCTCGAACGGCCTGCGCTACTTCGTGCCGCCGGTCATGGTCGTCGGCACAATGCTGGGTCTGCTGCTCGGAATCGCTGGAATTGTGCAGGCTGCCCTGGGCGCTACGCCGTGGTTGTTGCTGGGATTCGTAGTTCCAGCGGTCTACCTTGTCTTCGTGATCATTGCGACAATTCTGGTTACGCGCCCTGACGGGTTTCGTTCCTCGCTCTGGTTTCTCATAGTCTTGCCGTGCATTCATTTTTGCTGGGGCATCGGGTTCGTTCTCGGATATCTGAAGCTCACCAGCAACATCACGGCACACACGGGAAGATAACTATGCAGCCAGGTACACCGGCGGATTCCCGTCCCAGATCGCTTGCCGAACTTCGCGCCGTCACCCAGCCGCCCGAGGTACGGATGCGTGCGAACGCCGAGCACTGGACGGCCTCGCTCTACCTGCGCGACCTGTCGCCCTATCTCACCTGGATACTGCTGAAGACGCGCATCTCGGCGAACGGCGTGACCGGGCTGATGATCCTCGTCGGCTGGTCCACAGCCGCCGCCTTGCTCATTCCCGGGATCTGGGGTGCGGTACTGGCCTTGGTGCTTGGCCAGCTGCAGATGCTGGTCGACTGCTGCGACGGCGAAGTCGCCCGGTGGCGCAAGACCTCCTCGCCGGCCGGTGTGTTTCTCGACAAGGTCGGTCACTACACGACGGAGGCGTTGATCCCGATCGCCTTCGGCATCCGGGTTGCCGCCTACCCGTTCGAAGCGCCGGCCGATTTTCTCTGGACGACGCTCGGGCTGCTGCTCGCGCTACTGATCGTTCTGAACAAGGCACTCAACGACATGGTGCATGTGGCCAGGGCCAACGCGGGCCTGGTCAAGCTTGCCGACACCCACGGCGAGAAGGCACCGACGTCGAGCCTGCTCGCGCGGGCCCGCCGCTTCGCGCGTTTCGTGCCGTTCCACCGCCTCTACCACTCGGTCGAACTCACCATGGTGATCTTCGCTTCAGCGGTGGTCGGCTTGATCTTCGGGGAACCCCTCGTCGACCGGATCGTGCTCATCGTGCTCGTTCCGCTCGCCTTCCTGGCACTCGTCGGGCATTTCATTGCAATCATGGCGTCGAAGCGTGTCCGCTCCTAGCCTCGGCGGCCCGGCCTCCGCAGGCCCGCCACTGCCGACGGTCGGCGTCGTGGTGCTCACCCAAGGCACCCGTCCCGACGACCTCGAGCGGGGCATCCGCAGCATTCTTGCCCAGCAGGATGTCGAGCTCGACATCGTCTGCGTCGGCAACGGCTGGGAGCCGACCGGGCTTCCTGAAGGAGTCGCCGCGCTCGCGCTGCCGGTGAACCTCGGCATCCCGGCCGGCCGCAATCGCGGAGTCGCGAAGGTCACCGGGGAGTATCTCTTCTTTCTCGATGACGACGCCAGCATTCCCGACCCGCATTTCCTACGTGACGCGATCGCCACGCTGAAGAACGACCCCTCGATCGGTTTGCTGCAGCCGCGTGTCGTCGATCCGACCGGCATCACCTCGCCGCGCCGGTGGATTCCCCGCATTCGCAAGGGTGATGCCACGCACTCCAGCCCCGTCTTCTCTGTCTGGGAAGGCGCTGTCATCCTGCCCCGCGGGGTGTTCGACGCGACGGGAGGCTGGGCCGAGCCATTCTTCTACGCGCACGAAGGCATCGAGCTGGCCTGGCGGGTCTGGGACCAGGGCCTGCGCGCCTGGTATGCCGGGGATCTCGAAGCGAATCACCCGGTGATTCAGCCCACGCGCCACGCCGACTACTACCGCCTCAACGCGCGCAACCGGGTCTGGTTGGCCCGTCGCAATCTGCCCGCTCTGTTCGTTCCCCTCTATGTCGGCTCGTGGACCGGGATCCAGATTCTGCGTTGGGCCCGCAACCGGTCTGCACTGTCGGCCTGGTTCGGCGGATGGCGGGAGGGCTGGCGCGAAGATCCCGGCATGCGAACGCCGATGTCGGCCCGCACCATCTGGCGGATGGCCCTGGCCGGTCGGCCGCCGATCGTCTAACGATTCGCTACGGCTGAGCCCGTTCGGGGCACATTGTGCGAAGGCGCACCAGATGAAATCTGTAGGCTTGACGAGTGGGTATTCAGAGAGACGTCAGGCTGGCAATCAAACTGGTCAAGGACGTCTCGGCGTCGCGCAAAGCGAAGGGAATCCTGACCAGCCGGCTCGCTGTCCAGGCTCCGCTTCCGCCACATCACTTCAAAATCGCCGTCTATTTCGCCGACGGCCCGGTCAATCTCTACCAGATGCGCCAGTGGTACAAACCGCTCGCCAAGCTCGCTGAGACCTGGCCGGTCGTGATCTTGAGTCGCACCGGCGGCGGCACGCTCAATCTGATGGCCGAATCGCCGGTCCCGGTTGCGTTCGTGCGCAAGGTGACAGACCTCGAACAGGTCATAGCCGAGCAAGACATTCGCATCGTGTTCTACGTCAATCAGAACGCCAAGAATTTTCAGATGATGCGCTACGGGCGCCGCTGGCACGTTTTCATCAACCACGGTGAGAGCGACAAAATGTACATGACCACCAACCAGTTCAAGGCGTACGACTATGCCTTCGTCGCCGGCGACGCGGCGCTCAGCCGCCTCGACAAGGTGCTCTGGGACTACGACTTCGACAAGCGCGCGCTGAAGATCGGCCGCCCGCAGGCCGACTACTACAGCGGCGAGTTGCCCTACACGCCCGACGACCGCGAGGTGGTGCTCTATGCGCCGACCTGGGAGGGTGACCGGTCTGCGGCGGCCTATGGTTCCATCGCCACGCACGGTGTCGCGTTGGTGACGGCTCTGCTGAAGACCGGCCGCCACCGTGTCATCTATCGCCCGCACCCCCGCAGCGGTGTCGTCGACCACGAATATGGCGTCGCGAACAAGCGCATCGTCCAGGCGATCGCCGCCGCCAACGCGCGAGACGCCTCGGCGCAACACATTTACGACACCGGGGCAGATCTCGGCTGGCAACTTTCTGCAGCGGATGTCGCAATCGTCGACATCTCGGCAATGGTCTACGACCGTCTCGCCGCCGGAAAGCCGCTGATGATCACACGGCCGGCAAACCCCGAGGCGCAGATCGACACCGGGGGATACCTGTCTGACTGCGAATGGTTGCTGGCCGACGATGCGTCACAGGTCGTCGATGCGCTGGAGAAACTCACCCACGATAAGACGGCAGAGGCCAGGCTCGCGATGTGGGTCGAACGCTACTTCGGCGATCCGACGCCGGGCGCAGCGACAACTCGGTTCCACGGTGCCGTGCAACACCTGTTCAACGAGTGGGATCGCTTCGCCGCGATTCACGCGGCAGACGGGGAGATCGACGAGCTCGAGAAAGAACCGGACGGAGAGCCGGTTTAACCGATCCGGTCAGGCGGATTCAGCGGGATCCTGTGGCGCGGGTGCGCCGCGCGGTCCCCGGCGTAGCGTGGGTGGCACCATCCGTGGCAGCACGGCTCGAGCTCCGCTGCTGATCCGCACGATGCGCAGGGTCGCGGCGTTCCGCACGGTGACGGTGCGTACGATTGGTTCGAGTTCGGGCCGGAAATAGGGCGGAACCTGCCCGAACGCGAGTCGCGAGGAATGCAGAACTCGTTTGCCCAGAATGTGATTGCCGGCGCCGCCGATGACCGCACCGACGCCGAACGGCACTGCTTTGCCGATGAAGCTCGCACTGCCGCGCGCGGCGAACTGGCGAATGAACGAGCTCTTCAGCTTGTCGGTCAAGGGTCCCATGATCGCGCGGGGGATGCTGGTGGCCACGAGCTCGCCCCAGTAGGCGTTGAGACCGATGCCCCGGCCCGTCGCTTGTCCGGCCAGTTGCCGTACCAGGTCTGATCCTTCGCGGCCGAGCATCATCGTCATCACCAGTGCGCGCGCCCGGTCGGGGTCCTCCACCGCGATACCGTGAACCTCGCTCACCGATTGTGCGAAGAGGGCGGTGGCCTCGAGAAAACCGGCGGTCTCAACGCCGGACAGGATCAGGGTGACGCCGGTGCCGACGCCGGGAATGATCGCGCTCGCGCCGACCGCCGCGCCACCCGTGGTGACGGCGGCGAGGTAGCGACGTTCGAGAATGCGAATGAGTTGCGCAGGGCTTGCGTCGGGGTTGCGGCGACGGATGCTGCGAATATGCGCGAGCACCACGGGCCGGTGGATCGCCATCACCCGGTCGATGCCCGTGACGACGCGCGGGGGCAGCTGCCCGCCCTGCGGGGTGCCGCCGGTTGGGGAGACGATCGGCTTCGGTTTCCTGGCCATGGTTCGAGCTTAGATGCTCGGCGAACCTCCTGCCTGGGACTGTGGGGCGTCGACGTGAGGCCATCACAGTGAAGGTGTGGGGTATCGCACCGCGAGTACCGAAGCTAGCCTTGTGCCGTCGGAGCAGTCGGACGAAACGCGCTCGGGCGGAGGATCAGATGACAACGGATGGCCGGACACGGATGATCGTGCGGGAAGGGCCGTGGGGCTTCATCTTCCTCTTGGCGTATGTCGGGGCCGCGATCTACTTCATTTCGATTTCGGACGGATCCTTCTGGGCCGTCATCCTCGGTTTGCTTCAAGCCGTGGTCTGGCCGGTCTATGTGATGTACCACGTACTGCTGCTGATCGGCGCCTGAACGGGCCGCTACCGACGAGATTGGAGCGACGGATGATTCACGCCAGAGGACTTGCCCGAACATTCAACACCCGCCGCGGGCGAGAACGCATCTCCGTGACGGCGGTCGCCGGCGTCGACCTCGACGTCGAAGAAGGCGAGATCGTGGGTTTTCTCGGCCCCAACGGCGCCGGAAAGACAACAACACTGCGCATGCTCAACACGCTGTTGAAACCCACGGCCGGAAGCGCGACGGTGGCCGGTTTTGATGTGGCCCGCGACCCGGTAGCGGTGCGCCGCAGCATCGGCTACGTCTCACAGAGTGGATCGACCGGAAGCGAGGCGCGGGCCGGCGAAGAGGTCGTCGACCATGGTCTCCTCTACGGGATCCCGCGTGACCAGGCGACTCAACGAGGCAAGGAGCTTTTCGAGCAGCTTGATCTGGGCGGCATGTGGACACGGCAACCCAAGACCTTGTCGGGCGGTCAGCGCCGACGTCTCGACATCGCGATGGGTCTCGTGCACGATCCGAAACTGATCTTTCTCGACGAGCCGACAACCGGACTCGACCCGCAGGCACGCGCGAACCTGTGGGAACACATCTCGGCCCTCCGCACCCAGCAGGGGAGCACGATCTTTCTGACGACCCACTATCTCGATGAGGCCGATGCGCTGTGCGACCGGGTGCTGGTGATCGATCGCGGGGTCATCGTGGCCAGCGACACGCCGGATGCGCTCAAGCGCCAGATCTCGGGCGATCTGATCGAATTGGTGCTGAGCAACCCGGCCCATGCGGCTGTCGCCGCCGAGCGGCTTGGTCGAGTTGTCGGCGACGCGGTCGTCACCAGCGAGGGAAACATCGTCAGTCGGCGTGTTCCGAGCGCCGGAGCCGAACTGCCCGGACTGCTGCGTGAGCTGGATGCGGCCGGCGTTGCGTTGGAATCCATCGAAGTGCGTCGCCCAACCCTCGACGACGTCTTCCTCACCGTGACCGGGCGCTCCCTGCGCGAAGACGCCTGAACGGAACATGCCATGCTCTTCGCCACCGAAACCGGGATCATCTTTCGCCGTCAGATGCGCCTCAACCTACGAAATCCGGCCTGGGTGATCATCGGGCTCGCCCAACCAGTGCTCTACCTCGCACTCTTCGGGCCGCTGTTGACGCCGCTCGCACAGCAGATCGGCGTCGCGAACGCGTACACATTCTTCGTGCCCGGCCTGCTCGTGCAATTGGGACTGTTCGGGGCGTTGTTCGCCGGGTTCGGCCTCATCGCCGAGTGGCGTGAAGGAGTGATCGAAGCGGAGCGGGTGACGCCGGCGAGCCGCACAGCGTTGCTTCTCGGGCGCATCCTGCGCGACGTGGTGCTCCTGTTCGTGCAGGGAGTGTTGTTGATCGCGCTGGCCTTCCTTTTCGGTCTGACCGGGTCGCTCGAAGGAATGGCCCTTGGCTTGCTACTCACGATGCTGCTCGGCGGAGCCTGCTCGGCGGCGTCGAATGCGCTGGCTCTGACCACCAAGAGTGAGGACGTGCTCGCGCCCATTCTGAATAGCATCGCGCTTCCGGTGCTGCTGCTCTCGGGCATCCTGTTGCCAATCAGCACTGAGACCGGTGCTCCGCAGTGGCTGGTCACGCTGAGCGATTTCATGCCGACCAAGTACATCGTGAATGCGATCCGCGAACTGTTCGCAGGGGAGTTCTGGAACATCACCGTGTTCTGGGGAGTCTTCTGGACCCTCGTACTTTTCGCGGCAGGACTCTTTGTCGGAACCCGTACATTCCGCAAAGAGAATGCTTGATCGGGCCAGCCCACCGACAGGTCAGGCGGCGGAGTCAGCGCGCAGTGACGCCGTATTCCAGGTTGTAGCGCGCGAGAACGTCGTCGATCGGACCGTCGAGCACAAGGGCGCCTTTATCGAGGTAGAGCCCGCGGGTGCAGAACCGGCGGAGGTCGCGTTCGTTGTGGGAGACAATGAAAAGTGTGCGCCCGCCGGCGAGGAGTTCTTCAATGCGGCGGTAGCACTTCTCGCGAAATGCCTTGTCGCCGACAGCCAACACCTCGTCGACGAGGATGATCGGCTCCTCGAGCCGAGAGATCACGGCGAAGGCGATGCGCACCTTCATGCCGCTGGAGAGATGCTTGTACGGAGTGTCGATGAAGTCGCGGATCTCCGCGAACTCGATGATCTCGTCGAAACGGTCCGCGATCTGCTTGCGGGTCATCCCATGCAGGCCGGCGGTCAGATAGACGTTGTCGCGCACGCTGAGGTCATCGACGAAGCCGCCGGTGATCTCGATCAGGGGCGCGACTCCCTCCTTGACATTGACAGTTCCCTCGTCGGGGAGAACGACGCCCGTGACGAGTTTGAGCAGCGTCGACTTACCCTGGCCGTTTCGGCCGACGACGCCGATCGCCTCGCCGGGCTGCACGCTGAATGAGACCGAGCGCAAAGCCCAGAACTCGCCGGGACGGCTGCGACGTTTGCGGCTCGCGAAGAGATCTTTGAACGTGCGACGACTGCGTCGATTGCGTCGGAACCGGATGCCGACATCCGTCAAAGCGATGACAGGCGAGGTCACTAGATCTCCTTCAGAACTGCGCGCTCGGTGCGTGTGAAGACGAAGATCCCGAGCGCCAGGATTGCGACGGAGACTGCGGCGCCGACGCCGACGGTGAACCAGTCGAGCTGTTCGGGGAAGAACGCGGAACGGTACAGGCTGAAGATGCCACTGAGCGGGTTGAACGCTGCCCAGAAGTGCAATTCCGGCGGCAGATCAGTGGTGGCGTAGATGATGGGGGAGGCGTAGAAGAGGAACCGCAGCACCAGCTTCACTGCGCGCTCGAGGTCGCGGA
Source organism: Leifsonia sp. 10L418 (assembly GCF_056395445.1). Taxonomy (NCBI): domain Bacteria; kingdom Bacillati; phylum Actinomycetota; class Actinomycetes; order Micrococcales; family Microbacteriaceae; genus Leifsonia; species Leifsonia sp. 10L418. Next base: position 302,900 of record NZ_JBFTJN010000001.1, on the reverse strand, counting down.
AGAACACGACGAGCGGGGCGACGATCAAGCCGACCCCGGCGGTCAGAATGGCCTGGATGATAATGGCGAGCGGAAAGAAGATCGCGTTGATGTTGAGCGGCGCCTGGTAGATCACCGCGAAAAGCGCAAGCACCGGCAGCGAGGCCAGAAACTCGATGCCCTTCGAGAGCACAAGCCGGTTCACCCAGATGGTGCGTGGGATGCGGGTCGACCGGATGAGCTTCGACTCACGCAGGAATGCGCGAGTGGAGTCTGAAACGGCGCCGTTGAACCACATCCACGGCAGCAGCGCGGTGAGCAGGAAGATGATGTACGGGTCTTCGCCGACGGAACGCTGAAAAATCTGTGTGAAGACGAACCAGTAGATCCCCGCCATCACCAACGGGTCGAGAATCGACCAGAAATACCCGAGCAGCGACGTTGAGTACCGTACGCGCAGGTCGCGCTGGGTCAGCAGCCACAGCGAATGGCGGTACCGCGCGAACGGTGTGCGCTGCTCGGGGCGCACGTCGGCGTAGGTGGTCACACCGTCAATCGTAGAGCGCGCTTCGAAGGTCGACGTGCAACCTAGACGAAGAGGTTGGCGCGTTCGAGGTCTTCGGCGAAGTCGACCTCGACGGCGTAGAGGTCGGAGATGTCGACCGGCTCGACGAGAAGACGGTTCTTCTCGATCGCGAGTTCGATGCCACGCTCGAAGTAGTCCTGGTCGCCGACCTTCGCGAGGTGGTGAAGCAGGATCGCCTTGTCGGCGCTCGAGATGTAGTTGATTCCGACGGCCTCGCCGAGTCCGTTCTTGACGGTCTTGGAGAGTTCCTTGATGTAGCCCTCTGCGCTGGTCGTGTACTTGACTTCTTCGTCAGAGACCTTCGAGGTGTTCACCGTCACGAACGACTGGTCGCGAGCCATCATTGCTGCGGCGCGGTCGAGGATGGTCGGGTCGAAGACGACGTCGCCGTTCATCCAGAGCACGCCGCCGGGGCCCGATGCCTGCAAGGCGCGCATCAGGCTCTTCGACGTGTTGGTCTGGTCGTACTGCTCGTTGTACACGAAGGATGCCTGGGGGAACGCTTCGATGATGTGCTCGAGCTTGTAGCCGACAACGATGGTGACCTTGGCGTTGTTGCCGAAGGCGTGAGCAATGTTGTCGAACTGCTGGCCCATGATCGTGCGGCCGTCGCTGAGTTCAGTGAGCGGCTTGGGCAGGGAACGGCCGAGTCGGCTTCCCATGCCTGCTGCAAGAATGACTACCTGGGTGGTCACGATTATCTCCTCAAGAAAGGTGTGGGTGATCAACGCAGAGGCTTCAATTTCTGAAGATTTCGCTCCGGGTTCACCCAAAAGTTCAGATCAAGACACACCGTTATGCCTCCGCCAGACTATCCGGACTGCCTGAACACGCATAGTGAAAGGCCTTGACGTGTCCAATTCGTGACACTCCATGGAGGGTTTTCACAGGTTACGCGGGATCGAGGCGGGGCGCCAACGGGCGTCGTCGGGGCTTGGTAGGTTTGCTTGGTGACTTCTTTGCCCCCTACTCCTGAGCCTGACAAGCCGACGAGTGGCGAGCGTGCCTCTGGCACCGCGCCAGGAGGAGGGAGCGCCGCAGCGAAACCTGCCGCGAAGAAGCCTGCAGCGAAACGGCCTCCCGTGAAGCGGCCAACATCAACACCGCCTGCTGCCGCGACAAATTCCGGTACTGACCTCGGTACGGACTCCGGCGCTTCCGAGGCCGCTGCGCCTCGAGCCGCGTCAAAGACGGCCGCGACCAAACCGGCCGCAGCCAAGACTGGCGCGCCTGCTGCGGCGAAGCCCGCCGGAGCGAAACCAGCGGCGGCGAGACCAGCAGCAAGGAAGCCTGCTGCGGCGAAGAAACCGGCAGACACTTCGGCCGCCCCTGAATCGCCGGCGGCACCCGCGGCGAAATCGCCGGCGGCTCGAAAGCCTGCGGCAGCGAGGAAGCCCCCTGCGACCCGTTCCACTTCCGCGAAATCTCCCACGGTGACGGCCGCATCGACTCCCACCGCCACTCCCGCAACGACGACGCCGGAGCTTGTCACCCCGGTCGGTCGCACTCTTCCCGAGTCGTACCCGCCCGCCGCTGACGGCGCCTCCGCCACCTCGGCCGCGACGAGCGGTGCCGTCGCGACGCCTCCGTCGCCCGCGCCCAAGACCGCGGCGCGCTCGCGCACCGCCACCCCCCAGCGTGAAACAGCCGCGCGCACGACCGCGCGCCCTGCTACCCCGTCCACTTCGACATCCACCGGAGCATCCGCCGAGGCATCGGCGCCTGCTCCCGTCGTGCTCGCCGTCGACGGGCTCGTCAAGCGATTCGGCCAGATGACCGCTGTCTCTGGCGTCAACCTGGAGGTGCGTGCGGGGTCGTTCTACGGAATTGTCGGCCCGAACGGCGCCGGCAAGACCACGACGCTCTCGATGGTGACCGGACTCCTCCGTCCTGATGCCGGGTCGATCCGGGTTCATGGCATCGACGTCTGGTCGCAGCCGATCGAGGCGAAGCGCGTGATCGGCGTGCTCCCCGACCGGCTGAGACTCTTCGACCGGTTGACCGGCGCCCAGTTGCTCCACTACTCAGGCGTGCTGCGCGGCCTCGACGGCGACACGGTGCGCACGCGCTCCGCAGACCTCGCTGCCGCGTTCGGCCTCGAAGACGCGTTGAACCGCCTCGTCGCCGACTATTCGGCGGGTATGACGAAGAAGATCGCGCTGGCCTGCGCCATGATTCACTCGCCGCGGGTGCTCGTGCTCGACGAACCGTTCGAATCGGTCGACCCGGTCTCCGCGGTCAACGTGACCGAGATTCTTCAGAAGTACGTGGCGAGCGGTGGAACTGTGCTGCTGTCCAGCCACGGCATGGACATGATCCAGCGCGTCTGCGACCATGTCGCGATCATCGTGCAGGGTCAGGTTCTGGCATCGGGAACCGTCGACGCCGTGCGCGGTAAGAAGTCGCTGGAAGACCGGTTTGTGGAACTTGCCGGCGGGCGCAAGGTTGCGGAAGGCATGGAATGGTTGCACAGCTTCTCGGACTGAAGCTCAGGCTCCTCGCGAACATCTTTCGGCGGAGCCCGTGGCAGGTCGTCGGCGTCATCGTCGGGCTGCTCTATGGGCTCGGCTTGGCCGCGGTGTTGTTTCTCGTTTTGGTMAGCCTGCGGTTCGTCGGCGACGTCGAACTTGTTCGCGACTCGTTGATCGTGCTCGGATCGCTGGTTGTGCTCGGATCGCTGGTGGTCCCGTTGGTGTTCGGAATCGACGACACGATGGATCCGCGGTCCTTCGCGCTCTTCGGCATCCCGAACCGCACCCTGTCCTTCGGGTTGGCGGTCAGTGCGTTGATCGGTGTGCCCGCACTCGCCCTGACGATCATTCTGCTCGGAACCGTGGTGACCTGGTCGTATGGCGTGCTGGAGACCATCCTGGCGATCATCTCCGCGGCGCTTCTTCTCGGAACCTGTGTTCTAGCGGCACGAGTGAGCACCGCGGTGGGCGCATTCGTGCTCTCAAGCCGACGCTCCCGAGAGTTCATGGGCGTCGCCGGCGTGCTGCTTCTCGTCATCCTGTCGCCCATCGTCGTTCTCCTCGTGTCGATCGACTGGGGCACCTCAGGTGCTCGCCTGGTCAGCGAGTTCGCGGGCATTCTGGGCTGGACCCCACTCGGTGCGGCGTGGGCGGTTCCCGGCGACGCTGTGACCGGGGAGTGGGGACCCGCGCTTCTGAAGCTGATCATTGCCGCCGGCACGCTCTGGCTGCTCTGGCGTGCCTGGGCCCACCTGGTTGAACGGATGCTGGTGACCCCCGGTCGCGAAGCCCCGGTCAAGGCCTACGGCGGGCTCGGCTGGTTCGACCGCCTGCCGGATTCCCCGGTCGGTGTCATTGCGGCACGCAGCTTCACCTACTGGGGCAGAGATTCCCGCTACTGGGTGTCATTGATCATGATTCCGATCGTGCCGATCATCGCGCTCGTTCCGCTGTCGATCGCCACGGTTCCGACGCAATACCTGGCCTTGCTCCCGGTTCCGCTCATGTGCGTGTTCCTCGGGTGGACCATGCACAACGATGTCGCCTACGACAGCACGGCGATCTGGCTCCACGTCGTCTCCGGCACGCGCGGACTCGCCGACCGAATCGGCCGCTTGGCCCCGGCGCTTATCGTGGGCATCCCGTTGATCGGTCTCGGTTCGGCAATCAGCATCGCACTCTTCGGGGACTGGTCGGCACTGCCCTCGATGCTCGGCGTCAGCACCTGCATCCTGCTCACCGGGATCGGTCTCTCGAGCTACACCTCGGCGCGGTTCCCGTATCCGGCCACGAAGCCGGGGGACAGCCCGTTCGCGCAGCCCCAGTCCTCCGACAGTGCGTCGGCGCTCATTCAGGCCTTGACCTTCCTCGGCTCGATCGTTCTTTCACTGCCGGCGATCATCGCTGCGATTCTCGGAATCATGGGCGACCCGTCCTGGCACCGGGTCGCCTTGTTCAGCGGTATCGGCATCGGTCTGGTCGTCGTCGTTCTCGGCGTGTGGCTGGGCTCCCGAACCTTCGATCGTCGCGGTCCGGAGATCCTCTCCTCGGCACTGCGCGCCTGATCGCCGTCGCCCCTCGCATCGCCCGGTCGCACCGCCCCGGTGTTGCGATGGTTGCTTTCAGGTCTGATCGCTAAACTTGAGACATGACTGAAGACTTCCGCGCAAGCATCGCAGACCCCGGGCAGCCTGGCGGCGGCACGTCTACCCTCGACCGCGAACTCGAAGAGCTGCTGAACCAGGAGCAGATCGAGCCGGGCGACCACGAGCGTTTTTCGCACTACGTTCCGAAGAACAAGATCATGGAATCCGCGTTGACCGGCAAGCCGGTGCGCGCGCTCTGTGGCAAGAAGTGGCTGCCGGGCCGTGACCCGGAGAAGTTTCCGGTGTGCCCGTCGTGCAAGGCGATCTACGAAAAGATGAAGGCCGAGTAGACGGATCTGGCCTCGACAAGCTCAATCATCGGGAGGAGAATTCCTCGGTGGTCGAGCTTGTCGAGACCCTCTCGGGCCGATCCGATGATTGGTGCAGGAGTGTGCACCGTCAATCGCGTCCTAGCGATAGACAGTCGGGATGACCGGCTCGCCACGTCCCAGCCGGAACGCATCGACCGGGAGTTCGCGCATCACCGACGCATGGTGCGCCCGCGCACGGGCGGTGCCGGAGTGACCGAGATAGCGCTCGTCGACCTGGCCATCGGCGATGAGCGGCACCAGTAGCCCGCGTTCGAGACCGTTCGTTGAGACGAACTCTGGCTCGCCGGCCGGACCGTCGCCGAGCAACACGATTTCTTCGCGGGCGGTGCCTGTGGCATCGAGGCGACGCACCGCATCCTTGCGCCCGCCGACCGAGGCCTTCGCCGCTGACGTCTTGGCGACGGGAATCCACGCCCCCGCGTCGTTCTTGTGGGCGACGAGCTTGTAGACCATGCCGGCGGCCGGTGCGCCCGACCCGGTGACGACCGAGGTGCCGACGCCGAACGAGTCGACGGGCGCGCCCGAGAGCGCCGCAATCGAGTACTCATCGAGATCGCTCGTGACGGTGATGCGGGTGTTCACCGCGCCGAGGGCGTCGAGCTGAGCCCGGGCAGCGGCCGCGACGATCGGAAGATCGCCGGAATCGATGCGGATGGCGCCGAGCTGGATGCCCGCCACCTTCACCGCCATGTCGATGCCGCTCTCGATGTCGTACGTGTCCACGAGTAGGGTGGTGTTCGCTCCGAACGCTTCGACCTGAGCGCGGAAAGCGGCCTCTTCGCTGTCATGGAGCAGAGTGAATGAGTGGGCGGCGGTGCCCATCGTGGGAATTCCCCAGGTGCGGCCGGCCTCCAGGTTGCTGGTTGCGGCGAATCCGGCGATGTAGGCGGCGCGGGCCGCTGATACGGCGCCGAATTCGCTCGTGCGGCGGGAACCCATCTCGGCGATCGGCCGGCCGAGGCTGACCGAGACCATGCGGGCCGCCGCACTGGCGACCGACGTGTCGTAGTTGAGCACGCTGAGGATGAGTGTCTCGAGAATCACCGCTTCAGCGAAGGTGCCTTCGACGACGAGGAGCGGCGAGCCCGGAAAATAGGCTTCACCTTCGCGATAGCCCCATATGCTGCCGTTGAACGAATAGTCGGCGAGCCAGTCCAACGTGGGGGAGCGCACTACCTCGTTGTCGCGCAGCCATGAGAGCTCGGCGTCGGTGAATCTGAACTGCTGTATCAGCTCGAGAAGGCGGCCGGTGCCGGCGACGATGCCGTAGCGGCGGCCGTCGGGAAGACGTCGGGCGAAGGCCTCGAACATGCACTCCCGGTGTGCCGTGCCGCTTTGAATTGCCGCATCCACCATGGTGAGTTCGTAGCGGTCGGTGCGAAAGGCTGAGGACTCGGTCACGCAAGAAGCCTAGCCTTTCGAGACCGGATGGCTTGCCCGACTAAGCTTGATTCTTGTGACTGACGCGCCAATTGGGATCTTTGACTCAGGGGTCGGCGGGCTGACCGTCGCTCGGGCGATCAAGGATCAGTTGCCGAACGAATCGATCCTCTATATCGGCGACACGGCGCATTCGCCGTACGGTCCGAAGAAGATCGCGGATGTACGGGGCTACGCCTTGCAGGTTCTGGACGATCTCGTCGCACAAGACGTCAAGATGCTTGTCATCGCCTGCAACACCGCCTCGGCCGCGATGCTCAGGGACGCCAGGGAGCGCTACAGCGTTCCCGTGATCGAGGTGATTCAGCCGGCCGTGCGCCGCGCCGTCGGAACGACCCGGAACAACCGGATCGGCGTCATCGGCACGGCCGGGACCGTGAAGTCGCGCGCCTACGACGATGCGTTCGCCGCGGCCACCCAGATCACCCTGTTCAGCCAGGCCTGCCCGCGCTTTGTGGAGTTCGTCGAGGCCGGCGTCACCACCGGTGACGAGGTGCTCGCCGTGGCCGAGACCTACTTGGCACCGCTGAAGGAGTCGAACATCGACACCCTGGTGCTCGGCTGCACGCACTACCCCTTTCTGAAGGGCGCAATCTCCTACGTCATGGGAGATTCAGTCTCGCTGGTCTCCAGCGACACCGAGACGGCAAACGACGTCTATCGCATCCTCGTCGGCCAGCAGCTTCTCCGCACCGCCTCGTCGGCTCCGACCTACCGGTACGAAGCCACGGGGGCCAGCGCCGACGAGTTTCTCGACCTCGCCCACCGATTGATCGGTCCGGAAATTTCCCAGGTCGACCTGATCGAGACCGGTTCCCTGGCACTCGGCGACCTTGCCAATTTTGCTACCACCACACTGCCCACCCCTCTCAAGGAGAACTCGTGACCGACATCCTGCGCGCCGATGGCCGCACCCCCGACGAGCTGCGCCCCGTCACGATCGAACGCGGCTGGAGCGCCCAGGCCGAGGGATCGGCACTGATCTCCTTCGGCCGCACCAAGGTGCTCTGCACCGCGTCATTCACCAACGGAGTCCCGCGATGGATGGCCGGAAAAGGCAAGGGCTGGGTGACGGCCGAGTACTCGATGCTTCCGCGCTCGACGAACTCGCGCATGGACCGCGAGTCGGTCAAAGGCCGCATCGGCGGCCGTACGCACGAGATCAGCCGGTTGATCGGTCGCAGCCTGCGCGCTGTCGTCGACATGAAGGCACTGGGCGAGAACACCATCGTCATCGACTGCGATGTCTTGCAGGCCGACGGTGGAACCCGCACCGCCGCGATCACCGGCGCATACGTTGCCCTGGCTGACGCTTTGGAATGGGGCCGGAGCAAGAAGTTCATCGGTCAGAAGGCCCAGCCGCTGATCGACAGCCTGGCTGCCGTCTCCGTCGGCATCATCGACGGCGTACCCATGCTCGATCTGGAATACACCGAGGATTCACGCGCCGAAACCGACATGAACGTGGTCGTCACCGGTCGCGGGCTGTTCGTCGAAGTGCAGGGCACGGCCGAAGGCGCTCCCTTCGACCGCCGCGAACTCGACTCCCTGCTCGACCTCGCCCTGGCCGGTGGAATCACCCTGACCGAGTTCCAGAAGAAGGCGCTGGCGGTCTCGGCATGACCCAGATCGTTCTCGCCACTCACAACCAGCACAAGGTGGAGGAGCTGAGGCGCATTCTCGCCGTCCAGCTGCCGGGCGTCGAGGTGCTCGCCTACGATGGCCCTGAACCGGTCGAAAACGGCGCCACCTTCGCCGAGAACGCGCTGATCAAGGCGCGTGCGGCGGCGGCGCACACCGGTCTTCCGGCGATCGCCGACGACTCGGGAATCTGCGTCGACGTGCTCGGCGGGTCACCCGGCATTTTTTCTGCGCGCTGGGCCGGACCGGCCAAGCACCCGATCGAGAACCTGGAGCTGCTGCTCTGGCAGATCAGCGACATGCCCGACGAACACCGTGCCGCCCACTTCACCTGTGTCGCGGCGGTCGCGCTGCCCGACGGCACCGAGTCGCACGTGACCGGCGAGTGGCCGGGGCGCATCCTGCACACCCCAGCCGGCGGCGGGGGGTTCGGCTACGACCCGATCTTCCAGCCGGATGGGCACGAGGTGTCGGCTGCCGAGTTGCCTCAGCAGGTCAAGGATTCCGAGAGCCACCGCGCCCTCGCCTTCGGTGAATTGGTCCCGGTTCTCGTGTCGCTGCTGGGAAGCTGAGCCTTTTCACGACGGGGCGGCAACTCGAGATTCTCTCGGTTGCCGCCCCATTTTCGTTGCTGAGAACAACACTCATTCCCAACTAGCGCCTGGGCTGGAGATTGGGCGGAACGGCTCGTACGGTTGAATCATGGCCCACGATCATTCACATTCCACGAGCACGAATCGCACGCGCCTATCCCTGGCGATCGGCATCGTGTCGGTGGTGCTCGTGGTGGAGATCGTCGGGGCCTGGGTCTCGGGATCGTTGGCGTTGCTCGCCGATGCGGGACACATGTTCTCTGACCTCGCTGGTCTCATCATCGCGCTTACCGCGACGGTGGTCGCAGCCCGTCCGGCCACCGACCGGCAGACCTTCGGCTATCAGCGCGCCGAGGTCTTCGGTGCCTTGCTCAATGGGCTGATCCTGCTTGCCGTCGCCGCCTTCGTCGTCGTCGGCGCAGTCACCCGGCTGGTCTCTCCGACCGAGCCGGATGTTCACGGCACTCCGATGCTTATCGTGGCGGTGATCGGCCTGGTCGCGAACTGTGTGGCGTTGCTGCTGCTGCGACCGGCGGCGAAGTCCTCGATCAACATGCGCGGCGCCTACCTCGAAGTGCTCGGTGACGCCCTCGGATCCATCGCCGTCATCATCGCGGCCGTCGTCATCCTGACCACCGGTTTCTGGCAGGCTGACGCGATTGCCTCGTTGCTGATCTCGGCGATGATCGTGCCCCGCGCCTACTCACTCCTGCGTGATGTGGTGCGGGTGCTGAGCGAATCGGCGCCGGCCGACACCGATGTCGCCGAGATTCGCGCCCACCTGCTGGGCACAGCGGGTGTGGTTGCGGTGCACGACGTGCACGTCTGGGCAATCACGTCAGGTGCCCATGTCTTCACCGCACACATTGTGGTGGAGTCGAAGGTGCTCGATTCTGGTGGGGCTGGTGCACTGCTCGACGAGCTCTCCGCGTGTCTCTCGCACCATTTCGACGTCGAGCATTCGACGTTTCAGCTCGAGCCGGCCGAGCATGCGGCCCACGAGGATCACACGCACCTGTGAACGGAGCGGCTGCAGCGGGCTGCGAGCCGGTGAGGCCGTCTATGCCTCGTGCTTGCCGTCGTGGTCGATCTCAAATGCCTCCGGAGGCAGGATGAGCGAGTCGGTCGGCGGCTTCGCTTCGGCCTCAGCGCTGGCGCGCTTGGCCTTGGCCGCCGACTGCAGGTAGTGAACGATCGTCGGGATCAACGTGACGACGACCGCGCCGATCAGGATGATGTCGATGTAGCTCTTGACGAAGTTCGCGACCGGCGGGATCAGGTTCAGCATGTAGCCGAAGTAGGTGAGGCCGGCGCCCCAGATCATCGCACCGATGAAGTTGTAGAGCGTGTACTTGCGGTAGTTCATATGCCCGACGCCGGCGGCCACCGGCGCGAAGGTGCGCACGATGGGCACGAAGCGGGCGAGGATGACGGCCAGGCCGCCGAACTTCTTGAAGAACATGTTGGTGCGTTCAACATTCTTGATGCTGAACAGACCCGACTCTTTGCGCTCAAAGACCCGTGGGCCGAACTTGTGCCCGATCAGGTAGCCGACTTCCCCACCCAGGAAGGCGGCCAGACCGATGGCCAAGCAGACCCACCAGATGTCGATCATGATCAGGCTGCCGGTCAGCAGGCCGGTGATCACGAGCAGAGTATCGCCGGGAAGCAGGAATCCGACGAGGAGCCCGGTTTCAGCGAAGACGATCGCACACACCACAAGGAGTGCCCACGGTCCGGCAGAGTTCAGGATGACCTCTGGGTCGAGCCACGGAATCAGTGAGGTGTGAATCACGGGGATACTCCAGAATGCGTCGGTCAGATTGGCCAGGCGGCGGGAAAGTTGTGCTGGGTACAGGCTAACGCTAAAGCCTGCTTCTCCTCCCGTGGGTTAGCCCCCTGAACTGTGCTCCGGTTCAGCATCGGCCACGGCCGCGGCCCGGGTCTCGAGCCGATCCCGCCGCCACGCACGGTAGCCGAAAATGATCGATGCGACGATGAAGAACCCGGCGATGACGTAAGCGGCATTCTTCACGCCGGGAATTGACGCGGCGTAGTACCCGATCAGGGTCATTCCGGTGCCCCAGGCGAGAGCTCCGACAAGGTTGCTGCTGAGGAACTTGTAGTAGTTCATACGACCGACGCCCGCGATCACCGGAACGAACACACGGCCCCAGGGCATGAAGCGGGCGATGACCACCGACCACCAGCCGAATTTTCGGTAGAACGACTCGGTCTTGACGATTGCCGCTTGGGTGCGCCGGCCGCCGCGGCGGTCGAGGTAGCCGCGCCCATACCGGCGACCGAGCAGAAACCCGACTTGATCGCCGAGAAAGGCTGCGATCCCGGTGCCGATCGCGAGAATGGCAATGTTCAGATTCGAGCTGGAGGCCGCGACCAGGCCGGCACCGAAGAGCAGCGAGTCGCCGGTGACGAACGGGATGAACACGCCGAGGAACAGGGCGGTTCCGGCGAAAACGAGTCCCCAAATCACCAGGTAGAAGAGAACGGCTCCGCTATGCCCGAGAAAGTCGCCCAGCTGATCGTCGAGCGCTGAAGCGTAAAGCACTGCCTAGTCCAGCAGGGCGTCGAAGAGCGAGCCGTTGAACGTGAAGGAGGCATCCACTTCGCGCACCAGCAGGTCGATGTCGTCGGAGCTCAGCGTGAGGGCGTTCATGCCTTCACGGTAGCCACGCTTGTACGTGACGACGCTGTCGATGGACTCGAAGCGGTAGAAGCTCAACTGTTCCGGGGTTGCCGCGTAGTGACGCGCGACGAGAGCGGAAATCGCCTGGCCGCCGGAGAGATCGCCGAGGTAGCGGGTGTAGTGGTGGGCGAGCACCTGCACGCCGTCGGCCTCACCGAGTGACTTCAGGTGTTCGGCGTACGCAACAGTCGCGGCGAGCGGCGGGTGGGACTCACGCCAGTCGGCAGCGCCGAGTGCGACGAGGTCGCTTTCGATCGAGGCCATCCGGGCCAGCTTCGGGTCGAACAACGCTGAGAGGCCGGGAACGCTGTCCAGGTTGACGCGCAGTACTGCTTCTTCGAGCACCTCGTAGAGCCAGCCGTACTGGGCCAGGTAGCGGGTGTAGTCCGCGAGTGAGAGCTTGCCGCCCATGAGGTCGGTGATGAACGAACGCTGTTCCGTTCCGCGGTGCTGCTCACTGGAGCTGGCGCGGATGAAGGCCGCAAGATCGAAGTCGGCCTCGGTCAGTGTCGAAGTCATGGGTCGCCCGTTCTCGATAGAAAGTTTGGTAAGGCGATCCTAACCTATGGAACTGGGAGGTGGCCAGCAGCGCCCTGCAACCCGGCTCGATGGCGGCTGAATGCGGTGGGGCTCTGCGCCGAGGCGGCTGAACGCAGAAGGCCCGAGCGCAATGAGATGCGATCGGGCCTGACGCGCTGTGCGGGAGAGGGGACTTGAACCCCCACGCTCGAAAGCACAGGAACCTAAATCCTGCGTGTCTGCCAATTTCACCACTCCCGCGAATGCCGTACTAGTGTACTGGGCCTGCAGCCCCTGCCCGGTCCGCCCGTGCGCCCGTGAGGTGCCACCTTCTGCTAGTCAGAGCGCCTTCGCACTAGCAAGAGTCGGCACCTCACGGGCCGGGGGAAACGGTTCGAGCCGGGGGAGGTGGGCAGACCGGAGGCGTCGGCCTGTGGATAAGTTCTGCCTGATGTGGCGGCACAAGGGCATCATTCAGGGATGAGTGAAGCGGCGCGCATCATCACTGAGCAGGTTCGGGTGCGGCTGCGTCATGAGGGTGTCGATCTCGCGGCCGATGGCGCGCTCGCTGACCACTACGTGCGTGACGAGGTGCAGCGGTACAGCGAGTTGGCGCTCGGCGGGGCGCATCCGCTCATCGCTGACGAAGGCCAGACAACCAGGGAAGCCGTTGCGGCGCTGACCGGCTACGGGGTGCTTCAGCCCCTTCTGGATGACCCGAGCATCGAAGAGATTTGGATCAACGCGCCGACTCGGGTGTTCGTGGCGAGAAATGGGCGGGCCGAGCTCACCCCGTTGGTGCTGACCGACCAGGTCGTGCGCGACCTTGTTGAACGCATGCTGCAGGCCTCGGGGAGACGGGTCGACCTGTCGTCGCCGTTCGTTGATGCGTCGTTGCCCGACGGTTCTCGGCTGCATGTCGTCATTCCGGATGTGACGCGTGCGCACTGGTCTGTGAACATCCGCAAGTTCAYGAAACGGATCAGAACCCTGACCCAGCTGGTGGAGAGTGGCTCGCTCACGGCACAGGCGGCAGAGTTCTTGCGGATGTGCGTGCTGGCCGGTCAGAACATTCTGGTGTCGGGTGCGACACAGGCCGGAAAGACAACGCTGCTCAACACCCTGCTGTCCTGCATCAGGGCCAACGAGCGGGTCGTCACGGTCGAAGAGACATTTGAACTTGACCTGGCCGCACGCGACGTGGTCGCCCTGCAGTGCCGACAGGCGAGTTTGGAGGGCACCGGCGAGATCACCCTGCGGCGGTTGATCAAGGAATCACTGAGGATGCGTCCGGATCGGCTGGTCGTCGGTGAGGTGCGCGAGGCCGAGAGTCTCGACCTGCTGATCGCCTTGAACAGCGGCTTGCCTGGAATGTGCTCGATCCACGCGAACAGTGCGCGAGACGCCCTGGCGAAACTGTGCACGCTCCCACTCTTGGCCGGAAATAATATCGACTCGGCTTTCGTGCTCCCCACTGTGGCGGGGTGCATCGACATCGTCGTGCATTGCGAACTCAATCGGCACGGTCACCGGCGGGTGACCGAGATTATTGCGCCGAGCGGTCAACTCTCCGGGTCGATGATCGAGGCGAGCCCACTCTTCCTGATCCAAGACGGCGTGCTCCAGCCGACCGGCGGGCATCCGACGAAGCTCGTCAAGTTTCAGGCCGCCGGTCTCGATCCGGCGATGGTGCTCGGAGGGCGGTGACATGAGCGTGCTGGTGGGTTTATTGCTCGGAGCGGGCGTGCTGCTTGTCGCGTCACCATTCTTGTGGCCGAAGGGCGCGGGGCTGGCGGCGGGCGCGACTCTGACCGGTGAGCCTATGATGACGGACCGAGGGCCTAGCCTGGGCGCGCGGGGTCGGGCGCGGCTCGCCCAGGCCGGGTTCGCCCGTGTGACACCGGGTGCCGTCATGGTCGTTTCGCTCCTCCTCGGCATCGCCTGCGCCGCGCTCGCCGAAGCCATCCTCGGTGTTCGGGCCCTGTCCATCGCCGTCGGCCTCGGCGCGGTGGCGCTTCCTGCCCTGGTCGTGTTGCGGCGAGCGCGAGCGCGGCGCCGGGCCAACCGCACGGTCTGGCCGGATGTCGTCGATCACCTGATCTCAGGGGTGCGCTCCGGGCTGGCCCTGCCCGACAGCGTGAGTAGTCTGGCGCACTCGGGACCGCCGGCAACCCGGGAGGCCTTCGCCGGATTCGAACGAGAGTATCGGGTGACCGGTAATTTCGCCCATTGCGTCGATCAGCTGAAGGAAGCCCTGGCCGACCCGATCGCCGACCGAATTCTGGAGACGCTTCGAATGGCGCGTGAGGTCGGCGGCAGCGACTTGACGCTTGTCTTGCGGAGTCTGGCCGGGTGGCTGCGCCAGGATGCGGCGACCCGGCTTGAGGTCGAGTCACGGCAGTCGTGGATTCTGAACGCCGCGCGGCTCGGGGCGGCCGCGCCGTGGATCATCCTGATTCTGCTGACCACGCGGCCCGAAGCCGCTTTCGCCTACAACACTCCCGCCGGCACGGCCGTGATCGTCGGTGGCCTGATCGTGTCGGTGGTGGCGTACCGCATCATGATTGCGGTCGGTCGTCTGCCTGAGGAACGGCGCTGGTTTCGATGAATGCTTCGGTGGCGTGGGGCGTGTTTCTCGGCATCCTGCTCGGGGTTGGTCTGTGGTCGTTGGTGAGTCTCGTGCCGCGGTTCGGGCGACCGCGTCTGGCCCAACGGGTTGCGCCGTACATCCTTGACGTGTCGGCTGAAGCCCGTGCCTACCATGGGCGCACGACGCTGAACCCACTGCCGGTGTTCGGCTCGCTCTTCTCCCCGATGATCAGGCGACTGACAGCGGTTCTCGGCTACATTCTTGGCGGTGCGGACACCCTCGGTCGGCAGTTGCGGCAGGCGGGGTCGCGACAGGGTGTCGACGAGTTTCGAACCGTTCAGGTTCTCTGGGCGCTGACCGGCAGTGCGCTCGGCCTGGGGCTCGTGCTGGTCAGTCCAGCCGCACAATCGCTGCCTCTCGTCGCGCGGGTGCTGCTGGTCGTGACGACCGGGATGGCCGGTGCGTTGCTTCGAGGGTGGCTGCTCCAACGCGCCGCCCGGGCACGGCTGGCCCGTATGAGGAGTGAGCTTCCGACCGTTCTGGAATTTCTGACCCTGTCGTTGTCGGCCGGGGAGGGCATCCTCGATGCGTTGCGGAGGGTAGCGGCGACGAGTTCGGGGGAGCTGTCCCGGGAGTTGGCCGGCGTTGTCGCTGACGTTCACACCGGCATGCCGCTTGCCGCATCACTGACCGCACTTGCCCGTCGCATCCAGCTGCCGGCTCTCACCCGGTTCGTTGATCAGGTGACTGGTGCATTGGACCGCGGAACCCCGCTCGCCGAGGTCTTGCGGGCTCAGGCTCAGGATGCGCGGGACGAGGCGAAGCGAGACTTGCTCGAAGCGGCGGGCCGCAAAGAGATCTCGATGATGATTCCCCTGGTCTTTCTGATCCTCCCGCTCTCGATCCTGTTCGCGATATTTCCCGGTCTGTTCGTCTTGCAGGCCGGATTCTGATTCCATCCACGTTTCTACAGAAAGGACCACATCATGTCCGTGTTGTCGCGTCGATTCCACAGCGGGGTAGCCGACGAACGAGGGGATGTCCCCGGCTGGGTTCTGATCACCCTCATGACCGCGGCATTGGTGATGCTGATCTGGGGGTTGGCCGGTCCGGCGCTCGCCGGAATCTTCCAACAAGCGATCGATCGCGTCTCTGGCATGTGAGTCATCATGACCGTGCGCACGCGGTGGCGACGGGGGATGCGGCGGGCCGACATTTGTGCCGACTCCGGGTCGGCAGTCGTCGAGTTCGTTCTCGTCGGGTCTCTCTTGACCGTGTTGACCCTGTCGGTACTGCAACTGGCGTTGGCGCTGCATGTGCGCACGACGCTGCTGGATGCCGCCGCCGAGGGAGCACGGTACGCCGCGCTCGCCGACAGCGGGTTGGCAGAAGGAGCGGAGCGCACGAAAGACTTGATCACGACAGCGGTGGGGTCGACCTATGCGACCGGGGTGGCGGCGGCCTATGCGCAGAGCGCCGGGCACCTCACCGTCGAGGTGCAGGTGACGGCGCCGCTCCCACTTCTCGGCATGCTCGGTTTCGACCGGGGGTTGAGGGTGGTGGGGCATGCGGTTGTCGAGACACTGGAGTAGTGACGACGGGTCGGCGTCGCTCGAGTTCATTACCGTCGGAATGATCCTGCTGGTACCGCTCGTCTACCTGGTGCTCGCGCTGTCGGCAGTTCAAAGCGGGGCGCTCGCCGCCGAGGGTGCGGCGCGGCAGGCGGCACGGGTGTTCGTGCTCGCGCCCGACGAAGCCGCGGCTCGGGATCGTGCCGAGCGCGCCGTCGAGGTGGGGCTCGACGACTACGGCATCAAGGCGGACACCGCCCAGGTCGGGATTGCGTGCAGTGCCGCGCCGCTGACCTGCCTGACTCGCCAGGAGTCCGTGACAGTTACCGTGCGCATCCGCGTCGCATTGCCCCTGGTGCCCGACGTGCTCGCTCTGCACAACGTGGCGTCGATTCCGCTCGAAGCACGGGCGACCCAGACGGTCTCCCGGTTCTGGGGTGCGGGAGCGACCGAATGACCAGCAGAAGACAGCGTCCCCACCCGCGTCGACCAGCCGCCCGGTTGAACCGATGGCTGGTTTGCCGGCTGCGCAGTGGGCACGCGCCCGCGGATGCCGATGCGGATGCCGATGCCGGGTCCACCCTGCTGCTGACGATCTTCTACGGCTTTCTGGCGACGGTGCTGATTCTGACTTGCGTCGCCGCCACCTCGCTCTACCTCGAACGCAAACGACTCTTCACCCTCGCGGATGGTGCGGCGCTCGCCGGAGCGGAAGCCTTCGACCTCGACGATGTCACGGTCGAGGCGGGGGAGCTGCGGGCTCGCCTCGAATCGTCCCGGGTCGAGCAAGCGGCGGAGGAGTACCTGACCGCGACCCCGCAGGCCGGATTCGATGACTTGACGATGGTCAGCGCGGCGAGTCCCGACGGCCGAAGCGCGACGGTGTCGCTGCGGTCCACCTGGCGACCACCGGTGCTGGCGCTCCTCCTGCCCGCCGGCATCCCGCTCGACGTCACGGCGGTCGCCCGGTCGGTGTTCTGGTGACACCGAGTTCAGGTATCACCGGGTTCCGCCAACGCCGGCTGGGCGCACAACCGCTCGACACGCCCGTCAGCACTTTCGTGCCTGCTGGTAACAGGCGGGTACAGGCATCCGGGAGTGACAGGCGGGTACCCTCGGAGGGCGCCGAAACTGGCGTCGGCAAGGAGAATTGTGACGACCAGGCGAGACCGGGCGATCGGTGCGGGAGCACAGGTTGCCACCGAAGTCAGCATCAACTTCGGTTCGGCTCTGGCGGGGCTCGTCATTCCGGTGGTGGGTGCGCCCGTCGTCGTCGCGGCCCGACAGATCGTGATGGTCTGCGCGGTGCTGCCGTTCTACCGGCCCCGGCGCGAGACCTTTGTCTGGCACCGGCTCTGGCCGGCCCTGGCACTCGGACTCGTGCTCGCGGTGATGAATGTGGCCTTCTATGAGGCGGTCGACCTGCTGGGTCTCGGCATCGCCGCCACCATCGAGTTCCTGGGACCGTTCGCGCTGGCGTTGGCCAGCTCCCGGCGCCTACTCGACGTGATCTGCGCGGCCTGTGCGGGTGGCGGTGTACTGCTGCTCACCTGGACCGACGGTGAGCTGAGCCCGCTCGGCATCGGCTTCGCGCTGCTCGCCGCCGCTGCCTGGGCCGCCTACATCCTGCTCACCCGCCGGGTCGCCATCGACCTACCGGGCCTGGAGGGAATCTCGATCGCGGGCCTGGTGAGTCTCGCCCTGGTGCTTCCGTACGCGCTGGTCACCATCGACTGGTCGGCACTGAACTGGGGAGTGATCGGGCTGCTCTTCGCCGTCGGCGTGCTCTCAAGCGCCTTCCCGTACACCGTCGACACCTTCATCCTCCGACGCATCACCCCACGGCTCTACGCGATCATCACGAGCTGTGGCCCGGCGATCGCTGCTGGGTTCGGCGTGCTGGTGCTGGGGGAGTCGTTTGAACCGCACCAGGTCGTCGCGATTGTCATCGTCTGCGCGGCGGCGGCCGCTGCCATCGCCACGCAGCGAGACGTGCCGAAGTCTGACCTCGAACGCACCGCGAACGCGCTGACCTAGCTCGACACGCGAGCCAGCGAGCGACGCGACAGGGAACTATTCGACGCGGATGCCGAGATGCGCCGCGAGAACCGGCGCGAGGAGGGCGAGCTGAGCGTCATCGATGGTGGCACCCCGCAAACCTTCAAGACCGTGGATGGCACTGAAGTCGGTCGAACGCAGGTCGACATCCTTGAGCTTGGCGCCCGTCACATCGAGAGTGCCGACGCGGCAGTTGCGCAACTCAAGACGCTGAATGGTGGCGCTGCCGAGATCGAGTTCTTCGATGATGCAGTCCGAAAGCAGAACATCGGTGAGGTTCGCATTGCGCAGATTGACGAAATCGAGCTTGGAGCCGTCGATCTGCACCGATCGCATCGTGGCCTCGTAGGCCTCGACCGAGCCGAGCCGTGAGCGCTCGATGCGCACGTCGCGCCAGGTCGACCGGGGCACGCTGAAAATGGGAGCCTGCAGGTCTGAAGCCACGCACTCAGTGAAGCGGGCACCACGCAACTTGGTTTCATTGAGCGAGAGGATGCGAAACTCGCACTCGCTGAAGCTTGTTCCGGTCAAGTCGCGCCCTGCGAGTTCTGCCCCGGAGAAACGCTCGCCCTCACGGCTGTCGCCGCTGAGGAGGTCGCTGACGTCGGCATCCACCAGGTTGTCCAACACGATCGGGTCGAGGACGGGCGGCTTCGTTGCCTGACGCTTCATTTTGCTGCCGTTTCAACGGGTTCGAGCACGAAGAGAGGAATCTCACGGTCGGTTTTGGTCTGGTAATTCGCGTAGTCGGGGTACGCGGCGACCGCGCGCTCCCACCAGAGCGCCTTCTCGTCACCGGAGACCTCGCGAGCGACCGCGTCGAATGTGTGCGGGCCATCCTGCACCTCGACGGACGGGTGCGCGAGAACGTTCGCGTACCAGGTGGGGTTCTTTGCGGCGCCGCCCAGCGAGGCGACCGCGGCGTAGACGCCATCGTGCTCGACCCGCATCAGCGGAACCTTGCGCACGGCTCCGGATGTCTTGCCCAGGGTCGACAGCACAATGACCGGCATTCCCCGCAGCGTCGTGCCCTTCGTTCCACCCGAGCTTTCGTAGAGTTCGACCTGGTCTCTGACCCACTTCGACGGACTGGGCTTGTATTCTCCGGTGAGGGGCATCCCTCTATTGAATCGCACTTTTCTTCAGGAATGTTGCCGGGGTGCCGCCGGGCGTCTCGGCGCATAGCGGGGGAGATAACGGCCGAGCACTGCCGCACCGATGAGGCCGACGATTCCCATCACCCCGCTGGCCACGCCGAGCGATGCCACTGCAATCATCGCGGCGACGGCGAGCGGCGCAGTCGCGCTCCCCAGATCGCCGGTGAAACGCCAGGCGCCGAGAAACGGGGCCGGATTGTCGGGCGGCGCGAGATCGGCGCCGACGGTCATCAGGAGTCCGCTGCCGATGCCGTTGGCCAGCGCGAGAAACATCGCCACCCCGATGAACCAGCCGACATTGTTCGGCAGGTTGTGCGTGAAGGCGAGAACGAGAAAGCCGAGCCCCATCCCGATCATCGAGGGGAGTGCCGTCCACATTCGGCCGAAGCGATCCATGATCTGGCCGCTCGCGTAAAAGAGGGCGAAGTCGAGTCCACCGGCAATCCCGATGATCAGGGCGATGGCGGGGGCGTCGATGCCGATACTGACCGCCCAGAGCGGCAGAATCACCGTGCGGCTTGCGCGCAGTGCACCGACCAGGCCGGCGCCGGTGCCGAGCCTCAACAACACCGCGCGGTGCATCCAAATCGAGCGAAAGAGCCCGTGCGACTCTTCGGCCACGAACTCGGCGCCTGCATGCTTCACCGTGCCGTCGGGTGCGGCGGCGAGCTCGGGGGCGCCGAACAGACGGTCGGGGTCGGGCAGCAGCAGCAAGACGGCCGCCGCACCGAGGCAGCAGGCGATGAACACCCAAAAGACGGCCTGGGTGCCGCCGGTCAGGCTGATCAAGCCGGCGGCGATAAACGGCCCGACGAACCAGCCGGCCCGAAAGATGCCGCCCAGCGTTGACAATGCTCGCGCCCGGTAGGCCAGCGGCACGTAGCTGGTCATGAACGCGTGACGGGCCAGTGCGAACACGGCTGTCGCGATGCCGACCACAAAGATTCCGATGCCGAGCACGAGCGGGTTGGGCGCCATGATGCAGACAAGCACGGCGACGATGGTGAGAAACGAGGCGCCGATCATCGAGTTGCGTTCCCCGATGCGCGAGACAAGCCAACCGCTCGGGATGTCGCCGATCAGCTCGCCGAGCATGACCATCGCCGCGATGAACCCGGCAATCGCCAGGCTGGCGCCCAGGTTGTGAGCGACAAGCGGGATCAACGGGATGATCGAGCCTTCGCCGATCGAGAAGAGCAACGTCGGCAGAAAAGCTGCCACAGCAACCCCGCGCAGGCTGAAGGAGCGATCGGCAGTTGTCATAGCGGTGTCGATGCTACGCCAGGGCCGTGTTGCCGCGTCTGCCCGGTAGGCTGGACCACGACATGATTGAGCTGGATTTCTCGGAGCAGATCGCCGCGTTGCGGGCCACGTTTGGCGACATCCGGTCGGTGATCGACATTGATCGACTCCGCGCCGACATCGCTGACCTCAGCGAGCAGGCCGGCGTGCCTGACCTCTGGGACGACACGGAGCGCGCCCAGAAGGTGACGAGTGCGCTCAGTCATCGTCAATCAGAGCTGGCGCGCATCGAAAGCATCGAGCGTCGCCTCGACGACCTCGAGATTCTGGTCGAAATGGCCAACGAGGGCCAGGGTGACCAGGATTCCGCCGACGAGGCGACGGCTGAGCTGAAGAGCATCCAGAAGATCCTCGGTGAACTCGAAGTGCAGACGCTGCTGAACGGCGAGTTCGACCCGCGCCCGGCCGTCATCACGATTCGTGCCGGCGCCGGTGGCGTCGACGCCGCCGACTTCGCCGAAATGCTCATGCGCATGTACCTGCGCTGGGCCGAACAGCACAAGTACCCGACGAGTGTGCTCGATGTGAGCTACGCCGAAGAGGCCGGCATCAAGTCGACGACCTTCGAAGTAGATGCCCCCTACGCGTTCGGCACGCTGAGCGTCGAAGCCGGCACCCACCGCCTGGTGCGGATGAGCCCCTTCAACTCCGCCGGCAAGCGCCAGACCTCCTTTGCCGCGGTCGAGGTGGTGCCTCTGATCGAGCAGACCGAGTCGGTCGAGATTCCCGACAACGACATCCGGGTCGACGTCTTCCGGTCGAGCGGCCCCGGCGGCCAGTCCGTGAACACCACCGACTCCGCCGTGCGCATCACCCACCTTCCGACCGGCATCGTCGTCAGCTGTCAGAACGAGAAGAGCCAGATTCAGAACCGTGCGGCCGCGATGCGCGTGCTGCAGTCCCGGTTGCTGCTGGTGCAGCGTGAGCAGGAAGCCGCGACCAAGAAAGAGTTCGCCGGCAACATCACGGCCAGCTGGGGCGACCAGATGCGCAGCTACGTTCTCGCGCCCTACCAAATGGTCAAAGACCTGCGCACCGACTACGAGGTCAACAACCCCAGCAACGTGTTCGACGGTGACCTCGACGGTTTCATCGCCGCCGGCATCCGTTGGCGCAAGCAGAGCCCGAAGGACTGATGCGGCACGGTTCTGCCGACTTCGACGGGTGAGCTTGTGACGACACGGTATGTCGCAGTGGTAAAAACCGCCAGCATGCTTAGGCTCGATAAGCCATGATCCGTTTTGATCACATCACTAAGCAATATCCCGGGACGAACCGACCGGCACTGAACTCCATCGACGTTGAAATTCTGCGCGGCGAGTTTGTGTTCCTGGTCGGCGCCTCCGGGTCCGGAAAATCGAGCTGTCTTCGACTGATGTTGAAGGAGGAGAAGCCGACAAGCGGCAGCATTCACGTGCTGGGCCAGGACTTGCGGTCGATCTCCAACCGCAAGGTGCCGTATTTTCGGCGCAATCTCGGCGTCGTCTTTCAGGACTTCCGCCTGCTGCCGAACAAGACGGTCTACGACAATGTCGCGTTCAGCCTGCAGGTGATCGGAAAGTCGCGCGGCTTCATTCAAGAAGCGGTGCCCGACACCCTGCAGATGGTCGGCCTGTCTGAGAAGTCGCGTCGATTCCCGCACGAGCTCTCCGGCGGTGAGCAGCAGCGCGTTGCGATCGCGCGTGCCATCGTCAACAAGCCGCAGATTCTGCTGGCCGATGAGCCGACCGGAAACCTCGACCCCACCACGAGCGCCGGCATCATGGCTCTTCTGGCGAGCATCAACGAGGCGGGGACCACCGTCGTGATGGCCACCCACGAGGCGGGCATCGTCGACAAGATGAAACGCCGTGTGATCGAGCTCTCCGGCGGTCAGATCGTGCGCGATGAGCGCCAGGGCGGCTACACCACGACCGCGATCCAGACGATTGTTACCGCCCCGAGCACGCCGGCACCCGCTCCGGTAACGCCGACGGCGGATGACTCTGGTTTCGTTCGACCCGTCGTCGCGGCTCCGGTCGCTGCTGCAGTTGCAGCGCCCGTCGCGGCGCCACGGGCCGCTCCGGTCGATGCGGCACCAGCGGCACCCGTTGCTGCGCCGTCAAATCCTGTCGACTCCGAGGCGCGGAGCGCGGCTCAACCGCCGCTCACGCACCCCTCTGCGATGCCGATTGTTCAGTCGATGCCACCGGCCGCCCCGGTCGCGGCACCGATGGACCGGCCCGCTGCCGAGC
Organism: Leifsonia sp. 10L418; assembly: GCF_056395445.1. NCBI lineage: Bacteria > Bacillati > Actinomycetota > Actinomycetes > Micrococcales > Microbacteriaceae > Leifsonia > Leifsonia sp. 10L418. Next base: position 280,074 of record NZ_JBFTJN010000001.1, on the reverse strand, counting down.
AGATCTTCCACCCGCCGGCCCGACCTGTCGCCCAGCCGATCACCGGGCCGTTGGTGACGCCGCCGCCCGCGACGCAACCACGTGTCACAGCGTCGACCGAGCCGGTGTCCGCACCGCTCGCCGAGCCAACAGCTGAGGCATCGGCGCCGATCGTCGGCGATCAGCTTCCGGCAGACACCGGGCGCATCATGACGCGACCCGGACTGCCGGTGACCCAGCACGAGATTCCTGAACAGCTCACTCTCGCCGAAAAACTGGGCCTGCGAGCTCCGGGCGAAAAGCCTGACCAATCAGGGGAACAGATTGTAGGACCCACCCGATGAGACTCGGACTTGTTCTTTCCGAGGCGTCAAGTGGCCTGCGCCGCAACGTCTCGATGGTCATCTCGGTGGTGCTCGTCACCTTCATCTCCCTGACATTTGTCGGTGCGGCGATTCTCATTCAGATGCAGATCGGCCAGATGAAGACCTACTGGTACGACAAGGCCCAGGTCGGCATCTACATGTGCACCTCGTATTCGACAGGGGAGACCTGTGTCGGCGGCGAGGCGAACGATGAGCAGCTCGCGGCGGTCGAAGCACAATTGCAGGGCCCGACCCTGTCGCCCTTCATCGAAAAGTACTTCTTCGAGAATCATGAGGAGGCGTTCAAGAACTTCCAGAAGCAGTTCGCCGGCAACCCCGTCGCCGACTATGCGACTCCCGACCAGTTGAACCAAACCTTCTGGGTCAACCTCAAGGACCCCTCGCAATCAGATGTCCTCAGCGAAAGCCTGTCGGGGATGCCGGGGGTGGAGAACGTGCAGGATCAGCGCAAGTATCTCGACCAGATCTTCTCGGTGCTCAACGTGGCCAGCTACACAGCGATCGGCATCGCAGCCCTCATGCTCGTTGCCGCCGTGCTTCTGATCGCGACGACGATCAGACTGTCGGCGTTCTCGCGTCGCAAGGAGCTCGGCATCATGCGACTTGTCGGGGCGTCGAACCGGTTCATTCAAACCCCCTTCATTCTGGAGGGTGTGTTCGCCGCACTCCTCGGATCGATCCTGGCCGGAGGGGCCATTGTCGCCCTGGTGCACTGGTTCGTGCAGGGATATCTCAGTCAGCGCCTGCTCGGGTTTGCGCTCGTCGGTCTCGACGATGCGCTGCTGGTGGTGCCGATGCTCGTGGTACTTGGCGCGGTGCTCGCCGCCCTCTCGGCCAACTTTGCGATCTCGCGCTATCTGAAGGTCTAACGAACTCAAGATCCAATGCAGAACGGCCAGGCGACATCCGCCTGGCCGTTCTGTTTTGTCTGTGCCGTTGCTGTGCTGTCGCTCCCGACTATGCAGTCTGGTGCTCGAGAGCGCGTGCCTTGAGCGTCGCGAACTCTTCTGCGGTGATCGTGCCCGAGTCGAGCAGTGCCTTCGCCTTGGCGATCTCGTCGGCGGCGCTGGACCCGGCAACGGTCTTGATGTACGTCTCGGTCTCCTGCTGCGCCTGCTGAGCAACGCGCACCTGACGTTCGGCCATGCCCCTGCCTCGCGCGATGAGGTAGACGAGAACCGTGATGAATGGCAGGAAGATCATGAAGATGATCCAGAGTGCCTTCCACCAGCCGTTGAGCTTGTGGTCACGGAACAGGTCGCCGATCACTGCGAAGAGGGCGAACAGGTAGGCGATGAAGGCGAAGCTCCAGAAGAAGAGCCAAATGACATTCCACACATCACTCCAAAAACTCATGACTGCCTCCCTCACAACAGAGCACCATGCTCCGTGGCTAAGAACCTAGTGGGTCGGCTCCGCATTCGTACAGAGTGACGCGCTTTCACGGCCCGATCGACCGATAGACTGATGGGCTCTGTGGCGCTCGGTCGCAGAGCATCGGTGCGATCCAGAGCATCACCCAGACATTCAAGGAGCAACTCGTGCCCAGGGAAAAAGGCGAAAAGGTCGTAGCGACCAATCGCAAGGCCCGCCACGACTATCACATCGAAGACACCTACGAGGCCGGAATGGTCTTGAGCGGAACCGAGGTGAAGTCGTTGCGTGCCGGACGGGCCTCCCTTGTCGACGGGTACGCCTTCATTGAAGGCGGCGAGGCCTGGCTCGACGCTGTGCACATTCCGGAGTACTCGGCCGGAACCTGGACCAACCACCCGCCGCGGCGCAAGCGCAAGCTGCTTCTTCACAAGCAGGAGATCGTCAAGATCAGCCACAAGACCAAAGAGGGCGGCTACACCCTCATTCCGTTGAAGATTTACTTCTCCGACGGTCGCGCCAAGGTCGAGATCGCCGTGGCGAAGGGTAAGAAGGAATACGACAAGCGCCAGACGCTTCGTGAGCGTCAAGACAAGCGTGAGTCTGATCGGGCGATTTCGGCTCGAAAGCACCTCGGCGACTAGCCGAGGATTCACCGACAGAGCGGGTGGGCATGGACAGCACGGTTCGCATTCCAGTTGACGGAACATTCAATCTGCGGGAGCCTGCGGGCTACCGAGCGGCCCACGGCATCACACGCAGTGGTGTGCTCTACCGATCAGATGGGCTGAAGAGCCTGACCGATCGCGGGCGCGAACAACTGGTCGAACTCGGGGTTCGCACTGTCATCGACCTGCGTGACGATTTCGAACGCGAGATGCAGCCTGACGCGCTCGACGGTCTCGAAATCGAAACCGCGCACATCCCGGTGTATGAGGGAAGTGCCGCGGCGAACAGCGGTCCGGGAATCACGCTGCCGTCGATGTACGAAAGCATCGTCGTCGAGCACGGTGAAGTCGTCGTGAGCGCTCTGCGCCTGATCGCTTCGCCCGAGTCCGGGCCGGTACTCGTGCACTGCACGGCAGGCAAGGACCGGACGGGAATTGTGGTCGCGTTGGCCTTGCGCGCGGTCGGGGTGGCCTCGGATGTCGTCGTTGCCGACTACGCGCGCTCCGAGTCGAACCTGGCGGGGGAGTGGCTGGAGGCGATGATTGCCCTGACCTCGCGTTTCGGTATCGCTGATACCCCACGACTGCGCGGCATCATGGGATCGACGCCGGCGTCAGTGATGGAAGGTCTACTTGCGCTCATCGATGAGAAGTACGGATCGGTCACCGATTACCTGCTGGCGCAGGGCTTCAGCACTGACGAGCTGCAGCAGCTCGACGCGAAGCTGGTACGGCCGGCATAGAACCTCACTGTCGAGTGTTGTACAGTGAGGAGTTGCAGAGCGCGAGGGTTGACCTCGTCTGCTGCATTTGGAAATTCAACAGTGTGTGACAGTAACCCACTTCAACGCCGGAATTCGGCGCGAGGTGTGCATGGGGATGATCGGTTTCGACACTGCCTGCGCAATTATGAGAAGCGGGTCGAGGATGCAGGGTTATCTCGTAAACGATCTCTGCAAAACAATAAGTGCCAATTCAAAGCGCACTGACTTCGCCCTCGCTGCCTAAGCGAGCGCACTAAAGAAGTCCGTCAGACCGGGAATGCTCTCTACCCGGACCCTGGCGCAATTTAGAGAGATTGCTTCTACATTGAGCCGCGGGGTGTAGAGGGACTCAAACGAAGGCTGGGCTTGTCGGATTAGGTGCCAGTGGCAAATTCCGGAGCCGAGTAGAACGATTTCACTGGATACACCCGTAGAAGGCATATGACCACAGCAGTGGACCGGGGTTCAATTCCCCGCATCTCCACCATCGGTTGCTGTCACACACTCTTGAGCATCTGCTCCGAACAAGAACAAGGCCGCCCTTCCGGGCGGCCTTGTTCTGTCTGGGGCTCAACAAGACGAAGGAAAATCGGATGTCAACGATGTCACCGGAAAATGTTCCCGCCGCTGTTCCCGCCGCTGTTCCCGCGAGTGGTTCCGCCGTTCTCGTGTCTGGTGCCGCCGGCATCCCGCTTGGCGAACGCCAGCCGAAACCGACTTCGACGACACCGGGTCAGACCGAGGCCGCTGTGACGTCGTGGAGCGCCGACGGCTTGGAGACGGGGATCTGGGAAGCCGGGCCCGGCGAGTTCACGGCCACGCGCGTCGGCTATCACGAGGTCTGCCAGATTCTGAGTGGGCGGGCCACGATCACCGAGGAGAACGGCACGGTGCTTGAGCTCGCCGCCGGCGACCTCTTTGTAACGCCCGCCGGTTGGCGCGGAACCTGGCTGGTGCACGAGACGCTGCGCAAGGTCTACGTCATCCAGTCGCTGCCGCCGACGCAGTAGCTCGGTGACCTAGACCTCGACTGTATGTAGTCGAAGTTGTGTCGCGAGATCGGCTCGCGGGATCTCGAGCACTTGCTCCCAAGCTCGCGCGCTTCTCGATCAGCGAGACGGGGTCGACCAGCGCAGGAACAGCGCGGTCAACGCGGGACGACCTCGATTAGAACGGCGCGATGTCGCTGTTGGGATGCACGTCTGGGGGCGGCGTGCTGGGCCCGATGCGGTGTTCGGGTTCGGTCGTGTACCGGTGCCCGGTCGGTGAGGTCCAGGTGATCGTGCCCGCGTCGTCTTGCACATAGGACCAGCCGATTTCGTGTTTGTCCCGGTGGTTCTTCGGGCAGAGTGAGGCCAGGTTGGTGAGGTTCGTTTCGCCGCGGTGGCCGTTCTCCCAAAACGGGATCGAGTGGTCGATGTCGCAGTCCGCGGCGGCCCGGCCGCACCCGGGTGACCGGCACGTCGCGTCCCGGAGCCGCAGTGCCGCCCGGAGGTCGGCCGGTGGGGTGTAGCGGTCGCGGCCGACGGAGAGGAACGCCCCGGTTTCCGGGTGGGTGAGCACCCGCAGCCAGCCGGGTGAACTGCCGGCGAGTTCCCGGGCCGTGTCGAGGTCGATCGGCCCGTACCCTTCAAGCACCGGCGGCTCGTCGCTGCGGCCGAGCAGGGTCAACGCCGGGACCAGGATCACCACGTCCGCCTTGATGCCACGGCGGTGCTTCCGGCGGCTCCGGCCGGTGCCGGTCGCCACCGCGTCATCCCCGGCGCCGTCGCCGTCGGTTTCGTTCCCGTCATCGCCATCGTCGGCCTCGTCCCGGTCGAGGATCAGGTCGGCGAGCACATCCGCTTTCAACTGGGTGAGGGTGCGCGGTTCGTCGGCCCGTTGCAAGCCGCGGGCGGTGTTCGTCAGCCGGGTGCAGATCGCCTGCGCCCGGGCGGCGGGCAGGAACGCACTGAGGTACGCCATGCCGTCGGCGGCCGGTTCGAAGAACACCGCCCGGTCCGCGACGCTCTTCTGATGCCGGGCCGTGATCGATTCCGGGTCCAACCGCTCCCGGGCCTTGCGGGTCTTCTGCGCGAACCTCGACACGATCAGATTCCCCGCGCCGGGCAGCACCGCCTTCTCGAGCGCGGCCCGGTCCGCCGGACTGAGCGTGAACGTCTGGTCGGCGAGCACGGTCGCGTGCCGGTAACTGATCTGCCCGCTCTGCAACGCCGCGAACGTGTCCGGCAGGGTGTGAATGAGCGCCTGGCCGATCGCGATCTGCGTCTCCATGGTGCGTTCCGGCACGCGCAGCGCGCAGGCCAGTTCGGTCACGAGCACCCGCCGGTTCGCCCAGCGCTGCCGCAGGGTCGACTCGGTGACCGGGAGCGTGGTCAGGTTCTCACTCATAAGCCGCGCCCGGTCGATGGCGACGGCGGTCTCGGCGGCCAGCACGGCCTGTTTTCGGTGCAATTCGGCGACGAGATCGACCTGTTCGCCGAGACGATCCAACAATGGGTTCATACCTTGAAGTCTTCCAGGCACCACCGACATCCCACCGACACGAAAGACCCGCTGACCAGGGGTTGTGGACAACTTTCCGACCCGGCGCCTGTGGAGGGCGGGTCGGCGAGAGGGCCGAGTCTGAAGGCTGGGTCACGGGGTCTCGACAGGCTCGACCGCCGGCGCGGGGTATCCCGCTGGGCGCGCGGTAGACACCGCGCCCACGGGGATACCCCACGCCCAGGTCGGGTCGCGGCGCCGAGGCTCCGCCGCTCCGGAGGCACGACCCGGGCAAAACGCCTCATTTCCTGATGTCGGTACCGCCGAACTCGGTGCGGTGCGGGATTCCGATGGTTTCGCCAGCCGCGAAATGATCGCGAAGCGGCAGGGCCATCTGAACGAGCCGGGAATGAAATGGGCAGACCGACGTTAACTTGAGTCGAAGGCACTCAAGTTTCTAGGAGGACAGATGCCCACTTTCTTCGGCGCAGATGGTTCCGGCAGCGGTTCGTTCGACGAATTTCTTGCTCGCTACCTGCAGAGCCAGCGCGCGGCCCAGCCCGTGCGACCCATTGATCTCACCCGGATGCTCAGCCGCCGCACGCACGAGGTGCTCGCCCAAGCTGCTGAGTTCGCCGTCAGTCACGGCCATTCCCACGTTGACGCGCTGCACATTCTGCGCGTGATGCTGACGCTTCCGGCCGCGACCGCAGCGCTCACCAACGCCGGACTCGACCCCGAAGCGATCGTGAAGGCTGTCGAACAGCGGCTTCCGGAATCCTCGGACGAACGCGCCACGACACCGCCGGCCTTCACCCCGTCGGCTCAGCGCGCCCTGCTTGACGCCCACCAGGTGGCACGCTCGTTCGGTTCGACCTACGTCGACCCCGAGCACCTCTTCTTCGCGTTCATGGTGAATCAGGATGCCCCCACCGGCCAGATTCTCGCCGCCGCCGGTGTCACCCCGGCTGCGTTGCAGGCCGGGGCAGAAGGCGCGGCGCAGGCAGCCGCGACCGCCGCGGCGAACCCCGGCCAGGCATCCGTGGATTCTGACACTCCCATGCTCGACCTCTACGGAACCGACCTGACCGAGAGTGCCCGCGCGGGCCGGCTCGACCCCGTGATCGGGCGCGCCGAGGAGATCGATCAGACGGTCGAGATCCTGTCTCGGCGCACCAAGAACAACCCGGTCCTGATCGGTGAGCCCGGCGTCGGAAAGACGGCGATCGTCGACGGCCTCGCGCAGGCGATCGTCGACGGCCACGTGCCCGAGCAGCTGCGAGGCAAGCGTGTGATCTCGCTCGACCTGGCCGCCATGCTCGCCGGAACCCGTTTCCGGGGCGACTTCGAGGAACGTCTGACCAAGACGATGGATGAAATCAGTGCGCGTTCGAGCGAATTGATCATCTTCATCGACGAACTTCACTCCGTGGTCGGTGCCGGTGCGGCCGGTGACGGCGGCATGGACGCCGGAAACATTCTCAAGCCACGCCTCGCGCGCGGCGAGCTGCACCTCGTCGGTGCGACCACGCTCAAGGAGTACCGCAAGGTTGAGAAGGACCCGGCTCTCGAGCGCCGTTTCCAGCCGGTGACGGTGGGGGAGCCGAGCATCGAAGACGCCGTGCAGATTCTCGACGGGTTGAAAGACCGCTACGAAGAGCACCACAACGTGACCTACACCGACGCGGCGATTCGCACCGCCGTCGAGATGTCGGCGCGGTACATCACCGAACGATTCCTTCCCGACAAGGCGATCGACCTGATTGACCAGGCCGGTGCGCGGATGCGCCTGAAGCTGGGCTCTGTCGTCGACGTGAGGGCGTTGCGCGAGCAGATTGCCGCTCTTGAGGAGCAGAAGTCCGCTGCGGTTGACGCGGAGCAGTATGAAGAGGCGTCGCGGCTGCGCGACGAGATCGACGCTGTCCTGGCGAAGATCGCTTCGGTCGGCACCGTTGCACATGCAGGGGAGACATCCGTCTCTGCCGTCATCGACGAAGCCGAAATCGCCGAGATCATCGCGCGAGCGACGGGCATCCCGGCTAGTCGCGTGACCGCTACCGATCGTGACCGGCTTGCGCGGCTGGAAGATGACCTGCACCAGCGTCTTGTCGGACAGGATGACGCGGTGAACGTGATCGCCAAGGCCGTGCGGCGCAACCGCACTGGCATGGGCGACGCGGGTCGACCGGTCGGAAGCTTCCTGTTCCTCGGCCCGACGGGTGTCGGAAAGACCGAGCTGGCGAAAGCTCTGGCAGAGTCACTGTTCGGTGATGAGAAGTCCATGCTGCGTTTCGACATGAGCGAGTTCAGCGAACGGCACACCGCCAGCCGGCTCGTCGGCGCCCCTCCCGGTTACGTCGGCTACGACGAAGCCGGACAGCTCACCGAACGGGTGCGGCGTAATCCATACTCCGTCATCCTGCTCGACGAGATTGAGAAGGCCCACCCCGACGTCTTCAACCTGCTGTTGCAGGTGCTCGACGACGGACGCCTGACCGACGGTCAGGGGCGCACCGTCGACTTCCGCAACACGGTGATCATCATGACCTCGAACCTGGGGTCTGAGTTTCTGGCCAGCCGCAGTGGCGCGCTGGGGTTCATCGCCGAGACGGATGGCGCCGGCAACGGGTTCGGGTCGGAGAAGGCTCTCCGTGACCGGGTGATGGGCAAGCTGCGTGAGGCGATGCGGCCGGAGTTCCTCAACCGCATCGATGAGATCGTGCTGTTCCAGAAGCTGGACCAAACCCAACTCCGCCAGATCGTGCGACTGCTACTGAACCAGACCGAGCGTCGACTGCACGCGCAGGACATGGCCCTCGTCATCAGCGAGGATGCGATCGACTGGATCGCCGAGCGTGGCTACGAGCCTGAGTATGGGGCTCGGCCGCTGCGCCGCGTCATTCAGCGGGAGGTCGATGACCGTATCGCAGACCTGCTGGTGGCGTCGTCGGTGCTGCCCGGTGGGGTGGTCTCGGTGTCGGTCGACGGCGACGCGCTCGTTGTCGGCCCGGCTCAAGCCGAAGTGCCGATGGCCGCCTAGCAGCGGCGACTGCGCGCTGGCGCGGAGCGCTGTGGCGTGGGGAATCCCGGTGGGCGTGCGCGATGGTGCACGCACACCGGGATTCGCACGCCCAGGTGTCGGGCGCCAGCGAGACCCGGCGGGTCGGCCCGCGCGAGCTAGTGTGTCGTCGCAGTGCCGAGCGCGGCAAGAGTTGCGTCGTGGAGCAACCCGTTGGTGGCCAGCGCGCTGCCATGCCACGGGCCATCCTGGCCATCGACCGACGTGAAACGTCCGCCGGCCTCCTGAATGATCGGCACGAGCGCAGCCATGTCGTACGGTTTGAGGTCGAACTCACCGGCGATGTCGAGCAGGCCCTCGGCAAGCATCATGTACGACCACATCTCGCCGTAGGCGCGGGTGCGCCAGACCTGGCGGGAGAGGGCGATGAGCGGTTCCAAATGACCGGCGACATCCCACTGCTGGATGCTGTTGTAGCTGAGCGAGGCGTCGGCGAGATCGGAGACGGCCGACACCTGCAGGCGTACGGGAGCGGCATCCGGTGTGCGCTCGTCGGACATCCACGCGCCACCGCCGGTCGTCGCCCACCAGCGCTTGCCGAGAGCCGGCGCGCTGACGACGCCAACCACGGGCACGCCGTCGACGGCGAGTGAGATCAGCGAGGCCCAGATCGGCACACCGCGCAAGAAGTTCGCTGTGCCGTCGATCGGGTCGATGATCCACTGACGCTGCGTCGAGCCCTCTGCGCCATATTCCTCACCGAGAATGCCATCCTCGGGCCGCGCTTCGGCGAGACCTTCACGGATGGCCCGCTCCACGGCCTGGTCGGCATCCGTCACGGGTGTGCGGTCGGGCTTGGTCGTGACGACCAAGTCCATCGCGGTGAAGCGCGAACGTGAGATCGCATCTGCTGCATCGGCCAGCTTCAGTGCAAGCGCGAGGTCATCGGACAGGGAGAAATTGGTGGGTTCAGTCACACCCACCACGATAGTGATTCAGGCGTGACGCGCCCGGCATTTCGCCGATTTGGTATCTGACGTATGCCTGATGTTATTGTTGATCTCGGTTCGGACAGCGGAAGTTGAAAGAAACCAGCACGCACCTCTAGCTCAATTGGCAGAGCAACTGACTCTTAATCAGTGGGTTCCCGGTTCAAGTCCGGGGGGGTGCACCACAAACCCCCGGCAGATGCAAATCTGGCCGGGGGTTCTTTCGTTTCCGGGTGTCTTTTCCCGAACACTCACTCAAGCACGGGGTCGCTGCCGGCCCCGTGTCGACGACGCGGCCCGCGAGCCATCGGCGCGATCATCACGACCGTGGGGATGCTGGGCTACATCGCCAAGGGGATCGCCCTCAGCCTCGTCGGAATACTCTTTGTCGCCGCGGCTGTGACCTTCGATCCCAGCAAGGCGCCGTGATCCTGACGCTCGTCGGTATCGGACTCATTGCCTATGGGGCCTATTGCTGTGCGCGGGCGCGCTTCACCCGATTGTCCTGAATCGAACGAGCCAGAATGGCGGAATTAGAAACCGAATGTCGTAAGCTTTTCGCAGTTTCGAACTCTCCCTCGCAACGAACGGAAAGCAATGACGATCTCCGAGCCACAGTCACGCACGACCGTGTTTCTCACCGGCGCCACGGGCAACTGGGGCCGCGCCACGCTGCGGGAGTTCCGGTCCCGGGCGGACCGCATCGACATCATTGCGCTCGTGCTGCCGACCGAGCGCGATCGCGAAGCCCTCGTCGAGTTCGCGGACATGCAGAACCTGGAGGTCGTGTTCGGCGACCTCACCGACTACGCCTCCGTCGAGTCGTGCGTGCGACGCGCTGACATTGTGCTCCACGTCGGCGCTATCGTGTCGCCGCTGGCGGACGAGAACCCGGTGCTCGCGCACAAAGTCAACGTCGGCAGCATGGAGAACATCATCCGCGCCGTCGCCGCGCAGCCCGACCCGAGCCGCATCGGAGTGGTCGGCATCGGCTCAGTCGCCGAAACCGGTGACCGCAACCCTCCGCACCACTGGGGACGCATCGGAGATCCCATCCGCGTCTCGCAATTCGACGAATACGGCCAGAGCAAAGTCATCGCCGAGAAGCTGCTTGTCGACTCCGGACTGCCCAAGTGGGCCTGGTTGCGCCAGACCGGCATCTTCCACCCGGGCCTCTTCGAGATGCACGACCCGATCATGACCCACACCCCCTTCGCCGGGGTTCTGGAGTGGGTGTCGGCCGAAGATGCCGCCCGCCTGCTCGCTCATCTCTGCGACCCGCAGGTGCCCGCGGAGTTCTGGGGCGGCATCTACAACATCGGCGGCGGCGAGGGATGGCGCATCACCAACTGGGAGCTTCAGACCAGAATCAGCGCCGCAGTCGGCGTGAAGGATGTGCGGGGCTGGTACGACCGCAACTGGTTTGCGCTCAAGAATTTCCACGGTCAGTGGTACACCGACAGTGATCGGCTGGAGCAACTCGTGCCGTTCCGACGCGACACCATCGATGCGGCGCTTGCGCGCGCCGTCGAGGCGCTCCCGAAATCGGCACGCTCTGCCGGCCGCGTGCCCGCATGGATCGTGCGGAACTTCGTGATGAAGCCGGTCACCCGCAAGCCGCGCGGAACGATGGCGGCCATTCGATCGGGAAACACAACCGAGATCAACGCTCACTTCGGCTCGAAAGAGAAATGGGAGGCGATCGGGGACTGGTCGACGTTCGAAGTTCCCCGGCCCAGCCGAATCCCCACCCAGCTCAACCACGGTTATGACGAATCGAAAGACCCGTCCGAGTGGTCAACGGCCGACTACGTGGATGCCGCATCCTTCCGAGGCGGGCGACTCATCACCGACGACGTGGTCGTCGGCGACGTCGCCACACCGTTGACCTGGGAGTGCGCGTTTGGGCATGAGTTCACCGGCAGCCCCCGGCTGATTCTCACCGGCGGACACTGGTGCCCCGAGTGCGTGAAGACGCCGGCGGACTACCCGCTGCAAGCCGTGCACAACCCGTTTCTCGCCCAACTCGAACAGGTTCCCACGCGCCAAGCCGTCTGAGGCAAGCAGGCCGGGCCCCGAGCTCGCCTCGCCGCCATAGGCTGTGGACGTGAATCCATCGACACCCCTGCCGCGCAACCGACTCGAGCTCGTACTCGTCAAGCCCGCACTGGGCTGGTTCCCGAAGCCCACTGTCGTGCTCAATGGACGCGGTCAGCCTGCGCAGTGGGGGAGCGGCACCTGGCAGATTGGTGACGCTGGGTCGGCAACGATCCAGGTCTTTCTCTTCAACCGGCTGTGGAAGTACGGCGTTGCAGACTTCACGATCGGTGCTGAGCCGCCGGCAGCGCTCGTCTATTCGGCGCCCTGGCTGCCTTTTCTCCCGGGAAAACTGCGCGTTCGAACTGCGGGCTAGGGCACTCACTTTCACGCACAATCTGCTGCGCAGACCCACTCACAGTCTTTGCAAAATTGCTGTCTGCTAGGCTGAATCTCGGTCTACTGACCCTCACCCAGGACGCGACCACGCTGATTCATTGATGTTTCGGGCGTGTGCGTAAGGTGAGGCCCTGACGGAAGCGATCCCATGATCGCCCCAGCCGGCGCCGATTAAGGTGCTGCAGTCATGGCCTACCCGTCTGCAAGTTACGAGCGCATGCCGCCTCGGTTCTTAGCAGAATTGTGCGCGCATGCGCCGGAGAATCCGTGACTGAAACCATTGCCGTCAAGGCAGAACATTTGTACAAAGCGTTTGGCCGCCGGCCGAACGAGATCGTCAAAAAACTCGAAGCAGGCGCATCACGCGCCGACCTGGCAGCATTCGGTACCGCCGCTGTCATTGACGCTTCGTTCGAAGTGAAAACCGGCGAGATCTTCGTCGTGATGGGACTGTCGGGCTCCGGCAAGTCAACGCTCATCCGAATGCTGAACGGCCTCCATGAGGCGACCAGCGGCACCGTCACCGTCGGTGGCGTCCCGATCACCGGGGTTCCCGCTGCACAGCTGCGCGACGTGCGCCGCACCAAGATTTCGATGGTCTTTCAGCACTTCGCCCTGCTGCCGCACCGCACGGTGATCGACAACGTGGCGTACGGACTTGAAGTGCAGGGTGTGCCGCGTTCCGAACGGTTGGAGCGCGCCCGCACCATCATTCGCCTCGTCGGCCTCGACGGCTGGGCAGACAGCTTGCCGTCAGAGCTCTCGGGCGGGATGCAGCAGCGTGTGGGTCTCGGACGGGCCTTGGCTGCCGACACTGACGTGTTGTTGATGGACGAGGCGTTCTCAGCGCTTGACCCGCTCATCCGCCGCGAAATGCAAGAGCAGCTCCGTGAGCTGCAAGCTGAACTCGGCAAGACGATCATCTTCATCACCCACGACCTCAACGAGGCCATGTTCCTCGGCGACCGCATTGCCGTGATGCGCGACGGTCGCATCGTGCAGATCGGTACCCCAGACGAAATTCTCACCGACCCGGCGAATGACTATGTCGCCCAGTTCGTGCAGGATGTCGACCGGGCTCGCGTTCTCACCGCATCCGGTGTCATGGAGCCGGCGAAGTCCGTCGTCTCGGCCTCGGCCGGCCCGCGTGCCGCGCTGCGCACCATGCGCGACCTGCAGACCTCTGCCGCGTTCGTGGTCGGCACCGGCCGCAAGCTCATCGGCGTTGTCCACGACAAGGACGTCATGCGCCAGGTGAAGGCCGGCGAGACCGACCTGGGCCGCATCGTGCGCAACGATGTGGCGACCATCGAACCCGACGCCCACCTCAGCGACTTGTTCGAACTCTCCGTCGAGAGCCCCCTCCCGGTTGCTGTTGTCGATGACAAGCAGCGCCTGCTCGGTGTCATTCCCCGCGTCACGCTGCTTGCCGCGCTGGGGAACGTGCCGGCGAACACGGGTGAGCTCGAGATCGTCCAGCCGCCCGCCACGTATTCGATGGACGTGATCACCGAAACGCTGCGCGAGACGGCACCTGCCGCCGCTGCGGCCGCCGCGGAGGTAGCCGCCTCCACCCCGGCGTTGGCCGGAACTGAAGGAGGTTCGCGATGAACGACATCCGTCTTCCCATCGGCACCTGGGCTGAGGCCTTCGTGCAATTCATCACCGACGTCTTTCAGCCGGTGTTCAACGTGATCAGCGCCATCTTCGGCGGCTTCTACGAGGGCGTCGATCTGCTCCTGCAGACCCCGCCGTTCTGGGTGCTCGTCGTGTTGATCGCCGCACTGGGAGTCTGGGCGCGAGGCTGGGTCTTCGGGGCCGGAACCGCCGTAGGGCTCCTTCTCATCGCTGGGGTCGACCAGTGGGCAAACGCCATGGACACGCTGGCACTGGTCCTCGTTGCCGCGATCATCGCGATCATCATCAGCGTGCCGCTCGGCATCCTGGCTGCACGATCGAGCACGGCGTCGAAGATCTTGAAGCCCGCGCTCGACTTCATGCAGACCATGCCGGCGTTCGTCTACCTGATTCCCGCGCTGATCCTGTTCCGCGTCGGTGTCGTTCCCGGCATTGTGGCGACGATCATCTTCTCGCTGGCTCCCGGCGTTCGAATGACCGAGCTCGGCATCCGCGGCGTTGACAAGGAAGTTGTCGAGGCCGGTCACGCCTTCGGCGCCTCGCCCCGTCGCATCCTGCGCCAGATTCAGCTTCCCCTTGCGGCTCCGACCATCATGGCCGGCGTCAACCAGGTGATCATGCTGTCGCTTTCGATGGTCGTCATCGCCGGCATGGTCGGCGCTGGTGGTTTGGGTGGCCAGATCGTGCAGGCTCTGAGCCGAATCGACGTGGGCCTGGGCTTCGAAGCCGGTCTCTCTGTCGTGATCCTCGCCATCCTGCTCGACCGCCTCACCGCGTCTCTGGGAACGCCCAGCCCGAAGCGTCTCTTTGCTCGGTCCGCGGCGAAAGCACAGGCGAAGTCCGGCGCGCCGGCCAGTCGGCTGCGCAAGGGGCTCATCGCGACCGGCGCTGCGGTGGTCGTTGTCGCACTGGCCGTCACCGGAGTGACCGCTGCAAACTCGAGTTCCGACTCGGCCGGCCCCGGGAACGGCGACAAGAAAGACCTCAAGATCGCCGTCTTCAACGGCTGGCCGGAAGGCGAGGCTGCCTCCTATCTCTGGAAGAACATCCTGGAGGATCAGGGCTACAACGTCGACCTCGAATACGCGGATGCCGGCACGGCGTACATCGGCCTCAGCGCCGGAGATTACGACCTGGTCCTTGACTCCTGGCTGCCGACCACGCACCAGGCGTACATGGAGAAGTACGGCGACAAGCTTGTTGACCTGGGTTCGTGGAATGAAGATGCTGCCAACTTCATCGCCGTGAACGCGGATGCCCCGATCGATTCGCTCGAGGAGCTCGCGGCCAATGCCGACCTGTTCGACAATCGCATTGTGGGTATCGAGCCGGGCGCCGGTCTCACCGACGCCACCGAGCAGAACGCGATTCCGCAGTACGGACTCGGCGGTATGGACTTCGTCACGTCGTCGACACCGGCGATGCTGTCTGAGCTGAAGGCCGCCATGGATTCCGGCGAGAACATCGCCGTCACGCTGTGGGCGCCGCACTGGGCCTACGACGAGTTCGACCTGAAGAACCTCGCAGACCCGAAGGGTGCGCTGGGTACGACCGAGTCGATTCACTCGATCGGCAGCCTGTCGTTTGAGAAGGACTTCCCGGTTCTCTCCGGCTGGATCAAGGACTTCAAGCTCGACTCCGACAAGCTGTACGGACTGGAGAACGTCATGTTCAACGGTGACGCAGCGGGAGCCGGTGACTACGATCCCATCGTGAAAAAGTGGATGGTCGAGAACAAGGATTATGTCGCTGAACTGACGGACTAGGCCTCTCAGGCCCTGTCGGCGACAGGACGAAAGAACGGCGTTCGGGATTCGTATCACGGACGCCGTTTTACGTGCCCTGTCGATGAAACCGTGCCCTGTCGATGAAACCGTGCCGTTTCACCGAAACAGTGAGCAGCACATTCCTGTCAGGGGTGCTTCGGCCTTAGCGCTGGCGCGTTTCGACCCACCGGTAGACGGCGCCGGCCACCGAGCGGGGCGCGGCGTCGAGAATCCAGAGTCCTTCGATCCGGCGTCCACGACTGTCGATCGGGTCGACGAGCAACGCCGGCAAGTCTCCGTGACGGTCGGGCGTGAGCTCGATCCGTGGAGCGAAGCGCGGGATGTGCGGGCCGGTGAGCGATGCGGCGATCGAGCGCGTAGGTGTCATGATGCGTAGTTCGTCCTCCGATAGGGGCCTTTACGAGCACTATCGTCTGCCGTGCCAAAGCGGTTAGCTACGCCGGAAAGGTCTGCCTTGGTCGGGTACCGAGCTCAGGGGCGCGGCGGGAGCTCTTGCAGCGCCCAGGTGTTGCCGTCGGGGTCGGAAAAGCCGACGAAGCTTCCCCAGTCCAGCACCTGGACCTCGCTTGCCTCGACGCCGTTCGCCACCAGGTGCGCGCGGGCTTCTTCGGCATTCGGCACGACAATCTGAATGCCGAGCTGGCTGCCCGGCTTCATCTCAGTGATGCCCGTGCCCAGCACGATCGAACAGGCCGAACCCGGCGGTGTCAACTGAACAAAACGCAGATTCTCATTCACTTGCACGTCAAAATCGTCGTGAAAGCCGACTTGGTCGACGTAGAACGCCTTGGCACGGTCGACATCGCTGACCGGCACGGCGACGAGCTCGATTTTCCAGTCCATGATTCGTTCTCCTCCCTCTGCAGTGATGAGCGCGGCCGGTGCCGCATTCGCCCTGCATGCTACTCACGCTTGCGAGCGGCCAGAAGGGCGAGCCCCGGAAGCGGGCAGAAGAAAAGGCGGCCCGACACCGAACGAAATCGTTCGAGTGTCGGGCCGCCTGTTGTGCTGCTGAGGCCTCGAGGCCTACTTCGCGGCGGGAGTCGTGCCCAGGATGTCGACGACGAACACGAGCGTGTCGGTGCCGCCGATTCCGGCGTTCGGAACTCCGGCAGCGCCGTAGCCGTCACCCGGGGGAATCACGGCCATGACCTGCGAGCCGACGGTCTGACCGACGAGTGCCTTGCCGAAGCCGGGAATGACACCCGAGGTTGGGAACGAGGTGGCGCCCTCCGTCTTCCACGATGAGTCGAAGGTCTTGCCGCTGGCCCAGATCACTCCGGTGTACTCGACCGAGACGGTGTCGCCCTCGCCGACGACGGCTCCGTCACCCTTCTTGAGTGGAGCGATCTTCAGCTCGGCGGGGGGATCGGTCTTCGGGATGGTGATCGTGGGCGCGCCATCCTTGGCCAACTTGACCGTCGGCAGGCCGGCTTCCGGCTGCACATCGGCGCCATTCGCCTTCGCCAGCACGACCGGGGGAGCGGAGACCTTGTTGACGTCGATCACGAAGATCATCGAATCCTTCGCGCCGATGCCGAAGCCGCTCGAGCCCTCGGTGCCGAAGCCGTCGGCCGGAGGCATCACTGCGACGACGCGGTCACCGCTGACCGAGCAGTTCACCGCGGCCACCAGGCCGGCGATGTACTTCGTCTTGTCAACGCTGAGCTGGGTGGCCTTCGCGTCGGCACCGTACTCCGTCGTGTCGATGGTCTTGCCGGTCGTGGCGTTGTAGGCGGTGTACGAGACGTCGAGCACCGAACCGGTCTTGGCGACCTCTTTGCCCTTGCCTTCGACGACGACGGAACGCTCAGTCGACTTCGGCGACGCGAGCGGGGTCTTGAACGTCACCTTGGGGCTGGTGCCGAAGTCGCCGGTCACTTTGACCGAATCCGAGATCTTGCCCGGTGCGGTGCATTCTGCCGACGAGGCAGTTTTAGAATCGGCCGAGGGGTTCGACACGGTGCTGCTGCAGCCGGTCAGCGCCAGGGCGGCGCCGGCAATGACGAGGAGTACTGGAAGTTTGCGCACGAAAAATCTCTCTATAGGTCAACGTTACGGATGCAGACGTATCGATCAAGGATGCCGTCTCCGTCTATGCAGAACCTGAGTGCAGCCTGAGCGGACGCCCAGCATGGTCGACGTCATGCTCTCACACGACGGTGCGAATCTGACGGATGCCGATGGATGCCGACGGCCGGCTCAGTCGTCGAAGCCGCGAGCGATCAGCGCCTCACCGAGCGCGTCGGCGGCGTAGAGGGAGCGCACGACAACCGGCACCGCGAGCGCCAACAGTGAGCCGCGGGTTCCTCTGGCCTTCCGCGCTTCGAGCACCTCCGTGACGATGTCGGCGAGGAGTGGGATGCAGCGGATGGTGAGGGCGACGAGCAGCCCGACCCGGTCGCCGTCGATCCACCGGTTGAACGGACGCAGCATCCGCTCAAACGTCTCCAACACCGAGGAGACCGGCGTGGTGAGAGTGAAGAGCGCGGCGAGCGCCACGGCAATGAGAAGTCGCGCCGCCATAAGCCCGGCGACGAGCCACCCGGCGAGCAAGCCCTGGATGGGAACCACGATCACCAGCATCCAGAGAATGGGAGCGATCTGGCGGGCGGCCGCGCCGGCCGGCACCCGGGCCATGACGAAGAGCGCCGCGACGAGAAGGGCGGCTCCGCCGAGGAGCAGCGGATCCTGAATCGTGCTCACCACGATCGCGCCGACCGAGAGTAGAAGCAGCTTCAAACCGGTCGGTGCCCGGTGAATTACCGAGGTGCCCGGAGAGTAGAGGCCGATCATGCCAGGCCGCTCATGCAAGAAGCTCGCGGTAGGCGTCGAGGGCGACGGCAGGAGTTCCGTCGGCGGCGACCCGGCCGTCTTCGATCACGATGACACGGTCGAAGTCGGCAAGGAGGTCGAGCTGATGGGTGACGACGATGAGCTGCTGGGGGAGCGATCGCAACAACTCGCCGATCTGACGGGTGTTGCGCGCATCCAATAGCGTCGTCGGCTCATCGGCGATGACCACATCGGGTTCGGCAACGAGCACGGCGGCCAGGGCCAAGAGCTGTTTCTGTCCGCCCGACAAACGATGCGCCGGATGAGAGGCGTGTGCGGCAAGCCCGAATCGCTCGAGTGTCAGGGCGGTGCGGGTCGTAATCTCATCCTTGGTCAGCCCACGTCGGCGCAGCGTGAAGGCCACATCTTCCTTGACCGTCGGCATCACAATTTGATTGTCGGGATTCGTGAAAACGAACCCGACACGGCGCCGCACTTCACGGGCGTGACGGGAAACGTCGACGCCGTCGACACTCACCCGTCCCTGCTGCGGAGTGATGAGACCATTGATCAGTCGCACCAAGGTCGACTTGCCCGAACCATTGGCTCCGACGATGCCAATCCGGTGTTCGGCAAGCGTCAGGCTGACGTCCTGCAGCACGCGGCGCTCCCCGAACGCGTGGGAGATCCCGTCAAAGGCGATGAGTGCCATCGGTTAGCCAACGGCCGGCGCGGAGGGTGCGTCGACGTCCGCGTGGACGGCGGGGGCATCCGTCAGAGCATCCGTCCCGCGACGACGCACCGGGATGAGCCCGGGGTAGGCCTTGTGCACTTGACGAGCCACGAGCACGGTGACCACGACCTTGAGAAGGTCGCCGGGAAGGAACTTGAGGCTGTCGGTGAGCGCCACCCAGATGGGGATGTTCAGGTTCCACGCCGTGACGGGAACGCCGATCAGGTAGACGGCGACGATTCCACCGAGCGCAGTGGCGCCGAGTGCCGGCCACAGCGGGTATTTCGGCAGCAGCCGCGCCGTGAGGTATCCGATGACTGCGGCGCCAAGAAGCCAGCCGTACAGGTAGCCGGCTGACGGCGAGGTGGTGAACCAGACCAGACCACCGCGGCCCCCCGAGAGCAGGGGAAGGCCCGCCGCCGTCAGTACGAGCAGCAGCAGCACGGCGAGAAAGCCTTTTCGTGCGCCGAGCAGGGCGCCGGCCAGCATCACTCCGAGGGTCTGGAAAGTCAGCGGCACCGCGACGGCGCCCAGGCTGATCGCGCCCGGAAGGCCCAGCGCGGCAATCAGCGCAGCAAAGATCGCGATCTGTGCGAGATCGCGGGCGGTCAGGGTGCTTCGGCGTCGCGGAGTGCGGCCTTCGCGAGGGGCGGGCGGTGTGGCAGTGGCGTCAAGCGAGGAGGGCATGTTCATCAATCTAGAATTCGCCGGAGTGCCGGTGGCGGCGAAGGTCTACAAAGAATCCTTCGAATCTCTAAAACGGGCGCGGCGGATGCTGCGTCAGCGGCAGGGCGAATCGGTGCCGCCGACGATCGCATCGGCCGCGCGCACCAGCGCCAGGTGCGACAGCGCCTGCGGGGTGTTGCCCGCCTGATGCCCGTTCGTCACGTCGTATTGCTCAGACAGCAGACCGACGTCATTGACACAGCCGACGAGTCGATCCATCAATGTCGTCGCATCCTCGTGTCGCCCCGAAGCCGCATACTGCTCGACCAACCAGAACGAGCAGGCGAGAAACGGGTTTTCGCCCGGGGTGAGCCCATCGACCGATTGCTCGTCGCGGTAGCGCATGACGAGTCCGTCCCGCAGCAAATCAGACTCAATCGCTGCGACGGTGCCGAGCATGCGCGGATCGTCGGCGGAGCAGAACCCGACCTGGGGGAGCGCAAGCAGCGACGCATCGACCTGTTCACTGCCGAAGAACTGGGTGTAACTGTTTCGGGCTCTACTGAAACCGCGCTCTTCGATGTCGCGCCGGAGTTGATCGCGGAGTGCCGTCCACCGCACCAGCGGACCTTCCATCCCATGCTCGGTGATCGCCCGCACCGCACGATCGAACGCCGCCCAGACCATCACCCGCGAGTGGGTGAACTCACGAGCCGGCCCCCGTGTCTCCCAGATGCCGTGGTCTAACCGACGCCAGTTCTTCTCCAGAAAGGCCATCAACGAGCGCTGGAGCGGCCAGGAGAACGCTGACTCCGTCACCCCGGCGTTACGTGCGGCGTGAAGCGCCACCATCACCTCCCCGATCACATCAAGCTGGAACTGATCGACCGCGGCATTGCCGACCCGCACCGGCGACGACTCCCGATAGCCGGGCAGGCTACTCAGCTCGCGCTCGGGCAGGAAGCGCTCACCGGCGAGCCCGTACATGATCTGGACATCGTTGGGATCACCGGCGACGGCGCGCAGCAACCAGCCGCGCCACCCTTCCGCCTCATCGGCGTAGCCGTGCGAGAGCAACACCTCCAGCGTCAGGGAGGCGTCCCGCAGCCAGACATAACGGTAGTCCCAATTGCGGTTGCCGCCGAAACTCTCGGGGAGGGACGTCGTGGCGGCGGCGGCGATGCCTCCGGTGTCCACATGGGTGAGGGCCCGCAACACCAGCATCGAGCGCACGACTTCGGCGTGATAGGCCCCTTCGTGCCGGCACGAACGCGCCCAGCCATCCCACCAGTCGGCGGTGCGGGCGAGAGCGCCGGCCACGTCGATCTGCTCTGCCGTGCGATGGTGCGAGGGGTACCAGGTCATCTGGAGGTCGACTGACTCACCCGCATCCACTCTGAACTCGGAAACGTGCCGATGGTCAGAGGCGTGAAGCTGGGGACCGCGCACCACGATCGCGTCGGGCCCGGCGATGGCGATGAGCCCATGCCCGCTTTCGCCGCGCAGCTGACGCACCCAGGGCACGGTCGAGCCATAGCCGAAACGGATGCGCAGGTCCTGGTGCATCTCGACGGTGCCGCTCAGGCCGCGCACCCACCTCACGATATCGGCGCGGCGATCCGCGGATGGCATGAAGTCGATGACCTCGACCTGGCCGGTCGCGGTCGTCCAGAGCGTTCGCAGGATGAACGAGTCGCCCACGTACGAGCGGGAACAGGTGGCATCCGGATCGCTGGGGGCAAGCAGCCAGCGGCCGTGCTCCTCATTGCCGAGGAGGGCGCCGAACATCGAAGCGGAGTCGAACCGCGGCAGACAGAGCCAATCGATACTGCCGGTGCGGCCCACCAACGCCGCAGAACGGGAATCGCTCAGCAGTGCATAGTCCTCAATATTGAGTGCCATAACGCCATCCTGACAGCTACGGTGGGTCAATGGTGCAGTCAATTTCGACTCTTCTGATCCTGGGCGCGAGCGGCGATCTTTCGGCCCGGCTCCTGCTGCCGGCACTCGGCCAGGTGTTGACCCGGAACCCCGAGCGGCGATTGCACGTGATCGGCGCCGCGAGCGATGCGCTCTCGGCTGCCGAGTGGCGGCAACTCCTCCGCACGTCATTCGCCTCGGCCGAGGCTTCGGGCGCCGCCGTTGACGCCGTGGTGGCGACGTCGACGTATCACCAGACCGACGTCACCGACCCCGAGTCGCTCGCCACACTTCTCGCCGAGTGTGAGGGCGTTCCGGCGATCTACTTCGCCTTGCCGCCCGCCGTGACCTCGCTGGTCTGTGCTGCGCTTGCCGAGGTCGACCTGCCGGCCGGCACCGAGTTGGCTCTCGAGAAGCCGTTCGGCGTTGACGAGGCGGGCGCTGTGGCCTTGAACGCACAGCTGGCGGCCCTGGTGCCAGAGGAACAGACGTTTCGCGTCGACCATTTTCTCGGCCGGTCGACGGTGTTCAATCTGCTCGGCCTGCGGTTCGCCAATCGCATCTTCGAACCGCTCTGGAACAACGAGCACATTGCGCGAGTCGACATCGTCTATGACGAGCAGTTGGGTCTCGAGGGGCGGGCCGGCTACTACGACAAGGCCGGTGCACTCGTAGACATGATTCAGAGCCACCTTGTGCAGGTGATGGCCGTGATCGCGATGGAGCCGCCCTCGACGCTCGGGGCAGCCGACCTCCGCGATGCCAAGGGAATCGTGTTGCGCGCGACGCGGGTGCGTGGCGGGAGCCCGAGGCGGGCGAGCCGGCGAGCGAGATATGGAGCGGGAGTCGTCGAGGGGAATCCGCTTGCGGCCTACGTCGACGAGCCGGGCGTCGTACCCTCCCGCGCGACAGAGACGTTGGCCGAAGTGACATTCGAGATCAATACGTGGCGCTGGGCGGGAGTGCCGTTCACGCTGCGATCCGGCAAAGCCCTGGGGGAGCACCGCCGTGAGATCGTGGTGACCTTCAAACCGGCCTCGCACCTTCCGGTGGGTCTCCGGGGGAGGGACGACCCGACGGTGCTGCGCATTGCCCTGGCTCCCGACGAGATGTCTCTTGAAATCAACGTCAACGGCTCAAGCGACCCTCATGAGCTCGAGCGAGCACTGCTCGCCGTGACGTTCGGGCCGGGCGAACTTCTCGCCTACGGTGAGGTGCTCGAGGGCCTTCTCGACGGCGACCCCGCGTTGTCGGTGCGTGGTGACGCCGCGGTGGAATGCTGGCGTATCGTCGCCCCCGTTCTGGCCGCGTGGCGTGACAACACCGTGCCGCTGGAGGAGTATCCGGCGGGAACCGCCGGTCCGGCCGAATGGGCGCCGCTCGGCTGAGGTGCGGCGAGTCGACGGGGGGTCAGGCTGGGGGTCAGGCTGCGACGAAGCTGCGTGCTTCAGCGGATGCGACGGCCGGGGCCGCTGTGCCGACATCCGCTGTGCCGACATCCGCTGTGCCGACAGCCGCTGTGCCGGCAGCTGCAGTGGTGGCGGGCGCATCGGCCCACACCGTGATCGGCGCAGGAGACCAGGGCAGAGCAGTCGGTTGTGCTTCGACTTCTCCACGTAGCGCGGCGGTGTTCACGCGCAAGATCGTGGCGAGCGTCGCAGCGATCTCTTCGGCCTTGAGGCCATGGAAGATGGCATCGGTGTCGGTCGTTGATCGAGGAACCAGGGTCCACTCGCCGTCGGTGCCGAGAATCTGTGCGATTCGTTCGTGCAGCAGCTCGTAAACGCGTTCACTGCTCAGCTCGGGTACCGGCGTTTGGATGACGGGAGTGTGAATCACGGGTGCGACACGACGTCGACGACCGAACATGATAAGCCCCTTTCCCAAGAACCAGCCACCCTTAGTTTCGCTGGTTGGGTGCCGTTTGGGGGGTTGACACGCCGGGAAACAGTGAGTTAGTGCTCGATCTGGCGCTCATCGGCGTCTTTGATCACGGTGCCGATGGCGATCGCCGCGCCCAGTCCCCAGCTGATCCAGATCAGGATCAAACGCCAGTCGCGAGGCCCGTGACGTGTGGCTTGCACAGCACTCCAGCCGCTGCTGAGCACGCCGATCATGGCTCCGCTGAAAATAAATCGTCGCATTGTGGCCTCCGAGAGACAGGCTACCCGTCGGGAGCGCATCGGTGGCCGCAGACTTTTATGCCACGGATCGAATGTCACATTCAAAGTCCATGCTGAGCAGTGGCTGGTAGCCTCGGGGTGATCAATGGTGTGTCCTTCTCGATACACCGGAATGGATGCGTTATCTCACATTCTGCCGATTCTCCAGTTCTGAGCGAGCGAGCTGACACCTTCTCCCTTGTCGTCGTCTCGAATCGTCTTCCGGTCGACCATGAGGTCGCACCGGACGGAACCGAGTCCTGGCGAAAGTCTCCCGGTGGCCTGGTGACGGCGCTGGAACCCTTGATGCGTGAATCAGAAGGTGCCTGGGTGGGCTGGCCCGGGGTGGCAGACCGTGATTTTGAGCCGTTCTCCAACGACGGAATCTCGATTGTGCCGGTGCGGCTGAGTCCCCAGGACGTGGAGTTCTACTACGAAGGATTCTCGAACGACACCCTGTGGCCCCTCTATCACGACGTCATCTCCCCGCCGAGTTTTCACCGCGAATGGTGGGACTCCTACGTCACGGTGAACAGGCGCTTCGCCGCAGCCGCTGCTGCGGTGGCCGCTCCCGGCGCAACGGTGTGGGTTCAGGACTACCAACTGCAACTCGTTCCGCGGATGCTGCGCGACGCACGGCCAGACCTCGTGATCGGCTTCTTCAACCACATCCCCTTTCCGCCCTATGGAATTTATTCGCAGCTGCCCTGGCGCAAGCAAATTCTCGACGGACTGCTCGGCGCCGACCTGATCGGCTTTCAGCGGGTGGCGGATGCCGGCAACTTCTCCCGCGCCGTGCGTCGCCTCTTCGGCTACCCCACCCGCGGCACCGCCATCGACGTCCCCGACTCGGCCCAGCATTCCCGCCGGGTCATCGCCCGCCATTTCCCGATCTCCATCGACTCCGCCAGCTTCGAGGAACTGGCTAAGCGTCCTGACATTCAGGAGCGGTCCCGTCAGATCCGTGAGGAACTCGGCAACCCGAAGACGATCATGCTCGGCGTCGACCGGCTCGACTACACCAAGGGAATCGGTCATCGGATCAAGGCCTACGGCGAACTCCTGGCGGAGGGAAGCCTGTCCGCCGAGGACGTGACTCTTGTTCAGGTGGCGAGCCCCTCCCGGGAGCGGGTTGCCGCCTATATGGATTTGCGCGACGAGATCGAGCTGGCTGTCGGACGCTTGAACGGCGACCACTCCACCATCGGTCACCCCGCGATCAGCTATCACCACCACGGCTATCCCCGCGAGGAGATGGTGGCCCTCTACCTGTCGGCCGACGTCATGCTCGTGACCGCGCTCCGCGATGGCATGAACCTCGTGGCCAAAGAATACGTCGCGGTGCGTTTCGACAACGACGGCGTGCTGGTGCTGAGCGAGTTTGCCGGGGCATCGGATGAGCTGAAACAGGCCATCCTGATCAATCCGCACGACATCGAAGGCGTCAAGGCGGCAATCTTGACGGCCGTGAACATGCCGAAGCGTGAGCGCACGCGACGGATGCGCGCCCTGCGCCGCAAAGTGTTCGACAACGATGTCGCAGCGTGGTCTGCGTCGTTCCTGGAAACCCTGACCGGTGGCGCCAAGGTGGCGGCCGGGGTTCCGGAAAACCTGGTCGCCGGGCTGAGAGAGTTGGCAACGACGCCCAGCCTGCTTGTGGCGCTCGACTTCGACGGCACCCTGGCGCCGCTGGTCGATGAACCGGAGAACGCCCGCGCCGCCGACGGCGTCGCCGAAGCCGTACAACGCCTGCTTCAGCTTGACGGTGTGCGAGTGGCATTCGTGTCGGGTCGGGCGCTGGTCAGCCTGCAGCATGTCGCAAACCCGCCAGAGGCCGTGCTGCTCACCGGATCGCACGGTATCGAGGTGAAACTCGACACTCCGACCATCGAGCTGAGTCTGGTTGCCGCGGAGCTCGAACAGCTGGAGACGCTGTCACGTGTGCTCGAACGCATCGCCGGATCCGTCGCCGGTGCCTGGGTGGAGAGCAAGCCGGCCGGCATGGTTCTGCACACTCGACTCACCGCTCTCGGGGAGGGAGATGCTGCACAGCGCGAGGCGCGCGCCCAGCTCAGCGAGATTTTGCCGACCCTGACCGTACGCGAGGGCAAGAACGTTCTCGAGTTCTCGGTGCGTTCACGAACCAAGGGGGATGCCATCGAACAGCTGCGCGCCCACACCGGTGCCGACCGCGTGATGTACGCCGGCGACGACGTCACAGACGAAGATGCATTCGCGGTGCTGCGAAGTGACGACCTGGGATTGAAGATCGGGCCGGGGGCCTCCCTGGCCGGCTACCGGGTGCAGGGGCCGGATGAGATGGCCCAAGTTCTCGCGCTGCTGGCCGATTTTCGGGCGGCGGCGGTCGCGGCGCGCAACCTCTGAGCGGCCGATTCCAGGTGCGACAGCGGGCCGTCGGGGAGGTTCTAGACTCTTTGCATGCCTGAGTTCGATCTGAAACCGAGAAGCCGCGTCGTCACCGACGGAATCGAAGCCACTACGTCACGCGGAATGCTCCGCGCTGTCGGTATGGGAGATGCTGACTGGGAGAAGCCCCAGATCGGTATTGCGAGCTCGTGGAACGAGATCACTCCGTGCAACCTGTCGCTCGACCGCCTCGCGCAGGCGTCAAAGGAAGGCGTGCACTCCGGCGGAGGCTACCCGCTGCAGTTCGGCACGATCTCCGTCTCCGACGGCATCTCCATGGGCCACGAAGGCATGCACTTCTCGCTCGTCTCCCGCGAAGTCATCGCCGACTCCGTTGAGACCGTGATGATGGCCGAGCGCCTCGACGGGTCCGTGCTGCTCGCCGGTTGCGACAAGTCGCTGCCCGGCATGCTGATGGCTGCCGCTCGCCTCGACCTGGCCAGCGTCTTCCTCTACGCCGGATCAATCGCACCCGGCTGGGTGAAGCTCTCCGACGGCACCGAAAAAGACATCACCATCATCGACTCCTTCGAAGCCGTCGGCGCCGTCAAGGCCGGCCGGATGAGCGTTGAAGACGCCAAGCGCATCGAATGTGCGTTTGCCCCTGGCGAAGGCGCCTGTGGCGGCATGTACACCGCCAACACCATGGCGAGCGTCGCCGAGGCTCTCGGCATGAGCCTGCCGGGCTCGGCCTCGCCGGCCTCCGCCGACCGTCGCCGTGACTACTACGCGCACCGCTCGGGTGAGGCCGTCGTGAACATGCTGCGTCTCGGCATCACCGCCCGCGACATCCTGACCAAGAAGGCGTTCGAGAACGCCATCGCCGTGGCCATGGCGTTCGGCGGTTCGACCAACGTCGTGCTGCACCTGCTCGCCATCGCCCGCGAGGCCGAGGTCGACCTGACCCTCGACGACTTCAACCGCATCGGCGACACGGTTCCGCACATCGGTGACCTCAAGCCGTTCGGCAAGTACGTGATGAACGACGTCGACCGTCACGGCGGAGTCCCGGCCGTCATGGCCGCGCTGCTCGAGGCCGGTCTCATCCACGGCGACGCGCTCACCGTCACCGGCAAGACCGTGGCCGAGAACCTCGCCGAGATCAACCCGCCGGAGCTCGACGGCGAGGTCATCCGCACCCTCGACAACCCGATCCACGCCACCGGCGGCCTGACGATCCTCAAGGGCACCTTCGCTCCCGAGGGAGCCGTCGTGAAGACGGCCGGCTTCGACGCCTCCATTTTCGAGGGCCCGGCGCGCGTGTTCGAACGCGAGCGCGGAGCCATGGATGCTCTGACCGAAGGCAAGATTCAGAA
Source organism: Leifsonia sp. 10L418 (assembly GCF_056395445.1). Taxonomy (NCBI): domain Bacteria; kingdom Bacillati; phylum Actinomycetota; class Actinomycetes; order Micrococcales; family Microbacteriaceae; genus Leifsonia; species Leifsonia sp. 10L418. Next base: position 252,551 of record NZ_JBFTJN010000001.1, on the reverse strand, counting down.
GGGCGACGTCGTCGTCATCCGCTACGAAGGCCCCAAGGGCGGCCCCGGCATGCGCGAGATGCTGGCCATCACCGCGGCCATCAAGGGCGCAGGCCTCGGCAGCGATGTACTACTATTGACTGACGGTCGATTCTCAGGCGGCACAACCGGACTGTGCATCGGCCACATAGCACCCGAAGCGGTGGACGCAGGTCCAATCGCATTCGTGCGCGATGGTGATCTCATACGGGTCGATATCGCAGCTCGCACGCTCGACCTACTTGTCGACCCTTCCGAGCTGGCCACCCGCCGAGAAGGCTGGGCTCCACTTCCCCCGCGTTACACCCGCGGTGTTCTCGCCAAGTACGCCAAGCTTGTTCACTCAGCTGCCGAAGGCGCAATCACCGGGTAATTCGCACCCACCATCCGTCACCGAAGTTGGGACATCACCCCTCATGACCACGGAATCTTCGCCCGTGCCATCCCCATCCACCCCGCACCCGCCGACTGTCGGCGCGACGGAACCAGAGATCATCTCCGGTTCCGACGCGATTCTGCGCAGCCTGTCGAAGCTCGGCGTCACTGACGTCTTCGGCATCCCCGGCGGCGCCGTCATCCCGTTCTACGACGCGCTCATGGCTCAGGATGCGATCCGTCACATCCTGGTTCGCCACGAGCAGGGCGCCGGTCACGCTGCAGAAGGCTACGCCTCGGCCAGCGGACGCGTCGGTGTGGCCATCGCCACGTCCGGCCCCGGTGCCACCAACCTGGTCACCGCCATCGCGGATGCCTACATGGACTCGGTTCCGCTGCTCGCGATCACCGGTCAGGTGTTCTCGACGCTGATGGGAACCGACGCCTTCCAGGAAGCGGACATCGTCGGCATCACCATGCCGATCACCAAGCATTCCTTCCTGGTGCGTCGCGCTGAGGACATCCCGGCTGCCGTCGCATCCGCGTACCACATCGCCTCGACCGGTCGCCCGGGCCCCGTGCTCGTCGACATCACGAAGGACGCGCAGCAGAACATGGCGCCGTTCATCTGGCCGCCGAAGCTCGACCTGCCCGGCTACCGCCCCATCACCAAGGCGCACGGCAAGCAGGTGCAGGCGGCGGCTCAGCTGCTCCTCGACGCCAAGAAGCCCGTGCTGTATGTCGGTGGCGGCGTCATCCGTGCGGGCGCATCGGCCGAGTTGCTCGCGCTGGCTGAGGCGACGGGGGTTCCCGTTGTCACCACGCTGATGGCGCGCGGCGCATTCCCCGACTCGCACACGCAGCACCTCGGCATGCCGGGCATGCACGGCACGGTTCCGGCCGTGCTCGCGCTGCAGGAAAGCGACCTGATCATCTCGCTCGGCGCGCGGTTCGACGACCGCGTCACCGGCAAGGCGTCGGAGTTCGCACCGAACGCGACAATCGTTCACGTCGATGTTGATCCTGCGGAGATCTCGAAGATCCGCATGGCTGACGTGCCCATCGTTGGCGATGCCAAGGACGTCATCGCTGACCTCACCGTTGCATTCGCTCAGGCGAAGGGTGACGCCGACACCGACTACGCCGACTGGTGGACCTACCTGAACAACCTCAGGGAGAAGTTCCCGCTCGGCTACTCGGAGCCGGCCGACGGCCTGCTCGCGCCGCAGTACGTGATCAAGCGCATCGGCGAGCTGACCGGACCGGAGGGGGTCTACGCTGCCGGCGTCGGCCAGCACCAGATGTGGGCCGCCCAGTTCATCAAGTACGAGCGCCCGAACTCCTGGCTCAACTCCGGTGGAGCCGGAACCATGGGCTACTCGGTTCCCGCAGCCATGGGTGCCAAGGTGGCCGAGCCCGACCGTGTGGTCTGGTCGATCGACGGCGACGGATGCTTCCAGATGACGAATCAGGAACTCGCCACCTGCACGATCAACAACATCCCGATCAAGGTGGCGATCATCAACAACTCGTCACTCGGCATGGTGCGCCAGTGGCAGACGCTGTTCTATGACGGACGTCACTCGTTCACCGACCTGAACACCGGGCACGACACGGCGATGGTTCCCGACTTTGTGAAGATGGCTGACGCGTACGGTGCCCTCGGCATCCGCGTCACCCGTGCCGACCAGGTCGACGACGCGATCAAGCTGGCCCTGGCGACGAACGACCGCCCGGTCGTCATCGACTTCGTGGTCAGCCGCGATGCGATGGTCTGGCCGATGGTGCCGCAGGGTGTCAGCAACAGCCAAGTCCAGTACGCCAAAGACCACGCACCCACCTGGGAAGAGGAGTAACCATGAGCACCCACGTTCTGAGCCTCCTCGTTGAGGACAAACCCGGTCTGCTGACTCGTGTCGCCGGCCTGTTCGCCCGCCGTGGCTTCAACATTGAAAGCCTGGCCGTCGGTCACAGCGAGATCGAGGGTCTGTCCCGGATCACGATTGTCGTTGACGTCGAAGACCAGCCGCTCGAGCAGGTCACCAAGCAGCTGAACAAGCTGATCAACGTGATCAAGATCGTCGAGCTCGACCCGGCACAGTCGGTGCAGCGCGAACACCTCTTGATCAAGGTGCGCGTTGACAACTCGACGCGTTCCCAGGTGCTCGAAGCCGTCACCCTGTTCCGGGCGCGGGTCGTCGACGTGGCAACGGATGCCGTTGTCATTGAGGTCACCGGCGACACCGGAAAGACCCAGGCGCTGCTTCGCGTGCTTGAGCCCTACGGAATCAAGGAGCTGGCGCAGTCGGGCCTGCTCGCCATCGGTCGCGGCTCCAAGTCGATCACCGAACGCGTTTTCAAAAACTAAAACAAACACCCGGAGATCGAGCTTGTCGAGATCCGGGTCTCGACCGGTTATCGAGCCCGTCGAGATACGACCAACGATAAACAAGGAGAACTACTCGTGTCTGAGATTTACTACGACAAAGACGCTGACCTGTCGATCATCCAGGGCAAGAAGGTTGCCGTCATCGGCTACGGCTCGCAGGGCCACGCCCACGCGCAGAACCTGCGCGACTCGGGTGTCGAGGTCGTCATCGGCCTGAAGGCCGGCTCGAAGTCGATCGTCAAGGCTGAGGAAGCCGGCTTCACCGTGCTCTCCGCCGCCGAGGCATCCGCCTGGGCTGACGTCATCGTCATCCTCGCACCCGACCAGGTGCAGCGTCACCTCTACGCCGACGACGTCAAGCCGAACCTGGCCGACGGCAAGGCCCTCGTCTTCGGACACGGCTTCAACATCCGTTTCGGCTACATCGAAGCGCCCGAGGGCGTCGACGTGGTCATGGTTGCTCCGAAGGGCCCGGGGCACACCGTGCGTCGCGAGTACGAAGCAGGCCGTGGCGTTCCCGTCATCGTCGCTGTCGAGAAGGACGCGACCGGCAACGCTTGGCCGCTCACCCTCAGCTACGCCAAGGCGATCGGTGGCCTGCGTGCCGGCGGCATCAAGACCACGTTCACCGAAGAGACCGAGACCGACCTGTTCGGTGAGCAGGCTGTGCTCTGTGGTGGCGCTTCGCAGCTCATCCAGTACGGCTTCGAGGTTCTGACCGAGGCCGGCTACCAGCCGCAGGTTGCGTACTTCGAGGTTCTGCACGAGCTCAAGCTCATCGTTGACCTGATGTGGGAGGGTGGCATCGCCAAGCAGCGTTGGAGCGTCTCCGACACCGCTGAGTACGGCGACTACGTCTCCGGCCCGCGCGTCATCGACCCGAGCGTCAAGGAGAACATGAAGGCCGTTCTCGCCGACATCCAGAACGGTGCATTCGCTGACCGCTTCATCAAGGACCAGGACGCCGGAGCTCCCGAGTTCCTGGCACTCCGCAAGAAGGGCGAAGAGCACCCGATCGAGGCCACCGGCCGCGAGCTGCGCAAGCTGTTCGCCTGGAACGCCTCGAACGACGACGACTACGTTGACGGCGAAGCTGCTCGCTAACTCTGAGACATGAAGAGGCCCGTCCCGACTTTGTCGGGACGGGCTTTTTTTGTTGGTCAAGCGGATGATCGCCGGGATGGTTGGTGCGCTCTGTTTCGTTGGTCGAGCTTGTCGAGACCTCGTGAGTCGGCCTCCGCACGGTCACGTCTGCAGGTCGGCCGCAAGAGGTCTCGACAGGCTCGACCACCGGATTCCGGCGCATACGGTCGTTTCACGCTTCGGAGGAGATTGTGCGACACACCACCCGGCACCGCCGGTTCGGGACGGCGTTTCGCAGAATCTCCTCCTTTGCGTGCGAGGAAGCGACTTGACTAGCGCGTGACCGTTCCGAACGGGGCCGCGATCGCACGGATGACGAGGGGCCGCACCGCTGCCCACGCTGCGACCATCAGCACCGCCGAGAGCGCGAAAATGATCGCACCAGCCCAGCCGTCGCCATCCTGGGCCGCGTACATATGGTTGAGGTTGCGCAGCGCCCCGGTGGCCAGCACCAGCGTCACGTGCACGACCACGAACGCGACGAAGAACAGCATCACCGGAAAATGTACGGCACGGGCGAGTTGAATCGGGTACAGCCGATTGAGGGTGGCGGACTCTGGGGGCCAGAACAGCGACATCCGGATGCCGGTCAGAATCGCCAGGGGAGCGGCGACAAACACGACGGTGAAGTAGGCGAGCAGTTGCAGGCTGTTGTAGTTGATCCAGCCGTTCTCTGTCGGCCAGTCCAGCGACGCGTACTGCAGCGCGACCGAGACCGCGTTCGGGAAGACATCCCAGCTCGTCGGAACGATGCGCGCCCACTGGCCGGTGACCAGGATAAGCACGACGAAGACGAGGCCGTTCAGCAGCCAGAGCGCGTCGACCACGAGGTGCAGCCACAGGTAGAGCCGTAGTTTCTTGGGCGGGGCACCCGGCCGGCGGCGGCGAGGGGCCCAGAATCCTTCCGGCCGTCGATTCGTGCGCACCAACCAGCCTGAGCGAACGATCAGCACGAGAAAGAGGGCGTTCAGAAAATGCTGCCAGCCGAGCCAGGCGGGAAAGCCGACGGGTGTGCCGGCCGGGAGCGGCGTCTCCCCGGGATAGCGCGTCATGAAGTCCTCCACCGCGGGAAGAGTACGCAGCCCCTTCGCGGCAAGAATGATCAGCGCCATCAGGGCGAGCGCAGCGGGAATCTGCCAGCGGAGCCGGGCCCAGCGTTGTCGGTCCACCGCAGCAGCCATCACTCGCGCGCGCGCCGCTGAATCGCAGCGATCAGTTGCGGCACGACGACGTTGATATCGCCGACGACGCCGAAGTCGGCGATTTCGAAAATCGGGGCGCTCGAGTCTGTGTTGATGGCGACGATCGTCTTGGCCGTTTGCATCCCGGCCCGGTGCTGGATGGCTCCCGAGATTCCGAGCGCGATGTACAGCCGCGGCGACACCGTCGTTCCGGTCTGCCCGACCTGGCTCGACGCCGGCACATAACCGGCGTCGACGGCGGCCCGTGAGGCGCCGACGGCGGCGCCCAGCGCATCGGCGAGCTGCTCGACAAGCACGAAGTTCTGCTGTGAGCCGAGGCCGCGACCTCCGGAGACGACGATTGACGCTGCGGCGAGTTCTGGGCGGCCGGGCGTCGACGGCAGCGGCGCGACAGCGGTGACGGATGCCGCCGGTACAGTGACCGTCGCCGTCGCGCGGATGATCTCCGGGTTCGAGGGGCTGAGGGATCCGTCGAATGCGCCGGCGCGCACGGTGATGACCGGCGGGCCGGCGGAGACCACCGAATCGACGGAATAGGCGCCACCGAAAACCGAGTGTTCAACGACGATTTGGTCGTCTTCCCAGCGCACCCCGACGGCGTCGACGGCGATGCCGGAACCCACTCGAATCGCAAGCCGGGCCGCCGCCTCCCGGCCGTCGACGGAGTGTGAGGTGAGAACAGCGACGGGGGAGTACTCGGCGACGCCGGAGAGCAGCGCCTCGACCTGCGGCGCCACCAGGCGTGACCGGTCGGTTTCGACGAGGTGCACGGTCTCTGCGCCCATGCGGCCGAGCGTGGCGACAAGGGCAGACTCGGAGCCCGCCCCGGAGTCTGCCCCCGCGGTTCCTGAGGGAGCGACGGCCACGACGGCAACGGGAGTCCCCAGCAGCGCTGCGGCGGCGAGAAGCCCGGCGGCAGTGGAGGCGACCTCACCGCTCGGGGTGAGATCAATCAGAACCAACACAGTAGGCATGGGCTACGTCCGATCAATCAGCTTGCCGTCAAACAGAAAGGTGGCGAGCTGGTCGCCGGCCGTGCCGTCGTCGACGATCGTGACTCCGGCCGCCTTCGTCGCTCGCTCAGTGACCGTCAGCACGCGGGTCGAGGCCTGGGCACCGGTCGCATCGCTGCCGGCGTCGGTGAGGCCCACATCGGCCGCGGTCAGGGCGTCAATTTTTTTCTTCTTGGCTTTCATGATTCCGCGAAATGTCGGGAAGCCGGGTTCGGCGGCCCGCTCGGTCACCGAGACGACGGCGGGGAGCGGCGACGTCACGCTGACCACACTCTGCCCGGAGTTACGTTCGCCGCTGACGCGGTCGGCGCCAACGGAGACGGAATCGAGAAAGGTGAGATGGGGGATTCCGAGGAGTTCGGCAACCATCGCCGGCACGACGCCGCCTCGGCCATCGGTCGACTCATTGCCGGCGATGACGAGATCGAAACCCGATGTGGTCAGAGCCGCGGCGATCGCCCGTGCCGTTTGTACGACATCCGCGCCGATCAGGAGATCGGCCTGAACGTGGATCGCTGAGTCGGCACCGAGCGCGAGTGCCTTGCGCAGCGTCGCAGTGGCCGAATCCGGTCCGATCGTCAGCGCAACCACCTCGGAGCCGGTCATCTCCTGATGAAGCAGCGCAACGGCCAGGGCGCGCTCATCGATCTCGTCGATGACCGTCTCACTGCCCGCACGATCAAGCCGGCCGGTCGCGGGGTCGAGGCGTCGCTCACCCCACGTGTCAGGGACTTGCTTGACGAGAACAACAATCTTCATTGACAGCTCCTTCGAGCCGACTTCGTGTTGTCAGATGCTCACTCGACTCGGTCGGCGGTCTCCTCCGCTTCGAGGATCGCTCACGTTGAACCCACGGTAGCGCACGACCGGCAGCTGAATCGTGCAACGCGCACGACCACAATCTCAAACACGAAAGAATAGATGAGATGAATACCGATGCGAACGAACAGCCAGGGGAGAGCCGGACCATGACAGTCGAGGCATCAGAAGTGTGGTCTGGTCCACTTGACCCCGTCGAGGACGGTGGCCTGACGCGTCCCCGGATCGGCATCGCCGGAATCGCGATCGAGTCGAGCACCTTCTCTCCGCACATCAGCGGCGATGAGGCGTTCACCGTTCGCCGCGGCGAGACACTGATGAGCTACTACCCGTTTTTGACGCCGGGAAGCGAGCTGCGCGCCGCCGCCGATTGGGTGCCGCTGATGCAGAGCCGTTCGATTCCTGGTGGCGCTGTTGCCGCCGAGACCTACGCGTGGATGAAACAGGAGATTCTCGACGGCATCCGGGCCAACGCCCCATTCGACGGTTTCTATCTGGACATCCACGGCGCCATGAGCGTGGTCGGCATGACCGACGTCGAAGCCGACCTCGCCCACGCTGTGCGCGAAGTCCTCGGCCCCGACGTGCTCGTTTCGACCGCGATGGACTTGCACGGCAACGTGTCGCGTGAGCTCCTCGACGAGGTGGACCTGATCACCGCGTACCGGATGGCGCCGCACGAAGACGAATGGAACACCAAGGAGCGCGCCGTCTTCAACCTGCTCGGTCAGCTGCGATCCTCGGTCGGAAACGACCCGCAGGCCCGCCGGCCGTTCAAAGCCTGGCTGCAGGTGCCGGTCTTGCTGCCGGGCGAAAAGACGAGCACCCGAATCGAGCCCGCGGCGAGCCTCTACGCCGAGGTTCCGAAAATCGAAGCCCTCGACGGTGTGCTCGACGCCGCACTGTGGGTCGGCTACGCCTGGGCCGACGAACCGCGCTGTCAAGCTGCAGTCGTCGTCACCGGCTACGACCGCGCCCTGATCCAAGCCGAGGCCTCCCGGCTGGGCCGACTTTACTGGGACGCTCGCGACGACTTCGAGTTCGTCGCCGACGCTCTTCCGCTCGACGAGTCGATCGCGGCCGCCCTGGCCGCGCCCGACGTGCGCCCGTTCGTCATCTCAGACTCCGGTGACAACCCGACCGCCGGGGGTGCCGGCGACGTCTCCTGGACGCTTGGCCGGCTGCTGGCCCGCCCCGAGTTTCACGACGGCAGCATCAGCGTCATCCACGCCTCGATCTTCGACGAGGCTGCGGTTGAACAGGCCGTCGCGGCCGGCCTCGGCGCGCACGTCGACCTGTTGGTCGGCGGCCGCGTCGACCCGGGTCCCTCCGGCCCCGTCGCACTCTCCGGCACGGTCTTCTCGATCACAGAGGGCGACCCGGATGCAGGTACCCAGGTCGTCATCGTGGCCGGCGGCGTGCACGCGATCATCACCTCGAAGCGCAAGCCGTTCCACCACATTGCGGACTTCACACTGCTGGGCCTCGATCCGCACGCCGCGGACATCGTCGTGGTGAAGATCGGCTACCTCGAACCGGAGCTCTACGATCTGGCCGTCGGCTGGAAACTCGCCCTCACGCCCGGAGGCGTCGACCAAGACCTACTGCGTCTCGGCCACCATCACCTCGTGCCCGGCGTCTTTCCGTTCGACACGACGGGGACTCCGTCGCTGGACGCGATCGTGGTGCGCCGCGGAGACTGACCGGGTCGCAATCGAGATAGCGTAATCACACGGGGTGAACCCCACCCGAAACTCAAGGAGAACAATGCCGTCATCTGCACCAGCCATTGAAATCGCAGTTCAGGATGTCGATGGCCTCGGCATCGCACTGCGGGCCGGCGCCGACCGCGTTGAACTCTGCAGCGCCCTGGGCCTCGGCGGCCTCACCCCGTCGATTGGCACGATCGAGATGGCTGTCGAGGCGGCGTCAGCGGCCGGCCACCCGAACTATGTGAACGTGTTGGTACGCCCGCGCGCCGGCGGATTCGTCTACTCGGCGAGCGAAATCGCGACGACGGTGCGGGACATCCGTGCTGCCGCAGCGGCAGGTGTCGGCGGCATCGTTGTGGGGGCATTGCACGCTGACGGAACCGTTGACACGGCTGCGACCCGCGAGTTCATCGCGGCCGCCGACGGCCTGACCGTCACCTTTCACCGCGCGATCGACATCGGCACCCGGCAGCTTCAGGTTCTCGACCAGCTGATCGACCTCGGCGTCGCGCGGGTGCTGACCTCCGGGGGAGCCCCGCGCAGCCTGGACGGTGCGGACATGCTGCGCCAGATGGCGCAGCATGCCGACGGACGACTCCAGATCATGGCCGGCGGTGGTGTCACTCTGGAGAGCATTCCGGCATTGCTCGCAACGGGAATCGACGCCATCCACCTCTCCGCCAAAAAGGCCGCCCTGTCGCTCGCGCCGAGCGGCCCCGGCGGGGGAGCTGCTGACTTCGACGTGACCGACGAAGAACTTGCCCGTGCCGCAGTCAACGCCGTGCGCAGTACTCTGGAGAAATGAGCGCGAAGCAGGACAACGACGCACTGAGCTGGGCCGGCGACGACGATCCGACCCTCGTCGCCAGTGACGCGGACGGTCACGCCGGCCAGGCCCCTGACGAGTCGATGACGTCGGCAGCGGCTGTCGATGAATTGCCGGAAGGCTGGACCGCTGTGGGAACCCCAGCGGGGGCCGGCAGCACGACCGCAGCGGATGCCGACGCCGGCACCACCCACATTGCGACGCAGCACCTCGGTGCCGCGGACGACGCTCCACCGCCGAGTTCGGTCGCCCTTGTCGGGATGGGAGTGCTCGGCGGCATTTACATGCTGTACACCGTCGGCTGGTTCATCGGAACGTCTCGCGTCGGAAACCCGATCGTCGACCCGGTTGGTCAGTTCATGTTCTCACTCGGTGCCTGGCTCGCCGTCATCGCCCCACTCGTCTGGTTCGGTGCCGTGTACTGGCTGACCAACGACCGCCCACGGCTTCGGATGGTCTGGCTGCTCATCGGGGTTGTGCTGCTCGCACCACTTCCCTTCATTTTCGGCGTAGGGACAGTCTGATGAGCGATACCGCGTCACACACCGGCGACCACGACATCGTCCAGGCCGAGACGAGAACACGCGCTCCGATCTGGATCACCATCGCCCTCGCCGTGCTGTTCGGGCTCTTCTACGTCTACGACGTCTGGGAGGCGATCGGCAACCTCGTCGGGCTCAATCTGACCGCTCAGAGCCTCGACACTCAGCTCAGCGGTTTCGGCTGGACTGTACTGATCTTCGCGGTGCTGATGCCGCTTCTCGTGTTCGGCATTGCCCTCGTGATCGGGCGCCGTCGAAGTGCGGGTGCACAGGCAGTGATCTTCTTCGCCGGGCTGTGCCTCGTCGCGGTGCTCTCCATCGACATCATCGTGATGTTCGGCCTCGGGCGTCTGATCGTTTGAGGCGCCTGATCGTCTGAGACGCCTGATCGTCGAGGCAAGACGAACAGTGCGGCGGGGCGCACACCCCGGACAGATTGCCGGTCACAGGACGTCACCGTGCTCATTCGAGCATTCGGCAGCCGATAGAGTATTTCCATATCTGGCGCCCCATGGTCGCGGCGCAAGCTCCCGTACGCAATCGAAGGATCTATTGTCGTGTCAAACGAAGCCGTGTCGAAACCAGTTGTACTGATCGCTGAAGAACTTTCGCCCGCCACAGTCGATGCTCTCGGCCCCGATTTCGACGTGCGCAACGTCGACGGAGCCGACCGCAGTGCACTTCTCGCCGCGTTGCCCGCCGCATCCGCCGTCTTGGTGCGTTCCGCCACCAAAATGGATGCCGAAGCCATCGCCGCAGCACCGCTGCTGAAGGTCATCGCGCGTGCCGGTGTCGGCCTCGACAACGTCGACATCAAGGCGGCCACCGCTGCCGGCGTCATGGTCGTCAACGCCCCGACGTCGAACATCATCTCCGCGGCCGAACTGACCGTTGGTCACATTCTCAGCCTGGCCCGCCACATCCCCGCCGCCCACGGCGCACTGGCCGAGGGTCAGTGGAAGCGCTCGAAGTACACCGGTATCGAGCTGTACGAAAAGACCGTCGGCATCGTCGGCCTCGGTCGCATCGGCGCCCTCATCACCGCACGCCTGCAGGCGTTCGGCGTGAACGTGATCGCCTACGACCCCTACATCACCTCCGCGCGTGCGCAGCAGCTCGGCGTGACCCCGGTGAGCCTCGACGAACTGCTCGAGCAGTCTGACTTCATCACCATCCACATGCCGAAGACCCCGGAGACCACCGGAATGATCGGTGCCGAGCAGCTCGCCAAGATGAAGCCGACCGCGTTTGTCGTGAACGTCGCCCGCGGTGGACTCATCGACGAGGATGCGCTGCATGACGCGCTCGTCGCCCGCACCATCGGCGGCGCCGGCCTCGACGTCTTCGTGAGCGAGCCGCCCACCGGCTCGCCGCTGCTCGGCCTCGACAACATCATCGTCACCCCGCACCTCGGTGCCTCCACCGATGAAGCTCAGGAGAAGGCGGGCGTCTCGGTGGCCAAGTCGGTGCGCCTCGCGCTCTCCGGCGAGCTCGTTCCCGACGCGGTGAACGTGGCCGGCGGCGTCATCGACCCGTACGTGCGCCCCGGCATCCCGCTGGTCGAGAAGCTCGGCCAGGTCTTCTCCGGGCTCGCTTCGCACAGCCCGCTCACCAGTGTCGACATCGAGGTTCACGGCGAACTGGCCGCCTACGACGTGAGCGTGTACCGGCTGGCTGCGCTCAAGGGCATCTTCACCAACGTGGTCAGCGAGACCGTCTCCTACGTCAATGCGCCGCTCCTGGCTGAGCAGCGTGGCATCGCGGTGCGGCAGATCACCGATGCGGATTCCCCGGAGTACCGCAATGTGATCACCCTGCGCGGCGCCCTCGCGGATGGCTCGCAAGTGTCGGTCTCCGGCACGCTGACCGGCACCAAGCAGATCGAGAAGATCGTCGAGATCAACGGCTACGAGGTGGAGGTTCCCTTTGCGAAGAACCTCATCGTGATGCTCTACACCGACCGCCCGGGCATCGTCGCTGTGTACGGCAGCGTCTTTGGCGAGGCAGAGATCAACATCGCCGGCATGCAGATCGCGCGCCACGTCGCCGGCGGAAAGGCGCTCAGCGTGCTGACCGTCGACTCCCCGGTGCCGGCCGGCCTGCTCGCATCCGTGCGCGATGCGATCGCTGCAGACCTGATGGTTGAGATTGACCTGACCGACTAGGTTTCAGATCGCGAAAGGAGGGCGGGCCGTGATGGCTCGCCCTCCTTTGTGTATGCCCGACGGGTTGACTCAGTCGCGCTTCGGGATGACGCGCGCAATCACCGCGAGCAGGCCGTCGAGCCCGGCGGGTGACAGGTAGTCGACCGTGCTGTCTTTCGCATCGGAGACCGTCGACTCGTAGAAGAGACCGTCGCTGATCAGCGCGATCATTTGGGCGACGTCGCGGTCGCCCACGGCCTCTTCGATGACCGCGACCCAGTCGCGACGAAAACCGGCCAGCATGTCTTTGGCCTGCTGGTGCGACCCCTGAGCGAGCCGGGTGACCGCGACGAAGGTGCGGTCGAACGGCGTGCCGGCGCTGGCTGAGGTGCGGATCAGAAAGTCGACGGCGCCGGCCGGCGCCGAACGGATGTCTGCAATGTCTTCGGCGACCAGATCGCTGAGTCGAGCGAGCAGGCCGTCGATCAGCGCCGCCTTCGATCCGAAGTGGTAGAGCAATCCTCCCTTGGAGACACCGGCGGCTGCGGCAACGCCCTCAAGGGTTGCCGCACGCTCTCCGTGCTCGATCAGGAGCTCCTCAAAAGCATCGAGGAGGCGATCGCGCGTGGGGGTGATGCTGGCCATCTGGCCATCGTAGCGAGAAGATTGTGGAGGCATGTTTACTACTGTACCGGCTGGACGGTATAGTAGTTTTGTCCACTCGAACAAGAAAGCAGCTTTCCGTGTCCTCCCACACCGGCTCACACCCCACTACGAAGTCCGTCCCGGTCGAAATCGACGGCCCGCGCGCCGGTCGCCGTGGATGGTGGGCGCTTGCCGTCCTGATGCTTCCGGTGCTGCTGATCTCCATCGACAACACCGTGCTGAACCTTGCGCTGCCGTCGATCTCGGAAGACCTCACGCCGAGCGGCACCGAGTTGCTCTGGATGATCGACATCTACCCGCTCGTGCTCGCCGCGCTGCTCGTCTCGATGGGCAGCCTCGGTGACCGGGTCGGACGTCGCAAGCTTCTCCTGATCGGTTCGGCCGGATTCGGTGTCGTCTCGGTACTGGCCTCCTTCGCGACAAGCATTGAGATGCTCATCGCTGCGCGTGCCGCCCTCGGTTTCTTCGGCGCCATGCTGATGCCGTCGACGATGTCGCTGCTGCGCTCCGTTTTCACCAACCGTGACCAGCGCCGCCTGGCGATCGCCGTCTGGGCGAGCGGATTCGCGGCGGGTAGCGCGTTCGGGCCGGTCATCGGCGGGTTCCTGCTCGAGCACTACTCCTGGGGCTCGGTCTTCTTGCTTGCCGTGCCGTTCCTGGTGCCGCTGTTTATCTTTGCGCCGATCCTGGTGCCGGAATCGAAAGACCCGGATCCGGGCCGCATCGACGTCATCAGCATCCTGCTGTCGCTTGCCGCGATGGCTCCGATCGTGTTCGGGATCAAGACCTTCGCCGAACGCGGGTTCGAAACGGTTCCCGTTGTGTCGGTGCTGATCGGACTCGTGGCCGGCTACCTGTTCGTGCGTCGCCAGAAGCGCCTCAGCCACCCGATGCTTGATCTGCGTCTCTTTCAGAAGGGTGCCTTCAGTGGTGCCATCGGCGTCAACCTACTGAGCGTCGTTGCCCTCGTCGGCGGGCTCTTCTTCATCTCGCAGTACCTGCAGCTCGTGTTGGAGCTGTCGCCCCTCGTGGCCGGGCTCGTGCTCGTGCCGGGTCTGCTCGTGATGATCATCGCGGGACTTGTCGTTGTGCCGATTGCGCGCCGCGTGCGCCCGTCGGTTCTGATCCCCATCGGTTTGCTGATTACTGCCTCCGGGTATGTGTCTGTCGCGCTTCTCGGCGACGGGATCACGGCGCTCGGAATTGCCATCGTCTTCGTGGCGTTCGGCATCGGAATCGGCGCCGCCGAGACCGTGTCGAACGAACTCGTGATCGCGAACGCTCCTGCCGAGAAGATGGGTGCGGCATCCGCAGTCAGCGAGACTGCCTACGAGCTCGGTGCCGTGCTCGGAACGGCGATTCTGGGCACGATCATGACTGCGGCCTACCGCAACACGGTCGTGATCCCGGAGGGACTGACCCCCGAACAGCAGCACGCGGCTCACGAGACGCTGGGTGGTGCCGTGGCGGTGGCCGAACAGCTGCCCGCCGGACCCGCTGAGGCCCTGCTCGAATCGGCACAGCACGCCTTTGCCAGTGGCATCGGCCCGACGGCCTGGATCGGTGCGGCACTCGTTCTCTCAGCCGCTGTCGTGGCGGTGACCACACTGCGGAAGGCGCGATAGAGCTGCAGCTCGCAGTAGGGTTTAGCTACCGAAATCATCACAACCCACGGAGCCCTATGTCTCGCCGAATCACACTCGCTCTCATTCCCGGTGACGGGATCGGCCCGGAGGTCGTCTCCGAAGCCGTCAAGGTGCTCGACGCTGTCGTGCACGGAGAAGACGTGGTTTTCGAGAAGACTCACTTCTCGCTCGGCGCGGCACGGTTCCTCGAAACGGGCGATGTGCTCACGGACGACGACCTGGCAGCAATCGCCTCGCACGATGCGATCCTGCTGGGCGCCGTCGGCGGCGTTCCCGGAGACCCGCGTCTGGCCAACGCCAACATCGAACGTGGCCTGCTGCTCAAGCTGCGCTTCTCGCTCGACCACTACGTGAACTTGCGCCCGAGCGTGCTGTTCCCCGGCGTGGCGAGCCCCCTCGCCGCACCCGGCGACGTCGACTTCCTTGTCGTGCGTGAGGGAACCGAGGGTCCGTATGTCGGAAACGGCGGCGCCATCCGTCAAGGCACCCCGCATGAGGTGGCCAATGAAGTGTCGGTGAACACGGCGTTCGGCGTCGAGCGCGTCGTGCGCTTCGCCTTCGAAGCGGCACGTGCGCGTTCGCGCAAGAAGCTCACCCTCGTGCACAAGACGAACGTGCTCGTGTTCTCAGGCAGTCTCTGGCAGCGCACCGTGAACGCGGTTGCCTCCGAATACCCCGACATTTCCGTCGACTACCTGCACGTCGACGCGGCGACGATTTTTCTCGTCACAAATCCGAGTAGATTTGACGTCATCGTCACCGACAACCTCTTTGGCGACATCCTGACCGATCTGGCTGCCGCGATCAGCGGAGGCATCGGACTTGCGGCCTCCGGGAATATCAACCCGGACGGTCGCTTCCCCAGCATGTTCGAGCCGGTACACGGTTCGGCTCCCGACATTGCGGGCATGCAGCTGGCCGACCCGACGGCGGCCATCCTCTCCGTGTCACTGCTTCTCGATCACCTCGGTCTGACTGAAGCGGCTTCCCGCGTGAGAGACGCCGTCACGGCCGACATCGCAGCTCGCTCCGAGGGCGCTGCCGCTGGGGTGCCCCGCAGCACGGCGGCGATCGGCGATGCAATCGTGACCAGGCTCAGCAACTAGCCGCACGAGCAGCTGACCCGCAGACGACGCTGATGAACAGACGATAGAGATTCGGAAAGAGCAAAGGGACTCCAATGAGCCAGACAGACTCCGCTACAGCACCCACCACCACGTTTCCCCTCAGCTTCGCGCTGACGCCGTCAACGACGGCTCGCGCTGACGCGGAACGTGATGCGGTGCTTGCCGACCCCGGGTTCGGCAAGCACTTCACCGACCACATGGTCACCATCGACTGGAGCATCGGTGAGGGATGGCACGACGCTCGCGTCACGCCTTACGGACCGCTGCAGATCGACCCGGCCTCGGCGGTGCTGCACTACGCCCAGGAGATCTTCGAAGGGCTCAAGGCCTACCGTCACGCCGACGGTTCGATCTGGACCTTCCGCCCCGAGAAGAACGCCGAACGTCTGCAGCGCTCAGCGCGTCGTCTCGCGCTGCCGGAACTCTCGGTCGCCGACTTCATCGAATCGGTCAAGCAGCTCGTTGCCGTTGACGGCCAGTGGGTTCCGTCGGGTTCCGAGTCGAGCCTGTACCTGCGCCCGTTCATGATCGCCAATGAGAACTTCCTCGGTGTGCGTGCGGCCCAGACGGTTGCCTACTACGTCATCGCCAGCCCGGCCGGCGCCTACTTCGCCAACGGTGTCTCACCGGTGAAGATCTGGCTTTCAACCGAGTACTCCCGCGCCGGTCGCGGTGGTACCGGTGCAGCCAAGTGCGGCGGAAACTACGCCGCCTCGCTGCTGCCGCAGATGGAAGCGGCCGAAAACGGATGCGCCCAGGTGCTGTTCCTCGACGGCGAAACCGGCACTCACATCGATGAGCTCGGTGGCATGAACATCTTCTTCGTGCATGGCACCGACCGCCTGGTCACCCCGCGCCTGACCGGAACGATCCTCGAGGGCGTCACGCGAGCGAGCATCATCCAGCTTGCCGAGGACCGCGGCATGACCGTTGAGGAGCGCGACGTGTCGATCGAGGAGTGGCGCGATGGCGTCGCATCCGGATCGATCACCGAGGTCTTCGCCTGCGGTACCGCTGCAGTCGTCACGCCGATCTCGCAGCTCAAGGCTGCCGACTTCACCATCGGTGACGCCGACGCGCCCGCCGGTGAGATCACGATGGCGCTCCGCGAGGAGCTCACCGACATTCAGCACGGCCGTCGCCCCGACCGTCACGGCTGGCTCACCCGCCTCGACGCGTAGGGTGCACTGCGAGCGGCGGCCCGGCCGCCGCTCGCACCATCACCTCTGCACTACTTCGCTGTTTGCTCCACCCCTCACTGACTGGATTCACATGAAGATCGCACGCTTCTCGCACCTTGGCGGCATCGCCTTCGGAATCATCGACGATGACGCCCTTGTCGTGTTGAAGGGCGACCCGATGTTCGCGGGCTTCGAGCCGACGGGGGAGCGCGTCGCCCTGTCGGGTGCCAAGCTTCTGGCACCGGTGATTCCGCGCTCGAAGGTCGTTGCGGTCGGCAAGAATTACCACGATCACGCGGCGGAGATGGGCGGCGACGCCCCGGCCGACCCCCTGCTGTTCCTCAAGCCGAACACCTCGGTCGTCGGTCCCGATGACGCGATCGTGCTGCCGCCGCAGTCGGATCAGGTCGAGCATGAGGGTGAACTGGCCATCGTGATCGGCAAGATCGCCAAGAACGTCAGCGCCGCAAACGCGGACGCCTACATTTTCGGGTACACCGTCGCCAACGATGTGACGGCGCGTGACCTGCAGAAGTCCGACGGCCAGTGGGCCCGGGCGAAGGGCTTTGACACGTTCTGCCCGATCGGCCCGGTGATCGAGACCGAGTTCGACCTCGACGACGCAACTCTCGAGACTCGCGTCAACGGAGACATCCGACAGTCAGGTGCGCTCACCGACATGGTTCACGACGTCGCGAAGATCGTCGAGTATGCGTCGAGCGTGTGGACGCTGCTGCCCGGCGACATCATCCTGACCGGCACCCCGGCCGGAGTCGGTCCGCTCGTCAACGGCGACACGGTTGAGGTCTCAATCAGTGGCATCGGCACCTTGCGCAACACGGTCGTTCGCCCGTAGCGCGACTCGTCGGTCGAGCTTGACGTCTCTCGTTGGTCGAGCTTGTCGAGACCTCGTGAGCCAGTCTCGAGACCCGGTCACGGGATCTCGACAGGCTCGATCACCGGTGCGGCTCGATCAACGGTGCGGCTCGATCAGCCGTGCGTTCGGTCAGCGGTCAGCGGCCGAGCGCCGTCAGGACATCGGCGACATCGTCGGCACTGTTCCAGAGGTGGAAGGCGACTCGTGCCCGACCGGCGCGCACCGACGCGGTGATTCCGGCCGCGGCGAGCCGGGCGACATCGCCGCCGTCGGCATCCGGCCAGGTGACGATCGCTTGACCGGTGCGAGCGATGCCGAGGCCGTCGCAGAGTGCGTCGCCGAGTCCGACCGTGTGATCGCGAACTTCTGCGATGTCGAGTCGGCGAAAGAGGTCGATCGCCGGGCGGGCACCGACCCAGGCCTGCCATGCGGGGGAGACGTCGAATTGGCGGGCATCGTCGGCCAGGTTCATCTCGGGGCCGTAGCAGGATGCCCAGGGGTCGCGTCCGGCATACCAGCCGACCTGGTTGGGGCGAAGTTCGGTTTGAAAATCGGGGGAGACGGTGAGGAAGGCGACGCCGCGCGGCGAACACAGCCATTTGTAGGCGTGGCAGGTGGTCGCGTCGAACTGGGACGCATCCACCGGCAGCCAGCCGGTCGCCTGCGTGGTGTCGCAGAAGGTGCGGGCGCCGTGAGCTCGCGCTGCGGCGGTGATGGCGGTGGCATCGGCGATGGCGCCCGTCGCCGACTGCACGAGCGAGAAGGCGACGAGCCAGGTGGCCGGGCCGATGCTCTCGGCGAGCTCGGCGAGCGGGGCATGCCGCACGGTGACTCCGCGGTGTGCGTGGGCGAGGAAGGGGAAGACCATCGAGCTGAAGTCGCCGTCGACGCAGAGCACTTCGGCTCCGTCGGGTACCGACGCGGCGATCATTCCGGCCATTACTGAGACCTGGGAGCCGATCGCGACGCGGTCGCGGTCGATACTGACCAGTTCGGCAAAACTGCCGCGCACCTCTTCGACGATGTCGCCGTAGCCGGCGGCACTCACGCGGGCGTGCGCCCAATCGGATGCGTCGGCAGTGAGCGCTGCAACGGTGTCGCGACTCGGGAGGCCGAGGGTGCAGGCGGCGAGGTACCCGCGCCCGGCGCTGAAACGGGACTGGGCTTCGGCCAAGGTCAGTGCGGGGATGGCGGTGGTGCTGGAGGACATGCTTCAAGCATGTTCCGGGCGGATTCATTCGACAACCGCAGCATTGCGATGCAAAGCATAAGCAACCGTTATTCTATGGGGATGACCGTGCTCCCGACTGCACCCCTGACCGTGCTCCCGACCCCGGCTTCGGCTGCGCCTGTGTCAGCACCCCTGGCGCCTGCGTCCGCTGCACTTCCCCTGACCGGACTCGACCTGGACGCCCACTCTTTGCGCGCGATGCGTGCGGTGTCTGAACTCGGCTCGATCACCGCTGCCGCGACGGCACTGGGATACAGCCAGCCGGCGATCAGCCAGGTGCTGAAGCGTCTCGAGCAGCGTCTGGGGATGCCGGTCGTCGAACGTGTCGGCCGCGGGGTGCGACTGACCGAGGCGGGTCGGGTTCTCGCACGCCATGCCGTGGCGGTGACGACGGCGCTCGAGGCTGCGGCGGGGGAGCTGGCCGAGTTGCAGGGGTTGCGCGCGGGCCGGGTGCGGATCGCGGCATTCCCGTCGGCGTCGGCGACCCTCGTTCCCCAATTGTTGGCCCGTATGGCGGCCGGGCATCCGGAGATCGGATTCACGTATCTGGAGGCGGAACCGCCGGAGGCGGTTGCCGCGGTGCGCGACGACCGCGTCGACCTGGCGATCACGTTCAGCTACCCGGGAGATCGTGACGACCCGCATCCGGGCAGCGCACAGGGGCTCCGTCATGTCGCGCTCTGCACCGACGAGATGCTTCTCGTGCTGCCGACCGGGCATCCGGCGGCGGCGGCCGAGCAGGTCGATCTGGCCGGACTCGCCGACGAGAACTGGATCGGCGGCTGCCCGCGCTGCCGCGGTCATCTGCTGCAACTGTGTGATCAGAGCKGTTTCGTGCCGCGCATCTCGTATGAGACGGACAATGTTGCTGCGGTGCTCGGGCTGGTTTCGGCGGGAATCGGCGTCGCGATGCTGCCGCGGATGGCGTTCGGGTCGGCGTTCGGGTCGGCGTCGGCGTTGGCCGGAGTCGAAATCCGGTCGACGGGAGCTCGCGAACACCGCACGGTGCATGCGGTCACGGCGGTTGGCGGCGAGCGGATGCCGGCTCTCGCGGCAGCGCTGGTTCAGCTCGCTGCGCTGACCGGATGTGGTTCGGCCGGCTGAACGTGCCGCGTCTGCGAGCTGCGACGACGGGTCCGAAGACACCGATAGTGTGATCGTGACGGGCGCGACGCCGAACGTCTCTCAGAGGGGGAACAATGACTGCAGCACCGGGTTGGTATGCCGAAACTGAAGGATCGACTCGCCAGCGTTGGTGGGACGGCACCCGGTGGACCGAGCATGTCCAGGATCCGGCATCGAACGTCTACGCTGCTGTGGCCCGCCCGGCCGTCGACGCCACGACTGCCGTCTACGGGCCATGGATCTGGCTGATCACTCTGCTGCCGCTCACCACGCTTCCCGTGCTTCTGGCCTGGGACACCAAGGCGTACATGCTTGCCTCGATGTCGGGAGAGCTGGTTCTCGACGGGGGCTACATCGCCCTTCAGCTCGTCAGCTGGGTGTTGTATGCCGGGGTCGTGGTCTGTGCCTTTTTCGACCACCGGCGGCTCGTCGCCCTCGGCTATGCACGTCCATTTCACTGGGCGTGGACGTTTCTCTCCAGCATTGTCTACATCATCGGCCGTTCGGTAGTTGTCAAAAAGCAGGCCGGCCGTGGATTCGCACCGATCTGGGCGATGATCGCCGTCTTCGTTGTGGAGATCGTGATTGCGATCGTGAAGATGTTCGACGCCATGATGCTCGTACTCGAGATGGCCCCGACCCTCTCCTAGAGAGAGCACGCCGCACGACCGTCGTGCCCACTCGTCTAGAATTGACAGTGATGTCTGAGACAACTGCACACCCATTTTCCGCTGCGACCGGCGCCGATGTGCGCGTTCGCTTCTGCCCGTCGCCCACCGGAACGCCGCACGTCGGTCTGATCCGAACGGCCCTCTTCAACTGGGCGTACGCCCGGCACACCGGCGGCAAGCTGATCTTCCGCATTGAAGACACGGATGCCGCGCGCGACAGCGAGGAAAGCTTCGGCCAGATCATCGACGGTCTGCGTTGGCTCAAGCTCGATTGGGACGAAGGCGTCGACGCCGGAGGCCCGCACGGCCCGTACCGCCAGTCCGAGCGCTACGACATCTACCGCGACGTCATCGCACAGCTCGTCGAGTCCGGCCACATCTACGAGAGCTTCGCAACCGGTGAAGAGATCGAGGCGCGCAACGTTTCGCTCGGCCGCGACCCGAAGATGGGTTACGACAACTTCGAGCGCGACCTCTCCGACGAGCAGAAGGCCGCCTTCCGTGCCGAGGGCCGTTCGCCGGCGCTCCGTCTGCGCGTGCCCGACGACGACCTCTCCTTCGACGACCTGGTTCGTGGCGAGATCACGTTCCCGGCCGGTTCGTTCAGTGACTTCGTCGTCGTGCGTCCGAACGGACATCCGCTCTACCCGTTCGTGAACCCGGTCGACGACGCTCTGATGGGCGTCACGCACGTGCTGCGTGGCGAGGACCTGCTCTCGTCGACCCCGCGCCAGATCGCGCTGTACCACGCGCTGATCGACATCGGACTGACGACCTTCGTGCCGCGTTTCGGTCACCTGCCCTACGTGATGGGCGACGGAAACAAGAAGCTCTCGAAGCGCGACCCCGCCTCGAACCTGTTCCACCACCGTGATCGCGGCTTCATTCCCGAGGGCCTCGTCAACTACCTGGCGCTGCTCGGCTGGTCGCTCACGCACGACCGCGACGTGTTCTCGATCGAAGAGATGATCGCTGCGTTCGACGTCGAGGACGTCAACCCGAACCCGGCCCGCTTCGATGTGAAGAAGGCCGAGTCGATCAACGGCGACCACATCCGTCTGCTCGAAGTCTCCGACTTCGCCGCGCGCACCGTGCCGTACCTCGTTGCAGCCGGGGTGCTCAGCGAGCCGCTCACCGACGCCCAGCAGGCCATCTTGGCTGCCGCCGCCCCGCTCGTGCAGGAGCGCATTGCGCTGCTCGGTGAGGCCCCGGCCATGCTCGGCTTCCTGTTCACGACCTCCGACGCGCTGGTGCACGAGACGGATGCCCTCGGCTCGCTCCCGCAGAACGCCGCCGAGATCCTCGCGGCATCGGCAGCTGCCCTCGGAGATATTCCCGAAACGGAATGGACCACTGAGCGCGTGCACACCGTACTGACCGAGACGCTGATCGAGACGCTGGCGTTGAAGCCGCGCGTCGCCTTTGGACCGCTGCGCGTCGCCATTTCGGGACGTCGTGTGTCGCCACCACTGTTCGAATCGATGGAGATCCTCGGCAAGTCCGAATCGCTCGCTCGCCTCGCGCGTCTGTCGGCCACGCTGTAGGCATGACCGCACAGTACGACGTCGTTATTGTCGGCGCGGGCCCGGCGGGGCTCGCCGCCGGGCTCAGCCTGGTGCGAGCCCGCCGACGCACGCTTCTGATTGACAGCAATCGGCCGCGCAATGCGGCGACGCTGCATTCGCACGGTTTCATCACTCGTGACGGGGTGTCGCCGCTGGAGCTGCGCCGCCTCGGTCGGGAGGAGTTCGAGGCCTACCCGGCTGCGGAGTTTCATTCGGGGCTGGTGCGGTCGGTGGAGTTGCTCGATGTGGACCGTGAAGGTGAAGCGGGTCAGGGTTCGGCGGCTGCCGTCGGTGCCTGGGATTCCGTTGATCTGTCGGACGATCAGCCGCGGTTCCGAATCACGACGCGCGGCTTGCGCGGCGCGCCGAACCTTGATGTCACGGCGCGCACCGTCGTGATCGCCACCGGGCTCACCGAGACGCTACCGGCGCTGCCGAGCATCCGTGCCTGGTACGGAACGAACCTGCACAGCTGCATCGACTGCGACGGCTACGAGAAGGCGGATGCCGCCCTCGCGCTGGTCGGCGAATCGAACGACCTCGCGGAGAGGGCTGTGCTCATCTCGCAGTGGACCAACGATCTCATCGTCTTCACAAATGGCATCGGTGAAGTGACCGACTCCGAGCAGGCGAAGCTGCAGGTGCGGGGCATTCGTGTCGACCGCCGTCGGATCGTTGACATCGTGGGGGAGCGCGGTGCCATGACCGGTATCGAACTCGAGGACGGCGAGATTGTGGCGCGCGAAGCTGGCTTTGTTCGTCCGGGCTGGACGCCGACAATCGACTATCTCGAGCCGTTGATCACCGAGCTGCACACCGACGACGAGGGTCTCATCGTCGTGGACGAGCATGGTCGCACCTCGATCCCGGGCCTCTACGCGGCGGGGGACTCGACGCCTCCCGGCCCGGAGCAACTCATGGTTGCGGCCGGGAGCGGCGCGCACGCGGCGGCAATGCTCAACCGGGACTTGCTTGGTCCGCTCTAGTCGACTCCGCTGCCCGCTCCGCCGGCCCCTCGTGAGCCAACCTCCAAACGCACCCCTCGCGTTGCCCGACCCCACCCGGCCCGCGTGAGCCGACCTCCAATCGCACCTATTTCGGTGGTCGAGCTTGTCGAGACCTCGCGAGCCGACCTCCAAACGCGACTGACGTCCATCTCCGATTGTCAACCCCTCGGCCGTTCTCGGGGTCGATGTCGGTGGTGTCCGGTTGAGTGGAGTCATGGATCAGCTGGAGCTGTTGCAGGATCACGAGGTCGATGACTTCGGGGTGTTCGACGGGCTCGCCCCGTTCGATTTCCCGTTCGACGCGTTCCCTTTCAACGCGTCGCCGGCCGACTTCCCGGGTTTCGTCGACGGCCCACTGCCCGATGACCCGGGCGATGGCTCGAAACGGGAGGCCTGCTACAAGGCCCGGCTGAACCAGTATTTGGATGTCGTCGCGGATGATCAGAAACAGTTGGCAATGCGCACCGCACACCAAGCACGCTCGATCGATGCCGCCCGGATGTGGTCGCTCGTGTCGGACGAGTACGTGCTGTGCAATCCAGGGATGTCCGACACGGAACGGGCTGAGTGGGCACACCGCGCCTTCGTCACGGAGATCGGCGCGCTGCGGCACGAGCCCGATCCGACCGCGGCCCGCCTGATCGACGAGAGTCACTCGCTCGTGCAGGAGCTGCCCGCAACGTTGGCGGCGTTGGAGACGGGGTCAATCAGCTACCGGCACGCGCAGGTCATCCTCAACCAAGCGGGCACGCTGCCGGCCGACGTGCGCGCGGACTTCGAAGAGGCGCTGCTCCCGCACGCGCTCCGGCTGCCGACCACCCAGTTGCGCCGCAAGGCGGTCGCGCTACGGGAACGCCTGCATCCGGACTCGATCCTCGCCCGGAAGCGGGTCGCCATGGCGGAACGCCGATTGGCGTTCGAGGCCGCTCCCGACGGAATGGCCTGGTTGAACCTGTTCGGCCCAGCCGCCGACGTACTGGCGGCAATCACACGGGTCGACGAGGTGGCCAGACTGCGGCAGGATCCGACCGAACCACGCACTCTCGCGCAACTGCGCGCGGATGTCGCCATCGAGCTGCTGCACGACGGGGAATTGTTCGAGCCCGGTGAGCTCACCGCGGAGCTGCAAGGGATCCACGATGATGTCGTCGGCGGTTCCGGTGGAGACCCGGCCGCAACCCGCAAGCCGGCGAGGAAGCGAAGCCGGAAGTCGCTGCGCGGCATCCGGCCGACTGTGATCGTGACGGTGCCGGCATTCACCCTGATGGGCCTCAGTGAAGAACCCGCCAGCCTGGACGGCTACGGGCCAATCGACCCGGACACCGCGCGCACGTTGTGCGCGAAAGCGCCATCGTTTCTGCGGTTGATGGTGCATCCGGAGACCGGTGTGCCGTTGTCGCTCGGAACAGAGCACTACCGGGTACCCAAAGACTTGAAGATCTGGTTGCAGATGCGCGACGGAACCTGCCGCCGACCGAACTGTGGCCAACCGGCCGTGACCTCCGAGATCGATCACACCATCGCTCGAGCCTTCGGCGGCCCGACCGATGCGATCAACCTCGCCCACCTCTGCAAGGCCTGCCACCGGCTCAAACACGCCACCACCTGGCATCCGGTGCAACGTGGTGACGGCGTCATCAACTGGACCTCACCCACCGGACGCGTCTTCACGACCTGGCCCGCGCTCGACCTGCCCGGCACCAGCCTGCCCGAACTCGGCCTTCGAAACACCGAACAGCCCGAATTGAGGTCGATCGATTCCGTGCCTCCCGCTCGATATCGGGCCGATGCAACGCCTCCGGGTGCTCGCCTCAACAAGGGTGCTGCCGGCGTCAGCGCAGCCGAAGTGCCGAACGCCCCGCCTTTTCCCTCTCGGCAATGCGAAGCCGGACTGCCGCCATTCTGAGAGTGGTCATTCTGGTTCGCGCGGGGGGACAAGCCGCCAGCCTCGAGCGCAAGCCATTGCTTCCCGCGATGTTCGAGGCCCGGAATCTGGTTGCCCTCGTGTACATCCCGAACCAAGACACGCCCGAGTGTTCTCGGTTTGTCGACTCCCTGCACCCTGGGATAGAGTTACTCCCGGCCCGATCTTCGGAAAAGGCCATTGGGGTATGGTGTAATTGGCAACACGGCTGATTCTGG
Source organism: Leifsonia sp. 10L418 (assembly GCF_056395445.1). Classification (NCBI taxonomy): domain Bacteria; kingdom Bacillati; phylum Actinomycetota; class Actinomycetes; order Micrococcales; family Microbacteriaceae; genus Leifsonia; species Leifsonia sp. 10L418. The sequence continues at coordinate 227,130 of NZ_JBFTJN010000001.1, read as the reverse complement.
TTCAGTTGTTCTTGGTTCGAGTCCAGGTACCCCAGCAGTAAAAGGCGCAGGATTCCGCGGCGAAATCATCTATCGCCCATCCTGGCCACGAGGCCCGTAACAGGCCCGGTGACCAGAAACGACACCAAAAACCCCGGGCGGGGTGGCCGGTGTGTTCTGTTGCCCGGGCTGATACGGAGTCGTCACGAGTCAAGCGGGCTCGGTACGGCTCCGGTCGTGCACCTGGTGGGTATGGACCCGACGACGCAGATCGCTCCGACCTACCTCACGCAGCACGAGCTCGCGGAGATGCTCCGACTGCCCGAGCGTACGCTGGAGGACTGGCGTCTGACGCACACCGGTCCGCCGTATCGGTGTTCGGTGCCAAACCCAGGTCGCTCGCCAACTTGCGCACCGTCGGAAGCCGTGCCTGCGGAGCAAGGTCCCCGCTTCGCACAAGCTCCAGGATTTGGACTCGTATTTGCTCGAAGGGCGGTACGGCGGAACGGGGGTCTACGACGAGCATGGTCAGTTGCTGCCCAGGGCGGGTCTGGATGTGGCCCGGCCAGGTTTGGCCAGAGCCAGCGGCGGAAGTGCGTCTGCGCGCGTCCATAGCCGAAAATGGCGATGACAACGAAGAATCCCACAGTGAACACCTGCGGACCCACGCCGGTGCCCCAGTCGGTTTCGGCAATCGCGTCAAGTCCTTTCAGTATCCCGATCCCGCCTGCGCCCACAGCGAGCCAAGGCCGCAATCGCAGTGGCTCGAGGCCATGGACGTAGACTGTTCGGGAACTTGCTCCTGGTCGTTTCAGAGAGAAGGTGATCGTCATGAAAGATGGTCGTTCTCGACATTCGGAGCCCGATCTGCGCGTACGGTCCGCGCTGCGTATGTTCCGGTTGGTCAACCCGCTGGCCCGACGGATGATCCCCGCCGGAGTGCCCACGGGTGCACCGAACGTTCTTCTGACCGTTCGGGGTCGCCGGTCCGGCATCGAGCGGACCGTGCCCGTCACCCTGCTGGACCTCGACGGAAGCTGGTACGTCCAGGCCACCTACGGTGCAGACGGTTGGGCTCGAAACCTTCGCGCAGCCGGCGAGGCGATCGTGATCCACCCTGGCGGTCGTCGCAGTCCCGTCCGCGCCACCGAAGTCCCGGTCGACGACGCGGCAGCGATTCTTCGTCGCGTGCTCGAGCCGTTCCGCTCGCCGCGACTGCTACGAAGATTACTTGGCCCGAACATGCGGCCACCCGTCGGCCTTCTGCGCCGATACCGAATACGCATCGACAACACACCCGAGGATTACCTCGCCGAAGCAGGACGCCATCCCCTTTTCGAGCTCCAACCCACCTAGAGCAACCAGCCGGCCGCGAAAGGCTCTGACAAGAAACGAACTCCAGATCGTCGAGAATATATGGCTCACAGTGCCTCGGTAGGACTCCTGCCAAGAAAGAACGTGCAACCGAGCCATCGCGTCTGCGCCCGAGGCGCGGGTTGGCAAACGGTGAACACCGAAGTCATCATCCGATCGTACAAGTCGCCCATGCACATCACAGCCCGCAGGCGGTTCCGCTTTTGGGCGGCGGCCGAAGCGATAAACGAGCTCAAATCTGTCGCGGCAAGTGCAGCAAATTGCGGCCCTCTGAACGTCCGGCTTGCGGACGGATCCTCACGGTCTGCGGCCGGGATGCCGGGAGCCACGTGGCCACTTTGTTTCGGTGAGCGAATTCGGTTTGGCTCGGATGCGTCGCTGAGGGCGGCGGGATCCCGCGTTTGTTCGTACTTGCCAGGGCGGCGATTGGCCTGACCGGCGCTGATATTCGAGGCTTCGACGTCGTCGTCGATGCCTTCTCGGGACGCGTTGCTGCTCGCACCCGACGGATCTTCGCAGATGACGACCGGGACGATGGCAGCCGCGATCCGCGACGAGATCGAACATCCCGTCCACGTTCAAGAAGGTTTCACTGTGCGTGACGCATAGCTCTGACTAAGCGAGACGAGATGTCGTTGATGTCGATATTGCTCCGACGCCGGGGTGAACAATCGTTGTCTTGGATACCCGCTCGTCCGAGGGCTGGTCGTTCGTTGCTTCTGCACCGACGGCGCGACAAGAATGGTGTGATGAGCAAGGTGCATCGCCGAGCCGGGGCAGTCATGCGGAATCGACTCATCTGCTGGTCCGGACTCCGTGTTGCTCGCCAGCTGTTCCAGCGCGGGCCCCCCTTGTCGTTGCCGGTTGAGCGCACCTCGCCGGAGGACTGCAGATGAGCGGCGAACTTCGTCTCCTGCTTGTCCTCGATCTGATGGGGACATTCGTGTTCGGCCTCAACGGAGCCTTGACGGCGCTCCGTGCGGCCCGGCTAGACATCGTGGGTGTGATCACGCTCGGGATGATCACCGCGCTGGGTGGTGGCATCATCCGCGACACGCTGTTGGATGACCTGCCCCCGGCCGCGTTCCGCGGCTGGGGGTACCTGGCGGTTGCCGCGACGGGCGCGCTGATCGCGTTTCTGTTCTCGTGGGGCCTCGATCGGCTCGCCGTCCCGATCGAGGTGCTCGACGCTGTGGGGCTGAGCGTGTTTGCCGTCACTGGGGCGGCCAAAGCCATGGAATTTGGGATCGGTCCGGTACAAGCCGTAATTCTCGGCGTCGTCACTGCGGTGGGTGGCGGCACCCTGCGCGATGTACTCGTTGGCCGAGTTCCTTCCGTGCTGCGCGAGGGGCTCTATGCGATCCCGGCACTCGTCGGTGCCGCACTGACCGTCATCGCCATTCTGACCGGAATCTATGGGTTGCCTGCCGCTCTCGTCGCGATCGCCGCCTGCCTGGTCATCCGGCTTCTCGGCCTGCATTTCAAACTCAATGCGCCGAGGCCGCCGGGATCACCGAGCCACACGAATCCGTCGGAGTAACACGGATCTGACGGGGCTTCATCCAGGGTCAGTGGGCGCTACCCAGCCACGCCAGCGCGGCCACGACGGCCGCGGCCGTTCCGGTCTGGATCGTCGGTTCGATGACGGGCGCGAAGTTCGGCGAGTGGTTGGCCGGGATGTCGGTGGAGACGGTTCCGGCGGCCTCCGCTTTGGCATAGATGGCCGGGTCGATACAGCCCACCCCCCAGTAGGTGTACGGCACCCCGAGCGCATGGGGAATCTCGCTGAAGTCTTCGCTGGCCGACTGCCGGTCGATGGTGAACGCCTGGTCGCCGAAATAGCGCTGAAAGGCGTTGGCAACCGTGGCGGTCGCCTCGGGGTTGTTGTCGGTGACCGGATAGTGGTCGTAGAGCTCGAAGCTGGGCGGTGTGGGGGAGCCGGATGCGGCGCATTCACCCTCCACGACGCGATGGATCGCATTGACGATCGTCATGCGCGTCGACTCGCTGAACGTGCGGATGTTCAGCTCGAGCACCGCATGGTCGGAGATGATGTTGCTCTTCGACCCGGCCTGGATGCGCCCAACCGTCAGCACGGCGAACTCCCCGGGTATGATCTCACGGGCGACGATGAACTGCAGCCGCACGACGATCATCGCCGCGAGCACGACCGGATCGACGGCGAGCTGAGGCATCGAGCCGTGGCTGCCGCGGCCCCATACGGTCACGCGCATACTGTCGCCGCTGGAGAGGAACGCGCCCGGCCGCGTGCCGACCCGGCCGGCAGGAAATGGCAATATGTGCTGGGCGAGCGCGACATCGGGTCGGGGGATCAGCGTGGCTAGCCCGGCGCCCAGCATCACGTCGGCGCCATCGGCGAGTTCCTCCGCCGGCTGGAACAGGGCGATGTAGGTGCCGTGCCAGGCATCCGTCTTCTCGGCGAGCAATCGTGCGGCGCCGAGCAGACACGCCACGTGTGCGTCGTGTCCACAGGCGTGCATGACAGGCACATCGTTGCCGGCGCCATCGGTCGCGCGATCGGTGCTCGCATACGGCAGCCCAGTCGTCTCAGCGAGGGGCAACGCGTCCATGTCGGCGCGCATGAGCACAACCGGCCCGTCACCGTTCTTCAGGATGCCGATGACTCCTGTCGTGCCGATCTTCTCCTGCACGTCGTACCCGAAGTCGCGCAGCGCCTGGGCGACCGCGGCAGCGGTCTTGACCTCCTGGTGGCCAAGTTCCGGATGTTGGTGCACGGTCGTGTAGAAATCTTCCTGCCAGGCTGCGATCCCCGGTTGGGCCGCCAGCACGGCAGCCTCGTCGCTGTTGCTCCCGTTCATTGTCGACCTCTCCCATCGGAGCGCCGCGCCCACCTACTTGCCGGAATCTCGTCGATCATGCACAGGCGGCTCCCGGGCCAGCTCCTCGGCCATCGTACGTCCGACGCTGCCTCGCCAGAAGGATCAAGGCACGGACAAGTCTCGGAGCCTTATCTACTTGTAGCCGGGGAGGGTCAGCGTTGTTTCTCTCCACCGGAGGATTCAAGCTGGGTCTTCTCCACGCGTAGACCCCTCCGCGACCGCGACCACGATCTCCAAGTGGCACAGTAGTGCCACATTGGTCTCTTCAACGCCGTACTCTTCCCTGAGGCTAGATGATGCCTCGTGGATCCTCCAAGAATTTGATCACTGAGTCCGGCACCACGATGCCGGGGTTCAAATCAGGGGAAGGCGCCGCTGAGGCGTTCACGTGGTCGAAAGTGACGATGCCTCCCCACGCTGATGAGGCAACATCGTCGACGTCATCGTCCGGCATGCCGTCGGAGATCCGCAGCGACCATTCCGAGATGGGCATCTCCAAAAGCAATGTCGCCGCGAGTTCTTTCCGCTTGGAGGCCCGTGTTTCATGTGACCTACCCGGGAGTATCCGGTCGGTGAAGCTGGCCAGCACCGTCTCATGCTGATCGGGTTCAACGGGTGTGAAACGTCCGAATAGAACCGCGCTCTGATAGAGGATCGATGATTCGAACATGGACCGTGCGACGACGATGCCCGATACACGCGTGATCGCGACCGAGGTTTCCTGTTCTTGAATCGCCCGCATCCATCGCGAACCAGTTGACCCGTGAATCACGATTTTGTCGTTGGCGACCGCGAACGCCGTGGGCATGGCCACAGCACGCCCGCCGACGATGACCCCGACGTGAGCGAGAACCGTTCGAGCGAACAGCTCATCAAGGAGATCTCGGTCTGTCGACATGAGCTCCGGAAGGCGCCGCGGATGAAGCGTCGCAGGATTAAGTTGGTGAGGCATGCTCCACTTTCTTGGCCCGCTGTCTGGAATCGGGTCGCTCCATCGTCGAATGAGTGAGGCACTTGGTGAAGGCCAAAATCTACTGTGGTCTACAGACCAATTTCGTGGGTCGCTTTTCGTATGGTTTTGCAGACCTGCTCAATCCCGGTGACAAGGCGCGGTATCGATTCCGCGCCGTAGCCAATGACGAGCGCCCCGGATGACTCTGTTCCCGTTGTTAGCTCAGCGACTCCCTCCACGTGCACTCCGATTTCGCGCAGATTGGCCACGATTGTGCCCTCCGAGAGTTCACCCGTAAGTGGCACCACGACATGCAGGCCGCCGTCGATTCCCTGAACGTCGATCCCATTCTCATGAAACACACGGAGCACCACATTTCGGCGGTGCCGATACTCGCGACCTATTCGTGCCACAGCCCGCTTGAATCCGCCGCCTTCTAAGAATTCGATGAGCGCGGTTTGGGCGAATCCCGGCACGCTGGATCCCATCGCGTTACGCGCGCCGAGCAATGCCGTGCGCAGTGTGCTCGAGCTCTGCGGAAGAACGATCATGCCGGTCCGGAGCGTGGGCGAGAGCACCTTGTTGAGGCTCGCAATAAACACTGTGTTGCCGTACGGATCCATCGACGCGACCGCAGGAAGCACCGCGCCGGCATGACGGAATTCGCTGTCGTAATCGTCCTCGATGACGATGACGGCATGCGCGTGAGCCCAATCCAGGATTGCGAGTCGCTCGCTCGCAGGAAGCCGTCCGCCGAGCGGAAACTGATGGCTCGGGGTTAGCATCACCGCATCGAGGCGGATGCGAGCGTTCAATTCCTGAAGGTCTCTGCACCTCATTCCGTTCTCGCCGACACTGACTGGGTGGATGCGGGCGCCAGTGGCCACAAGTGAGGCGGCACCCTCCGGGTAGCCCGGGTCTTCGATTGCAACGGTGATCACGCCGGAGGTGCTGAGTTGGCGGAGCGCCAGACCGATGAGGACTAGGGCTTCGGAGGTGCCGGAGGTCAGGATGACGTCGACAGCGGAGCACGGAATCCCACGTGAGATTCGAGTATGCGCGGCGAGGAGTCGCCGAAGCGGCAACTCGCCCTGGGGAGGCGGCGAATCGCTCTGCCACGGCATCCGAGCAGCGCGCGACAGCGCTCGAACCCAATCGTGGTGCGGGGTCCGAGCAACGTACGGTCGACCAGGGCGAAGATCGATGTAGTCGGTGTGTCGTGCGGCAACGGATGCCGAGTTCTCTGTCGGACAATCCGAGTCCGGAACACGACCGAGCCAGGCGGGCAAGTCCGCTGAAACTCGGGTGCCCGATCCTTGCACGCTCTCGAGGAAGCCCTCTCCGATGAGATGTTCGTAGGCGGCCACCACGACGGAACGCGAGACCCCCAACGACGCTGCGAGACGACGCGACGCGGGCAGGCCGTCGCCGGCGAGCAGACGTCCGATGAGGATTGCGGATCGAATCTGGAGGACAAGCTGATCTGTCAGCGAATTCGACGCACTGCGTTGGACCGTCAGGTTCGGCAGCAGTTCCATTCGCAACTCTCATTGTTTCGTCGATTGGTCTGGATGACACTAGTCGATCTCGCCTGAAACGAGGAGCCATTCTGCCGTAAGTGCGGATTCGAGCCCCGCCGAATCCGAACTTGAGCATCATTCTCACTGCCGAAGTGAGGGCGCGACCAAGAGGCGAGTAAATGAGCGATGCGATCAAGACGAGTCGGCGTCTCAATATGTGTCACGGTTTCGCGCCGCATTCGTAAGCCCGCGACACCCATACAACCTTCGGTTTTCGAGGCAAATTTCCCGATAGGCGACGCATTCCGGTGAATAGTTGAGGCTTGTCAACGGAATTCGTATTCTTATCTTCGGTCGCACGTGCTAACGTCCATCTGTCGTATTCCCTCGAACGACACTTGGAGATGCAATGACGCATGAAAACCTCGAGACCGAGACCTCGCACCTGCGAGCGGTCGAATACGAACAGCACCAGCTGCAGGCCGATGGCGTGAGCCCGGCTGGATCGATTGTGATGGCCGTAGCCGGCAGTGCGCCCGCCTACTCGATCGCCGCCACCACCGCGACCCTCGTGGGTGTCGCGGGTCTCGGTGCCCCGGGTGCCCTGCTCTGGTGCGGGTTGCCAATGCTCGGTATCGCGTGGGCATTCCTTTACCTCGGCCGTGTTGACGTCCACGCGGGCGCCTCCTACTCGTGGGTTGCCCGCGGCCTGCACCCGATCCTCGGATTCCTCTCGGGTTGGGCGCTCGTGGTCTCGGCAACGATCTTCATGGTCGCCGGCGCTCTTCCTGCCGGGGCCATGACCGTGTCGCTCTTTGCGCCCGAGCAGGCGAACAATGTGCCCCTCATCACCGGCGTCGGCGCGCTCTGGTTCCTCGTCATGGCCGCCTGCGTGATCTTCGGCGTGACCGTCACAGCACGCGCGCAGTGGATTATGTCGATCGCTGAGGTCGGCATCCTTGTCGTCTTCGCCGCCATCGCAATTTTCCGCGCATCGACGAGCCCACATGCCGGTCCGAATTTCTCGTGGGATTGGCTTGGCTTCTCGCACCTCTCGGGAGCCGGCGTCTTCGTCGCAGCCGCCCTGATCGCCGCCTTCTACTACTGGGGGTGGGATGTTGCCGCCAACCTGAACGAAGAGACCAAGGATGGCCACAAGTCGGCCGGCTCGGCGGGGATCATCGGTGTTGTGATCGTGTTCCTCCTCTTCGAAATCTTCACGATCGCGACCCTTGTCATGCTCCCGACCAAGACCATCGAAGACAACAGTGCCAATATTCTCTCTGTGCTCGGCGACGTCGTCTGGCCGGGCATCGGCGGCAAGCTGCTGATCATCGCAGTCGCCCTGTCGACCATCGCAACCCTCGAGACCACGCTTATCCAGGTCACTCGTACCCTGTTCGCGATGGGCCGCGACCGCACCATCCCGTTCGCCTTCGGCAAAATCAACCGTCGCTGGAAGACGCCGGTCTTCGCGACCGTCGTCATCATTGGCGTTTCGCTCGTGCTGTTCATCGGCTCGAATTTTCTCGGTAGCGTCGGCGAAATCCTCTCGAATGCGATCCTCTCGATCGGGCTCCAGATTGCCTTCTACTACGCGTTGGCCGGACTCGCGGTGGTCATTGGATTCCGAAAGGTGATTTTCAAGTCGGTGAAGAACTTCATCTTCATCGGACTGTGGCCGTTGATTGGCGCAGGCTTCATGATTTTCATCTTCTTCAGCTCGATCCCGAACAATTCCCAGATCGTCAACATCCTGGGGATCGGCCTGATCGCGCTCGGCATCGTGCCGATGGTGGTCTATTACCCCAAGGCGCGCGCGTATTACACGCGCCGCCCACTCGAGGTTCCCGAGGACTTCGAGGCGTAGTCCTCGGCTCGTGACCCTCGGCAGCGGCGCTGCTGAGGGTCACGTTTCTCCTCGTCAGCTTCCCTTCGACATCGCGCTAGTTGTCCGCCCACACCTCGTCGATCGGGATGTCTCGCTGCAGGATTTTCGATGCCGCGCGGTGGCCGGAGTCAGGCACATGCCCCAGCAATAGCCCCTGAGCTACTTCGGAAGTCGGGGGGTCTCCGCCTCCCTCACCTACGAAGTGTGAACCCGACTAGGGCCGCGTGTGCGGACGGTCCCACTGGGATCAGCGGGGCAAGATCACGCTGATCTGGCCGCGGATGTTCTCGATAATCTCTTCGGCTCCGGTGTGCGCGGTCACGGCGCTGGCCATGGTCACGTACGTGATCGACGAGACAACACGGGCAAGGGTGGCGGCATCGAGTTCGGTGATGCCCTCGTCGCGCCTGAGAATGTCGGTGACGGCTTGTTCTGTCTGAGAGACAATGTTCAGGGCTTCGGCGTGATGCGGCTCATTGGGATCTCCGAAGACCATCTCGCGCAGGTAGGTGCGCCCGTTGTCGACCTGGACCCGGTTGCACTCCACGATTGGCCTGACGATCGCAAGTATGGCGTCGGGAACACCGGGCGTCGTCTCGGCATCAGCCTGGCCTTTGGCAAGCGCCGCGGCGTAGTGAGTGTTCTGTACGAGCAGCAAAAGCTCGCCCTTGGTTTTGGCATACAAGAACAAGGTGCCGGCGCCGATGTCGGCCTTGTCGGCGATCTGCTGGGTGGTGACCTCATCGACGCCCTGTTCGGCGAAGAGTTCACTGGCTGCTGCAATGATGCGTTCGAGCTTGGCCCGCTTGTTCCGCTCGCGCCGACCGAGTGACTGGGCTGCGAGTGACATGGTGACTCTCCTCGAATGAACTCTGACTGTACTTAGTTATGAGTGAAGTCGCTGTCGTTTGGGCTCGGATGTGCCTGGACTCATTCTCTCACGGTGGCTCGAGATGAGTTCAAGGCCGGCCTAGGTGCGCGTCTTTCGTCGTGATGGTTGTTTCGCTCATGATCGATCCTTCCTCGCGTGACGGTGAGAGTGGCTACCGGGCGAGGAACTTCACGGCGATAGGGGCGAACTTTTCGTGGAACTGGAAGATGCCGCCGTGGCCGGAGTCGGGGTAGATGATCAGCTCACTGCCTGTGATCCGCTGGTGCAGGTCTTCGGAGAGAATCGAGGGAACCATACGGTCGTTGTCGCCGTTGGCGACGAGCGTCGGCTGGGTGATGATCGACAGATCCGACGGCGTGGCGCGGCCGAACCGTTGGATGGCTTTCAATTGGGTCTGGAATGCCTTGGTCTTGATCGGCTTGTCCCGGTCGACAGGGCGTTCTTTGAGACGTTCGATGAACGCCTTCCCCGCCGCTTTACCCGTGGCATTCCGGTTGAAGAAGAGAAACTGCTTCGGGTCCGACCGAGTCAGAGCGGCGCGCAGAATGTCGTAATAGGTGGTGCCGACGACTTTGTCCATGTCCTTCCCGCCGCGCGGCCCGGTGCCGGTGAGGACGAGCTTGCGGACCAGCTCCGGATGTTTCACGGTGAGGTCCTGGGCGATCATGCCGCCCATGGAGAAGGAGAAGATGTCGATCAGGTTGTAGCCAAGGGCTCTGATGAATGTGTAGGCCTGGTCCGCGGCTTGTTCCAGGGTGTCGGGGAAGGTGCCGGAGGATGCCCCGACGCCGGGCTGGTCGAACGTGATCACGTGACGGTTCGCGGCGATCGGGTCGATGATGCGGGGGTCCCAGTTGTCCAGGGTGGCGGCGAGGTGGACGAAGAATACGACTGGAATACCGCCCTTCGGCCCCAGCTCGCGGTAAGCGTAGGTGACGCCGCCGGCGGTAATGGTTTTGGCGGGGGCTTTCGCGTAGGACGTGATGACAGGTTCGTTGTCGGTGGTGCTCATGATGGGTGTCCTTTGTGGTTGTTGTTGATGAGGACGTTCGTGAAGCGGCGGGAGCTGCTCAGGTGTTGGTGACGACGACTTTGCCGCGGAACCCGCCCCGAGCCAGGGCAGTTAGCGCTTGCGGGGTCTGATCGAAGGGAAAAGACTTTCCGACGAGAGGACGGATGGCTCCGGCGTCGACGAGCGCGGTGATCTCCCGCAACTGGTCGCCGCTGGCGCTCATGAACAGGAACTCGTAGCTGACGCCCAGTTTTTTCGCGTGCTTGCGGATTTTGCTGCTCAGGGCCGTGACGGCCACGCGCAGTACCGGGTTCAAGCCGGCCTTGCGGGCGAATGCGGGGTCTGGGGGGCCGGAGACTCCGATGGCTGTCCCTCCGGGCTTCAAGGTGCGGAGGGATTTCTCGAGGTTCACCCCGCCGAGGCTGTCGAGCACGAGATCGTAGCCGGAGAGTTCCTGTTCGAAGTCCTGGGTGCGGTAGTCGATCACGATGTCGGCACCGAGCTCGCGCAGGAAATCCGCGTTAGAACCACTGGCGGTGGTCGAGACGTGTGCGCCGAGGTGTTTGGCGAGCTGGATGGCGATCGAGCCGAGTCCACCGGCGCCGGCGTGAATGAGTACTTTCTGTCCGGGTTGCACGTCGCCGCGTTCGACGAGCGCCTGCCATGCCGTCAAGGCGACCAAAGGGAGCGAAGCGGCCTCCACTGCATCGATGGTTTCGGGCTGCGGTGCAAGGTCCGACTCGTCGACCGCGATGCGTTCGGCGAAGGTGCCGGTTCGGCCGTCGCGGGTTCGCCCATAGACCTGGTCGCCGGGCTTGAAGGCGCGCACTTGTGCCCCGACCTGCATGACGATGCCTGCGACGTCGTGGCCGAGAGTGAGGGGGAGCTTGTAGGGGAGAATCTGTTTGAACTCGCCGGCCCGCAGCTTCTCATCCAACTGATTCAGACCCGCAGCGACCACCCGCACGAGGACATCCCGGTCGCCGACGGTCGGCTCAGGGATATCCGCTTCGTGGAGCGGACCGGTGTACTTCTCGAGGACAAATGCTCGCATGGTGTTGTTCTTCCCTATCTAGCTGTTGTGGCAAAAGTGTGGGTGTCAGCGACCCAGAAAGTCGCGGGCGGAATCGACATACGCGTCGTCGCAGGTCTCGCCCATCCATTCAATCCGACTATGCTCAATTCTGAGTGGACTCATAATATTTGTCAAGGGAGGTCGACATGAATGAAATACGAATCTCCACGGGCGGCGCGAATGCGCCAGAAAGGACAAGCGGGACCGCATCATGACGGCCGCTCGGGAACTGATCACGGCCTGAGGCGTCGGGGGAGTGGCTACCCAGCAGATCGCCGACGTCGCCGACGTGGCCAACGGCACCCTTTACCTGCACGCGTCAACGAAGGCAGAGTTGTTGATCATGGTGCAGAACGAAACGGCTCAGCCATCCGCCCCGCAGAGGCGCGAACACTCAGAACGGAGCACCACAATGAGCACCACCCACTTTGACATCGTCATCCTCGGCGCCGGCCCCGGCGGCTATGTTGCCGCTATCCGCGCAGCCCAACTCGGCAAGACCGTTGCCGTGATCGAAAAGCAATATTGGGGCGGAGTGTGCTTGAACGTCGGCTGCATCCCTTCCAAAGCACTGTTGCGCAACGCAGAACTCGCCCACATCTTCCAGCATGAGGCCGACCTGTTCGGTATCCGCGGCGACGTCACTTTCGACTATGGAGCCGCCTTCGAACGCAGCCGCACCGTCGCCGACGGGCGAGTCAAAGGCGTGCATTTCCTGATGAAGAAGAATGCCATCACCGAGATCGACGGCCACGGTACCTTCACCGACCCTCAGACCATCGAGGTGACCCTCACCAGTGGCGGCACGCAGGCCGTTACCTTCGACGACGCCATCATCGCCACCGGATCCACCGTCCGCCTCCTGCCCGGCGTCGAAGTCAGCGAGAACATCGTGACCTATGAGGAGCAGATCCTCTCCAGGGAACTACCGGAATCCATCGTGATCGTGGGTGCCGGTGCGATCGGCATGGAGTTCGCATACGTCCTGGTGAACTATGGCGTCAAGGTCGCCATCATCGAATACCTCGACCGGGCACTGCCCAACGAGGATGCCGAGGTATCGAAAGAGATCACCCGCCAGTACAAGAAGCTCGGCATCGACATCCTCACCTCCACCAAGGTCGAATCCATCGAGGACGACGGCACATCCGTCACCGTCGCTTACGCCGACGCGAATGGCGTGCGCTCGAGCATCCGTACCGACAAGGTGCTCATGTCAGTCGGATTCGCCCCCCGCACGGCCGGCTTCGGGCTCGAAACCACTGGCGTCGACCTCACCGAACATGGAGCGATCGGCATCGATGAATACATGCGCACGAACGTGCCGCACCTCTATGCCATCGGCGACGTCACCGCGAAACTCCAGCTCGCACACGTCGCCGAAGCCCAGGGCGTCGTCGCCGCCGAGGCCATCGCGGGAGCTGAAACAATGCCCTTGGGCGACTACCGGATGATGCCGCGCGCCACCTTCAGCCAGCCCCAGGTCGCCTCCTTCGGCCTGACCGAACAGCAAGCCCGCGACGAAGGACACACCATCACGGTCGCCAAGTTCCCCTTTACCGCCAACGGCAAAGCCCAGGGACTCGGGGAGCCGGGCGGTTTCGTCAAGCTCATCGCGGACGCCCAGTATGGGGAACTCCTTGGCGCGCACATGATCGGTGCCGATGTCGCCGAACTCCTCCCTGAGCTCACCCTCGCACAGAAGTGGGACCTCACTGCAACCGAACTCGCCCGCAATGTGCACACCCATCCCACCCTCGGTGAAGCGCTTCAAGAAGGATTCCACGGCCTGATCGGACACATGATCAACCTCTGATGTCGCTGCTAGCACAACCGGCTTTTCGCGAGTAATCGCACCTCGTCGCGGTCGTCTCGCACGAACATCTTCACATCACCGCGTTGATCCCGTGGCGAAATATGCCGGTGAAGTCGCACTTTGTCACCACGCGGATGCCATGATCGGGTTACAGACCCGTCATCGTGACGAAGAGGAGAGACGACATGGCAAACCGGGCGAAGCACGAGAAGCACGCACAGGCTGCAATTGCCCAGGCCCGCACGGCAATCGAGGCCGCCGTCAAGGCGGCGAAGAAGGCGGACAAGTTCACCCGCAAGGAAGCCGCCGCTCTTGAGCGTACGTTGCAGAAGGGCGTGGAGAAATCTCGTACTGTGCTTAAGCCGGGCGAGAGCGGGAAAACCGTCAAGGAAAGCAAGCCGGCGAAGGTGGCCAAGCCGGCGAAGGTGGCCAAGCCGTCGAAGGTGGCCAAGCCGTCAAAGGTGGCCAAGTCGTCTGAGGTGGCCAAGCCATCGAAGAAGGTTAAGCCCACGACGCCAGCGAAGAAAGACAGGGCCGCGAACAAAACCACCCGATCCGTGACTGCCAGTGGCACGGTCAGCTCCGCTGTATCGCTCACAGCCGCGGAACCCGCAGCGGCCGACTCCCCGTCGCCGGTGGGCGCGCCCTCCACGCCGGTGATACCTGAACCCACATTGGCGCAGCTGCGCGACCAGGCGAAGGCGGCCGGCCTGTCTGGCTTCTCGAGGCTGAACAAGGCAGACCTGAGCGCTTTCCTCGCCAAGCACTAGGCCTCATCCCTTCTATTCACCCGCCCGTTACCCGGCCGGGCTATCGTGGCGGATTCGTCCGGCGAGCTATCGCCCGGAAGAGGGCCCAGAGACAGGAAGCAATGTGACGCATGTGGATACGCGGCAACTCGTGTTGCTGCGCGGCGATCAGGCTGCGCCGCCGCGTACCTTGCTCGACATCCTGCGTGACACGACCGCGCGACATCCGGAAGCCTCTGCCATCGAAGATGCGAACGGCTCTCTCAGCTACCGCGAACTCATGGCGCGGGTCGTGCACGCCGCGGGTCGTCTCCTCGCCGAAGGCGTGCGCCGCGGTGACCGGGTGGGTATTCGAATGCCGTCAGGATCGTCCGAGCTGTACATCTCAATCCTTGCGGTTCTCGCTGCCGGGGCAGCCTACGTGCCCGTCGACGCAGACGACCCTCAGGAACGAGCCGACCTGGTCTTCGGAGACGCAGGCGTCAGCGGTGTGATCACTACGGGCGGCACCTTCGTTGCAGTGAGAAGTGGCGAAGAACGAGGCGCGAACGACCCACTCTTCGACTCGCACCCGCCGCATGCGAGCACCCACAGTCATCCAATTGTCGACCCGCCCCGGCCGGAGGACGACGCCTGGATCATCTTCACGTCCGGGTCAACCGGGCGCCCCAAGGGCGTCGCCGTCAGCCACCGATCCGCGGCGGCGTTCGTCGATGCTGAAAGCCGGCTGTTCCTCCGAGACGAACCGCTCGGTCCGGGCGACCGACTGATGGCCGGTCTGTCGGTCGCATTCGATGCCTCGTGTGAAGAGATGTGGCTGGCGTGGGGGAGCGGCGCCTGTCTCGTGCCTGCCCCGCGCGCCTTGGTGCGCACGGGAATGGACCTCGGGCCTTGGCTCACGGCCCGAGGCATCACCGTCGTCTCGACGGTGCCGACGCTCGCGGCGCTGTGGCCGCAGGAGTCCCTCGAGAACGTGCGCCTGCTGATCTTCGGCGGGGAAGCCTGCCCGCCCGAACTCGTCGAGCGGCTCGCCGTGGACGGACGAGAGGTGTGGAACACCTACGGTCCGACCGAGGCAACGGTCGTTGCCTGCGCTGCTCTGCTCGATGGACGCGCGCCGATTCGAATCGGACTACCTCTCGACGGCTGGGACCTCGCCGTCGTGGACCCCGACGGGGAGCAGGTGGCGGAAGGCATGGTGGGGGAACTCATCATCGGCGGGGTCGGGTTGGGGCGATACCTCGACCCAGTGAAGGACGCGGAGAAGTACGCCCCGCACCCGGAACTGGGCTGGACCAGGGCTTACCGGAGCGGCGACCTCGTTCGCAACGAAGCCGAGGGCCTCATCTTTCAGGGGCGCGTCGACGACCAGGTGAAAGTCGGCGGCCGAAGGATCGAACTCGGCGAGATCGAGTCGGCCCTTCAGCTGCTCGACGGCGTGGCAGCTGCGGCTGTCGCGCTGCGCGACACGCAGGCCGGGAACCAGGTTCTTGTCGGCTACGTCGCGATGGCGGACGGTGCCGTTCTGCACCGTGGACTGGCTTTGGCCCGACTGCGCGAGGAGCTTCCCGCTGCCCTCATTCCCTTGCTGGCCGAGGTCGACCAATTGCCGACCCGCACGTCAGGCAAGGTCGACAAGAGCGCGCTACCGTGGCCGCTGCCCGGTGTCGACGCCGACGGCGAGAAATCGGAACTCACCCCGATGCAGGCCCGGCTTTCTGCGCAGTGGGAGACCGTCCTCGGCGTCCCGGTGACCGACGTCGACGCGAATTTTTTCGACCTTGGCGGCGGTTCCCTCGCCGCGGCCCAGCTGGTGAGCAGCATCCGACAGCACGATCCCGGATTCACCGTCGCCGACATCTACTCGCACCCGCGGCTCGGAGCTATGGCCGATGAACTCGACGCGCGTCTCCCGGAGATTCCGGTCGCGCCTCGGGAGTACCACCGGGTGACGCCGACGCCGCGCCGCATGCAGGTTCTGCAGACAGTTCTGTCGATCCCACTTCAGATGCTCGCCGGGGTGCGCTGGCTGCTCTACGTCTTGGTCGTGGGAACCGTCTTGCACGGGGTGGGCGGATTCGAGGTGCTGCCGACGGCGCCGTGGTGGGCGCTGATTCCCGCGCTCATCGTCTGTGCCACGCCGTTCGGACGCATGGCCATCTCCGTCGTGGCTGCACGGATGCTGCTGGCTGGGCTGCGCCCCGGCGACTATCCACGCGGGGGCGGGGTGCATCTTCGCCTGTGGCTGGCGGAACAGGTCGCCGAACAGATCGGGGCGGTGAATCTGTCCGGTGCGCCGTGGATCAGCTACTACGCCAAGGCGCTCGGCGCCACGATCGGACCGGATGTCGACCTTCACACCCTCCCGCCGGTCACAGGGATGCTCCGGATCGGAGCGGGGGCGGCGATCGAACCGGAGGTGGATCTCGCCGGATACTGGATCGACGGCGACGCCGTGCGGATCGGCGAGATCCGGATCGGAGCGAACAGCACAGTCGGAGCACGCAGCACCCTGCTTCCCGGCACCAAAATCGGTCGCGGTGCGGAGATCGCGCCCGGCTCTGCCGTCTTCGGCCGCGTGCCCTCCGCACAATTGTGGGCGGGATCGCCGGCGCAACGCATCGGCAAAGTCCGGGCATGGTGGCCGGGGGAGCGCCCCCCTCGCAAGACCCGGTGGGTCGCGGCCTTCGGCCTCTCAGCGGTCGCCATCGCAGCAATTCCCGTGCTGTCATTTCTGGCGGGGTTCGTGCTCATCGCTGTAGCGATCCGCGATTCGGCGTCGCTGGCCGAGGCTGCAATCCGCGCCTTCGGGATGCTCGTGCCGGCCACGCTGCTGTCCGGCGTCGTCATGGCCGGGCTCGTCGTCATTCTCGTGCGGCTCCTCGGACTCGCCGTGCGCGAGGGCACCTACCCGGTGCGCAGCCGCACGGGATGGCAGGTCTGGACGATCGAACGCCTGCTTGACCTGAGCCGGACACTGCTGTTCCCGCTCTACTCCAGCCTGTTCACACCGGTCTGGTTGCGGATGCTCGGAGCGAAAGTCGGCCGCGATGTCGAAGCATCCACGGTGCTCCTTGTCCCATCGATGACGACCGTGCGCGACGGCACTTTCCTCGCCGACGACACAATGATCGCGCCGTACGAGCTTGGCGGCGGATGGTTGCGGATCGCCGCGATCGACATCGGCGAACGCGCCTTCATCGGAAACTCCGGCATCGTGCCTGCAGGCCACAAGGTGCCGAGGGACGGCCTCATCGCGGTGCTCTCGTCGGCGCCGCCGAAATCCAAGCCTGGTTCGTCGTGGCTGGGATCGCCGGCGGTGCGACTGCGTCGAACGGTGGCGGCATCAGACGACAGTCTCACGTTCCACCCGCCTGCGCGCCTGCGTGTCGCACGCAGCCTCTGGGAGCTCACCCGGATCATCCCGGTGCTCGTCACGGCCGGGATCGGCCTGGGTGTGCTCGTCGGCATCGCGGCGCTGATCGACCTGGCCGGCATTTGGCCGACCATATTGCTAGGTGGTTTCGTCATGCTCGTGGCGGGCGCCGCCGCCGCGGCAACCACCACGATCGCGAAGTGGGCGCTGGTGGGTCGCATGAAAGCCGTGGAGCATCCGCTCTGGTCTTCATTCGTGTGGCGCACCGAAGTCTCCGACGTGTTCGTCGAAATGGTCGCCGCGCCGTGGTTTGCGAACGCGACCGTGGGCACGCCCGCCCTGGTCTGGTGGCTGAGGAGCATGGGAACCACGATCGGGCGTGGCGTCTGGTGCGAAACCTACTGGTTGCCCGAACCAGATCTCGCGACATTGCACGACGGCGCCACGGTGAATCGGGGCTGTGTTGTGCAGACTCACCTTTTTCATGATCGAATCATGAGCATGGACACCGTCACCCTCGATGAGGGCGCCACTCTCGGCCCGCACAGCGTCATCCTTCCCGCCGCGCGCATCGGGGCGCATGCCACGATCGGCCCGGCATCCCTTGTCATGCGCGGAGAAGTCGTTCCGCAGGGGAGCCGCTGGAGCGGCAATCCGATCGGCCCGTGGCGGGATGTGACCACGCGCGACTACCACGCCGCGGCCATCTGATGACGACGGTCGGCATCGGTGCGAGCACGGCGCATGACCCCTATGTTCCGGCCAGCGGCAACCGCGGCTACCAGGTAGACCACTACGGGCTCGATCTGCAGTACAAAACGGCGACGAACCGGCTGGAGGCCGTGGCGACGATCAGTGCCGTCAGCAATCAGGAGCTGAGCCGGTTCACCCTGGACCTGAGCCGGTTGCAGGTATCCCGGGTGTCGGTCGACGGCCAACGGGCGGTTCGGGCTCAGTCCACTGGCAAACTGACCGTCGTGCCGCTACTGCCCATCCCCGCCGGTACGGCTTTCACGGTTGTCGTCGAGTATTCCGGCTCACCGGCGCCACGGCGAAGCAAATGGGGGCTCGTCGGCTGGGAGGAACTCACCGACGGTGTGATCGTCGCCTCCCAACCCACCGGGTCGCCGAGCTGGTTCCCCTGCAACGATCACCCGGCCGACAGGGCGCGATACAGCATCCGGGTAACCACCGAGCAGGCATACACCGTGATCTGCAACGGCGTGCTCACCGCCCACACCGTGGCATCGGGTCGGGGCACCTGGCTGTACGAACAGGTCGAACCAACGTCGACCTACTTGGCGACCGTGCAGATCGGCCGCTACACGGTCGACGAGGTGCAACTCGGCGCCGTGCCTGCTCGGCTCGCCTACCCGAAACAGCTGCAGGCCCGTGTGCGCACCGACTTCGCCCTTTTGCCCGCGATGATGGGCTATTTCGAGAGCGTCTTCGGGGCGTATCCCTTTGGCACCTACACCGCCGTCGTCACCTCCGATGATCTCGAAATCCCGCTCGAAGCGCAGTCGATGGCGATCTTCGGCGCTAACCACGTCGACGGTTTCGGTGGCGAGGAGCGGCTCTTCGCGCACGAGCTCGCCCACCAATGGTTCGGCAACAGCGTGGGCCTCGCTGGCTGGCAGCACATCTGGCTCAATGAGGGTTTCGCGTGCTACGCCGAATGGCTCTGGTCTGAGCACTCCGGCAAAGAAACTGCGGAGGTGCTTGCCCGGGGATTCCACGCACAGCTCATGACTGGGCCGCAGGACATCCTGCTCGGTGATCCCGGACCGGTCAACATGTTCGACGACCGCATCTACAAACGGGGCGCGCTCACTCTCCATGCACTGCGTACCATGCTCGGCGAGCAACCGTTCTTCACGATGCTGCGCGAGTGGGCGACGAAGAACGGTTCCGCAACCCCGGTCAATTCGGATGACTTCCGTGCGCATGCGGGCCGGTACAGCGATCGACCGCTCGACGGGTTGTTCGACGCCTGGCTGTTGAGCCGGGCGCTGCCCCCACTCCCGGAGCGTATGCCGGGCCAAAGGCCGAGCTGAGAACGAATCGTGGATCGAAGTCTGGTTCGGCGAAACGATACAGCGTGCCTTCCAGCTCAGCTCCGTGTGTGGTCACCCGTACCTGCCGGGGGTCGACCCGCAGGGCGCGGCCATCCGCTTTCAGCACAGCCTCGATGCGGGTCCAATGGCGAAGCGGATGCTCGGTGTCACCGGCAACCTGACGGATCCCCTGGAGTTGACCGGCGCTGACTGCGCATGGCTCGACGTCGATGCCGATCGGTCTGCCCAGGCTTGTCGCCACGAGCACCATTCCGGCGCACGCGGAGACGCTGAGCGACAGCGCACGTGCTTCGTCGCTCGGCCCGGTCGCGACGGGTCGCCCGTGAGGGCCGCCGCAGTCGGTGCAGCGTGCGTCGATCGTGACCTCGGCGGGACGACACCCGATCTGCTCGGCGACCAGTTCGCGCAGGAGTAGACGGCCCCAGAGCAAGCGCTCTCTGGCCGATGCCGAGAGCGTGGTTGCATATCGCGACCGCTCGTCGGCCGAGAGAAGCCCGATCGCTCGCGTCTCATCACCGACCAGGGCAGCGGGCTCAGCCCAGCGCATCCAGCTGTCGGTGCTGAGTTGAAGGGTGCCCACCCACCTATTCTCGCGCCATCGCACGGAACCCGCGGCTTGGTGGCGCAACGTGCGCGAAGCGACCATGATGGGCCGTGACGCGGTTTGCATTGGAGGCTACGGATGATGATCGTCTCTGAGTCGGCGTGGGGGCTTCGGGCAGCCGCTGCGGTGGGGATCGCCTTCGCGGTGGTCGGGCTCGCTGGTTGCACAGGTGAAGTCAGCAGTGTTGATCGCGCCCAGGCGCAGGTCTCCCTCAAGGAGAAGGCGGTGAATGACGCCGAGGCGGAGTTCGCAGCTGCGTCGGAGACGTTCTGTGAGGCGAGCAAAACCTACGTAGTCGCCCTCGATCGGTATGGCGACGTGCTGAACGACACCGCGCCCACCGTCGGCGATGTCAGGGAGGCAGGCACCGACCTCGCCAAGCCCCGCGATAGTGCCCTCGATGGTGCCGAACAAGCCGTCGCAGCCCACCAGGATCTCGTCCTTGCGGAACAGGAATTGACTGAGGCTCGCGCGGCACTGGAACAGGCCACGGCGGGCCCGTCGGGCTCGCCGAGTGACGCCGGTGCTGGCACGACACAACCGACAACGAGCCCACTTCCGCCCAGCGCGACCGTCGACCGGGTCAAACAGGCTGAGTCGGAGTTCGCTACTGCACAAGGCTCGATCACCGAGCAGACAGCGTTGGCGGTCGCGTCCGAGCAGTTTAACGCCGCGGCCGTCGCCCTGGAGTTGGCCTGGTTGCGTCTCGTTGTCGATGCCGGATGCGTCACCGATCAGCAGGCGCTGGAGGCCGAGGCAGCCGCAAGTACATATACGGCAGCGCTGCAACAGGACCTTGCCGACACCGGATATTACGACGGTGAGGTCGACGGCGTGTATGGGCCGGCGACGGTCGCATCGGTCGAAGCGCTGCAACAGGCGAACGGGCTACCGGTGACGGGGACGGTCGACAAGGCGACCGCCGACGCTCTGCATGTCGAACTCCTCGCGCTCGGCGGGGCGGCCGCTCAAGAATCCCTGGTATCGACAGCCGCCGTCCAGCAGTCTCTGAAGCTCGTCGGCTTCTGGCCCGGAGCGGTGGACGGCATCTGGACATCCGAGCTGACTGAGGCAGTCAAGGCGTTCCAGTCAAAGTTGGGTGTCGAGCCGACCGGCGCTGTGGATGCGGCCACGATCAGCGCGTTTCAGAAGGCGATCGCGGAGCTCAACCAGCCGGAATCGCCCGCAAGCCCAGTGCCCGAGAGCCCAGTGCCCGAGAGCCCAGCGCCGACGCCGTCGAGCTCCGAGGAACCGTAGAACCGTGCCTGCCAGGCTTGAAAATCAGGCGCTACGGCTCTCCGCGTTCGATGTCCGGATAGCGGGGGAGATCAAGTCGCCCGCGAGTTGACAGGAGTTTCGATGTCCAGAGTGCACATTCTTGCGACGGGCGGAACGATAGCGGGCACGGCTCCGTCCCCTGTCGATCCGGGATACCGCTCGGGCGGACTGGGCGTCAACGCGTTGATCGATGGCGTGCACGGCCTCCGGAGTGTGGCCGCACTGACGGGCGAACAGTTTTCCCAAGTGGGCAGTCAGGACATGAATGACGGTCTGTGGCTCAAGCTCGCAGCGAGAATTAACGCGCTCTTCTCGGCGAATGAGGCCGACGGTATTGTCATCACCCATGGCACGGATACCGCCGAGGAGACGGGGTTCTTTCTCCATCTGGTCGTGAAGTCGGAGCGCCCGGTTGTGCTCACAGGGTCGATGCGTCCTGCCACTTCGTTGAGTCCGGATGGTCCACTCAATTTGTTCAACGCGGTGAGCGTGGCGGCGGATCCACAAGCTCGGGGGCGCGGCGCTATCGTCGCCATCAATGACGATCTCCATAGCGCGCGGGACGTCACGAAGTCGAGCACCACCGATGTGCAGACGTTCGTTTCTCCTGGCCCGGGATTACTGGGGACCGCAAGCTATGGTCGCATTCGCTATTTCCGTTACCCCATGCATCCACATACCACCGACTCTGAGTTCTCCGTGGACGGCGGAGTCGCCCTGCCTCGCGTGGATATTTTGCACGCTCACGCCAACATGCCGGCGGATCTGGTGCGTGCAAGCGCCTCTCTCGGTGCCCAGGGAATTGTCGTCGCGGGGGTGGGGAACGGAAACGTCCCCACGGATGTGGCGCAGGCCCTGGCCGACGTTGCCAGCAGTGGCGTGATCGTTGTTCGCAGTTCGCGCGTCAGCAGCGGCGATGTCGGGCGCAACATCGAGCTGGACGATGACGGTTTGGGGCTCGTGGCGTCGGACCAGCTCAATCCACAGAAGAGCCGCGTGCTTCTCCAGCTCTGTCTAGCGCGTGGCTTACAGCGCGGTCATATTCAAGACGCGTTCTACCGTTACTAGGCAGGAATCCGAGGGGCAAGTTGGAGCCTCGGATGATCGCGGGCGTGTGCGAGGCGGTTCGATGGACCAGCTCACTGAGTTCTTCGGACGCGCATTGTGAAAGGCACCGCAGGATTCCCTGTCGGGGGACTCGGGCTAGTCCTGGCTGCGGTGGGCAGTGGCTTCGGCCGGTCAGCCGGGGGTGCCTGTGGCTGCGGTCACCCTGGGCCTTCAAAACCAGGATGCTCGCGCCGGGAGAAGATGCCGCAATCCTCCTCGGTGCAGTGATCACTGTGGTGATCTCGGCAATAGCGACCGGTTTCGCTGCCCGTAGTGCTGCACTTCGGGCTCACTAGTCGTCAACCGCTCCGGACCGTGGTGGAGCTATGACCGGACGACGAGAGTGGGCGCGGGAATGTCCCGGAGCACTGCATGGCTGGTCGATCCGAGTGCGAATCGGCCGATTCCGCGCAATCCGTGGTTTCCCGATAACCAACTCAGTCGCGTTCTTCGCGGCGTCGATCAGGGCTTCGGAGATCAGCGAATGTGACGGTCAGAATCATCGGCACGGCGTACGATCAGTGTTCCTACCTTGGGACGGAGGCTTCACCTGTTGCCTGACGCGCAGATTCAAGGTTCGATCGCTGCCGCGGCGCGGCAACCCGTGGAGCAGGTCGTGCACCAACTGGAATCGGGGGAGGGTGGCCTCAGCCAATCGGTCGCCGCGGAACGGCTTGCCACGTTCGGCCCGAACGCAGTTCGCACGCACAAGGCCAAGGCATTGTCGGTATTGGGCCGTCAACTCAAGAGTCCCATACTGATCCTTTTGATCATCACCGCCGGGTTGTCGCTGTTTCTGGGGGACGTGGCGAACTCGATCGTGATCGGCGTGATCCTCATCGCCAGCATCGGGCTTGGGTTCGTCAATGAGTTCCGCGCGGAACGGGCGGCAGAATCACTGCATTCGCGGGTGACACACCGGGTGGTGGTGGTCCGGGATGCCGTCCCGGTCGAGATCAACATCGTTGAACTTGTCCCGGGCGATGTCGTGCGCGTAAGTCTGGGCGCCATCGTTCCCGCAGACATCCGCCTGGTGCACAGCGACGATCTGCAGTGTGACGAGAGCATCCTGACCGGCGAAGCGCTGCCGGTGAGCAAGAGTCCTGAGCCCGTTGCCGAGGATTCGTCGCTGGGCGACTTGACCTCCTGTCTCCTGATGGGCACTGTCGTGCAATCCGGTTCGGGCACCGGTGTTGTGGTTGCCACCGCCGGGTTTGCCGAATTCGGTCGGATTGCATTGGGACTCGGCGAACGCCAACCGGAGACCGAATTCCAACTCGGGCTGAAGAAATTCTCGGTGCTCCTTCTCCAGGTGGCGATCGCTTTGACCTCCCTGATTTTCATCGCCAATCTGTTGCTTCACCGGCCGCTGATCGAATCGTTGCTGTTCTCCCTCGCAATCGCAGTCGGGATCACACCGCAGCTGCTTCCAGCCATCGTCAGCACGAGTCTCGCAACCGGTGCCCGCCAGTTGGCGCGCCACAAGGTGCTGGTGAAGCGACTGGTCTGCATCGAAGACCTGGGTGACATGGATGTGCTGGTCACCGACAAGACCGGCACCCTCACTGAGGGGCGCATCAGCTATACATCTGCTGAACCGATCAGCCCCGACCTGACCGGTGACGATCTTGCTCGTCTGGGACTCTTGGCCACGGAGATCGACTTCTCCCAGGGCGTCGTGTCGACGGTCGGCTCCAATCCGCTAGACGCCGCGCTGTGGGACTCGCCGGCGGGCGTTGCTTTCGTCGCCTCCGACTTCGAACGACTCGATATGATCCCCTTCGATCACCAACGCCGCATGACCAGTGCCCTGGTGCGCGAGAAAGGGGGAGCAGCCCGCCTGATCACCAAAGGCTCACCCGAAGACGTCCTGAGACGGTGCGTCGGCACGCCGCCCGAGGCGCAATCACTGCTCGACGCACAGTTCGATGCCGGTTCTCGCGTCATCGCCGTCGCGACGAGGGCGGCACCCGATCTCTCGGCCATCACACCAGCCGACGAACGAGACTTGGTTCTGGCCGGTTTTCTGATCTTTCTCGACCGGCCGAAGGCAGATGCGCGGACCTCGCTCGAGCGACTGTCTTCACTCGGCATCACGGTGAAGATCGCCACCGGCGACAACGCTCGCGTGGCCGAAAAAGTGTGTGTCGACCTCGGACTGGTGTCGGGCGGCACGCTGACGGGCACCGAGATCGACGCATTGTCAGATGTCGAACTCGGCATCGCCGCGCGCAACGCGAGCATTTTCGCCCGGGTCACACCCGAGCAGAAGGCGCGGCTCATTAGGCTCTTGCGTCAAAACGGCGGGGCCGTCGGCTTTCTCGGAGACGGTGTCAACGATGCCCTGGCGCTGCACTCTGCCGATATCGGAATCTCGGTGGACAGCGCCACCGATATCGCGAAGGATGCAGCGGACGTCGTACTCCTCGACAAAGATCTCGGAGTTCTCGCCGATGGAGTGATGGAGGGGCGCCGCATCTTCGCGAACACCATTAAGTACGTGCTGATGGGCACCTCGAGCAACTTCGGCAACATGTTCAGCGCGGCGGTGGCATCCGTCTTCTTGAGCTTCTTGCCCATGCTGCCCGGACAGATTCTCTTGAACAATCTGCTCTACGACGCCGGACAACTGGCGATTCCCGGCGACCGGGTCGACCCCGAGCAGCTCCGTGCGCCCTCGCATTGGGATATCGGGTTCATTCGGCGTTTCATGCTTCTGTTCGGACCGATCAGTTCCATCTTCGATTTTGCGACCTTCGGTTTGATGATCTTCGTCTTCGACGCCGTCCCCGGAGAGTTTCGGGCTGGCTGGTTCATCGAGTCGATCGCGACGCAGACCCTCATCATTTTCGCGATCAGAACCCGGCGCGTGCCTTTCTTTCGCAGCCGCCCGTCCACCGGCCTGATCGCGGCGTCGCTCGGCGTTGTGGCAATCGGGGTCTATCTTCCGCTCTCACCGCTGGCCGGGGTGCTGGGTTTCGACCCCCTTCCCGCGCCCTTCTTCCTGGCCGTGCTGGGGATGATCGTCATCTACCTGGTCGTCGTTGAGTTTGCGAAGCAGTGGTTCTTTGCCCAGGCCGCCCAGCAGCCGGCAGCGCTGCCGCGGCCGCGCAGTCACGTTCATCATGTCAGCCGGCGCGCGGCGCGATTTAGCGCAGCGCAGGCCGTCCGTTCCGCCGGGCAGGGCAGTAAGAGCGACGGTGTGGGCCGCGGAATACGAACCGGTTCAATGCGGAGGCCCCATCAGTGACGAAGCAATCCGTTGCCCCCACGCCTGAGCCCGGGCTCGCTCGCCTTCTTCGAGCGGCTCGTCTTTGGTTACGAGAAAACTCTCGCTGGGAACGACCTCGGTGTAGCCGTGCTTACTGAGCGCCTTGTGGATGGCATTCGACGCCGCGCCGCTGAGGATACGGGGGAAATCCGCGCGGGTATCGAATGCTGCACCACGCGCGCCAGTCGATTCCGCTAGCGACTCCAGCCACTCGCGCACGCCGATGCCCGGCGCCTCCGGCTCCAGAGTGAGGGTGCGATCGGCATCATCTGCCCATGTCACTGCTTCGGCCCGTGATTCTGGGCGGCTCATGCCGTGAATGTGGGTGGGGCCGCCAACGATCAGAACGTCGGCGCCCGCGGCGATGCTTTCGCCCGCCTCGTTGACATTGATCACCGTGACGGTGGTACCGGATGCTGCAGAGCGCAGCCCGTCGGCCAGCGCCTGGGCTACTTCGCGGGTCGTACCGAACATCGACTCGTAGACAATGACGGCTTTCATAATGCTGTCCTCTCTATCCTCTCTATCCTGCACTCATCTGTGCTGTCCTCTCTATCCTGCGCTCATCTGTGCTGTCCTCGGGAGCGGTGTCGCGAGTCGAAGCTGCCGCGTGCGCTCCATTCACATGTTGATCTCCAGCCTCTGCTTTGAGGATTGCGCGCGACAGGGCCAGAAGTCCCCCCACAGGGGCCAGGGCGACAGCGGCACCGATCTCCGACGGGCGCAGTGGGTGCCCCAGGTACACCGGTGCGCAGCTCCACCGGTACCTTCGTTCACTACGGGCGGCGTCGGTGGCGGCGTGCAGTTAGTGCGAGGTAAGCGCCGAGGGTGCTGACTGCGCCGAGTCCCGCGCTCATCAGCGGGCCGCCCCAGGCGCGCCACCGTGAATCGGATCTGGTGGTGAGTTGCCCGATTCCTCCGATGAGCGCGGAAACAATAGTCGCGGCGACCAATCTGTTCCCAATTCTTTCAAGCCGACCCACCAGCGGATCAAGCTCCGCGGCGTCGATATGGATCTCGATGCCATTCGGTCCGATCGAGTCGACCAAGGTTCGAAGTTTCTCGGGTAGGTCCAGCCCGATCGCGGCAAACTGACGGCCGACCTGGGCAGCTCTGGCCGCAATCGCCCGCGCTGAGAATTGCTCGGAAGCGAAACGTATTGCATACGGCCGGATCGCTACCCCGAGATTGAATGTGGGGTCCAGTCGCGCCCCCATGCCTTCGACCATGGACAGCATCCGCACGAGCATGACAAGCTGCGGGTCGAGCTGGAGTCTGTGGCGGCGTAGAACGGCCAGCAGCTCGACGATCAAAGGACCGATTTCCAGATCTCCCAACTCCTTTCCCTGGTACAGGGTCATGAAATGGGCAACGTCTCTCCGCAGCCGAGGGCGGTCGATTCGCGTGCCCGTCGATGTGAGCGGGATGAGGGCGAACGCGATCTGTTCCGGATCGTCCTTCGACAGAGCTGCTAAGAGGGCGACAAGGTGATCACGCAGCTCATTTCCGATTTCGCCAACCATGCCAAAATCGATCAGGCCGATCCGTCCATCGGCTTCGATGAACAGATTCCCCGGGTGAGGGTCTGCATGGAAGAAGCCGTCAACGAAGACCATTTGGGCGATGGCATCCACCGCCCGCGTGACGATCTGCGATCGAGAGATCCCTGCGCCATCGATCGCAGGGAGGTCGTCGACCTTGACCCCAGTGATCCGCTGCAAAGTGAGCACCCTCGACGTGGTGGTACTCCAGAAGACCCGGGGGATATGGATCTCGCTGCCGCGGAAGTTCTCGGCGAAACGTTCGGCGTTCCTCGCTTCCTTCAGATAATCGAGTTCGGCACGGATGGACGCGGCAAACTGGTCGACAAGACCGATGAGGTCATAGTCGGCGGCGTATTCCCATCGAGCTGTTGCCTGGGATGCGAGGTTCTGGAGGATCTCCAAGTCCTCGTGAATCTGCCCCAGTGCACCCGGTCGACGTACTTTCACCACAACCCTGGTTCCGTCGTTCAATACCGCGGCATGAGCCTGGCCGATCGAGGCGCTGGCCAGGGGTTTCTCATCGAACTCAGCGAACAACTCCCCGGCGGAGGCCCCGAGCTCCGCTCTAATCACCTCAAGCACGACCGCGCTGGGCACCGGTGGGGCACCATCCTGCAGCTTGGAGAGCTCGACGACATACTCAGGCGGGAGCAGGTCGGACCTGGTCGACAGCAGTTGTCCCAGCTTGATGAACGTCGGACCGAGTTCCTCGAGCGCTGCGCGCACGTGCTCGGGATGCGCCACGTGGGTTGCGGCGTGGCCGGGAGCTGCGTCCACCGCAGCAATCCACCTCTCAAGCCCCAGCCCGCCGATGAGGAAACTCAGCCCATGCTTTGCCAGGATCCGAGCGACCTGACGATACCGGTCCATGTGGTTGAACGATGCCACGGACGTCCCCTCTCGTTGGACGGTTCGCTTCTGGCCACAGCCTATTCGGCTCGGAGGCGACCGTCACCAAAGCTCCTGAGCAGCCGTCACGGGCGTGCTGGACAGATCGTCGCGTCGCGATGAACGGCGGCTCTGGGGAATCAAGCGTTCTCGCGCCCGTGGTCCCGCCGCTGTCTGGGGTGCCAGGGGGAGACAAGTGCCGGCGCGATGCCCAGTAGCGCCAGCACGAGGACCAGCTCCAGCAGGCCGAGGCCGAAGTAGAGGCTCTGCAGCCACGAGTACGTCTCGATGATTGCCATTTCGACGAAAATCCAAATCAGCATCCCGAACCCGGCGACGGCACCCCACAGCATCGCCGAAGGGCGACGCGTCGACAGCGCGATCGCGGCCGTCAACTGCGTTCCACCGACGATGATTCCCAAAATGAGACCGGGCACGATGAAAGAGGTGAGCGGCGTCTTCGCCAGAAATTCCAGAGGGACGCCGATGCTCTCGGCGTTGAAGGCCAACACCGCACCGGCGAACGATGAGACCGCGCCGAAGAGCAACAACCCGAAGAGGACGCCGGACATGAGCCGAGTGGAGACGGAGGCAGCCATGGTCGCGGTCCTTCCTGTTAAGACGCAGTTTCGAATGGATGATTGCACTCTCCCACCAAATCGGGCCTGCGTAGAGTCGAGGGGGCGGAATGGCGGTCCAGTTGCGTCCCGGTGAAACGCGCGAGTTTGCATACGGCGATTCCTAGGACGAACTGGACAACGGACTTCGAACGGGTATCTGCAGATCCGCGGGACTTGCGATCAGAATGGAGGCGTGCAGCAGGACATCGCCCGAGTGACGACGACCGACGGCACCGACGTCGCGTATGCCTCGATCGGCGTTGGCCGGCCGGTCGTGTACGTCGCGGGCTGGCTCAGTCATCTGCAGCTGAGCTGGGATCTGCCTGAAGAGCGGGGGTTCTACGAGAGCCTGGCGCAGGGCTGCCGGCTCGTGCGCTACGACCGCGCCGGATGTGGGTTGTCGGCACCATTGACCCGGCCGCCGTCGATGGAATACGAGCTCGATCAGCTTGCCGCTGTCGTGGCGACGCTCGGTTCAGAGCCCTTCGACCTGGTCGGCACGTCTATGGGTGCGCTGGTCGCAGTGGCGTGGGCAGCGGCGCATCCGGACACCGTGCGTCGGCTGGTGCTTTACGGCGGCTGGGTGTCCGGCGCAGACATTTCCCCGCCCAGCGCGCGGGAACACGTCCTCGGACTGATCGAGTCGCATTGGGGGCTCGGCTCCGACGTGCTCACCGACATCTTCGCGCCCGACGCGGATGCCACGTCGCGCAAGGAATTCGGTCGCTACCAACGGGCCTGCTCGACCGCCGCCACGGCGCGGGCACTACTGGCGCTGAGCTACGAGCTCGACATCAGAGACCTTCTTCCTCAGGTGCACACCCCGACCTTGGTGGTGCACCGGGACCACGATCGAGCCGCTCCCCTCGAGCAGGCCACAGCGCTCGCGGACGGTATCGCCGGTGCGCAGCTCGTGGTGCTGCCCGGCCGCTCCCACCTGCCTTACGAGGGCGATGCGCACGTGCTCGTGGCGACGGTCCGGCGGTTCCTCGGCCTGCGCGCGGCGCGGCGCGGCGCCCGAATGCTGACGGCCCGCCAAGGCGAGGTTGCGGCGTTAGTAAGTGAGGGATGCACGAACCGCGAGATTGCCGCGCGTCTGGGCATCGACGAACGGTCCGCTGAAGGTCATGTCGAGCGGATCCGTCTGCGCCTGGGCTTTCGGTCGCGGGCCCAGATTGCTGCGTGGTATGCCGCCGAGCGGGATCGGCCAGGAGCGGCGAACTGAGGTAGTTCTACGCCTGACCGCGCGGATGGCGTCGTGCACGCTGGTGACATGAACAAAATCTTCACCAGTACCTCCTCCTCTGCGACCGGGTTCGAGCTGCACGCCGGCCGCGGCCGGTTCAACGCCGCGTTCTTCCGGGTGATGGACCAACACATATAGACCCATACATCGAGTGGCAAAGCACCCGCCGTCGCCATCACGATTCCCCAGAGCTACCGCCGCAAAATCGCTACACGAAAGGATTTCACAATGTCCACCCCATCGATCTGGAACGGCCAGGTGCCGCTGAGCGTTCTCAAGAACATGAGCAGAGGCAGCCTCATCGAGACGCTCGGAATTGAAGTCACCGAGATCATGCCCGATTCCCTGCATGGCCGGATGCCCGTCGATGCACGCACGACGCAGCCCGCCGGTGTGCTCCACGGCGGTGCGTCCGTCGCATTCGCGGAGACGCTCACGTCGACAGCAGGATTTCTCTCCGTCGATCGAGACCGTTTCCATGTAGTCGGAATGGAGATCAACGCCAACCACCTCCGTCCGGTGGCGGACGGATGGGTGACGGGAGTCGCTCGTCCGATCCATCGCGGCGAACGAGTCCACGTCTGGGAGGTGCGGATCTCCGACGGGCAGGAGCGACTTGTTTCCATCTCGCGGTGCACGCTCGCGGTGATTGAGAAACCGAGCGCATACACGACACCCGAGTCGCGGTCGCGAACCCCTCACGGCTCAGCGTGAGGTCGCGCCCGATCATCCCTCACCAGGGCTACTTGTCCTGACGCGGCGCACCCTCCAGGCGAGGGTGTGCGTCCGGCAGATACGGTCTTCTTGACCCTATTGCAACCGCGAATGCGGTGCTACCGTGCGTCCTATGACGCAGTTCAGAGTCAGTGAAGCCGCTCGGTTGCTCGGAGTCAGCGACGACACCGTTCGTCGTTGGGTGACCGCTGGCACGCTCGAGTCGGTCAGAGACGGGGCCGGCCGCCAGGTCATCGCCGGCGCAGAGCTGGCGGCCCGTGCGCGGGCCATCGCCGTGCTGCCCGAGGACCCGGGCGGCACGGAGAGCAGTGCTCGCAACCGTTTCGTCGGGCTGGTGACTGAGATCATCCTCGACACCGTCATGGCACAAGTCGAACTTCAATGCGGGCCCCACCGGATCGTCTCCTTGATGTCCAGCGAAGCGGTGCGGGACCTCGGGCTGGAGGTCGGTTCACTCGCCGTCGCTGTCGTGAAGGCCACGATGGTCATCGTCGAGGTACCGCGGGAGCAGCAGTGATCCGCGGCCTGAAATCTCGGAGCCTGAAACAGCGAAGCCTCGCCGGACTCGCCGCGATCTCGGTACTCGTTCTGATCAGCGGCTGCAGCAGCACCGCGGCGGATTCCGGGGCTGCAGCACCGTCGATGCCAGCCGCCGAAGCGCTCAGCGGGGACCTGGTGATATTCGCCGCCGCCTCCCTCACCGCCTCCTTCAACGAACTCGCTGCGGAATTCGCCGCCGAGAACCCGGCCGTGACCATCACGCCGATCGTCTATGACGGTTCGTCCACCCTGGCCACCCAGCTGAAAGAGGGCGCGAGCGCCGACGTCTTCGCTTCCGCCGACGAGCAGACGATGGCGGATGTCGCCGCGGCCGGCTTGATCACGGGCACGTCATCAAGCTTCGCCACGAACACCTTGCAAATTGCGGTGCAACCGGGCAACCCACGGGGTGTCACCGGCCTCGCCGATCTGGCGCGTCCAGGTCTCCTTGTTGTGCTCTGTGCGCCGGAGGTTCCCTGTGGTGCGGCATCGCAGAAACTTCTCGGTCTTGAGGGCATCGCTGTGACGCCGGTGAGTGAGGAGCAAAACGTGAAGGCCGTGCTGACCAATGTCAGTACCGGAGAAGCCGATGCTGGGCTCGTTTACACCACCGATGTCAAGGCAGCGGCCGGTTCAGTGGACGGTGTCGTGATCGACGGCGCCGACCGCGCGATCAACAGCTACGCAATCGGGGTGCCGTCGAGCGCAGAGAATCCGGCCGTGGCAAAGGCCTTCGTCAGCTGGGTGTTATCAGCGCCAGCACAGGCGATCCTGGCGCGCTTCGGTTTCGGGCCCCCGTGACCCGCACCGAGTCCGGCGCTGTGACCGGCGCTGCGACCAGCGCTGTGCCCCCCACGCCGGGGCCCCGCGCTCAGCGGTCCCGCACGCAGCGGCCCCGCTCACCGAGGCCTCGCACTCCGAGCGGGAGGATCCCGAGGTCGTTGAGCGTCATCGCGATGATTGGCCTGGTTCTGCTCATCCTCCCGATCATTGGGCTGTTCAGTCGAGTCGACTGGGCGGGGTTTCCGGCCGCGGTCACCTCACCTGATGCCCTCGAAGCCCTCGGGTTGTCCCTGCGCACGGCAACTGCTGCAACAGTGGTTTGCCTGGTTCTGGGGATTCCGCTTGCGTTGCTCATTGCACGCAGCGGGCCCCTGCTCGCCGGGGTGCTCCGGGCTCTGACGACCCTCCCGCTCGTCCTGCCGCCACTGGTCGGCGGTATTGCCCTGCTCTATCTCCTGGGGCGCAACGGCCTGATCGGGAGCTCCCTGGCCCTCGGGCTGGGCATCCGCATTCCCTTTACCACGAGTGCGGTCGTGATCGCACAGTCATTCGTCGCGCTGCCGTTTCTCGTGATCACCCTGGAAGCGACGCTGCGCGCAATCGGAACCCGATTTGAAACCGTGGGTGCGACGCTCGGCGCCTCCCGGTGGATGGTGTTCTGGCGGATTACGCTTCCGTTGGCAATGCCGGGGCTCGTCGCCGGAACCGTGCTGTGCTTCGCCAGAGCGTTGGGCGAGTTCGGCGCGACGGCATTGTTCGCGGGCAACGCGGCCGGGGTCACGCGCACCATGCCGCTGGCGATTTACACAGCGTTCAACGGCGCCGGCGTCACACAGGAGTCGGCCATCGCTCTGTCGGTTCTCCTCGTGGCCGTCGCCATCGTCATCCTGTTCTTCATGCGCAGTTGGCGAACGGATGCGCCCCGGTGAGCGTCGTGCTCGAGGCTCAGCTCCTCGTGCGGCGCGGTGATTTCATCCTCGACGCGGCAATTCACGTCGAATCAGGGGAAGTCCTTGCGCTCCTCGGACCGAACGGGTCGGGAAAAACGACATTGCTCGCCGCACTTGCCGGGCTGATTCTTCCGGACGCCGGCACTGTGACGGTCTCGGGGCGTCTCCTGACCCGGGTCAGCGAAGGGACCCGGCCGGTGTCGGTCGTTCCTGAACGCCGAGCAGTCGGGCTGCTCGGCCAGGAGGCGCTGCTCTTCCCGCACTTGGATGCGCGAGACAACGTCGCATTCGGTCAGCGGGCGCACGGCCAAACTCGCTCCATAGCCCGGCAGGATGCAATCGACTGGCTGGCTGCGGTGGGATTGAAGGGACTGGAGGAGAAGAAGCCGACCGAACTCTCCGGCGGGCAACAGCAACGCGTCGCGCTCGCGCGCGCTTTGGCTGCGCGTCCCGACCTACTGCTTCTGGACGAACCGATGGCCGCCCTCGATGTGCAAACGGCGGCCCGCATGCGTCAGCTGTTGGCTGAGCGGCTGGCCGAACGCACGATCGCGACTCTGCTGGTCACCCACGATGTGCTCGACGCGATCGTGTTGGCCGACCGCATTGCCATCCTCCACGATGGAAAGATCATCGACGCCGGTCCGACGGCACGGGTGCTGGGCGAGCCGCGCAACCAGTTCACGGCGGCGTTGGCCGGGATCAATTTGCTGAACGGTGTCGCAGAGCCTCCCGGCGTTCGGCTGCCGGACGGCCGCTGCTTCATCGGATCTGCCGACGCAGCTGTGTTGCCTGCCGCCGGCGCGGACGTTGCGCTCGTTTTCCGCCCGGCGGCGGTCAGTGCGTCGCTCACCGAGCCGCATCCGTTCGACTCAACCGGTCAGCACACCAACTGCTGGGAGGCGACCATCTTCTCGCTGGAGTCCGGCATCGGGGGAGTCCGGATCCGCATGGTTGAAGACCCGCACCTCGTCGTGGAGTTGACACCAGCCAGAGTGGCCGAACTCGGCCTGCGCGCGGGGGTGCACGTCTGGCTGTCCGTTGCGGCCGACGATGTCGTGCTTTTCTCCCGCTGAGGTTGTCGACGAACTCAAAGCTCGCATTTTCGGGCAGCGGGGTTAGGGTGAGGCCATGACGGACACCCGAGTGCGTGTATCGACACCGTTCTTCTTCCGCGACGTGTCGGAAATCCCGGTTGAGAGGGACCAGCCGACCGGAACGGTCGTTGATGCCCGGAACCGTCCGCTCCGGGACCTCCGTATCTCTGTCACCGATCGCTGCAACTTTCGTTGCGTCTATTGCATGCCGAAAGAGATCTTCGGTCGGGATTTTGCTTTTCTGGAGCGGGACGAACTCCTGTCGTTCGAGGAGATCACCCGGCTCGCCCGAATCGCCGTCGCACACGGGGTTCAGAAGATCCGTCTCACCGGCGGCGAACCCCTCTTGCGCAAGGGGATTGAGGAACTGATCGGCATGCTCGCCGCGGTGAAGACGCCGGATGGCGGTGCGCTCGACATCGCACTGACGACCAATGGAGCGGCCCTCGCCGTCAAAGCACAGGCATTGAAGGACGCGGGTTTGACGCGAATCACCGTTTCACTGGACTCGCTCGACGACGCGACCTTTCGAACGATGAACGACGTGAATTTTCCCATCTCCCGAGTTCTCCGCGGCATCGAGGCCGCGCACGAGGTCGGCCTCGGACCGATCAAGATCAACATGGTGGTCAAGCGCGGCCTGAACGATCAGGACGTGGTGGCGATGGCGCGTCATTTCAAAGGCTCACCGTACATTCTGCGTTTCATCGAATTCATGGATGTGGGCAGCAGCAACGGGTGGAAGATGGCTGAGGTGGTTCCCTCGAGCGAAGTCATCAGCCGCATCGCCGCCGAGTTTCCGCTCGCCGAGGTCGCCCCGAACTATGGCGGGGAGACATCGGCGAGATGGCGCTATCGTGACGGGTCCGGTGAGATCGGTGTGATTTCAAGTGTCACGGCGTCGTTCTGTGGGTCCTGCACGCGGGCGCGCGTCTCGGCCGAGGGGAAACTGTTCACCTGCCTGTTCGCGACGGACGGCCATGATCTCCGTGCATTGATGCGTGCGGGCTGTTCGGACGACCAGCTGTCGGCCGTCCTGGCGCAGATCTGGCGGGACCGGTCCGATCGCTACTCCGACTTGCGGAGTGCGACCACGCGTCACACCGAAGCGAAGGGGCGGAAGAAGATTGAGATGTCTTACATCGGCGGGTGAACGAACATGATCGTGCAAATCAGATACTTCGCGGCTGCTGCCGATGCTGCGGGCTGTGAGGAGGAAGGGCTCGTCGTTGCGGATGAGGCCACGCTGGGCGCACTGATGACGCTCCTGGGCGAGCGTTACGGCCCGGACATGCAGAAGGTCGTGACGTCCGGATCATTCCTGATCGACCGTGTGGTTCGCCGGGATCCTGACTTTCCACTGTCGGACCGGATTGACGTGCTGCCTCCGTTCGCCGGAGGGTGACGAACTCAGTCGTACGAGCTCAGCCGTGCCGGCTCAGTACCGGGTCCTCAGTACCGGGTCATCGAGGGGTCGACCGTCGCCGCGAAAGCATCGATGCCGCCTTCCAGCTCCTGCACGTTCTGCACCCCATGGGCGCGCAAGACAGAGGATGCGCGTGTGGACCTGCTGCCGTGATGGCAGTAAACGACGACCGGGACATCCTTGCGAATACGTGCAAGTGATGCCTCGATCGTGGCGAGGGGGATGAGCTCGGAACCGGCGATTCTGACGATCTCGGACTCGAACGGCTCACGAACGTCGACGAGTTGCAAGGGCTCGGAACCGGCCATCCGCAGCGACAGCTCGAGCGGAGTGATCATCTGCGTTGTCGCCCGCCCATCGGTTGCGAGCGCGACATCCGTCTGAACGATGTGGCAGAAAAGGTCGTAATCGATCAATTCGGTGATCGGCTCGGCGTCCGGGGCCGAGCTATAGCTCAGCTCCCGGTAGCGACCGGTGAGTGCGTCGTAGGTGGTGATCCTGCCGAGCAACGGTTCACCGAGTCCGGTGAGCAGCTTGATCGTCTCGGTCGCCATGATCGAGCCGATCGCGGCACAGACGCTCGGCAGCACCCCGCCGTCTGAGCAGGACAGCACATCGCCGGCGTCGGGCGGCGTGGGAAACAGATCGCGATAGTTCGGTCCGAAGCCGGCGAACGCAACCCCGGCTTGGCCGCTGTACCGCAATATCGCGCCCCAGACCAATGGCTTCTGGGCGATCGCCGCAGCGTCGTTGGTGAGATAGCGTGTGGCGAAATTGTCGCTGCCGTCCATGATCAGGTCATAGCCGGAGATGATCTCCAGCGCGTTGCCGGCCTCCAGACGCATCCGATGCCGGTTCACCGTGACGGCCGGGTCGATCGCAGAAATGGCGTCGGCGATCGAGTCGACTTTGCTACGACCGATGTCCGTGACCCCGTGCACAACCTGGCGGTGCAAATTGGAGAGCTCGACGACATCCGTGTCGATGACACCGATCGTGCCGACCCCGGCGGAGGCGAGGTAGGGGATGCTCGCGCTTCCGAGGCCGCCGGCGCCGACGACGAGTACCCGGGCGTGTGCAAGCCGACGTTGTGCGATTTCTCCAAAACCAGGCAGGAGCAGCTGACGGCTGAATCGCGCCAGGCGGTCCGCGGCCAACGGGGGGCCGGGTTCCACGACGGCGGGCGGTCGTATCGCGGGTGCCGCCGCCGCAGCTGTGCCTTCCCGTGAACGCAGGGTTCTTGAATCCACAGAGACCTCCAGAGAGTCACCAACGTCGCCATCCTAGGCTCATCGCCTGTTTCAAGCAGGTCACTGAGTCGGAGACGGAGCGACCCCGCTCGCCGTGACCTATTCCGCGGACGCGTCGAGCCCGACCCACTCCGGAGCGCCGGAGGGGAAGTGCTGGCGCTTCCAAATCGGAACGGACTGCTTGATCAGCTCGACGAGCTCGGCGCAGGCAGCGAAGGCCTCGGCTCGGTGCGGTGCGGCGACCGCGGCGACCAGCGCGATATCACCGATCAGGAGGGAACCGGTGCGGTGGATGGCGGCGACGCGCAGACCGGTCTGGCCGGCAATGCGCTCGCAGCATTCGCGGAGCACGCGTTCGGCTTCGGGATGCGACTGGTAGTCGAGCGCGGTGACCTCGCGCTCCTGGTCGTGGTTGCGCACAATCCCCTGGAACGAAACGACGGCACCGTTTTCGGGTGAGAGCACGAAGTCATCAACCACGGCCGGATCAATGGGCGTGGCCGAGATCGCCGCGAAGACCTCAATCATGTGCCGACTCCTCGTGCGCTGGGCCCTCGTGCGCTGAACCTTCGTGCGCTGGCTCCCCGTGGCGTGCCGATCCGGACACCTGGTCGACCAGATGGTCGAGCACCGGATCGAGCACCTCAAGACCGTCGCGCACCCCGCCGGGCGAACCGGGCAGATTGATCACGACCGTGCGCCCGGCCGTACCGGCCAGCCCGCGGCTGAGCGCCGCCATCGGCGTGGCCTCGGATCCCCGACGACGCAGCGCCTCTGCGAGGCCCGGCAGCTCGCGGTCGAGCAGGTCCGCGGTCGCCTCTGGCGTCGCATCCATGGGGGAGACACCTGTGCCCCCGGTCGTGATGATCACGGCCGGCTGGGCGTCCACCGCCTCGGCGAGAGCGCCGGCGATGTCGGCATCCGCCACCACGGACACGGCCGCGGTGTCGTATCCGTGCCGGCGCAGCCACCCGGCGATGACCGGCCCGGTCGTGTCTTCGCGCTCGCCGGCTGCGCCACGGGTCGACGCGACGATGACGCGCGCGGTGCGCCCAGCGGCGGCACGGGTGCGGGCCGAGACCGGAGCATCGGCGGCAGCGTGCCCGGTACTGCGCTGCCACAGACTGCGCTGCCAGTTGCCGCGCTTGCCGCCGCTCTTCTGCTCCAGACGCACATCGGTGAGCATCGCGGCCGGGTCGACCGCCTTGACCATATCGTGCAGAGTGAGCCCGGCAACGGTCACCGCGGTCAGCGCCTCCATCTCGACACCGGTCTGTCCGCGCGTTCGCGCCACCGCTTCGATCTCGATCGAGTCCTCGCCGAGTTCGAAGTCGACCGTCACCGAGGACAGTGCCACCTGGTGGCACAACGGGATGAGCTCTGAGGTCTTCTTGGCGCCCGAAATACCGGCGATGCGTGCGGTGGCGAGCACGTCGGCCTTGGGCAGGCCCTCGGCGCGCACCAGCGCGAGCACCTCGGCGGTCGTCACGAACCGGGCCCTGGCCACCGCCGTCCGGGCCGTCTCGGCTTTCTTGCCCACATCGATCATGCGCGCCCGCCCGTCGCCGTCCAGATGAGTCAAGTCGGTCATAGTGCCCACACTCCCACATCCTGCCCCGCGGCAAGGTCGGTGATCCCCCGGGGGATGTCCAGGAGTACGTCCGCACGGGCCATTGCGGCCACGAGGTGTGAGCCAGCCCCGGCCACGATCTCGACCGTGCCGTCGTCGAGCATGCGCCCGCGCAGGAACTGCCGTTTTCCGACGACGGATGCCACCGGCCCCGCGAGCCGCCGGGTTGTCGGCGGTAGGGCGGTCAGGCCGGCCGCCCGGCGGAGGATCGGCCGGAGGAACACGACGAACGAGACCTGGGTGCTCACCGGGTTTCCCGGAAAGCAGACGACCGGCACCCCGTCGACGACCGCGGTCGCCTGGGGTCCGCCCGGCTGCATGTCGACGTGGCCGACGACCGCACCGAGCGGTTCGAGCGCCTCGCGCACAACCTCGTATGCGCCCTGGGAGACGCCGCCCGACGTGACAACGAGGTCCGCCGCTCGGGTCGCGCGCGTGAGAATGCTCAGGAATTCGCCGGTATCGTCACTGCTCGACACCGCGAGCACCAGCTCGGCTCCGGCCTCCGTGACGGCGGCGGACAGCGCGACGAGGTTGGCGTCGAAAATCTGGCCCGATGCCAGGGCGGCACCGGCCGGCGCGAGTTCGGCGCCGGTCGTGATGACGGCGACCCGCACCCGTCGAAGCACCAGGACTGAATTCTGCCCGCCCGCCGCGAGCGCGGCCAGATGCCGGGGTGCCAGACGCAGCCCGGCCGGCACGAGCAATTCACCGCGGCGCAAGTCGCTGCCGCGTTCCCGCACGAAGTCTCCGGCGCCACGCGGAGTCGTGATGGTGACGGATGCGCCGACGAGCGTTGCAAAAGAGCCCCGGTCGGTCGAGCCCGGGTCGGCGAAGCCTGGATCAGCACTGGGTCGGGTGTCTTCGACCGGAACCACGCAATCGGCGCCGTCTGGCACGATCGCGCCGGTCATGATCCGGGTCACGGTGCCGGGCTCCAGCGCCGGCGGCTGCACATGGCCGGCCGGAATGTCTCCGTTGACCGGCAGGGTCACCGGCGCGCCGATCAGATCGGCTGCCCAGGCGGCAAAACCGTCCATCTGCGAGTTTCGGAACAGAGGCAGGTCGACAGCTGCCAACACGTCGATCGCCGTAATCCGGCCGAGCGCGTCGGAGAGCGGCACGGTCTCAGTGCCAGTTCCGGTACCGGCGAGACCAAGCGGCCCCGTCAGCATCCGTTCGATCGCGCGGGCATGCTCATCGACGCTTGTCATTGTCACCTGCTCGGTCTGCGTAAGCGGATCATCCTGTCAGAGTAGACCAACGCCGAATCAGACGGCCATCGCGGCCATGGCCGTGATCATGCAACCGGAGCACGCAAGCTGGAACGCTCCGTCCGGCGAGTGACGCCGTATCCCCGGCACACTCAGCACCGCAGTGCAGAACGCCCACGCCACGAGGACCAGCCAGATCATCACGCCTCCGGCCAGGGCGAGGTGGGATCCGCCCGAGTGAACCCCTCCGAGCTGTGCCGCCGAAGTGAGCTGCGCCGAACTGAGCTGCACTGAACCGAGCTGAACTGAGGTGAGCTGCGCCGCCGCACTGTGCACCGGCATGAGCAGTACCGCCGCTGCCATGAAGGCGATATCGATGACGGTCGCGGCCACGGTCGTCCTCTGAGCGTGCGCCAGGGGCCGTCGGCGTCTGATCCGCACCGCGACAACGCCGGTCACGACCAGAAGCAGAACGGCAATCGTCAGCGAAGCCGCAGTGAAGGGGGAGAAATCGGGCAAGAGCAGCGCCCCGAGCATGATCGCACCCGTCCCGAGCATGCCGGTCGTACCAACCGTCCCGATCGTGCCCAGCCCACCGGAGACGCGCAGGGGAGAACTCCGATGTCGTCCGACGGCCGCAGCCATGCCCCCGACGACGAGCGTCACCGCAATAATCATCGGGAGTGCGCTGTCCGCTGCCATTCGCGACATCCTTCGCTCAGAGGCATGTTGACATCCCGGATGCCTCGAGGCAAGCTGTGCCATAATTGAGGGAACCTCAGTTACTGGCGGTGCTCACCGAGGAGCCGCCGAGGAGGTCACTGTGCAAATTCCGGCTCCATTCGACTACGCCAGAGCGACCACCGTCGCTGATGCTCTCGCTCTCCTCGAACGTCACGGCCCCGAGTCACGCGTCATTGCCGGCGGGCACAGCCTGCTGCCGATGATGAAGCTCAGACTGGCCAGACCAGAGTGGCTGATCGACATCAACGACCTGTTCGAGCTCGATTTCATCCTGCGCGACGGCAATCAGTTGCGCGTGGGCGCGATGACCCGCCACGCGACGCTCTTGGAGTCCGCGGAGATTGCCGGGCTCTTCCCGATCTTCGCCGATGCCGAACGCGTGATCGCGGACCCCGTGGTGCGCAACCGCGGAACCATCGGAGGGTCGCTCTGTCAGGGGGACCCGGCGGAGGACCTCTCAACCGTCTGTGACGTCCTGCGTGGGGAGGCGGTGATCCAGGGGCCCGGCGGGGAACGAATCCTCACGATGAGCGAGTTCCACAAGGGACCCTATGAAACCGCGGTGGGGCAGAACGAATTGCTGCGTGAGATCCGCTTCCCGATCCGTTCCCGGTCCGGAAGCGCCTACGAGAAGGTCGAGCGTCGTGTCGGCGACTGGGCGATTGTGGCGGCCGGAGCGGCGGTCTCGCTCGCGGAGGACGGCACGATCGACGACGTCGCCATCGGCCTCACCGCGGTCGGAGTCGAGGGAACCATTGCCCCGGCCGAAACCGTACTGCGAGGCGAAAAGCCGCATGAAGAACTGTTCGTCGAGGCCGGCCGCCTCGCTGCCCTCGCCAGCAATCCGGTCGCAGACCAGCGGGGGCCGATCGAGTACAAGCGTCACTTGTCTGACGAACTGGTCCGCCGGGTGCTGCGCCGTGCGTGCGAGCGCGCGGCCTGATCCCCGTCACCGACATCCCCGTCACCGATAACCCAGGAAGGCTAAGCCGATGCAGATCAGCATGACCGTGAACGGCTCCGACGTCACGAGCGAGATCGAGCCTCGCGTGTTGCTCGTTCATTACATTCGCGACGTACTCGGGATGACCGGCACACATTGGGGATGTGACACCACCAACTGCGGAACCTGCGTTGTGCTGATGGACGGTCAACCCGTGAAGTCGTGCACCGTGCTTGCGGCCATGGCCGACGGGCATGCGATCACCACCGTCGAGGGACTGGCAATCGGAGGCACCCTCGATCCTGTGCAGCAGGGGTTCATGGAGGAACACGGCCTGCAATGCGGGTTCTGCACGCCAGGCATGATGCTGACGTCCCGTGCCCTGCTCGACGCCAACCCGCATCCGACCGACGCCGAGATCCGTGAGGCCATTTCCGGTCAGATGTGTCGGTGCACCGGTTACGCCACCATCGTTCGCTCCGTGCAGTGGGCGGCCGAACATCCCCAGAGAATTCCCGAAACGGATGAGATGGCCGAGACGGTCGAGATGGCCGTGACAGACGAAATGGTCGAGATACACGAACGCATCGCGGACGCTACCGGAGAAGAAGTAGGCGCATGACTATTGCAATGGATCATCCAGCCAACCCGGCGGCCGGTGATGCGGACCGCCCGATCGGGTATGGCCGCATCCAACGTAAGGAAGACCCACGGTTCGTTCGCGGCAAGGGTCACTATGTCGATGACATCGTGCTTCCCGGCATGCTGCACGGCGTCATCCTGCGTTCGCCCGTCGCACACGCCCGCCTGGTCTCGATCGACACGAGCCGGGCGCTGGCCCACCCGGGTGTGAAGGCTGTCATCACCGGCCAAGATCTGCTCGGCCTGAACCTCGCCTGGGCGCCCACGCTGTCCGCCGATGTGCAGGCCGTGCTCGTCACCGACAAGGTGCGGTTCCAGGGGCAGGAGGTCGCCTTCGTCATCGCTGACGACCGTTACGCCGCCCGCGACGCTGTCGAGCTCATCGATGTCGAATACGACGTGTTGCAGCCGATGACGGATGCCCGGCGAGCGTTGGACCCCGACGCGCCCGTCATCCGGGACGAAATCGAGGGCAGAACCGACAACAAGATCTTCGAGTGGGAAGCGGGAGACGCGGCCGCGACCGACGCGGTCTTCGCCTCGGCGGATGTCATCGTGTCCCAGGAACTCGTCTACCCGCGCGTGCACCCGGCGCCGATGGAGACCTGCGGCGCCGTCGCAGACTTCGAACCGATCGACGGCACGTTGACCCTGTACGAGACGTCGCAGGCCCCGCACGCCCACCGCACGTTGTTCGCGATTGTCGCCGGTATCCCCGAGCACAAGATCCGCATCGTTTCACCGGATATCGGGGGCGGCTTCGGCAACAAGGTGGGCATCTACCCGGGGTACGTTCTCGCAGTCGTCGGCTCGATCGTCACGGGCAAACCGGTGAAGTGGGTCGAAGACCGGTCAGAGAACCTGATGTCCACGTCGTTCGCCCGCGATTACATCATGCAGGGCGAGATCGCGGCCACGAAAGAGGGAAAGATCCTCGCGGTGAGAACGAATGTGCTCGCCGACCATGGCGCTTTCAACGCCACGGCCCAGCCCTCGAAGTATCCGGCCGGCTTCTTCCACATCTTCACCGGCAGCTACGACCTGCAAGCGGCACACTGCACGGTGACGGGCGTGTACACGAACAAGGCGCCGGGCGGTGTCGCTTACGCCTGCTCGTTCCGGGTCACGGAAGCCGTGTACCTCGTCGAACGGCTGGTTGACATGCTCGCCCACAAGCTTGAGATGGACCCCGCGGAGTTGCGGCTGAAGAACTTCATCAAGCCGGAACAGTTCCCGTACCCGAACAAGACCGGGTGGGAGTACGACTCCGGCAACTATGAGCGGGCGATGCGCCTGTCGATGGAGATCGCCGGATACGACGAACTCCGGCGGGAGCAGAAGGAGAAGCGCGAGCGCGGTGAACTGATGGGCATCGGCATCTCGTTCTTCACCGAAACCGTCGGAGCCGGCCCGCGCAAACATATGGATATTGTCGGCCTCGGTATGGCGGACGGCGCCGAACTCCGCATCCATCCCACCGGCAAGGCCGTTGTGCGCATCTCCGTTCAGTCCCAGGGGCAGGGGCATGAGACCACATTCGCCCAGATCGTTGCCGAGGAGATCGGCATCCCGCCAGAGGACATCGACGTCGTGCACGGTGACACCGACCAGACGCCGTTCGGGCTGGGCACCTACGGGAGCCGGTCGACCCCCGTAAGCGGTGGCGCCGTCGCCCTCGTCGCCCGCAAAGTGCGGGAGAAGGCGAAGTTCATCGCCGCGGCCATGCTCGAGACACGCCCGGAAGACCTGGAATGGGAGAAGGGCCGCTGGTTCGTTAAGGGGGACCCAAGCGTCGGAAAGACCATCGCTGAGATCGCGATGGGAGCACACGGAACGGTGACGCTGCCCGAAGGCATCGACGGAAATCTGGACGCCGAGGTGACCTACGACCCGCCGAATCTGACCTTCCCGTTCGGGGCCTACATTTGCGTCGTCGACGTCGACCCGGGGACCGGCCACGTGAAAGTGCGGCGATTCATCGCGGTCGACGACTGCGGAACCCGGATCAACCCGATGATCATCGAAGGCCAGGTGCACGGCGGCCTGACCGACGGCGTGGGCATGGCGTTGATGCAGATCATCGAGTTCGACGAAGCGGGCAACAATCTCGGCGGCTCGTTCATGGACTACCTCATCCCGACCGCGACGGAGGTGCCGAACTGGGAAACCGGCTTCACCGTGACCCCCTCACCGCACCACCCGATCGGAGCCAAGGGCATCGGCGAGTCGGCCACGGTCGGCTCACCTCCGGCCATCGTCAATGCAATAGTCGATGCCCTGTCGCCCCTCGGCGTCACGCACATCGACATGCCCTGCACACCGGCCAGAGTCTGGGAGGCCATGCAGGGCCGAGCACGGCCGCCGGTCTGACATGGCGTTTCTGACAGGGCTGTGTGGGGA
Source organism: Leifsonia sp. 10L418 (assembly GCF_056395445.1). Lineage (NCBI taxonomy): Bacteria > Bacillati > Actinomycetota > Actinomycetes > Micrococcales > Microbacteriaceae > Leifsonia > Leifsonia sp. 10L418. The sequence continues at coordinate 182,643 of NZ_JBFTJN010000001.1, read as the reverse complement.
GGAACAATGACGGGAGTAGCGGCAACGAGAGAAACTCTCACCGAGAGGGCACAGGAACTCGCCGCACGCCGCGAGCCTTTCGTGCGCGCCACTGTGGTTCGCGCGCAGCATCCGACGAGCGCGCAGGCCGGCGATACCGCCCTAGTGAGTGCGAACGGGGACATCGACGGGTTTGTCGGCGGCAATTGCGTCGAAGCCTCGGTGCGTGTGTACGCGCTGCAGACACTCTCCACTGCGGAGCCGCTCCTGCTCCGCGTTGTGCCTGGGGAACCGTCCGACCGTGAGGAAGAGGGTGCCGTGGAAGTCTCGAACCCCTGCCTCAGCGGAGGCGCGATCGAGATATTCCTGGAACCCCGGCTACCGGCGCCCCGGGTGCTCGTCGTGGGGGAGACCCCCATCGCGCAGGCCCTGGCGACATTGGGGTTGGGCCTGGGGCTCGACATCGAACTCACCACGGGCACTGCCGCAGCGCCTCAGGCCGACGACGCCGCCATCATCGTCGCCTCGCACGGCAAAGACGAGGAGCCGGCATTGACTGCGGCGCTCGCCGCGGGGGTTCCCTACGTCGCGCTCGTGGCGAGCGAGGTCAGAGGGGCCGCCGTGCTGGCCTCCCTCGACGTCGACGAGGAGCAGCGCGCTCGCGTATTCAGCCCGGCCGGGCTGGAGTTGGGCGCCCGCACGCCGGGCGAGATCGCACTGTCGATCCTGGCCCAGCTGGTCTCCGAGCGGGCCAGGAACCGACCGGCGAAGCCGGCACCGACGGTTCCCACCGCGATCGACCCGGTCTGCGGAATGACCGTCGCGGCTGTGGAGTCGACCATCCACATCGAACGGGACGGCGTCACGACGTATTTCTGTTCAGAAGGATGCCGCATAAGCTTCCTCGCCCATCCGGAGCAGTATGCCGTCGCGTCCTGAACTGAGGGTGGCCGGACTCGTCCTGGCCGCCGGGGCGTCCCGCCGATTCGGCAGCCCGAAGCAACTTCTTCCCTATGGCGACGGGGTTCTCCTCGACGCCGCGCTGGAGACCGCCAGAAACAGCGGTTTCGACCAAATCGTCCTCGCGCTCGGCGGGGCCGCGGCCGAGGTGCGGCAGACAGTCGACACCCACGACGTCGATGTGGTCGAGAATCTCGACTACGACACCGGATGCTCGTCATCGATCGCTACGGCTATCCCGGCCCTGCATCCGCAGACCGATGTCCTCGTGCTCCTGCTCGGCGACCAACCCGGGGTACGCCCGGAAAACGTGCGCCACCTACTCGACGGGCGAGGGGAGTCGAGCATTGCGGTGTGCCGCTACGAGAACGGTGTCGGGCATCCGTTCGCGTTCGCTCGCTCCGAACTGCCGACACTGGCCGCGCTGCACGGTGACAAGGCCGTGTGGAAACTTCTCGAGCAGCGAGCAGCCGAAGTCACCGAGGTGCCCATCGACGGGGCGGTCCCGCTGGACGTCAACACCCAGGAGGATTACGAGCTGGTTCTCGCACTGCGGGCCGGAGCAGAGCGGAGCCCCCGATGAGCGGCCCGGCGCGCGTGGGCGCCGAAGACGACGTGCGTCGACTCATCCCCGACGTCGCCACCCTCCAGGAGGCGCTGGCTGCGGGCGACTACCTGGCCGACGTCGGGCTGGCAACGGCGTTGTTCCTGGCTGTGCGCCTGCCGCAGCCGATCCTGCTCGAGGGCGAACCCGGGGTCGGCAAGACCGAGGCGGCGAAGGCACTGGCCCGGGTACTCGACACGCCACTGTTCCGGCTGCAGTGCTACGAGGGAATCGACGCCGGGGAGGCGCTCTACGAATGGAACTACCCCCGCCAGATGCTGGGGATCCGGCTGGCCGAGGTGCGGGACATTCAACTAGAGGAAACCGAACTGTTCGGGCCGGAGTATCTGCTGCGCCGGCCGCTGCTTCAGGCGATCGAGCATCAAGGTCCGCGCCCGGCCGTTTTGCTGCTGGACGAGATCGATCGGGCCGACGCCGAATTCGAGGCCTTCACATTCGAGCTGTTGGCCGAGGCGGCCGTGACGATTCCCGAGCTGGGGACTGTTCGGGCGGCGCATCCGCCGATTATGATCCTCACCAGCAATCGCACCCGGGATCTGCATGACGCGCTGACCCGTCGTTGCCTGTACCACTGGATCGATTACCCCGGGCCCGAACGGATCGCCGAGATCGTGCGGAGGCGGGTGCCGAGCAGCGCCGAGTCCATCGCACTCGAGGCCGCGTCGGCCATCACGAAGCTGCGCTCCCTTGACCTGGTCAAACCTCCAGGGATCGCCGAGGCCATCGACTGGGTGTCGGCGCTCACGGTGCTCGGCGTCGACCGCCTTGACGCGCAGACCGTCGACCAGACCTGGGGGACCGTTGTGAAGAACCGTGATGACCTCGACCTGGCCGTGGCGCGCGGGGCCGACTGGCTCGTGGGGGCTGGCCGTGAGTGAGACAGCCACGGGCGAGACGGCACGAAGTGTGCGCTCCGATTCGCGACCGGGCGTGGAGGTGGCCGCGCTCGCCGCAGGGTTCGCGACGGCGTTGCGCCGGGCGGGGTTGTCGTCGTCCCCTGACCGTGCGGCGCGGCTGGCCGAGGCGCTCCGGCTCGTTCCGCCCGAGTCCCGTGAGCCGCTGTACTGGGCGTGCAGGGTGGTGTTCGTTACTAGCAGAGAGCAGTTGCCGCTTTTCGACGCGGTCTTCTCCGCCGTGTTCGATGGGCTGCAGGACCCCGCGGAGTACCGAGGCGAACAGAACGCACCGCCGGCGATCGGGTCGGAACCAATCACGCCCGAACCGATCAATCCGGAGCTGCGGACTCGTCCGGCGGCGGCAGACAACCGCCCCTTCGGAGAGGCGGAGGAGGAAGTGAAATCGCGCCCTCCCGCCCCGATGCCCGGCAGGGAGGAATCGGGGGACCGTCCTGCACCCCCGCGGGAGACGATCCTGATGTTGGCCTCGACCGACGAGCAGCCGCACGACATGTCGTTCGCTGAACTCGGACCGGACGAGATCGTCCAGATGCGGTCCCTGGTGCGGCAGATCGTGTTGTCGACACCGGAACGTCGCACCCGTCGTACCCGTCGGTCGCCGAACAACCGGGAGCGGTTAGACATCCGGCGCACTGTTCGTGCGGCGCAGAGCACGGGCGGCGACGCGACGCGGCTGGTCTATGCGCGTCGACGCCCACGCCCGAGACGGCTGGTGTTGTTGTGTGATGTGTCTGGGTCGATGGAGCCCTTCACCCGGGTGTTCCTTTCCTTCCTGCAGGGGGCAGTGAGCGGGGCGCAAGCGGAGGCGTTCGTGTTTTCCACCCGGCTCACCAGGCTCACCCGCCAGCTGGCGGTCCGCGACCCGGACCAGGCGCTCGCGCAAGCCGCAGCGAGCGCCTCCGACTGGGCGGGCGGAACCCGGCTCGCGGAGAGTATCCGTCGTTTCTTGGACGATTTCGGGCGCCGTGGCCTCGCCAGAGGCGCCGTTGTCGTGGTGTTCTCCGATGGCTGGGCGCAGGACGATCCGGCGTTCGTGGATGCCCAAATGGCACGCCTGAGGCGGTTGGCCTACCGAATCATCTGGGTCAATCCGCGCAAGGTGGCTCGCGGCTATCAGCCGCTGGTCGGCGGAATGGCTGCGGCGCTGCCCTACTGCGACGCCTTCGTCAGCGGACACAGTTATACGGCCCTGGCCGAAGTGGCGGCGGCGATTCACGCCGATCGCACCAGTGCACAGTTCAACCAGAGGCGTCTCAATCAGAGGCCGCGATGATGCTCAACCAGAGGACTACATAATGCAACTCGAAAGCACGTTCTCCGTCGTCGCACCGATCGACGAGGTATGGGAAACCCTGATGGACTTCGAGCGGGTCGCCGGCTGCGTTCCGGGCGCGCAGGTACTCAACAAGTTGTCAGAGGACGCCTACCAGGTCGGTCTGAAAGTGAAGCTGGGACCGGTGAGTATGCAATACCGAGGGCAGCTGACCGTCGTTGACCGCGACGCTACGGCACACCGGGCGGCGTTCGAGGGGAAGGCGCAGGAGATCCGCGGGCAGGGAACGGCGCAGGGAACGGCGACCCTGGTGCTGGTCGAGTCAGCAGGCACGACGACCGGCACCGTCAGTGCTGACGTGGACCTCTCCGGCAAGGTCGCGGCCATGGGGAAGAGCATCATTGGCGGCGTCACCGACCAGATGATGGCCCTCTTCGCCGAGAACCTGCAGAAGATGGTGGGGGAGGCGCGGGAGGAGACCGCCGGGGAACCGCGCGAGAGCATTCGCGAAGACGCATCCGGGGAGCGGCCGACGGAACCGGGGGAGCCGAGCGTGGAGCCGGCGGGGTCACCCCAGGTGCGGTCAGCGTCGTCGCGGCCGTCGCAGTCTCCTTCTCCGAGCACCGGGACGCCGAACACCGGCCCGAGTCTGAACGCGGTCGCGCTGGTCACGGGGATGATGATGGACCGGCTCACGCCCACCAAACTGCTGTACCTCGTCGCCGCGGTCGCATACGTCGGCTACCGTCTCGGCCGACGTTCGGTGAGCCGCACGCCTTCGAGCCGCGTAGTTTCGAGCCGCACGCCTTCGTGCCGCACGGTCTCGAGATAAGACACTGGAGGTCAGATCGACATGCGTGACGTGCTGGGAGCGCTGACGCAAAGCTGGCAGAAGGGCGACACTGCAGGGCTGGCCACTGTCGTGCGCACCTTCGAATCGGCGCCGCGGTCCGCTGGCGCGTCAATGCTGGTGACCGCCGACGGGAGCGTCGTCGGTTCGGTGTCCGGTGGCTGTGTCGAGGGAGCGGTCTACGACCTCGCCACCGAGGTGATCGCTTCTGGGTCGCCGGTGCTCGTGCGGTACGGAATCAGCGACGATGACGCGTTCTCGGTCGGGCTGACCTGCGGCGGCATCCTGGACGTTTTCGTCGAACCGGTCTCTCCGCGCACCTTCGGAGAGCTGGACGCGGTGCGGCAGGACATCGAAGACTCCCGACCGGTTGCGGTCGCGACGGTGATTGAGCATCCGGATGCCGGCTGGCTCGGTCGCCACCTCGTCGTGAGGCCGCACGGATTCGAAGGCGATCTGGGGTCCGAGCAGTCCAATCGCGCCATCAGCGATGACGCCCAGGGGTTACTCGCGGCCGGCCGCAACACGACCCTGACCTACGGGCCAGACGGTGAGCGGCAGGGCGAGGGAATGCGGGTCTTCTTCTCCAGCTTCGCGCCCCGGCCGCGGATGCTTGTCTTCGGTGCTATCGACTTTGCCGCCGCGCTGACCAGATTGGCGAAATTCCTCGGATATCGGGTCACCGTCTGTGACGCTCGGGAGGTGTTTGCGACGAAGGCGCGGTTTCCAGACGCCGACGAGGTGATCGTCTCGTGGCCGCACAACTATCTCACCGAACAGTTCGCCGCCGGACTGCTCGATGCGCGCACCGTGATCTGCGTGCTCACCCACGACCCGAAATTCGATGTGCCGCTGCTCGAGGTGGCACTGCGCGGTCCGCAGATCGCTTACATCGGCGCGATGGGCTCCCGTCGCACGCACGATGACCGACTGAGGCGACTGCGCGAGGCCGGGGTCAGTGACGCTGAACTCTCACAGCTGCACAGCCCGATCGGCTTGGATCTCGGGTCGAGAACCCCGGAAGAGACGGCGGTTTCGATTGCGGCGGAGATCCTGGCGCTGCAGTGGGGTGGCAGTCGGGAACCGCTCAGACAGCTCGCTGACCGGATCCATCACGACGAGCAGCACGAGCCGTACACGGCTGGGTAGCGACTGCGACTACTTCGCTGCAGCACCCACTTCACTTGCTGCGCCTATTTGACGGCGATGAGCTCGATCATCCGGATGTCCGGATCTTTCGCGAGGAGATTCGGTCCCTGCTCGCCGAGTGCGGCCGGAATCGCGCCATTCAGGTGAGCCTGACGGCCCTCCTCCGTCTCGAATGTGTCAAAGATGCCGAAGGTCTTTTCATCGACACGGAAGGCGTACCAGGTTTTTGTGTCCGGCTCGTTGAGCACAATGTCTCGGCCGCTGTTGAGGAAACTCCACACTTCCTGCTCTTTTCCGGGCTTGGCTTCCACCAGCGCCAGTAGCCCAAATTTGAGTGCCATCGCAGTCTCCTCGTCCTCGTCGGAATCGGCCTTGCGGTCGTGTCCTGAGTCTAAGAAGATGCTCGGGCCTGAACAAGGGGACCGGCTGTTCGGGACGACGGGACCGGTCCGGACTTCTCGGTGACAGCCACGTGGCGGCGCGGCCGCGCCGCATTCGGACGGATGTGTGGCAAACGCCCTACGCGCTACCCGGCGTCCGCCGCGTCAGCGCGATGGCCGCGGGGAATCGGCCGACCACCCGCCTGAAGGCCGGTTTCGACAGGGCTGCAGCCTCCTTCCCCCCGATCAGACGAGGTGCGATCGCCTCATATTCGCGGCCTTTCCACGTGATGCTCGCGCCGCCGGCCGCCAGTACGTTTCTCGCCCAGTTGGTCTGTGCGCCCCACGGCAGGCCGATGAGGAAGTCTGTGGACGACACCGTCGGCACGAGCGCGATCGGAGTCGCGTACAGGGTTCCGCTTCGTCGCCCGCGGTGATGCACGATCGCCCACAGGGGCACCCACCGTCGCCCGGCGAGCGCCCGCGCAAACGGTTCGCTCGCCCGTACGGCCCACCGGGGCGGCCCCTCCGCACGGCTCGATTCGCCCATGGTTCAATCATCCGCTCTTTCCATTGAATTGGAGCGGCGGCGAGGCGTGCTCGTGTACATGACCCGGGGAACATCGGAGGTGTTCTTCGCAGGTTGCCCCCCAAAAGGTTGACGCGTGTCGAGAAGTCCCACTAGCCTCGGCACGATAGATCGGATGTTTCCGCCGATTCACAGTTTTCGGCACACGATGAACAAAGGAGTTCCAGTGTCAGTTCAGGTCACCCTCAAGAACGGCGCGGCCCCCGGGCCGCGTCATCGACTTCGGGCCATCGCCGCTGCGGGTATCGCTGCCGTCGCCCTGTCCACGCTCACCGCCCTCCCTGCGCACGCCGCCGAGGCCGTCACCGTCTTCGTTGCCACGAACGGGAGCGATGACAATGCCGGCACGTCCGCGGAAACACCCGTCAAGACTGTGGCGAAGGCACAGGAGCTCGTCCGCAACGCCCTCCCCGATGGAGTCCCCGTTACCGTGCAGCTCGCTGAAGGCGACTACTACCTCGACTCCACCCTCGCGCTGACCAACGCCGACTCGGGCACCGATGCCGCGCCGGTCCGCTGGGTCGGCGCGGGCGAGGGCGCCACGATCAACGGCGGCCGCGAACTCACCGGCGCCTGGACGCCCACCGAGGCGGATCCGAGCGTCATGGTGACCGATGTCCCCACCGGCATCGACTTCGATGAGCTCTTCGTCGACGACTCCCGCCAGGTCATGGCGCGCTACCCGAACTGGGACGACAGCGCATCTCGTCTCGAGGGCACGACATCGATGGCGACGCTGAACTCCCGTTCGGCCAACTGGTCTAAGCCGTCGACCGGCTACGTCCGCGCCATGCACTGCCACGACTGGGGCAGCGTTTCGTTCACGATCGCCGGGCGGAGCGACAACGCCCTCCAGTTGACGTTCGTCGGCGACAACAACCGCCCGCAGGACTGCAATGCCGCCCTGCCGATGAACGCAAACGCGGTCATGGTCGAGAACATCCGGGAGGAACTCGACGCCACGAACGAATGGTTCCTCGATCGCGACGCGAACAAGCTCTACCTCAAGACTGCTCCGGGTGTGGACCTCTCCACCGCTACCGTCGAAGTCGGCGAACTCGACCAACTCGTCACTCTGACCGGCGCCTCCTCCGCAGACCCGATCCACGACATCACCTTCGAGAACCTCAGCTTCAAGCGCACCCACCGCACGCTCTTCAACAGCCCCTTCGTCAACCTGTCGCGGGGCGACTGGTCCGTCGTTGCCAAGGGCGCGGCCTCTGTCAAGAACAGCCGGAACGTCACGTTCACGTCGTCATCTTTCACGGACCTCGGCGGCAACGGCATCTTCCTTGAGGGATACAACAGCGGCACCGAGATCACCGCGAGCCGGTTCGAGAACAACGGCGCCACCGACATCCAGGTCGTCGGGTCACCGAACGCCGTCCGCAACTACGCCGACAACTACTTCACCACCCCACGGATCAGCGATCTCGGCAGCGGACCGAAAACCGAAGACTACCCGCGCGATGTCCTCATCGAGGGCAACGTCATGAGGAACAACGGGCGCTACGAGAAGCAGACCTCGTCTGTGAACATCGCCATGGCGCTCGACATCACCGTTCGCGGAAACTCGCTCTCGGACAGCCCACGCGCATGCCTCAATTTCTCCGACAACACGTGGGGAGGGCACCTTATTCAGGACAACGACATTTTCGACTGCGTACGGGAGACGGGTGACAACGGCTCGATCAACTCGTGGGGTCGCAGTCGATTCTGGAAGACGGGCGCTGCGAATGACGCCTTCGCGAGCCTCGCCGACGGAGTCACGTTCATGGGGAACACCGGAGGGCCGCTGACGGCCGAACAGGCCAGAGCCATGATGAAGCTCGACGTCGTCAAGCCGATCACGATCGACCACAACCGGTTCTGGCACAGCGGCGACTGGGCGATCGACCTCGACGACGGCTCATCCAATTTCGTGATGACGAACAACGTGCTTCTCAAAGGCGGCGTCAAACTCCGCGACGGCTTCGATCGAACTCTGCGCAACAACCTCCTCCTCGATGGGGCGACGTTCGAGCAAGTGAGCTACATGCCCGGTGGTGACGTCATCGAGAAGAACATCACTCTCGGCCGGCTTCCCTACGACAACGTGCTCAACGACACCGCTCGCGCGCAGTACGCGATCGGCAAGAACCTCTTCTGGAATGCCGGAGCCGCGATCGACGTGAAGCCGAGAGGCGGTACCACCGAGAAGCTGTCTGCCGACGGCGCGACGATCAACACGGCGTCGAGCTGGTACACGGCCGGGATGGACCGGGACTCGAAGGTCGGCGACCCGGCATTCTCCGCTGCCGACCCGACCGGGGACTACGACTTCACCGTCGCCGGCACGTCACCGGCATTGGTGCTCGGCTACCAGAACATCCCGATGACGGGCTTCGGCGCCGCCGACGGCGCGCTCCCGCCGAAGGCAGTGCTCCCGACCGGCACGACCGGCCCCGACCCGATCGAACTTGCCCACCGCAAGTATGTCGAGAAGCTCTGGGGTGGCAATATCGCCAATATCACCACCACGGCGGAGCAGTCGTCGTATGCGATCAGCGACTTCAAGGGCGTCAAGTTCGTCTCCGTCCCGGACGGCAGCCTCGCTGCGACGGCAGGTCTACGCACCGACGACCTGATCCGCACGGTCAACGGGACCGAGGTCACGGAACAACGCAACTCGTTCTGGCAGGCCTACAACGCTCTACCGGCCGGTTCGTCGATCACCCTCGGCGTACGCCGGGCTTCGACGAACGTGACGGTGGAGCTCTCGAAGCCGACAGACGCCGAGACCCTCAACAACACCTCCGGCGTCATCTACCGGACCGCTCAAGCACCCACTCAGGAGTCGTGGATCTGGCGCGACGCATCGCGGGGCGGGGCGGGCGCCTGGCTGGACGACATCGACGCGACGCAGAATCTCGGCGACTCGTGGGAGCTGACGTTCAACGGGACCGGAATCGACCTCATCTCTCAGATCAACAGCGACCTCGGCGACGTCGACATCACGCTCGACGGCGCGTTCCGCACGACGCAGTCCTTCTACAGCGACACCCGGATGCACCAGCAGACGGTGCTCTCGATCAGCGGCCTGGCTCCAGGCGTTCACACGATCACCGGCACAATGAAATCGGGCAGCTACATGATCGTCGATGCGTTCACCATCCACCCGGCGGGCGAGGACGCCGAAGCGCCGACGATCACGCTCACGGCATCGCCGGCCAAGCCGGCGACCGGTTGGTTCACGGGCGACGTTATTGTCACCGCGGAAGCGACCGACGCCCTCGATGATGCGCCATCAATCGAGATCTCGACTGGTTCGGGATGGAAGCCGTACGCCGCGCCGCTCGCCATCACCACCGACGGCACAACGATCGTGAAGGCACGAGCCACCGACGCCTCCGGCAATGTCTCCGAGGAAGCCACAGTCACTGTCAAGCGCGACACGACCGCTCCGCTCACCTCGGCGAAGGTCGATACCAAGAAGCGGATCGTCACACTGACGGCGACGGACGCGACGTCGGGTGTCGCTGTCATCGAGTACCGGATCGGAACCGGGAAGTTCCAGCCGTACACCGGGCCGATTCAGGTTGGCAAGGGCGCGACGACCATCGAGTACCGCGCCGTCGACGTCGCCGGTCGCACCGAGTCGTTACGGACGCTCGAACTCGCTCGGAAGGCCGGACCGAAGTAGGGCGCGGCGAAGGATCCAGCAACGACCGAGTTCGAGTCACGTGAGTCACGCGGGTGGGCGCGCATCAGCGCCCGCCCGCGTCTTTCGTTCCCCTGACCCGCTGCCGGGCCGTGCCTGGCCCAGGCGTTTCGATCAGCCCGCGGAAAAGTGGGCGACGTAACGGCGTTGCCACAGTGTTTCGACTGCGCGGGGGTTGTAGTGTTCGCGAACGAACTTCACTGCCTTGTCAGCGGGCACACCGTCGAGCACGGCAATACACGCCAGTGCGGTGCCGGTGCGCCCCTGACCGCCATCACAGGCGATCTCGACGCGCTCCGTCTCCGATCGGAGCCACGCTTCACGCAGTGCATCGTTTGCATCGTTGCGATCCCTCGGCAGCCCAAAGTCGGGCCATCGCACCCATCGTGTTTCCCATTCGAAGGCTGCTGGAATCTGTGCCAGAAGATAGATCGCGAAATCGGGGATCGCACCACTGGGTATCGGTTGACTGAGCCCACGTCCGCGCAGAAGTCGACCCGACGGCAAACGCATCACACCGAATCCGTCAGCATTCCAACTATTGAGCACGATCCCAAGATACCTGCCGGCCGAAGACAAGACCGTCCTCTATGGCCGGGCGCCGGCTGTTGCAGCGGCCGACGTCGCCACCCACGTGCCAGAGCGCGGCTGACATCGCGCGGGAGACGGCCAAGACCGGCAGTTCCTGACGTGGGACACTGGGGGAGAGTCCCTGCATTCCCGTCGGATGACGCGATCCGCGTGCCAGCCGATCGGTCTGAGTTGATGCCCTGGGAGGTTGTGATGCCCGTCCTACCCCGGCGATTGCTGCGTGCACGGCGCCGATTGCGTGCCGACCTTGCGCAGATGTTCTGCGCACTGATCGGACTGGCCCTTGGTGTCGCACTGCCCCGTGTGTCCGTCGGGCCAACCGTGCAGGGCGACCGACTCTCAGAGCTGCTGTTCACACTCGGCATCGGGGTGATCGGTGTGGTCAGCATCGTCTTCTCACTGCTCTTCGGGGTGGTGCAATGGTCCGCCAGCACCTTCTCTCCACGCTTGAACCTCTTTCGCGGCGACCCGCTGGTGTGGCGCACCTTTGCCCTGGCCGTCGGCGTCTTCACCTTCGCCGTGACCGCCGGAGTGGTCAGCCTCAACTCGACCGACGTGACCGTGCTCGTGCCGGCCACAGCGATACTCGCCGCGCTTGTCACGTTCGGGCTGATACGGGCATTGCAGATTCGCGCATTTCTGTCGCTCCAGCTGGCCTCTGTTCTCGACGCCGTGACCTCGCGCGGCCGCGCCGTGATCGCCGCTGTTTACCCGTTGCGCTCGGAGCCACCACCTGCGACAGACGAGCCTTCTGCGGAGCTACCCGAACTGCGGCGCACCGTGACCTGGGCCGGTGCGCCCGGTGTTGTTCAGCAGCTGGAACTCCGATGGCTGATCGAGGCGGCCACGCGAGCAGACGCATTGGTGGTGTTCCGTGTCGGCGTGGGAGACACCGTGCACGATGAGTCGCCGCTTGCCGACATCCACGGAGGTGAGCTGAGCGATCAGGTCGTACGCGCGGCAGTGGTGCGCGGCGCCGAGCGCTCGTTCGGCCAGGACCCAATGCTGGCTTTCCGGTTGCTTGCAGACATCGCGCTCCGAGCGCTGTCGCCGTCGGTCAACGACCCGGCGACCGCAGTGGATTCCATCGACGCTACCGAGGGGCTGCTGCGGGCGGTGGCGATGAGGGAGCTGGCAGTGGCGGATGTGACGGATGCCGCTGGTGATACACGGGTCCGGCTGGTGCTTCCCGCGTGGGAGGACTACCTGCGCGTCGCCATCGAGGATCTGATGCAGTTCGCGACACCGTTCACCATGGTGCTCGAACGACTCCGGCGGCTACTGGTCAATCTGCTCGAAATCTGGCCTGCCTCCCACGCACCGTTGCTCCAGCTCCAGAGCCGGGTGAACGCCGCCCTTCTCGCAGCGCAGCCGACGACGCCACGGGAATGAACCCATCCGTTCAAATTTCGATCCTTCCTCACCACGATTCGATGCGCGTGAGGAGCCAACGCAGTTCCTTGGGCGGTCCCGGGGGAGGCCTGCTATAGTCCCTCGCATGGCCACATCAGAGGGTGGAATAACGCAGCCGGGACTCAGTGTCGGACCGACGAGCGAGTTCAGTTTGTTCTTCCGCGTCAAGCCGGGCGAGGGGCCGCCATTGCGCGCCGCGCTCGTCGATCTGCAGGACACGCCTGGCTACCGGCCCGGTGACTACGGGATGGCGGTTCAGACAATTCACGAGGCGCGGTTCGTCATGTTCGACGACGACACGCGGCTCGCATTCGTAACCAGCTTCGATGGCCCGTGGGACGCCTACATGGAGGACTTCTTCACCTCTGGTCCAACCTTGGCGCTGTTCGACGTCATCTTCCGCCATGTCGAAGGATACGACGGGCTGCCCGACCTGGCCGCCCTGCGGGCCTTTATCCTCGACGCCGAGCAATCGGCAGCCGCATACGCCCGGAACTACGGCGGGACGGTGAGAGAGATCCGGAAGGCTCAGCGTGTGAACAACGCCTTCCAACAGGTGCTCGACCACCCTCAGGCCGCAGAGATCCTCCAGCATCCAGCGCTGAAGCCTCTGTTGGACGAGGCCGGCGACTAAACGCAACAGAGACGGGCACTGTCATGTCGGACCACATTTCTGGGCCACGCGCCCTCGCCAACCCGATCGCGGACATCACGGACGTGTATGCATTCCCCAGCCCCGAGCGGCCGGGCTGGCTCGTGCTTGTCCTGAACACCTTGCCGATGGCCAAGCCCTCCGATTTGTTCTCCGAGGGTCTGCTGTACCGCTTCCGCCTTCGGCCACTCCACCAGCCGAGCCCGAACGACGCCGGGTGGGGGTTCGTTCCCGGGGATGAGGAGATCGTCGTGGAGTGCGTGTTCGACGCTCCGGACGACGCTCCGGGCAATGCCGAGGAGCAGCCGAGCCGTCAGCAACAGGGCACCTGCAGTGGTCCCTCAGGACAAATCTCCTTCCTCGTCAACGATCCGCAAGGAGGTGCTGGGCACGGCATGAGGGTCTTCGCCGGCACGCGCTGGGACCCGTTCATCATGGATGCCCGCGCCGCCCTGGCGACGATCGCGACCCGGAAGCTCGCTTTCACCGATCCCGGCTCGATCTTCCTCGACGGCAAGAACGTGCTCAGCGTCGTCGTCGAGATCGAGACCAGCCTCTTGCCAGGCGGGGATCTCGTGGGCGTCGTTGCTGAAACCCTCACCAGGGGAACATTCAACGTCAGGATCGAACGAGTGGGTCGCCCCGAGGTGAAGAACATGATGCTCGCACCGAAAGATTTCGATACCGTGAACCGGGATCTCGAGATCCGCGACCTATACAACATGGATAACGCGTTCCACCTCGGAGACTCCTACCTGAGCGCCTACCGAGCGCGACTGGACGCCAACCTCGCCTTTTGGGATTCCCTGGACGGAAAGATGGACTGGCCCATTGACGCGAACGGCCGTCACCCGCTGACAGACCTGATGCTCGCTGACTATCTGATCGTCGACGTCACGAAGCCCTATCTCGAGCACGGCTCGTTCCTCGAGATCGAGCTCGCCGCACGGCGAGGCGAAGTTCACCAGACGTGCGGGGGTCGCACGTTGAACGACGATGTGATGGACACGATCTTCACCCAGCTCGTCAACGCTGGTCAGGGCCCGACCATCCGCGATGGCGTCGACTCCGCCACCCAGCAAGCCACTGGCAGCTTCCCGTACCTGGCGACGGCGAATCCGAACCCGCCCGAACCCCCCGAGCACCACTGAGCACGAAAGGCGCATGATCGATGGCGGCCACGACAGGCGTAACCCTGGAGCTTGACGATATCCAGGCCGGCGCGTTGTACGAACGCCCCTCGCCATACGTCGGAACCTATCTCTTGCTTCGCATCGCGGACCGCGCTGACGGCCGTGAGCTCGTCCGGAGACTGCACCGAATCGTCAACCCCGCCGGAGCCGCCGACACCCCGGACAACACCTCGCTCACCGTCGCCTTCACCTACCCCGGGTTGAAGGCCCTTGGTGTGCCGCAAGCGTCACTGGATAGCTTCGCGCCGGAGTTCCGTCAGGGGATGGCAGCCCGTGCAGAAGTTTTGGGGGACGTCGGTGAGAGCGCCCCCGAGCACTGGGAGAAACCGCTCGGCACCGACGATGTGCATGTCGCGATCGCTGTGCTCTCCTCCGACGAGGAGCAGCTTCACGCTGCCGTCGAGAAGGCACGCAACGCCTTGGCCGAGCTTCCGGGGGTCGAGCTGGTCTGGCATCAGGACTGCTACCAGCTCGCCACCGGCCGCACCTCCTTTGGATTCAAAGACGGGATCAGTCAACCTGCCGTCGAGGGGAGCGGCCGACGCCCCAGCAATCCCCACGAGCGACCGCTCAAAGCCGGCGAGATCGTCTTGGGCTATCCCGATGAGACGGGGGAGCTGCCGCCGATGCCCACTCCAGAGGTGCTGGGCCGCAACGGCACCTACGTCGTGTTCCGAAAATTGCACACGAAGGTGGCGGCCTATCGGGCCTATCTTCGCACTAGGGCTGCGAGCCGCGAGGAGGAAGTCCTTCTCGGCGCGAAAATGGTCGGGCGCTGGCAGAGCGGTGCTCCGCTCGCGATCTCTCCCGAGCGAGACGACCCCGAACTCGGGAGCGACCCACTGCGCAACAACGACTTCCTCTTCGCCGATGACCCGCGCGGCTTCAAGTGCCCGGTGGGGGCACACGCCCGGAGGGCAAACCCACGCGACGCATTCGACCACGACGGCAGCGTGGATGTCCGGCTCCACCGGATGATCCGACGCGGCACGAGCTACGGACCGATGCTCCCCGACGGAGTGCTCGAGGACGACGGGATCGACCGCGGGATCGTCTTCGTCTTCGCCGGCGCCCACATCAAACGTCAGTTCGAGTTCGTGAAGACTCAGTGGCTGAACGATGGCATCTTTATCGGCGCTCCGCTTGAGTCCGACCCCCTGGTCGGACCTCACGACGAGTCGAGCGGCTTCACCATCCCGCAACGACCGATCCGGCGCAGGTTGCAGAACCTCCCACCCTTCGTGGTCACCCGTGGAGGCGAGTACTGCTTCGCCCCCAGCCTGCGGGCGCTGCGCTGGCTCGCCGAACTCGACACCTGACGAGTCCACACCCGAGAGGAGCATGATGAGCTCATCAAGCACAGACCGTTGGGCAGCACTCGACTTCGGCCCACCGGCGCCGGACGTCGAGGAGACCGAGGCACCCGTGCTGCTGGAATATCTCTCCAACGGTCGAGTTGCCCTGATCACCCTCAACCGGCCCCATGCCGACAACGCGATCACCACAGAGATGGGAGCCCTGCTGACCGACGTCGTCGAGGAGATAGCCGTTCGCACCGCGGTACGGGTCGTCATCCTGACGGGAGCCGGCGACCGCGCCTTCTCGGTCGGCAGTGACTTGCGGCAGCGCAAAGCCATGACCAAGGAGGACTGGCTGCGTCAACGCCAAGCTTTCGACCGCACCCTCTACACGGTTCGCCAGCTCCGTAAGCCGATCTTCGCCGCCGTCAACGGAATCGCCTACGGGGGAGGGTGTGAGCTCGCCCAGAGCACGGACTTCATCATCGCCTCGGCCAACGCGACCTTTGGCCAACCCGAAGCCATGCTCGGCCTGGCAGCCGGCGGAGGATCACCGGCCTTGCTGCCCCGTCTCCTGCCCCGCGGCAAGGCACTGCAGATGCTGATGACCGGCGATCCAATCACTGCCCAGGAGGCATACCGACTCGGCATGGTCAACGAACTCCACGATCCCGCCCAGTTGATGTCCGCAGCCCGGCAGATCGCCGACGAGATCGCTAGCAACTCGCCAACCGCCGTCCAGGCGGTGAAGCGCGCGGTTCACCTGGGCGAGGGTGAGCCGATCGAGCAGGCGATCGCAATCATGATGGACGCACACTGGCGCTCTGCTGTCCATCCCGACCGCGTCGAAGGCATCGGCGCCTTTAACGACGGCCGCGAACCGACCTTCAGCGACTCCGATTTTTGAGAGAGCCACAACGCGCTTGACCTGCCCCAAGGAGGCTGCCATGACCGCCGCTCATGATCTCGATGCCGCACGCGCTGCATTGGTGATGATCAACCCCGCGCCCTACAACGCCGAGGCGCCGCCAACGGCACTCGACGGTGAGATCACCCCCACCGAGCTCCACTACGTGCGAAGCAACTTTGCGGTGCCCGCTCACGACGGCACCTTGGAGATCGGTGGCGCGGTAGCGAATCCGACCATCCTGACGCTCGACGACCTGCGCGCGATGCCGGCACACGAGCACACGGTCACCCTTGAATGTGCAGGAAACGGCCGCCTGGCCATGAGACCCTTGCCGACCGGTGAACCCTGGGGTGACTTTGCCGTCTCCACGGCACGCTGGACTGGCGCGCTTCTCCACGAGGTGTTGGCGAAGGTCGCGCCAGCGGCGCAGGGGGTAGAAGTCCGCGCCCAGGGTGCCGACCACGGTCCCTACCACCTTCAGGCGATCCTCCCCGATACTGACCAGGACGACCTCACCTTTGTCCGGTCCCTGCCACTCGCACACGCCACAGACCCTGCGTCAGGAATCCTCATCGCTTATGAGATGAATGGGGAGCCTCTGGGTCCCGACCACGGCGCACCGTTCCGGTTGATCGTGCCCCACTGGTACGCCGTGGCGTCGGTGAAGTGGCTGAAGCGAATCGACGTGCTCACCGAGCCCTATGCCGGCGAGTTCCAGACCGGCCACTACATGTACGAGTGGCCAGACCGACCTCCTGAATCGGTGACCCTGATGCGGCCACGCGCCCGGATCACCGATCCAGCGCCAGGCTCCACCATCGGCCTGGGGGCATACACGGTCCGGGGAAAGGCCTGGTCGGGCAACGGCCCCATCACGCGCGTCGAGGTCAGTCTCACCGGAGAAGGTGACTGGTACCCGGCACAGCTGGAACCAGCCGGGAATGGATTCCACTGGCAGGACTGGACCTTCACCTGGGACACCAACAACGTTGGAAGACACACTCTGAGAGTCAGAGCGACCGACGCCGCCGGGAACGTGCAACCCGACCTTCCGCCGTGGAACCGGCTGGGCTACGGAAACAATGCCATCGAAGTCATCTACGTCGATCGCCGATGACCACACCAGCCTCCCCGCCGTTGCTCTTCGATGCAGACCGGCCTACCGTGTAGTACCAGATCCGATCAGCAATCAATCCGTGATCCGCACACGAGGTGACTGATGACTATCAGTGTTCTGCACGGCAACGAAGCCGAAAAGTGCAGCCTTGAACCCGCCCGAGACGGTCAACGATGAGTGTGGAAAGCGACGCCCCCTCCACCGCGGCCCCCATGCGGCCTGCGGCCAGCACGCCGTCGCGGGGAATGCGACCGGATGGCACAACCAAGCGGCGACACGTCGTCGAGTGGCTCACGACAACCGATCACAAGAAGATCGGTTACTTGTACCTGATCACGTCCTTCATCTATTTCAGTCTCGGCGGCGTGCTCGCGCTCATCATGCGCGCGCAACTCTTCGCTCCCGGTCTGTCCGTGCTGCAGACCAAAGAGCAGTACAACCAGATGTTCACGATGCACGGCACGATCATGCTGCTGATGTTCGCGACACCTCTCTTCGCGGGTTTCGCCAACGTGCTCATGCCATTGCAGATCGGCGCACCCGACGTTGTGTTCCCGCGTCTGAACGCGTTGGCCTACTGGCTTTATAACTTCGGGAGCCTCATCGCCGTCGCCGGATTCCTCACCCCGCAAGGCGCTGCGTCATTCGGATGGACGGGGTACGCCCCTCTGTCCAGCACGACATTCTCGCCGGGCGTCGGTAGCAATCTCTGGGCAATCGGCCTTGCCCTGAGCGGATTCAGTACCATTCTCGGTTCGGTGAACTTCATCACCACGATCATCACGATGCGAGCCCCCGGGATGACCATGTTCCGCCTGCCGATCTTCACCTGGAACATCCTGATCACCTCGATCATGGTGATCATCGCCTTTCCCGTGCTGGCGGCAGCGCTCCTCGCCCTCGCCGCCGACCGCGTCTTCAACGCCCATATCTACGACCCGGCGAATGGCGGCGCCCTGCTCTGGCAACACCTCTTCTGGTTCTTCGGGCATCCGGAGGTGTACATCATCGCGTTGCCGTTCTTCGGCATCATTTCCGAAGTCTTACCGGTGTTCAGCCGCAAGCCGATCTTCGGGTACAAGACCCTCGTCTACGCCACGATCGCCATTGCCTCGCTGTCCATCACTGTCTGGGCACACCACATGTTCGTCACCGGTTCGGTGCTGCTCCCGTTCTTCTCCGTGATGACGATGCTCATTGCCGTTCCGACCGGTGTGAAGATCTTCAACTGGATCGGAACCATGTGGCGTGGTTCCGTCACCTTCGAAACCCCGATGCTCTGGGCGATCGGCTTCTTGGTCACGTTTACCTTCGGTGGTCTAACCGGTGTCATCCTCGCTTCGCCGCCGCTCGACTTCCACGTGTCAGACACCTACTTCGTTGTCGCCCACTTCCACTATGTGGTGTTCGGTACCGTCGTGTTCGCGATGTTCAGCGGGTTCTACTTCTGGTGGCCGAAATGGACCGGCCGGATGCTCAATGAGCGTCTGGGCAAGTGGCACTTCTGGTTGCTGTTCATCGGCTTCCACACCACTTTCCTGATTCAACACTGGCTCGGAGTTGTCGGGATGCCGCGACGTTACGCGACCTATACGGCCGACGACGGTTTTACCTGGATGAACGAGCTATCGACGGTCGGGTCGGCGATCCTTGCCGTGTCGATGATCCCGTTTCTACTGAACGTGTACATCACCGCCCGGAAGGCTCCCCGCGTCATCGTCAATGATCCGTGGGGACACGGCCGGTCGCTGGAGTGGGCCACCTCGTGCCCTCCGCCGCGACACAACTTCACGTCGGTTCCGCAGATCCGCAGCGAGGCTCCCGCGTTCGACCTGAATCATCCCGAGACAGTCGCGCGTTCACGCAGTCAACAGGCCCCTCCAGTCGTCTGACCGACCTTCAACGCGAGGGAACCGTTCAGATGTACTGGAACCGTCTCGGCCGAGCGAGCCCTCGTCGGGCTCAGCTAGCTAAGGGGTTGGCGGGTTCACCGCAAGGATGAATTCAACAGGGTGCGTGCCGTTGTTGATGTACTGATGGGGTTGACGGGAGTCGACGGTAATGGCGTCCCCGGCTGCGAGGATATGGGCGCCGTCCCCGACGACAACGGTCAATGTGCCCTGCAACACATAGGCACATTCAAGCGCTTCATGTGACCATGGCTCGTCACTGGACGTCTCACCGGGACCGAGCAACCCCTTGAGGAATTCCAGCTGTCCATTGCCGGGCGCTAGTCGCTCGTACTGGATATGCCCTTTGGGAGAGCTGATCCTCGAGCGCTCTCCCTCGTGGCTGACATGAACCACGGGAAAGGATTCCTCTTCGAAGAGAGTCGAAATCGACTGCCCGAAAACACCGGCAAGCAAACGAAGGGACCTCAGGCTTGGCTCGGTCACCCCACGCTCGATCTGGCTCAACATCGTTGGCGACAGCCCGGTTTCCCCCGAAAGACTCCGCAGGCTCATGCCTCGAGCCGACCGCAATGCCTTCAATCTCGCTCCAACCATGATGCCAACTTACACTCTCACTGCACGCTCCTGTAGAGGTTGAGCGTACAGGCCTGCTCCGCACCGATCATTCTGAGTCAAAGGAATGACGGCGAGCATCCAAGAATGCCCGCAATCTAGATGTATAGCACCTCTTTCACGATGACGTCACATGACCGCGACCCGTCAATCTTGTGCAGTCCTATTGCATGTTTTGGGTGGAGTGTAGATACTGAGTGCACAGTCGAGAGGTTCGACCTACATCGGCCAAAGCGGACCCGGGAACGGGCCGCAGTCGGCCATATCCGCGGGATGTGGCCGACTACCCTGCAACGCCGAAAACAATTGTCAAACGCTTTTCGATACAACAGTTCAGGAGCTCAAATGCAGTCTTTCGATGTGGTCGTTATCGGCGCTGGTATCCAAGGTCTGGTTGCTGCGGCCGTTCTCGCCGATGCAGGTCGCACGGTGCTCGTGCTGGAGCAGTCCGACGAGGTAGGGGGCTGCGTAAAGAGCGGCGAGGTGACGCTTCCGGGGTATGTTCACGACTTGTATGCGATGAGCATGAACCTCTTCGTGGGCTCCCCGTTCTACGCCAAGTATGGAACGGAACTTCGCGGGTTGGGACTCGACTTCGTCACCGCCGCGCATCCGTATGCCTCGGCGTTCCCCGATGGGACCAGCCTGCGGGTGAGTACTGATGAGAGCGAAACGACCAAGATGTGGGAGGACCACTCTGCCGCGGATGCCAAGGGGTGGGAAACGCTGGGCAGGCTCTACGACGACTTCACCCGGGTGTACTTCCCGCTGTATGTGAGCCCGCTACCTTCAAAGTCGCTGTTCACGGCACTTCGCGCGGCATGGGTCATTCGAAAAACCACCACGCTTGCCGAACTAGCGCCCTTGATGCTGTCCTCGACGAGAGGTTTTGGCGACAAGTACTTCTCCACCCCGGAGGCCAAGTCGCTCGCTGCGGCATGGGGAATGCATCTAGATTTCGGACCAGACATCGGATCGGGGGCGCTCTTCCCGCTTTTGGAACTCTATGGAAACATGCGCGGCGGAATGAGCGTCGTGAAGGGAGGCGCCGCGAAACTGCCGGCGGCAATCGCCAGTCTCGTGCGGGCTCGCGGAGGAATCATCCGCACCGGAGCCGACGTGACGCAGGTTCTCACGGACATCAACGGTGTAACCGGGGTGCGGCTGTCCTCCGGAGAAGAGATTGCCGTCGCGCACGGAGTCATTGCCACGACGCCGGTGCCCCTCGTGGTGAACCGTCTCCTCAGTGAGCAACGAGTGCCCGCTTCGATGACCGCGGCCGCCGACAACTATAGGTTCGGCCCTGGAACGTTCATGATGCACTTGGCATTGGACGGACCCATCCCCTGGACGGATCCGCGCCTTGAGCACGTCGCGTACGTGCATCTTGGTCCCTACGTTGACGACATGGCCCGAACCTACCAGCAGGCGATGGCTGGGACGCTGCCAGATGAGCCATTGCTCGTCATTGGACAGGCAAGTGCCGTTGACCCGAGTCGTGTCGAAAAGCCTGGCCACCACACCGCGTGGGTTGAGGTTCGAATGGTCCCCGCCGACATCCGGTCTGACGCAGCCGGATCACTGGCTGGAAGGACATGGGAGGAAGCCCGCACCGAGTTTTCTGAACGAATCATCGACAAACTTGCCCGCTACGCGCCCGAGATCAGGGAACGCATCCTGCACTCGGTGTCGTTGACTCCAGATGATCTCGAGAAAGCGAATCCCAACCTGGTCGGAGGGGACTCCGTGAGTGGAAGCCACCACCAAAACCAGCTGTTCGGCATGCGGCCGTCCCTGGGCCTCGCTCGCTACTCCACTCCCGTCGACGGCCTCTACATTTCGGGGGCGGCAACGTGGCCTGGCGGAGGGGTCAATACCATTTCTGGTCAGCTCGCCGCCGAACGGTTGCTCGGCGACACCCCTCAAGGCGGGCGACGATTCGCAGCTCGAGCGCTGCGTTCAATTGCGAAATCCGCGCGCCGAGCTCGAATGAAGAGAAGCGTGCCTGTCCCCGTGAACTAGTCGCGGACCATGGGCGGCGACGCCCGGTAGTGCCGACCGCCTGTGG
Organism: Leifsonia sp. 10L418; assembly: GCF_056395445.1. Lineage (NCBI taxonomy): Bacteria > Bacillati > Actinomycetota > Actinomycetes > Micrococcales > Microbacteriaceae > Leifsonia > Leifsonia sp. 10L418. Next base: position 160,454 of record NZ_JBFTJN010000001.1, on the reverse strand, counting down.
TCGATCTCCAGGAACCAGATCAAGTCTTCCCGTTTGCCCTCTTTGACCACATCTACAGAAAGAGAACACGATGTCAGCACGCGTATTGATCAGCCCACCGGAGATGCATCCTGCCCCCGGGTTCAACCACATAGCCATAGCCGACGTGGGCCGCGTCGCGTACATTGCCGGCCAGGTCGCACTCGCTCCCGACTTCAGCATCATTGGGCCGGGGGATCTCGCTGAACAGACACGTGCTGCCATGCGCAACGTGGAACTTGCATTGAATGCAATCGGCGCAACGTGGCAGGACGTCGTCCGGCGAACCATCTACACGCTGACGCCCACCGAATACGCGACCATCACAAGTGCCATCGAAGAAATCCAGGGCTCTCAGGTACACCCCGCGCAAACCATTGTCGGAGTGACTGGGCTGGCAATTGAGGGCCTACTCATTGAGATAGAGGTGACGGTGGCACTCAACAGCCATTCCTAATCGCGCCGTCCTCGGACTCCTGACGTCTGCGCAGCGAAGCACGATCGCGCGCGGGTCCTCGGATGGTGCCGCGCGAAGTCCCGCGGCACCATCCGAGGACTCCAGACCTACGCAGAAGCCTGGCCGATCGCCAGCTTGTCAGTCGTGCGCCCACACCTGGTCGATCGGGATGTCCCGCTGCAGGATGTTCGATGCCGCCCGGTGGCCGGAGTACAACGCTGCAGGTACCGTCGCCGGGTCGTCCGTCCAGGTCGCCTCCCCGGCGAGGTGGAGCACTCCACCGACTGGGGTTGCAAGGTCGTCGTGGTCGGCCGTCGTCGATCCGACCGTCATGAACGCGTACGAACCGCGAGCGAACGGATCGTCCTGCCACGCGGTCCTGTGCACAGCAGTTGGGCGCTCGACGCGATCGCCGTAGAGCCGCCGCAGCTGCGCAAGGATCGACTCGACGACCCGCTCGTCATCCCAATTGCGCGTGTCTTGCGCCGCCGGTCCCGCGGCGAAGGTCAGCAGCGTGGGTGTTCCGTGCAGAGGCGTGAGGTCGTACCAGGAATGCCACCAGCGGCTTTCGGGGCCCTGCTGCCGGATCGCGTAGACGTCGTCGTCCCAGAATGTGGACGGGAACCGCAGAAAGACCTTCTCGAAAGCGTTCATCTCAAGCCGGCCCAGGGCGCCGATCAGGGGTTCGGGAAGTGGGGGTTCAATAACGAAGTCATCTGACTGAAGCACCCCGATCGGCACCGTCACCACGACGCTGCCAGCCGTCAGCGTGCCATGGTTCGTCGTCGCTGCCACACCTTCGGCTGACCATCGCACATGGGAGACGACGTGCTCGAGGCGCACGTCGAGCCCTGCCGCGAGGCGTGCGGGAAGGCGGTCGTATCCATCGGGAAACACCACCTCGTCGCCGTCGACAGAGTCGTCATCGAGACCGTGCGCGGCGAGATCCTCAATCCACGCACCATACTGCTCCTCCGTACGGTGTTCCAGGAATTCGCGAACTCGCTCGACGCGGTCGGGGCCCCAGCTCTGGGCGGCGAGGGCCGTCTCTGTCACGTCGCGATACGAGGCATCCGTATCCGAGGCCGCGATGGCTTTCGAAAGCGTGGCATCGACTGCCCGGATGTCGTCTGCGAATTGCTGTGCGGCAGCATCCGCAAGGCGCTTCCCATCAGGACCGTAGTAAGCGATCGGCCGACTGTCCGGCTGGTACCCGCCGACAGAGAACTCCACGGTACTCATCCCGAATGCCTCCGCTGCCCGACTGACCGGGTCGTCGGTGACGCCGTGGATCCAGGATGCGCCGAGGTCAGTGACGAGGCCGTCGCTGCGATCCGTCCAGACCCGCCCGCCCACGCGGTCGCGAGCCTCGAGCACGACGACGTGACGGCCGGCCTTCGCCAGCAGCCGGGCGGCGGTGAGTCCGGCCACCCCTGCGCCGATCACGATTGTCTCGAAATGATCCATCCCGTACCGTTCCCTCAAGCGTCCACCCGACATGTGCGCTCCGACACTATCGGGGACTGCCGCTCCTGTGCGAAACGGCCGTTGGAGTCAGGGCAAACCGTTCACGGTCGCCGACGTCGCCTTCGCAACGTCGCGTCCCCACTGCTCGGCACGGTCGAGTTCTCCGTCGATGAGTGGTCCCTCATATCCGTGCACGTGAAATGACTTCTGCTTGACCACAATGTCGAAGCCGAGTTCCTTGAGTTCCCGCTTGGCGGCCTTGGCTGCTGATCCGGGCAACCGAGGCGCGTTCACCCGGGTATCAAATGTGGTCGCCGCAATCGCACGACCGGGTGGGGTGAGCGCAACGAGCCATTCCCGAATTCCGCGTTCCGGGGCTCGAGGGGCTCCGCGCTCGGTGACCGCACCCTCGCGCGTGGAGGAACGCGTCATTGAGAATGCATGAGTCGGCCCCCCGACAACGACCAGGTCATAGGCGTTCACGACATTCGGCGCCGTCTCAGAATCCATGACGTCGACGTTGAACGTACCGCGCAATCCGGTGGCGATGGCGCGAGCAACCTGCTCGGTGTTGCCCCAGATCGTTTCGTAAACCACGAGTGCCTGCATGACGCCCCAATCATTGGATGTGACGTCAGACTAGGTCGAGGCATCTCAGCAAGCAAACCACTCAGCGCACCAGTCGCGTGCCTTCAGCGTCTCTTTTGGGTTGGCGTGTGGAGCGGTCGCCCGGAACCACGAGCACAGGACAATGCGCGTGTTCGGCACATTGCGCGCTCACCGAACCGATCAGCAGCCCGGTGATACCGCCGAACCCTCGGCTCCCCACAACGATGAGATCGGCGGAGGAACTCCGAGCGATGAGTACGTCTGCCGGAGATCCCTCGTGAATCGCGGTGGTGAACCAGCCCGGCCAGGTCGACCCGAAAACGGTGTCGCCAACCTGGTTCACAATCTGTTGGGCAGCCTCATCGGGGTGCCACGCAACAGGGAGAGGGGAGTAAGAGACAGGAAAGCTCCAGACGCAGATCGCCTCAACGGTCGACCCGAACGTCTGCGCGAGGCCGATGGCGTGGCGCAGGGCCTTGAGCGATCCCTCGGAACCGTCGACCCCGACAACGATTCGTGAATAGTCGTTGGGCTGGCCGGCCGAGTTCTGAATCTCGTTCATGGTGTCGACCAGTGGTCGAATTAGAACCGCTCGGGCTCGGGCCCCAACACGAAACGGCGACCAAAAAGCTCCTGCGGAGTGATCTCGACGTAGATGTACTTCAGTGTGGGAATGAGCGGACGCAGGGGAAGCTCATCGGCCGCATCGATCTCAGCTCGTTTTTCAAGAACTCGAGCGGTGCCCTTCACGACAACGCTCCAGGCTTCCTCACGTCCGACGCCGTCGGTTTCGAAAGCAATGCGGTCATTCACCGTGAGTTCCAGCAACTTCGAACCTTCCGCGGTGCGAAAGTAGAGCTTTCGGTCAGCGGCCACGAAGTTCACCGGGAAGATGTCGGGTTCATTGGCGACGCTCACGGCGAGACGACCCAGACTTGATGAGAGGAGCAGCTCCCAACATTCGTCTTCATTGAGATGTTCGATCGGGTATTGATCGTCGATGTCCATGTTTCATGGTCCCACTTCGTTACTCAGAACACGATCCCCATTCTTGGATGAGAAGGGTTCAGGCACGCCGGCCCGGGCCCGGGTATACGCCCGCTCAGGCCGAAGCCTCGGTTAAGCCTCAGGGGGCGTCCAGACCCAATCGCGAATTTCGGGCAGATCTTCAAGATGCTCCCGGATGTAGTCGTGGTGCAGAGCGAGCATCCGTTCACAATGCTCGACGAGAGCGGCAGCGCCGTCGAACTGACCTGACACGCGGTGGAGTGCCTCCAGCGTGAGGTGGAATCTGCTCATCCGGTTGACAACCACCATGTCGAACGGCGTTGTCGTCGTGCCCTGTTCGTTGTATCCGCGCACGTGAAAGCGCTCGGGGCCCGGCCTGCCGTGGAGCAGCTGGTGGAAGGCCCGCGCGTATCCGTGCCAGGCGACAACGACATCGCTGTCGGCGGTGAAGAGCCGCTGGAAGGCTTCGTCGGCGAGTCCGTGCGGATGCACGTCGCGTGGGGGGAGCACGAGCAAGTCCATGACGTTGACCACTCGCACGGTCAGGTCGGGCACATAGCGTTGGAGCAGCCAAGCAGCGGCCAGCGTCTCTTCTGTCGGTACATCTCCGGCGCACGCCAGCACGATATCGGGCTCGGCCGTCTCGTTTTCGCCGGCCTCGCTTGCTGCTTCGTTGCCGGCCCACTCCCAGATCGACGCTCCCGCCGCAGCATGCGCCCGCGCCGCCTCGATCGACAAATATTGAGGATGCGACTGCTTGTCGACGACGAGCAGGTTCACGTAGTTGCGACTTTCGAGCACATGCGCGGCCGCCGCCAGCAAAGTGTTCGCGTCCGGCGGCAGGTAGACCCGCACGACCGACCCCGACAACGAGAGAGCGGTATCGATCAGGCCCGGACCTTGGTGACTGAAGCCGTTGTGATCGTTGCGCCAACAGGTCGATGTGAGCAGGATGTTGAGGCTCGGAACCGGCCTCCGCCAGGGGAGTTCCTGCGCATGTTGCAACCATTTCGCATGCTGTACGGTCATGGAGGCGCTGACCATCGCGAACGCCTCGTAGGTGGCGAACAGACCGTGCCGCCCGGTGAGCAGGTAGCCTTCCAGCCAGCCCTGGCAGAGATGCTCCGAGAGCACCTCCATCACCCGCCCCTCCGGTGAGATTTTCTCGCCGCCATCCTCAGCTGACTCCATCAGCGCGCGGTCGGTGACCTCGAATACGGCGCCCAGGCGGTTGCTATTGGTTTCGTCGGGGCAGAAGAGTCTGAATCGCGGATCGGTTGCCGTCTCGGAGTAGATGTCGCGCAGAAGCTCGCCGAGGGGGCGCGTGCTTTCATGCTTGGTGGAACCGGGGGTGCCGACTGTGACGGCATACTCGTCGATCGGCGGCTGCACGAGCTCGGCGACGTCGGGGCCACCGTTTGCGAAGGGGCTCGCGCCCATCCGCAGCATGCCGCGGGGTGCGAGTGCTTCGAGTTCGGGGACGAGGCGACCTGAGCTGTCGAATAAGGACTCCGGCTCATACGAGCGCAGCCACGCCTCCAGTTGTGCCAGGTGTTCAGGATTCTCTCTCACCCCGGAGAGGGGAACCTGATGCGAGCGGAATGTGCCCTCCACCTGCACGCCGTCCACTTTCGACGGGCCCGTCCACCCTTTCGGCGTGCGCAGGATGATCGCCGGCCACCGCTCAGGACCGGATGCGCCGTGCTCACGCGCCTGTGCCTGAATCCCGCGGATCTCCGTGTAGGCCCTCTCGAGAGCCACGGCGAAATCGGAATGCACGACCAGCGGATCGTCGCCGGCCACGATGAACGGATTCCATCCGTGGGCGGCCAGCAGCGCGGCGACGTCGGAATCCGATTGACGGCCGAGCACGGTCGGTCCCGAGATCTTGTGCCCGTTGAGATGAAGAATGGGAAGCACGGCGCCGTCATGCGCGGGATTGAGAAAAGCGGGAGCCTTCCACGACGCGGCGAGCGGCCCGGTTTCGGCCTCACCATCGCCGACCACACAGGCGACAATCAGATCGGGGTTGTCCAGTGCCGCGCCCGTCGCATGCGCCAACGAATAGCCCAACTCGCCGCCCTCGTGGATCGAACCGGGAGTTTGCGGTCCGACATGACTCGGGATGCCGCCAGGGGTCGAGAACTGGCGGATCAGACGGCGCAGTCCTGCTGCATCCTTGCTGACCTCCGGATAGATCTCGGAGTACGTTCCCTCGAGGTAGACGTTCGCGACGATCGCCGGCCCACCGTGTCCGGGCCCAGCGACGTAGAGCACCTGAGCACCGGTGCGTTGGATCAGGCGGTTGAGGTGCACGTAGATCAGCGACAGCCCGGGACTCGTGCCCCAATGGCCGAGCAGGCGCGGCTTGATCTGCTCCGCCGTGAGAGGTTCTCGCAGTAGCGCGTTCTCCTGGAGATAGATCTGCGCCACCGTGAGGTAGTTTGCCGCGTTCCAGTACTGATTGATCAGTTGCAACTCGTCAGGGGACATCCGAGTGATCGAACCGTTCATGCGGGCCTTCATCCTGCAGAACTCACTCTGCGTCATCGGTTCCGGTAGTTGTCGCGCTCGGTCGCACAGCGACGTCGTCCGCCGACAATCTACGCCTCAAGACACGGTGCTGCGTGCTTTCCAGGCGAGACGGCGACGACTCGATAGGATCGAAGCCAGCGCTGGGGAGTTTGGGGGCGACTCTCGAGCGACCCAGTGTGGCTGTCATCCGGCGGAGTCGGGTGCAGTTCATGAGAGGGATCTTCAGGGGGGAAGGGCGCATCGGTTGACCGATCGATTGACACCGCCGCACGGCGTCGCGTTCACGCTGTTCCGACCTCGGCGCAAGCTCTGGCGACATGCCTGGCTCGCCTGCATGATGTTCACCGTTCCCGTCTTCTTATCGCTCTACGTGATCGTCATGCCGACGGGGCGCTGGCTTCCTTTTGTTATCGCTCACGTCGTGCTTCTCCTGCTGTTCACCGGTGCGGCATATCGGTTGTGGGGCGCGGGAGTCACGCTTGCCGCTGACGGAATCAGGGAGCGCGAGTATTTCAGCCGGATGGTGTTCACCCCGGTTGAGGCAGTCGCATCCGTCGACGTGATGAGCGTGCGCAACTCCTACAGCGACGACGTCGTGGAGCACGTCTTCTTTCTCGATGCCGACGGGCGTACCCTTCTCCGGTTCCGGAGCCAGATGTGGGATCGTGCTGATTTGAGCGACATGATCAACTTCTACGCTGTGCCGATCCACCGAAACGAGACGCCACTGTCGTGGTCGCAATTGCGGCGCTCGCACGGCCGCAACCTCGATGTCTGGGAACGCCATCCGATCGTGACCAGCAGTGCGGTGACGTTGCTCCTTCTCATCGTCCTGGTTCCGCTTGTGATCGGCACCCTGGCGGTGATTCAGTGATCGGGATCGGCACAGCGCGCAGTGAAGTGTCGAGCGTCTTGGCAACTCCTTCACGACGTTCAGAGACGAGCCTGCGCTTCGACCGGTTCCGGGGCACCGACTGATTCCCGCGGAATTGTCGGGACAGCGACACTCGTCAGGTGCGCGTCAGCGCGCACAACGGGCGTCCAGCGCAAGTGCAAGTTGCTCGGCTCCGCGAGATCTTGCTTGAGCAGTGAGAGTCGAGGCCGCACGGCGTCGGTTCGGGCAGTCGGAGGTTTACGCGATCCCGCCGCGAACTGCTTGATCCAGGTGGCGCCCGGGCCACGATAGCCCTGGTCTGCCGCAGCATGGAGGGTCCAGTTGGCGTCCCAGAGGTGAGTGCGGCCGAGAGCCACGAGATCGGCGCGACCGGCTAGGAGGATCGAGTTGACGTCGTCGTAGGACGAGATGGCGCCGACAGCGATCACGGTGACTCCACTCTTGTTCGCGACGCGGTTGCGCAGGCGATCAGCGAAGGGCGTCTGGTAGCTGCGGCCGAATGCCGGTTTCTCCTCCTGTGCGATCTGCCCCGAGGACACATCGATTCCGTCTGCGCCATGCGCGATGAATGCCGCCGCAATTTCAACCGCATCGTCGTCGGTGTTGCCGCCGGCAATCCAGTCGTGGGCCGAAATGCGAACGAGCATCGGCTTGTCCGCCGGCCAGGCGGCGCGCACTGCATCGAACACTTCCAGCGGGTACCGCAGCCGGTTTTCCAAGGAACCGCCGTACTCATCGGCGCGCTGGTTCGAAATCGGGGAGAGGAACGAAGACAACAGATAGCCGTGGGCGGCATGCAACTCGACGAGGTCGAAACCTGCCGCGTCGGCACGCAGCGCGGCCGCAACGTGCTCGGCGCGAATCTGGTCCATTTCGGCCCTCGTGATGGCACGGGGAAGGTGGGATGCCTCTCCGTAGGCGATCGCCGAAGGCCCGACGGTTTCCCATCCGCCCTCGTCCAGCGGATCATCGAGGCCCTCCCACATGAGTTTGGTGGCGCCCTTGCGTCCGGAATGTCCGAGCTGCACACCGATCTTCGACGACGTGGTGCCGTGTACGAAGTCGGTGATGCGTCGCCAGCCCATCGTGTGGGCGTCATCGTAGAGGCCTGTGCACCCCGGCGTGATGCGCCCGTTTGCCGAAACGCACACCATTTCGGTCATGACGAGGCCGGCGCCACCCGCCGCTTTGCTGCCGAGGTGCATCAAGTGAAAGTCCCCGGGCTGGCCGTCGACTGCGGAGTACATGTCCATGGGGGAGACGACGATACGGTTCGGGAGCTCGAGCTGCCCGATCCGGTGCGGCTGGAACATCGCGGGTGCCTTCAGCTGACTGCCCGACCGCTCGGCGAAGTCCGTGGACACCAGCTCGGCGAACTCGGGATCGCGCAGGGCCAGATTCTCGAGGGTGATTCGGCGGCTGCGCGTGAGCAGATTGAAACTGAACTCGAGGGCGTCCTGATCGGCATACTGGCCGATGTTCTCGAACCACTCCAAGGATGCCTGTGCAGCGCGCTGGGTCGACGCGACCACGGGTCGCCGTTCGGCCTCATAGGCCGCGAGCGCTTCGTCGACGCTGGAATGCTCGTGCAGGCAGGCGGCAAGTGCGAGCGAATCTTCCATGGCCAGCTTGGTGCCGGAGCCGATCGAGAAATGCGCAGTGTGCGCAGCGTCACCGAGCAGCGCCAGATTACGATGGCGCCAGTTCTCATTGCGCACCGTCGTGAAGTTGATCCACTTCGAGTTATTCGCGAAGATCTCGTGCCCATCCAGCTCCTCGGCAAAGATCTCGGAAATGGCTGCGATTGACTCTTCATCGCTCACACCGGGCGGAAGCACGAGTGCTTCGTTCGCATCAAGTCCGGCCGAGCGCCAGACATCCTCGTGCATCTCGACGATGAAGGTGCTGCCGGTGTCTGAATAGGGGTAGCCGTGAATCTGCATCACCCCGTGCGGGGTCTTCTTGATCACGAAGGTGAAGGCCTCGAACACTCGATCGGTGCCGAGCCACATGAACTTCGACCGGCGCATGTCAAGTGAGGGACGAAAGCTTTCGGCATACCGGGCGCGGGTAGCCGAGTTGATCCCGTCGGAAGCAAGCACGAGATCGTAGTCGCGCATGAGCTCTTCGGTGTCGGGAGCCAGGGTCTTGTAGAGCACGGTCACGCCCAAGTCGGCGCAGCGCTCTTGCAGGAGCTGGAGGAGCTCCTTGCGGCTCATCGCCGCGAAACCCTGCCCACCGATGGTGTGCTTCTGGCCGTCGAAATCGATGTCGATATCGGTCCAGCGGGCGAATCGTTCACTCATCTGCTGCGCGATCACGGGGTCGGCATTGCCGATACCCCCCAGGGTCTCGTCGCTGAAGACGACACCGAAACCGAATGTGTCGTCGGCAGCATTGCGCTCCCACACCGTCACATCGTGGCCCGCATCGAGCTGTTTCATCAGGGCTGCGAAGTAGAGCCCGCCGGGTCCTCCGCCGATAATCGCGATTCTCACGTGAGTAGTCCTTCGTGCTCGTTTGTCGTTGAGTGGATGGCCAGGAGCTCAGCAGCGGCTTCCGCCGCGGCGCGCTCGCGCAACCGAAAATGTTGAAGCTTGCCGCTCGGATTGCGGGGGAGCGAATCGACGAAATCCACACGCCGGGGGCATTTGTAGATGGCCAGATTCTCTTTGACGAGTGCCTTGATCGACTCCGCCAATGCGTCGTCGGTGGTGACACCGTCTTTCGCTACGACATACGCCGCAATGATGATGCCCTTCTCAGCGTCGGGACGTCCGATCACCGCGCACTCCAAGACATCCGGATGCTGGTCGATGACTGCCTCCACTTCGGGAGCGCCCACGTTGTATCCGGCGGCGACGATCATGCTGTCCGAGCGAGCCTGAAAAGTGAAATAGCCGTCGTCATCGCGCTGGTAGGTGTCGCCGGTGACATTCCACCCGTTGACCACATAGTTGGACTGGCGATCGTCGTCGAGGTAGCGGCATCCGGTCGGGCCAATAATTGCGAGGCGACCCGGCTGATTCGCCGGCAGTTCCGTGCCGTCGTCTCCGAGAATGGTCGCCCGGTATCCGGGCACGGCGCGTCCGGTTGCACCGGGGCGAATCTCGCCGTTGGCGGCAGAGATGAACACGTGCAACATCTCGGTGGCACCGATTCCATCGACGAGGCGGAGACCGGTGGATTGCTCGACCGCCTCGAATGTCTCGCGGGGCAGATGTTCACCGGCCGACACCGCGACACGCAGTCCGCGCAAGTGCTCCGCTTTGTCGGCCTTCAGAATGGCGCGATAGGCGGTGGGTGCGGTGTACAGCACGGTCACGCCGTGCGTCGAGACGAACTCGGCGAGCTCCACGGGTGTGGCGCGTTCCGTCAACAAAGTGGATGCACCGTAGCGCAGCGGAAACACCACTAACCCACCGAGACCGAAGGTGAAAGCGAGCGGCGGGCTGCCCGCACACACATCGTCAGCAGCGATCTCAAGAATGTGTCGGGCGAACGTGTCAGCGTTCGCCAGGATGTCGCGGTGAAAATGCATGGTGACCTTGGGCACGCCCGTTGTTCCTGATGTGGGACCGAGGAGCGCAACATCGTCGGCGGCCGTTTTCACGGCCTCGAACAACCCGCTTTTCGCCTCGCATGCCGCGATGAGCTGGTCGCGCTCACCCCCGACAATCACGATGTCAGCGTCAGTGATGGCGGCTTGTTCGAGGTCGTCGAGAAAACGATGGTCGGTGAGGATGACGGTGGGTGCTGTTTTGCCGACAATCGCCCGGATCTCGTCTTTGCGCCAGGCCGTCATCGTGGTGACCACCACGGCACCCGCCTTCAGGACTCCGAGCCAACTTGCGACTGCCCACGGTGAGTTCGGAAATCGCAGCATCACCCGATTTCCGGGAACAACAGCGAAGTCTTCCGTCAGAACCTGCGCGATTTGGTTGGAACGACGCTGCAGATCTCCGTATGTCCAGGTCTCACCGGCCGGAGTCGACAACGCGATGCGATCGGAGCCGAATCGAGCGACACCGGCGTCGATCAATTCTTCCGCGGCGTTCAGCCGATCCTTGTACTGCAGCTCGGGAAGGGTGAATTCGAAGGTAGGCCACGTGTCACGGGGTGGAAGGCGGTCGCGGGTGAAGCTGTCGACGTGGGCGGAGGGCGAGAGGCCCAGGGGAGCGGCGTTTTCGATGTTCATCAGTGTTTCCCCTCTGTTTGTCGGATCATGCCTTCTTGGGCAACGGTGGCAACCAGGTGTCCGGCGCGGTCGAAGAACCGGCCGATCCCGAGGCCTCGACCGTTCTGAAGCGAGCCGAGTTCCTGTACATAGAGCAACCACTCGTCGGCACGCGCCTCGCGGTGAAACCACATGGAGTGATCGAGGCTGGCGGTGACGAGGCCCGGCTCTGCCCAACCGATTCCCTGCACGCGCAACATCGGTTCGAGGATGGTGTAGTCGCAGACATAGGCGATGGCCGCGCGATGAAGCGCCGGGTCGTCGTCCAGGCGGTCGAATGCCTTCACCCAGACGGCTTGGTACGGAGTGTGCTCGCCGTCGACCGTGAGGTAGACCGGCCCATCCACGTGCCGGTGGTCGAAGCTTCGCCCGGTGGACCAGTAGTCAGCGGCTGCGCTCTCGACCCCGACCAGGTGTTCTGCGGAACTGGGAAGGTCGTCAGGAGCAGTAACCGACGGCATCGTCGGCTGATACTCGCCACTTGTCTCCTGGACGTGAAATGACGCGATGCAGAGATACACGCCCTTTCCGTTCTGCATTCCACGCACATGCCGGGTGGAGTATCCGCGGCCATCTCTGACTACTTCGACTTCATACCGAACTTCAGCATCGATGTCGACCGGACGCAGAAAATAGCTGTGCATTGAGTGCACTGAACGATCGTCGCTGACCGTTGCCATGGCGGCCGAGGCTGCCTGCGCGACCATGTCCCCGCCGTACGCCTTGGGCCACGGCACATACTGGCTCGTCGCGATGAACGCTCGGTCGTACAGCTCGGCGGGCACTTCACGCAGCGTCACCGCGGCGAGGAAGGTGCCGGAGGTCGCCGTCATGCGCGGCGGAAGCCCACGAGAACGGAGTCGTCGACCTCGTCGAGATTGACCACGATGTTGTCCGGGGTGCGTGTCGTGAGCCACACGAGCTCCTCCGTGACGGACATGTTGCACTCCACGTGCGGCATGAATGGTGGAACGAAAACCCAGTCACCCGCTTTCATGTCGAGATATTCGGAATAATTGTCGCCGAAGTAGATGCGTGCGATTCCGCGCAGCACGTAGCCGCCGGTCTCGGCTTCACCGTGGTGGTGCGGCAGTGAGCGGTACCCTGGCTCGTTTGACACTTGCCCGAACCAGATTTTGGTTGCCTCGGTGTGCTGCGGGCCGACCCCGGAAACGCGTACGCATCCGCCGGATGACATCGTGTGTGTGTCTTCCTCGCCGCTGCGGGTGACCTGCGGCACGCGGTCCCAACGCAGTGTTTCGTCGGGGGTCGTCAGTAGTTCCTCGGTGCTCATTTCTGTGTTCCCTTCTCAAAGGTGTGTGATGGTGACATCGACGCGGGGTCGAAACGAATGGTGTTGCGGAGCGAGCCGATGCCCTCGATTGAGGTCGTGACGACATCACCGTCGCTGAGGAAAAGTTGAGGGTTCATGCCGAGGCCGACTCCGCCCGGGGTTCCGCTCAGGATCACGTCCCCGGGGGACAGCGCGGTGAACTGGGAAACATAGGAGAGCAGCCGTGCGGCATCGAAGACGAGTTCGCGGGTGTTGCCGCTCTGCATGAGTCGCTCGTTCACGTGGCAGCTCACATCAAGTCCCTGAATCGGGTCAAGGGAATCGGCCGTCACGATGACGGGGCCGAGGGGAGTCGTGCCGTCGAACGCCTTGCCCTGAAACCACTGCAGAGTGCGGCTCTGCCAGTCGCGCATCGAAATGTCGTTGGCGACCGTGTAGCCGAGGATGCCGCTGTACGCTTCGTCGATGTCGGCGCGATGCAGGCGCCGGCCGACGACGACGGCAAGCTCGGCCTCCCAGTCCACGCGAGTGCTGGAATGTACGGTGATGGTGGATTCTGGCCCCGTCAACGTGTCCGCGAACTTGGCGAAGAGCGTGGGGAACTCCGGAACGTCTCGCCCGGTCTCGACAATGTGATCGCGATAGTTGAGGCCGCAGCAAATGATTTTTGACGGCCGAGGCAACGGGTTCAAAAAGGTCAGGTCGGCTTCGTCATACCGCTCGTGCGCCCCGGCGGAGGCGAGACGGCGAGCCACGCATTCCCGCCAGCCTTCAGCGGAGACGAGGGCGGAAACATCCATTTCATCGAGCAGAACCCATTGGCCATCTCCGCGTACGGCGGCATGGCTGAGTTGGGTCGACTGCATACCCACGGGTGGGGCAATGGTGGCCAGGAGCATCGTTGCAACCTCATTCTGAATATGTCGCATATTTTGCGACCGTCAGGTAGTGTCAATATAACACGGTCCCACCCACCTTGAGAAGAAGCGAATTCACATGGCACACGAGATCATCAACCCGACAACCCTGTCCAAGCCGCGTGGGTTCGCCCACGGCGTTCTCGCCGACAATGTCGTCTACCTGGGCGGCCAGACCGCCATGGACAAAGACGGCGCCATTGTTGACGGTGGCATCATTGAGCAATTTGTCTGCGCTTTTGGAAACGTGCTCGCGACGCTTGCCGCAGCGGGCGGGCGGCCGGACAACCTCGTCACGGTCACGATCTATCTCACCGACGTCGACGACTATCAGGCGAACGGCCGGGAAATCGGGCGACTCTGGCGCGAGATGGCCGGCACCGAGTATCCCGCGATGGCCGGAATCGGCGTTACACGTCTCTGGCAGCCAGAGGCATTGATCGAGATTCAGGGAATCGCCGTACTCGACGCACCCCGCTAGGGACTGTTTCCCGCTCAGCCTATTTCGCTGGAATCGCGTGAAGGATTCCGTCGGCATGGTGCCGGGCCGCTGCGCCGAGGCGTGTGTGCAGCCGAAGGAACAGCGCCTCTGCAGTCAGCCCGCTCCAGTCTTCCGGAAGGTACTCCGCCGGAAGTCCGGGATCGAGGTAGGGCAACCGGCGCCATGCCGTCACCAACTCGATGTAGTCGACGAACGCGGAATACTCTGCATCCGCGTCCGGCGTCACGTCTGTCACCGCCGCCTGCTCGTCGTGAGCGGGCCAGCGCTCGCTCATCTCGGCAAATCGCAGCAGGAAATCACGATAGAGCGCGTCGAGCTCCGTGAGATTCCACCACCGGGCGACGGTCGTTCGATTGTGCTCCGAGGTGAGATGAGTGGCGCGAAACAGCTCGACGTAGTCGATCAGCTCGGCCCGGGCGAGGGTGCGAGAGAGTTCGTCAGCGATCGTGTCCGGTGCGATCCACAAGCCAGGGGACACCTGACCGCAGCCCAGCCGGGTGAGAATGCTTCGGATGCGATGGCGCAAGTGGCGTTCGCTCTCCGGCACCGAGAACGACGCGAGAATCCACGGGTCGCCGGCCTGGGCTCTCTTCGGTGCGAAGATGCGCTCGTCGCCGGCACGAAAAACTTCGTCGAGCCGCGGTGAGAGCCGGTAGGCGGCCGACTGCCCCTTCTTGACGCTGTCCAGCACCCCCCGGCGCTTGAGACGTGACACCGACGACCGCACTCCGGCTGCTTCGACACCCAATTCGGACAGGAGCCGAATGAGCTCGGAGACCGCGAGGGCGCCGTCGTCGTTTCGGGCGTAGAGCCCGAAAATAGTGATGATCAGGTGCTGGATACGGTGAGCGTTGGTCGCTTCCTTGACCATCGTCATGAGATCAGCTTAGCGGCCGGGCGTCAACTCGACCCCCAGACGCAAGTCGGCACGCGAGAGAAAGCCGGCACGTTTCGTGCCGGCGTTCTCCGTGGATGCGCGACTCGACTGTTAGAGACCAGCGACCGAGAAGCGCTCTCTAGTCCAGAACCGCGATGCCATCAATCTCGATGACGTAGTCGGCGTCAAAGAGCGAGACGACCTGCACGCCGGTACTCGTCGGCTTGTGATCGCCGAAGAACCGGCGTCGCACCTCGAAGTACGCCGCGCTGGTTTCTGCATCCAGCGGGATGCTGAAGTAGGTGGTCAGCTTGACGATGTTCTTCAGGGTCGCACCTTCGGTCGCGAGAAGCTCGGTCAAGTTCTCGAAGATCTTTTCCGCCTGTCGAACGGGGTCGCCGGGTGCGTGCGCATCGCCGTTCGGGAGACTGGCGACCTGACCGGCAATGTAGATGGTGTTCCCGGCCCGGATCAATTCCGCAATAGGGAATTGAACTTCTTCGATGGATTCTGCAGTGCTCATTGTGTCCCTTTCTGGGCGATTCAGTCGTGGCTAGCGTGAAGACGCGAGAACTTCGGCGCCCACTCCACAGCTCACTCCGTATGCTTCCAAGCGCGGGAAGAGCTTGGTGGCGACGGCATTCAGATCCTTGATGTAGTCGGGAACGATGATGAGCATTCCGTCGAGTTCCGCCTCAAGCACGGTGTGTGCAATGCGACGCGCCAGCGTCTCGAACGATCCGATCATGGCCGCGCCGGAGACGGCGTCGACTTCATCGTCGCTGACGACGTTCGAGCCCTTTCCGATGTCCTTGGCGCTCTTGTTCATCGAATAGCCGGCCTTGACGTCGTCCAGGGCGACGGTGTCCACACCCGCGTTGAAGTGGTCAACCATCGCTTGAGCTGCTTCATCGGTCTCGGCGGGATAGAGCTCAAAGAGGCCGAACGTTCGCAGCTCCGGCTTGTTCAGTTTGCGCGCAAGCTCTTTGGCTCCGCGCGCGTCTGAGATGGCGCTCGGGTCGTCACTCACGGAGACGAACGCGATATCGCAGTTTTCGGCGGCAAACGTCAAACCCCGAGTCGACGACCCGGCGTTGACGAGCGTGGGGCGCACGGAGGGCTTCGGACCCATCGTGGCTTCCTTCGTTTCAAAGAACTCGCCCGTGTGCGTGACTGTCGCTTCGCTCCACAGTCGCTTCACGAGGCCAATCCACTCGTCACCCAACCGGTAGCGATCGCCGTGGGAGAGATCGTCGTTCCAAAGTCCGATGTGGTCGAGGTCGAGCAGGCTTGCGCCCGTCACGAGGTTGAGTCCCACACGGCCCGGGCCGATCTGGTCAAGCGTCGTCACCATTTTGGCGATGATCGCCGGCGGGAACACTGTCATATGTGCGGTCGCCATGACCGTGATGGTGTTCGTGGCCTGGAGCAAAGCCGCTGACGTCGTCAGCGATTCGAGCGACACCATCCAGTGTTCGGACGGCCCCTTGCGGCCTCGCCAGATTGACGGGCTGAGTACGAAATCGAAGCCCAGATTCTCTGCATTCTGCGTGACTTCGAGAACGTGCTCAAACGTGCCAGGAGTGTACGGGGTGTTCACGGAGTGAATCCAGCCGTTCTTGCCGACCGGGAGGAAAACGCCAACTTCGATGTTCTTGTTCATTTCGCTTCTTTCGTAGGTGTGTGGAAACACTGAGACCTGGTCGGAATCCAGTGCTCCGTCGAGGCCCAGTGGGCCCCAAGGATGCGGAACGGCACCCGGACACGTTGGATGCGAATGCTTCGGCCGTTCTCGCGAACTGTGCCCGCTAAGGTGCCGTGACTCCGGCTTCCTGCGGACGGCACGTGTCGTGTTGGTCGAGAATTCGATCACAACTCGAAACAGTGCAGGAGAAGCTCACCTACGCAGAAGGTCGTCGCTGACCCTGTATCCGCGTGGCTGCTCTCGACCGACGCCCCCAATCCATAATCATTTCCGATGAATGAGGAGACTCGAGGTAAACCGACATAGGCAACAAACGAGAGTTCAAGCGCAGTCGTCACCGACATGTCTCCCTGAACCACCGAGATTTTGTGCATCGGTGGGCTCGCAATGGCTTACATTGCGCGACCGGTCATTGGCATCGAAAATCGCTTGAATAACGATGCCGATCAGAGCCGGTGTCAGAAATGTAGCATAGGAGCGCTGGCGGTCAAGGCGAGCTCGCGTTGTTTCCCTGGCCACTCTCTTTTTGTTTCACTTGGCTCTTGACCGCAAAAATTTTCCTGCTATAGAGTTGCGTTCATCGATGTGACGTTCGCAGTTCAGACACTGCGTTGACGCCATCCTTACTCGCAATGTAAGCCGTTGCGGGAACATCGGGTCACAAAATCTCGGTGGTATCAGGAGACGCGCAGAATACGTGCGCAGGGTTCCGGTTTGCCGCCGACTGCGCCTGTGTACTGTGCCGTCTCACTTCCTCCAATCAGAGATAGTGAGAAAAGAATGCTCAAGATATCCGTCGTGGTTGGCAATCCGAAGCCACAATCACGCACCCTCAAGGTCGCGCAGACTCTCGCAGAGACCTTCTTTGACTCTGTCGAGCACACACTCAACGTGATCGACCTGGCTGAGTACGCCGAAGAGATGTTCCGTTGGCCGAACGAGAACCTCTCCGCACTGAACGCGCAGGTCGCGGGAAGCGACGTGGTGGTGCTCGCCTCGCCCACCTACAAAGCCACCTACACCGGGCTGCTGAAGGCATTCCTGGATCGCTATCCCGCGAACGGACTGGCCGGCGTTGTCGCCATCCCGGTTCTCACCGGCGCCGATCTGTCGCACTCGCTCGGGACGTTTACGTTCGCGCCTGTGCTCGCCGAACTCGGCGCGCTGGTTCCCGGACGCGGGTTCTACTTCGTCACGTCGGACATGGATCGACTTGAAGAGCGTGTTCAGCAAGCCGTCGGTGAATACGCCGCAAATCTCGCGCGTCTCGCACGAGTCGGTTCCTTCTTGCCCGCTGTGAACGACGACGCAGTCGATGTGGCCGGCCTTGCCCTCTCGGGCGGTGCGAAATGAGCACCGTGCATGCAGTCACGAGCGTCACCGTTGGGACGCCAATTGACCAGAGAGTCTTTCGCGAGACTCTGGGCCACTATGCCTCCGGGATCACGGTCATCAGCGGCACTGTCGGCGAAGAGCCATTCGGGTTCACCTGCCAATCCTTCTACAGCGTGTCGGTCGAACCGCCTCTGGTCTCTTTCAGCGTGATGGTGACGTCGACGACCTACCCCAAGATCCGGGAGTCGGGCAGATTTGCCGTCAATGTGCTCTCGGACTCGCAGCAACACATTTCGGACCAGTTCGCGCGCAAAGGCACTGACAAATGGGCCGGCGTCGAGTGGAGTTCCAGTCGGCGGAACAACCCGATCATCGCGGGAACACAGATGTGGGTTGACTGCGATATTGAATCGGAATACATGGCCGGAGATCACTACATCGTTGTTGGTCGTGTCAACGAAGTGAGCGACCAGGAGTGGCACAGCAAGACTCCTCTGGTCTTCTTCCGGGGCAAGTACCGCGAGCTGAAAGATCTTTCCGGAGCCTGATCAGTTCGATCAGGGGAGTGACGAGCGGGCGATTGACCCGCTCGTCACGCCCCACAATCGCTCCTGCCCTCAGCACGACACAAGGGCGGGATCCCATTCCACGCGCCCGATCGACAGCAGCGTGACTGAGACGGATGGTGGGCTCATCCACACCATGCAGTTCCCTTGAATGATGGAGTGCACCAATGAAGAAATTGAGATTCGGAATCGGAATCGCTGTTGTCAGCGCCCTGGCGCTCACTGCGTGCACCGGCACAGGCGCCGGTACGGGCGATTCCCAAACAGCCAAACCTAGCTACAAGATCACGGCAACGACGCCGGCGGCGACACAAGAGCTGGACAAAGTGACCTGGTCAACCTACGCCGAGCCATCCAGCCTGGACTACGCCTACGCCTTTGACTACGCATCAAACCAGATCCTGTCCAACGTCTGCGAATCGCTCTTGCGGCTCAACTCCGATCTGACGATTTCACCCGGGTTGGCCTCTGTATTTGAGAACAGAACACCGACCACCTGGGTCTATACGATCCGCGAGGGTGTGAAGTTTCATGACGGCACGACACTGACCGCCGACGACGTGGTGGCTTCCTTGAGTCGCCACCTCGACCCGGCTGTCGGATCGTACTGGTCTGCGTCTTTCGCGAATGTGGAATCCATCACGAAGACGGGAGAGCACGAAGTCACCGTGACGACGCGAACCCCCGACTCGCAGGTGAATCTCGCGTTGTCCGGCGCACCTGGCGTCGTCGAATCTGCAGCTACGCTCTCCTCGGTGGGCGCCGACTATGGCAATTCAACGGGCGGGGTGAATTGCACGGGTCCGTTTGCGCTCGACAAATGGAAGAGTGGCGAGAGCCTCGTTCTCGCGCGGTTCGATGACTACTGGGACCAGGATCTGAAAGCCAAGTCGAAAGAAATTGACTTCCTCTTCATGGAAGACCCCAACACGCGGATGAACGCCTTCAAGTCCGGGGAAGTCGACGGCGGCTGGCTGATTCCGAGCAACGCAATTGCAGACCTGAACGCGTCGGGCGCCGGTCAGGTGTACTTCGGGCTCAACACTGTGGTGAACTCCATGGTCGTATCGAACCCCGAAGGCCCCCTTGGCAAGCCCGAGGTGCGCAAAGCGCTGCTTCAGGCAATCGACCGCGACAAGTTGGTTCAGGCAGCGGAGAGTGGATACGGCTCAAAGACCAACTCATTGACGCCGCAATCCGTCTGGCCGCAGGATGATGCGTCGGTGATGGCTTCAGCATTCACGGACCTCGTCGACTATCCATATGACGTTGAGGCGGCGACCCAGGCGGTCAAGGACGCCGGAGTCGCCGGCGACGAGATCACGATCACAACCACACCCATGGGTAACGCTCACAGCGTGGTTGCGCAGGCCGTCGCGGCCGCTGCGGAGTCGATCGGACTCACGGCGACAATCAAGACGATGACGCCGGACACTTACACCACGTTGTTCTCCGACCCGGAGGCTCGAAAGGGAACCGACCTGTTCTTCAACATCTGGTACCTCTCGACTCCCGACCCGGTCGAGATGCTCTCGGTTCTCCGCACCGACGAGTTCAGCAACTATGGTTCGTGGAGCGATCCGAAGTATGACGACATCGTCAACCAGGCCATCGGCACGATGGACGCGAGTGAGCGTTCAATGGTGGCCGTCGGAGCGCAGCAGATTCTCAATGAGCAGGTTCCGTGGCTGCCGCTCTACGAGACGCCGAACCTGCTCTGGATGAACGAGAGAATCACCGGGCCCTCGCCCTCAGTGAACTTCTTGTACTACCCATGGGCTGCTCTCATCGGTGGGAAGTAGCCCACTGACTGAGTTCAGGACCAGCACACCTCACGAGCGTCGCCCCTCTCCGGAAGAAGGAGAGGGGCGACGTTTCATGTGTGCGTTTCGGGACGTTGCTACGAGCTTTCCCCGCGGATCATCTGCAGAAGGCGCAGCACAACATCTGATTCAGGATCGGCCAGGTCGAGGAAGACATCGAAGTGATTGCGGCCCGGAACCATGACGAACTGGCTGGGTGAATGCGCAGACCACGCAGCGTGAAAGGCATTGCCTTGGTCGTGGAATCCGGAACTGTCGTGTTCGGCCACGACGACGATGGCGCTCCGAGCGCTTGATGCAGAGGATGCGCCGAACTGAGGGCTGAGTTTCGTGGCGGCCGCCCCATCGAGCATGAGCCACTCATTGACAAAGGAGTCCACGAGCGGGCGCAAATCGAAGAGTCCGCTGAAAAGCAGCATTCCCTTGATGGTGTCTGCCGGCACGCCGAACTCCGCTTGCCAACCGTCGACTCCCACCATCGCGGCGAGGTGGCCTCCCGCTGAGCTGCCCAATACGAAGATGCGCCGCGGGTCGAGGCCGTGGTCAGTGCCATTGTGCGAGATCCACGCCACTGCCGTGCGAATCTGGCGAACAATCTCGTCGAGTGTGACGGCGGGGGCAAGGCTGTAGTCGACGGCCACCGTGGCCACTCCAGCGTTTGCGAGCGTCTCCGCCATGAACGCGGTGTCGTGCCGGGAAAGAAGGCGCCAGTATCCGCCGTGGATGGCAAGGACGACGGGACGAAGTTCATCGGGGGAGACCCCCCACACGTCGAGCTTCTCCTCGCTTTTTGCGTCGTAGAGGATGCCTGGATGGCCCTGCACGCGCGCTATTGATTGAAGCGATTCCGAGCGATATTCAGACATCAATCGGTCGAACGCCTCGGGTGAGACTGTCGCCCGTGCGTTGTACGCGACATCAATGTCGGGATTGCTCATGCCCAGCCCTTCGCCGCCGGCCAACGCGCGAACGTGTCCGGTGATTCAACACTCACGTGATTGCCGAGCAGACTGTCGACGGCATCGTCGGAGTCGAAGGCACTGTGAGGATTGAACGGAAAAATGATGTGGACTCTCCCCCTGCGTCAGGAGCACGAGCCACCTGTCGATTATGCCATGTCCGCCCGTCTCAGTGCGGGAGAAATGGCAGGTCACGGCAGGTTCAGAATCGAGGGTCGTTAGCGGTCGTCGCCGGACGATGGCGCCGTCACTCGCTCGCGCCATCGTCCGGCGATCTCACGCTATTCCTTGAACGCGTCCTTGACCTTTTCGCCGGCTTGCTTGAGGTCGGCTTCGACCTGATCGGCCTTGCCCTCGGCTTCGAGATCTTCGTTCTTCGTGACCTTGCCGGCAGTCTCTTTCACCTTGCCGGTCGCATCCTGGGCTGCGTTCTTGATTTTGTCTGAGCCACTCATGATCGTCTCCCTCTCGAATGTGAATCACTCAATTCGGTCGTGTATTCGACCTCCGAAAAACCTAAATCCGACCACAGATCTTCGAAAGGGATTGACAATTCCATTCGAAGGATCACCCAATCAGCACGGGCCTAGAGCCCGCCGCCCGGGCGCCGCTCGTCCACACTCCCACTCGGGCGGTCGTCGTCGACACGCGGGTCGATTTCGTCGGCACGCCGAGCCTGCTCTGACGAATCGTCGCGAAGTTTGCTCGCGTCCGACTCATAGTTCGCTGACTCCCGGCGGAGCCGTTCGGCGTCGATTTCAGCCTGTGCGGCGTCGGCCTGGGCGCGCGCCGCCTGTGCTTCGTTCTCGCGTGCGTCCAACTCAACTTGCGCCGCATTCTCACGCAGGTCTGCGGCCTTTTGTTGATCAGCAGCACGCTGTTGCTCCATCCGTTGCCGGCTACGTCTGTTTACCCCGTAGAGGATCAGTCCCACAATGACGAGCAGAACGATGATCCCGACAATGATCCACACCAGCGCAGTTGTATCCATCGGACTTCCACCTCTTTCTCTTCTTGACCCGATCCACAGCACACGATTCGTCGCGTCTAGGCCCGAATGTACTCTCGCCCTCGGTATTGAGGCAGTGCTCGAAATGGATGCGAACACGGGAGAAGCGTCGTTTCCCATTCAGTGGCAGGAATGCCAGGTCAGTGATTGGATGGGAGCCTGGCACTGCTCCTCTCAACAGCAATGCGAACTTGTCGCATGAAAGAAGAAAGGTAACCGACATGAATCTCTTGCTCATCATTGTTGTCATCGTCGCCGTTGTTCTTCTCATCACCGGTGGCTTCGTGCAGTCCCTGCAGTTCCTTCTCTGGGTGGGGATCGTTCTTGCCGTCATCGCGGTGATTCTCTTCATTTTCCGGGCCATGACGGGCAGAAAAGACGTCTGACACGGAACCTGGGGCGAGGGGTGACACGACTCCGTCGCAGCAACACTTCGGTTCCCGCCTTTGCACGGGTGCGGTCTGGCCGAGGCTTCAGCTACAGAGATCTGACCGGGGCGACCGTGCGCGACCGATCTCTCCGAGCGCGATTTGATGCGCTGGCGATTCCACCCGCGTGGACCGCGGTATGGATAGCGCCTCATGCGAATGGACATATTCAGGCGACTGGGATCGACGCCGCGGGACGACGTCAGTACCTGTACCACCCCGGCTGGCGTGAACACAAAGATCGGATCAAGTTCGAGCGGGCACTTGATCTCGCCGCAGTGCTTCCGAGAGTTCGAGGTCAAATAACGCGCACGTTGCGAGCGGGCGGCACCACCCAGGAACGCGCACTGGCCGCCGCGTTCAGGATGTTGGATGTCGGATCCTTGCGTATCGGCAACGAACAATACGCTCGGGCATACGGAAGTCGCGGAATCTCCACTTTGTTGTGTGCCCACGCGTCGACGCACGCGAACATCGTCTCCCTGTCGTTTCCCGGCAAGAGCGGGCAGCAGTGGCAGAGCGAGATTGACGACGCCGACCTCGCCGCGTTCGTGCGAGCTCGGAAACGCCGGGGTCCCGCGGCCCCGCTCCTGGCCTGGAAGAACGATTCAGGATGGCACGGGCTGTCGGCCGCAGAAATCAACGAATACGTGCGTGCGGTAGCCGGCGGCGATTTCACTGCGAAAGACTTCCGGACGCTCCACGGCACGACCGCAGCCGCCATCAGTTTGGCAAAGCATGGTCCGGAACACACCCGGCGCGCACGAGCGACCGCTCTGGCCGAGGCGATGCGTGAGGCGGCATTCGTTCTGGGAAACACGCCAGCAATCGCCCGCACGAGTTATGTCGATCCGCGCGTCATCGACCATTTCAATTCGGGAACGACGCTCGATCTCACTCGTGGCAGTTCGCCCGAATCACAGCTACGAGTGCTCCTCAGTTCAGGTGAGGGATAGTTGGGTCAGGAACGCGCGAGCGTTTTCTGGACCCGTTTCTTCCCGGCCGAGTCGTCGGCACATCGGTCCGTTAGTGGTCGTGGCCCGTGCCCGGTGTGAGGCTCGCCCGCTCGCCCGGCTTGACCACGACGAATTGGCCCATCATCCCCTGATCTTCGTGCCAGAGCAGATGGCAGTGATACATGTACGGGACGGTCGGATCGCTGTAGTCCTCGAAACGCATGATGATGCGATACTCACTTTCCGGCCGCAGGTAGATCGTGTCCTTCCAACCGGAAAGTTCCGGACCGGGCGCCGAGCCGTCGATCGTGAGTAGCTCGAACTGCACATCGTGAACGTGAAGGGAGTGTGGCATGTCCATGTCGTTGCGTACAGTCCAGATCTCCGTCGAGTTCAGCTCGACGACCTCATCGACTCGGTCCATTTGCATGCTCGTGCCGTTGATCTGAAGGCCATCGAGACTGAACGTGCGCTCGCCTGTTGCACGTGCCGGGTCGAGCCGCTCCATCGGTACTAGTGCAGGGGGAATGGTTCCGATGCTGGAGAGAGTGGCGTTCGCCCGGAGCTCCAACACCTCGAAGCTGTCGGCTCCGGCGTTCATTCCTGACACCGCCGCGTCGATCCCGAGGTCGGGCGGCAATGATTGCAATGCCACCGTCTCGCCCGGAGTCATCGACACCAGAATCTCAGCGCGCTCTCCGGGTGACAATTGGATGCTCGGGGTAGCGTAGGGCGATTCAAGCAGCCCGCCGTCGGTACCGATCAGTGCAAAGTCGCGTCCATCGGCAAAGGCGAAATCGTAGATGCGAGCCGGCGACGCATTGAGCAGGCGCAAGCGCACGACATCCGTGGTCACGTCAAGATAGGGGCCAACGGTGCCATTGACGAGTAACTGGTTGCCGATGGGGCCGACGAAGCCGCGCGTCGACGTGACGAACTCGCCAGCTGCGTCAAAACGCACGTCCTGCACGATCACGGGGATGTCGTCGACGCCATAGGTTCGCGGGAGCGGCAGAGCGGCCTCGGCATTGTCGTGCAGGATGAACATGCCCGCCAGGCCCATTGAGACATGCTTCTCGGTCTCGCCGTGCGGATGCGGGTGATACCAGAGTGTGGAGGCCGGTTGGTCGATTGTCCACTGCGGCGACCAGCTCGCACCGGGCTGCACCATCTGGTGGGGGCCGCCGTCCATGGCCGCCGGCAGATGCATGCCGTGCCAGTGCACGGTCGTCGGCTCGGAGAGGTCGTTGCGCACATTCACCACGACCTCCTCGCCGCGTTGGGCAACGAGCGTGGGGCCGAGGTATGCCCCGTTGAAGCCCCACGTCGTGGTGTTTTTGCCGTCGACGAACTGGCTGGTTCCTGCCGTCGCGTCAAGCTCGAAGACTCGTCTGCCCTGCGAGTCAAGGGTGGACTCAGCACGGGGAGGGATGATGAGCGGCCTCTCGAAGTCGACGGAGCCGATCGTGGAGATTGTTCCGCCGCCGGAGAACTGGGTGCAGGCACTCAGGCCGACGGTCACCGCGAGGGCAGCCGCCGCGAGTGCGGCAACAACGACGAGGGTGGCGCGCGGGCGGCGCAGTCGGATTGCAGGCATGCAACCAGTCTTTCGGCTGGGCCAGGGCCCAGCCATCCACCTGACCCACACCTGCGCGGTGGGGATAACCCCCGCTGACCCTCGGGCCGCGGAAGTCATCGGGACTCAGCTCGTGGGATCGTGTCGCGCAGTGGTGAGACGAGACCATCGCCGGACTAGACGCCGCCTCGCCGGGTAGGAAAGTGCTGGGAGCCGCCCGTGTGAGTGTGAACCAGCCCGGATCGGCGCAGGGCAGTTGATAAACTGCCCACAGACTTCC
Organism: Leifsonia sp. 10L418; assembly: GCF_056395445.1. Classification (NCBI taxonomy): domain Bacteria; kingdom Bacillati; phylum Actinomycetota; class Actinomycetes; order Micrococcales; family Microbacteriaceae; genus Leifsonia; species Leifsonia sp. 10L418. Next base: position 135,001 of record NZ_JBFTJN010000001.1, on the reverse strand, counting down.
GCGTAATCACGCGGGTTTTTCGTACGTAGGCGCCGTGTGGCGCCGATCCTGTGGGCCACTGTCGACATTCGGCGCTGCCTGCGGCCAGCCCAACAACCGCAAGGAAACCATCTTCTCCATGTTCACGAGCATTCCGGGACTCGAATTCCTCGACGCCGACTGGCTGATCCGCTGGTTCGGTCCGTTCATTCTTCTGGGCGTGGCCAGCGTCGTCTTCATTGAGACCGGCTTCATCGTCCTGTCGTTTCTGCCGGGCGACTCCCTACTCTTCACCGTGGGGCTGCTCACAGCGACCGGCGTCGTCGATTTCCCGATCTGGGTGACCGCAGCAGTGATCTTCGTCGCGGCATTCGCCGGCGACCAACTGGCGTACTACATCGGACGCAAGGCGGGGCCCGCGGTATTCAAGCGCGAGCGGAGCCGTTTCTTCAACCCGGAGAACGTCGAACGAACCAATGCGTTTTTCGAAAAGCACGGCGGGAAGGCCATCGTAATGGCCCGATTCCTCCCCGTCTTCCGCGCCTTCGTCCCCGTCGCGGCGGGTGTTGGCCGGATGAGCTACCGAACTTTCGTGAGCTTCAACCTCATCGGCGCGTTCCTCTGGGGCGTCGGACTGACCTTGATCGGATTCTTCCTCGGCCAGATCGAGTTCGTCGCTCAGTATGCCGAATACTTCATCATCGGAATTGTTCTCGTTTCCGGAATTCCGATCCTGATGGAACTCGCCAGGGCCGGACGAGCGACTCTGTCGCGTCGCCGGGAGCGCTCGTCGGCCGAGGAAACCGCTGTCGTCTCGGACTCGGATCTCGTCGTCTGAGGGCGACCGCGGTCGATTGCTCTACCTCTTTGCGTCGAGTACCTCTGTCGGCGTGCCATCGGCATCGGCGGTTGACGCCTCGGTCGGCGGAGACGCTTCCGATGGTTGAGACGTTTCCGCTGGCTGAGGCGCTCCGGGCGGACGAGAAGCCAGATCCGAGTCGGACGGCTCAGGGCCTGAATCCGACTCCGGTGCCGGCGGCCGCTGGAGGAGCTCAACGAGCGCGAGTACGATCAGCGCGATGACGAGCGTCCAGAGAATCAATGAGATCGATATCGGTCGCACGAACACGATGACGGCGGCCGCGATGACCGCGATCGCGGCATGGATCAGCACGCGCTGGGCGTAGAGCGCCTCACCGAAACGCCCGGTCGTCAAACCGCGTCGTGCCGCCGCATTGCGTAGTGACGCCGTTCCCGCCGAGACGAAGCCCCTCAACTTGCGTGGTGTGTCGAACGGGCCGGCCAGCCAGCCGACGATGGCGACGACAAGTGCGAGTGTCAGCACAGCGACGGCGGTGTCCTGCATCGCCCCGATGACCGTGGCGTAGAGAATGCCGGCTACGTCGCTGGGCAACAGCGACGGGCTGACCGAGGTGATGAACACACCCTGTCCGATGGCAAAGGCCGCTACGGCGAGCCCCGAGGTGATCGCCAATGCAACCGCGGCCCAGATCAAGGCGCGGCTCTTGCGGCGTGCGACCAACACGCCGGCGGCGAGCAACCCGAGGGCGACCCAGGAGAGCCACGCACCGGCGGCGACGGCCAAGGAGTAGCCGAGCTGTACCGTCGGGATGGAATCCGACTGGGCGACGGTAATGGTGCGGTTGATCGTCGGAATTTGTTCGGCAATGGTAATGCCCTGCTCGACGAGGGCCGACTTCACGGCTTCGATGATGGGGGCGAGTTGCACGCCGATAGATCCATCAGAGCCGATGGCCACTGCCGCCTGGGGGTTTCCCTGCATTGTCGCAACGAACTGTTTGTGGGTGATGCGCAGCGCTTGCTCCCAGACGGTGGCGAACGTCTCTGAACTGACGAACTTTGCCACCCGGTTTTGAATCAGCGACTGCAGCCCCGCCGCTGCAGGACCTTTCAGTGCGTCGAGCGCCTTCGTCGCTGCCGGCCCCGTCCCGAGCGATGTGATCCCGTCGATTACATCCGAGGTGATCGCCGGAATGTCGACGCGATCGTTGATGAGCGTGACGACTTCGTCGGTGACGTAGGCCTGAACTGCCGCCTCTTCGGCAAGAGGGGCGTAGGTAGCGACAAACCTCTCGGTGTCGGTCAGCGTAACCTGAGCCCAGGTCGCGACGATTGCCACGGGAGCCAGGATCGCTCCGAGCACGATGAGCACTGTCGCCAGCACGGTCCAGCCCCAGGGCCGTTTGTGCGGTGCACGCGCCGACGTCGTCGTTCCCGATTCGGCGAGCAAAGCGGTGCGCACGCGAAGGTCGCGGTTCTCGGCTTCAAGTTCGCTGAGGCGACGCAGAAGCTCCTCTTGGTCTGACTCTGGCATGTCGTCCCCGATCGTCTGGCTGTGGATCATTATTGACCGATATCGGCATTCATGCCGAGGCCACCTGTGCCTTTACTCGCCGTCTGGCTCGGGATCGCCTGGGGGCGACGCCCCGTGGGTACCCCGTTTGGCTTGTCGTTCCTGTTTCTTTGCGGCATCGTCTGACTTCATGATCGTGCGCGTTTCGGCGGTGGCGCCGATGGCCGGGCTGATCCACTGGGCGCTGGGGTTCGCATCGATCAGCACCATGCGACCCATCAGCGTGAGGGGGATTGCGAGGATGGCGCCGATCGGTCCGATGATCACGGCCCAGAACAAGACCGAGAAGAAGGTCAGCGTCTGGCTGAGTGCAACGGCATTCCCGACCACGCGCGGCTGGATGATCGATTGAACGACTGCATTGATGATGCCGTAGACGACGATGACCGCGACGACTGTCGGCCATCCGCCCACCAAAAAGCCGAAAATGATCGGCGGAATGAGGGCGAAGAAGTAGCCGACGTTGGGAATGAAGCTGCAGAGAAAGGCAAGCAGACCCCAGAGAAGCGCGGCGGGTACACCCATGATCACGAGCGCGATGGTGTTGAGCACGCCCTGCACGGCGCCGAGAACGGTCGTCACGACCATGTAGCGGCGTACATTCGTCGCGTAGCCGGTGAGTGCATTGACCAGGTCAGGTCGGCTGGGGCGGAGCTGCCGCAGAATCGTCGGCACGTACACGGCGTCAGCACTCATCAGAATGAGCATCGTCAAGATGATGACCAGGGCCCCGGTGATGCTGAAAACGCTGCCCAGAAGGCCGCTGAAGAAGTTCACGATGGAGCTCGGATCGAAACTCGATTCCACCGTCTCAACTTGCTTCTGACTGATCCCGATACTTTGAAGCCAAGCACCGATGTTCTTGCCGATCTCGGCGAATTGGTCCGAGTATTGCGGGAGCATGTCAACGAACTGCGCGAACGCGATGATGAGCGTGTAAGCAAACCCGGCGAGGAGCAGGAAGACCACGAGGATGACTGAACCCGTGGCCAGCCCATGCGGTACGCCGCGCTTTTCGAGACCGGTCCGCACCGGATGGGCACAGATGCTCAGAATCAGCGTCAACAACACCGGTGCGAGGATGCCCTTGATACCGCCGATGCCGATCGCCGTCACGGTCGCAGCCGCGAGGCCGATGAGAAGGATCGTCCCACGCGGGAAGCCAGCTGACGGCGCCCGTCTTGGCTCCTCTGGCACGCTGACGGCGACGTCGGTGCTGTCGGAACTTCGCTTACGTCTCATTGCCTGCGCCGTTCTCTGCGAAGGTGAACATCCGGTTTTCCGGAAGTCGCAGCACCAGTATTACCGAGCCCGGGAAATTCCGTTGGATTTTCTCTCATCCAGAGCGGGTGGCCTTCGCCGGTGTCGAATGGCAACGACACGGTTTCCCCAACGAACTCGATGTGCCTGTTCCTCCGGGCGGCGATCTGTCAGAATCGCGTCATGTGAGTAGATTCAGCTCACTGGCGACACCACACATGACGAAGAGAGGCCGGCCGATGTTGCAGGCTGTGGGTCACATTCTTCCCATTGCGGTAGCCGTCGCGCTCAGCTCAGTGCCGATCACCGTGATCATCCTGATCCTGCTCTCTCCGAATCGCAATCGATCGGCCATTCCCTTTCTGATCGGATGGTTGATTGGATTGGCGGGCGTTGCGACAGCCTTCGTGGTGTTCGCCAACCTGATTCCGAAAAGCACCGTGCGAAAAGCAGACCTCGGTATCGCAATTGTTTTGATGGTCGTCGGGATTGCCCTCATCGTCTTTTCAATCGTCTCGTGGAGAAAGGCCCTGGGGCGGCCTCCCACCGACTCCCTGCCACGGTGGCTGCGCGCGGTGAGTTCAATCGGCCCGTTCTCGGCGTTCGGGCTCGCGATCGGCCTCAACCTGCGCCCGAAAGCATTGCTCCTCAGCGCCGCCGTCGGGGTCTCGATCACCGCCGACAACCTGAACGTCGCCTCCGGGTCAATCGTCATCCTCATCTACACCCTCGTCGCCTCTGTGACGGTCTCGATCCCCGTGATTCTCACCCTCGCCTCGCCGACACGGATGGAACCGCGCTTGATTCAGGTCCGCAGCTGGTTGGAGCGAAACAATCGCACGGTATCGATCGTGATCATGCTGGTGATCGGTGTTGTCATCTTCAGCAACGGGTTGACCCGGCTCTAAACAAAGGGGGAGCGAGCCGAATCGCCATCTGGCTCAGGATGCTTCGAATGAGCGACGGTGACCAGTGTGTCGAGCACCGTGCGCACCGAAGCGCGCAGCAATGTCTCCGGTCGGCTGAGTACGTCGATCTGACGACCGATTCGAAGTGAGCTGAAGGGGATCAGTACGTAGCCTGCATCGGGACCCGGCTTCATTGTGTAACGCGGCATCAGTGCCAGGCCGCCTCCGGACGCGACGACGCGACCCGCCACAAAGAACTCGTTAATGCGATGCGCGATGGAGAGCGGCCCCCCGGACGCCATAGCAACGATGTCGAGCGCGCCCGCGACGGGAAAGCCGCGATGCGGGCTGATCCACTTCTCTCCCGCTACATCGGCGACGCTGAGGGAGGTGCGCGTCGCGAGTGGATGTCCGCGCGGAACTGCGACATCGAACGGCTCGTAGAGCAGGGGTGTCACGGCAAGGTGGACGGGCCAACGCTGCTCATGGTCGATGCGGTGAGCGATGACAAGGTCGTAGTCGGCAACGAGCGCCGAGAAATCGGACAGAGGAAGGTCTTCGTCGCTCACACTCACTGGGGGAGCGCTGTGGGCGGCCAACGCCTCGATCAGGGCGCCGAACCACGCGAAGCCCGCGCTGTGGAAAGCCGCGACGGAGACCGGGGTGACAGGGTCCTCACGAAAAGCTTGAACCGCACGCTCGGCATCGGCCATCGCGATCGACACGCCCACCGCGGCCCGGGCCAGGGCCTCTCCGGCCTGGGTGAGCACGAGTCTCCGGCCACGTTTCTCCGTCAACCTGACCGCGACATCCCGCTGCAAAGCGCTCAGCTGCTGGGAGACCGCACTGGGCGTCACCAACAGCGCACGAGCAACGGCGGTGACGCTGCCGCGTTCGCCGAGTTCCCGCAGAATCATCAACTGATGCAGATCCATAAGCGAATGCTAAACCTATCCTTCAGGAAGGCGTAGTTATTCTTCACCACAATGACTGTCACGATGGACCTTGTGAACGTCATCTCCCGCATCTCCGCTCGTCGCATCGACCTGGTGCTCATCCTCGTCGCGGTGGTGTGGGGCGGAAGTTATCTGGCCGCCAAGGAGCTCACAGAGCAGGCGAGTGTGATGGTGGTGCTCGGCCTCCGATTCGCTGTGGCGTTCGTCGCCCTGCTGGCCGTGTGGCTCGTCGTACGCGGAGAACTGCCGACTCGTCGCGAATGGGCGGTCGGCGGGATTCTCGGGCTGACTCAAGCGTCAATCCTCCTGCTGGAAACGGCCGGGGTATCGGTGACGTCGGCGACGAACGCCGGACTCATCATCAGTTTGACCATCATCTTCACGCCGATTCTGGAATCGGTGGTGGCGCGCAACTGGCTGCCACGTCCCTTCTTCATCGCCGCGGTGATCGCCGTGGTCGGCGTTGCGTTGCTGGTCTCCGGGAATGGGTTTCAGACCCCGAACGTCGGTGATCTGCTCGTGCTCGCCGCGGCGTGCGTGCGTGCGTTCCACGTGACAATGCTCGGTCGGCTCACTCGCTCCCATTCGTTCAGCGTGATCACGATCACGCTGGTGCAGATGCTGGTCGGCACGACGATCTTCGTCGCTCTGGATGCGCCGGGATTCGTCGACGCGGCGATCGACTTCGGTGTCGCCGAATGGCTCGGCGTGCTCTACCTCGGGCTCGCCTGCAGTGTCTTCGCGTTTCTCGCTCAGTTGTGGGCAGTGCAACGCACCTCGGCAGCGCGCGCCAGTCTGCTGATGGGGACCGAACCGATTTGGGCGGTGCTCGTCGGGGTGAGTCTCGGTGCCGAGACCCTCGGGCTGATCGGCCTTGTCGGTGCTGCCCTGATCATCGGCGGCACGTTCTGGGGGCAGCGGATCGAATCAGGACACCGCACGTCGACGGATGCCCCGGTGGTCGAGCTTGTCGAGCGATGTACTGCGCCTGTCGAAGTGACCCGGTGAGCCGATGTCGAGACGAGGTCACGTGATCTCGACAAGCTCGATCACCGGTTGCGCTCAATCACCGCTAGAGGTCGAGCGAGTCGTTCGGCTCGAGAGCAAAGAACTCGCCACCACCCTGCTCGGTTGCGGCTTGAATCCGCGCATTCGAGAGGTTCTTGCCGGCCCGGGAGAGCACCATCTCATGGGTGGGAAAGCTGCGCAGCGGTTTCACCGCGAGTACGTAGTCGATGACCTCGCTGATCTTCAACCAGGGTGCACCGGCCGGAACCGCGAGCGTGCCGACCGCGACGCCCTCCGGAATCGTGAATGAGTCTCCGGCGTAGTAGAGCTCATCGTTGACCAGCACACCGACGTTGTCGACCACCGGGATCGAGGAATGGATGACGGCGTGCTTGCCGCCAAAGAATCGCAGTGTGAACGGTCCGACTTCAACGGTGTCACCGGCCGCGACCACCGTCACCGGGTGGTCGGTGCTTGCCGCCGCGACGCCGGCCGGACCGTAGATCGTGGCGTCGGGACTCAACTCGAGAATGCGGTCGATTTGCTCAGGCGTCCAATGGTCCGCGTGCTCGTGGGTGATGACGATCCCCACTGCATGTGCGGTGTCGGTCAACGGTGTGGTGAACGACCCGGGATCGACGTACAGCTTCTGACCGGAGAGTTCGAGGATCAACGCGGCATGTTCAAGCTTGGTGAGATGCATGGGTCGAGCCAACACCCCCCGCCGCTTCTTTGCAACAATCGGGGGCGCCGACACGTCATCCGGGGCGTCATGCGTGACCGCGTGGCACATCGGTGGTCCGCGCAGCCGCCATAATCTCCTCTATGCCTGTGCTCGCCCTCCGTATCGCCGTGGCGATTAATCCGCAAGCCTCATTCGGTCATCGCCGTGATGTCGGACCCCGTGTCGTCGATGAACTTCGCGCCATCGGTCACGAGGTGTTCGCCCTTGAAGAGGCGAACATCGAGTTGTTACGCCTTCGTGTCGAAGAGCGCGTCGCAGCCGGCATCGACGTGCTCGTCGTCGTCGGGGGAGACGGGATGGTGAGTCTCGGCACGAATATTGCGGCAGGCACGCCGCTGCCCTTGGCGATTGTGGCGTGCGGCACCGGAAACGATCTGGCTCGAGGGCTGGGGATTCCGACGCAGGATGTCGAGGAATCGATCATTCACCTTCTCGAGGGGCTGGAACGAGAGCCTCGCGTCATCGACGCCGCCCGAATTCGGCATGGCGAACTGACCACCTGGTTCGCCGGAGCGCTCTCCGCGGGCTTCGATGCCATCGTCAACGAACGTGCAAACCAAATGACACGCCCGAGGGGGAAGAGCCGCTACACATTCGCAATTCTTCGTGAGCTGCTCACTTTTCGTCCGATTTCATACCGGCTGACCGTTGACGGTGTTGCCAGCGAGCGACGCGCGATGTTGATTTCCGTGGCGAACAATGTGTCGATCGGAGGGGGAATGAAAATCGCTCCCGACGCGCAAATCGATGATGGGTTGCTTGATCTGTTCATCGTAAAACCCCTGTCCCGCGTGGCGTTTCTTCGCGTCTTCCCGAAAGTATTCTCCGGAACGCATACGCGGCATCCGAAGGTTGAATTGACGCGGTGCCGGAGCGTGCGGATCGACGCGGACGGGGTCGTCGCCTATGCCGACGGGGAACGCGTCGGGGCCCTCCCTGTGCAGGTCGACATTGTGCCGGGAGCCCTCCGCGTGTACGTCTGAATCGCTCAATTTGATCCTGCTGCGGAACCTATGACATACTCAATGAGTTGCAAAACGGCCCCATCGTTTAGCGGCCTAGGACATCGCCCTCTCACGGCGGTAACGCGGGTTCGAATCCCGCTGGGGTCACCAACACAGAACCCCCGAAACCTTGATTCTTCAAGGATTCGGGGGTTCTTTTTTGTTCTGCGACTTGTCGGCCGGTCTCACGAGGGGGATCCTGGAATCACCCTTGGTCCGGCGATCCGGTAGAGTTTTCTCTTGCGAAGGGGAGTATCCCTCTGAGCCTGATTCAGGCTCTACGCCGCGATCGTCAATACGGGCTGCACCGCTGTAGCTCCGGACGCGGTGGCACCGGTTTTCGGTGCGGGAGAGACTTTCGGGATTTGTGCTACCCGCACCCCGACCGCTGAAAGGCCCCCCGTGGAACTTGCTCTCCCGATCTGGTTTGAAATCGGATCCCTTGTCGTTCTGACCTTGATCTTGGTCGCCGATCTCTTGATCGTGTACAAACGACCGCACGTCCCCTCGATGAAGGAGGCGAGCCTCTGGGTCGCCTTCTACGTGGGCCTCGCTCTTGTCTTCGCTCTGCTGATGCTGATCTTCGCCGGCGGCGAATTCGCGGGTCAGTTCCTCGCCGGTTGGATCACTGAGTACAGCCTCTCGATTGACAACCTCTTCGTGTTCGTCATCATCATGGCGAGGTTCTCTGTTCCCCGGAAATACCAGCAGGAAGTGCTGATGGTGGGCATCATCATCGCGCTCGTGCTGCGCGGCATTTTCATCCTGCTCGGCGCGCAGCTGATTGAGAACTTCAGCTGGATCTTCTACATCTTCGGCGCCTTCCTGCTCTACACCGCTGTGCACCAGGCGCTGTCGAAGGAAGAAGACGTCGAGGACGCCGAGAACGGCGTCATCCGCTACCTGCGCCGCCACATCAACATCTCCCCGTCGTTCGACGGCGCAAAGGTTCGCACTCTCGTCGACGGCAAGAAGATCTTCACGCCGATGATCATCGTGTTCATCGCGATCGGTACAACCGACCTCATCTTCGCCCTGGACTCCATTCCGGCGATCTTCGGTATCACGACCAGCCCATTCATTGTGTTCACGGCCAACGTGTTCGCCCTGATGGGACTGCGCCAGCTCTACTTCCTGCTCGGCGGTCTGCTCGACCGTCTGGAGTACCTCAAGTACGGCATTGCGTTCATTCTGTTCTTCATCGGAGTCAAGCTCGTCTTCCACGCCATGCACACCAATGAGCTGCCGTTCATCAACGGTGGACAGGGAATCGAGTGGGCACCGGAGATCGACACCTGGACGTCGCTGGCGGTGATCCTTGTATCGATGGCGGTGGCCACGATCGCGAGCCTCATCAAGGCGAGCCGGGACGCCCGCCGTCGCGGACACACACTGGCCGAGGAAATTCGCCCGGTCGACGGAGAGTAACCGCTCCTTGCTACGGTTGACATCCGGTGGCCGTGACAACTGACGTTGCCTGGCTGCCGGATGTCGCACTTAATGTGAGTGAGGGCGACTGATGTGCCGAAAGAATTGAACGGAGCGCCGGTGAGCGAACACGGAGAATCAGATCTGGTTCTGGCCACGGAACACACTCATCTCCGTTTCAGCGCACACAGCCACGTTGGCCTGGTGCGGAGCGCAAACGAGGACAGTTTTCTCGCCGGATCACCCCTCTACCTTGTCGCTGACGGGATGGGCGGCCATGCCAGAGGCGAAGTGGCGAGCCAAACCGTCGTGCGCGTCTTCGATGAGCACATCGAACGAGACCTGCCGTCAACACCCGAACGCATCCTCGATGCCATCCATTCGTCAAACGATGCCGTTCACGACCTCAGCGCGGCCGACGATGTCGGCGCGGCCGTCGCCGGAACCACGCTGGCCGGAGTGGCACTCGTCGACGCCGGCGAGGGGACCGGCTTGTGTTGGATGGCCTTCAATATCGGTGACTCCCGCATCTACACCTGGGACGGCGCCCTTCTGTCTCAACTCAGCGTCGACCATTCGGCGGCCCAGGCAATGATCGACGCCGGGCTCCTGCGCCCAGAAGACGCTGAGACGTGGCCGGAACGCAACGTGATCACCCGTGCGATCGGGCTGTCGGATCATGCCGATGCGGATGTCTGGCTTCTTCCGATCGACGGGCGTCAGACGTTTCTGATCTGCTCAGACGGCCTGAGCAACGAGTTGTCTCTCGGCGAAATGACCCGCATTCTGGCTGATTTCGACGCTCGGGGCGCTGCGGGAACAGGCGAGACAGAGCTCACTCGCGCCGAGGCTCTGGTGAACGCGGCGCTGGCCCATCAGGGGCGTGACAACGTGACGGTTATCGTCGTGGAGTCACTCTCACGCCCGGTCGAGGTGTTAGCCTAAATCCATGCTGTCCGGTCGACTTCTTCTTCTGTGCCGCGACGAGTCCTCGTTCTAAGGCCTCCCTCGTCGCGGAGTCTGTCGTTGGCTGACCACCACCTTCTTGAGGAAGAACAACAACAATGAATGACGCATCAACGTTGAGCGAGCACCCCCGTACTCTGGCCGAAAAGGTCTGGGACAAGCACCTGGTCGCCAAGGGTGAAGACGGTACGCCCGACCTCATCTACATCGACCTGCACCTCGTGCACGAAGTCACCAGCCCGCAGGCATTCGACGGCCTGCGCCTGGCCGGTCGCCCTCTGCGCCGCCCCGACCTCACGATCGCGACGGAAGACCACAACACGCCCACGCTGGCGATCGATCGGCCGATCGCTGATCTCACCAGCCGTACCCAGATCGAAACCCTGCGCCGCAACTGCGAGGAGTTCGGCGTTCGACTGCACTCTCTCGGCGACATCGAACAGGGCATTGTGCACGTCGTCGGCCCGCAGCTCGGCTTGACCCAGCCGGGCATCACCGTGGTCTGCGGCGACTCGCACACGTCGACGCACGGCGCATTCGGAGCGATGGCCTTCGGCATCGGCACCAGCGAGGTCGAGCACGTCATGGCGACCCAGACGCTGCCCCTCAAGCCTTTCAAGACGATGGCCATCACCGTGGACGGCACCCTCCGCCCCGGCGTCACGGCCAAGGACATCATCCTCGCCGTGATCGCGAAGATCGGCACCGGCGGCGGTCAGGGCTACGTGCTCGAATACCGTGGTAGCGCCATCCGTTCGCTCTCGATGGAGGGCCGGATGACGATCTGCAACATGTCGATCGAAGCCGGCGCCCGAGCCGGAATGGTCGCGCCGGATCAGATCACCTACGACTACCTCGAAGGCCGCCCGCACGCGCCGGTCGGGCAGGACTGGGACGACGCCGTCGCCTACTGGAACACGCTGGCCACCGATGAAGGCGCCACCTTCGACGCCGAGGTCATCCTCGACGCCGACACGCTCGAACCCTTCGTCACCTGGGGCACCAACCCCGGTCAGGGCGTTTCGCTCTCCGAGCCCGTGCCGAACCCGGCCGACATCAGCGACGCCAACGAGCGTTCGGCCGCCGAACGGGCCCTCGAGTACATGGACCTCGTCGCCGGAACCCCGATGAAGGACATCCGTGTCGACACGGTCTTCCTCGGCTCCTGCACGAACAGCCGGGTCGAAGACCTGCGCGCCGCCGCCGAGATCATCAAGGGAAAAAAGATGGCCGACGGCATCCGGATGCTCGTCGTCCCCGGTTCTGCCCGCGTGCGCCTCGAAGCCGAGGCGGAAGGCCTCGACAAGATCTTCACCGACTTCGGCGCCGAGTGGCGTTTTGCCGGCTGCTCAATGTGCCTCGGCATGAACCCGGACCAGCTGGCCCCGGGGGAGCGCTGCGCCTCGACAAGCAACCGCAACTTTGAAGGCCGACAGGGCAAGGGCGGACGCACCCACCTCGTGTCTCCGCTCGTCGCCGCCGCCACAGCCATCCGTGGCACCCTGTCAAGCCCGTGGGATCTCGATCCAACGGCGAAGAACGACCTGACCCTGGACGGAGCAAAGTAGTCATGGAAAAGTTCAGCGAAGTTACCGGCGTCGGCGTGCCCCTGCGCCGCTCGAACGTCGACACCGACCAGATCATCCCCGCTGTGTACCTCAAGCGCGTCACCAAGACGGGCTTCGAAGACGCACTCTTCGCCGGCTGGCGCGCCGACCCCGAATTCGTGCTGAACCAGCCCGCGTACCAGGGAGCCCGCGTTCTCGTGGCCGGAGCCGATTTCGGCACCGGTTCCTCCCGCGAACACGCCGTCTGGGCCCTGCGCGACTACGGGTTCGACGTGGTGCTGAGCCCGCGTTTCGGCGACATCTTCCGCGGCAACTCCGGCAAGCAGGGTCTTGTTGCCGGTCAGATCACCGAGGAAGACGCTGAGCTTCTGTGGAGCGCCATTGAGGCGAACCCGGGAATTGAAGTGACCGTGAATCTGTTGGACAAAACAGCTCGTATCGGCGACCTCACAGTCTCGTTCGAGATCGACGAATACACTAGATGGCGGCTGCTCGAAGGTCTCGACGACATCGGCCTAACCCTGCGCGATGAGGCGCGGATTTCTGAATTCGAATCCCAGCGGGAGTCATGGCGACCCCGCACTCTCCCTGCAAGGTAGGTAATTTGTGAGCACACTCGGTGAAGACGCGCAGAACCATGGCGCAGCCGTCGGCCTCCTCGGTGATCGGATCACCATCCGCGGCGGAACGCCTCTGGTTGGACGTATCGAGCTGAAGGGTGCGAAGAACCTGGTGACCAAGGCAATGGTCGCCGCGCTGCTCGGCGAAACGCCGAGCGTGCTGAAAGATGTTCCGAACATCAGCGACGTGCGCATTGTGCGTGGCTTGCTGGAGGTTCACGGCGTCCTGGTGACCGACGGCGATGAGCCTGGCGAACTGATTCTCGACCCGGTCAACGTTGAAAGCGCGCACTACGCCGACATCGACGCCCACGCCGGTTCCTCGCGCATTCCGATCCTGTTCTGCGGACCGCTGCTGCACCGTCTCGGTGAGGCATTCATCCCCGACCTGGGTGGCTGCCGCATCGGCGACCGTCCGATCGACTACCACCTCGACGTGCTGCGCAAGTTCGGTGCCGTCGTCGAGAAGCAGGCCAACGGCATCCGGATGTCTGCGCCCAACGGCCTCAAGGGCACCAAGGTCGACCTGCCCTACCCGAGCGTCGGTGCGACCGAGCAGGTTCTGCTCACCGCCGTGCGTGCCGAGGGGATCACCGAGCTCAAGGGCGCGGCGATCGAGCCGGAGATCATGGATCTCATCAACATCTTGCAGAAGATGGGCGCGATCATCACCGTCGACACCGACCGTGTGATCCGCATCGAGGGTGTCGAGCGACTCGAGGGTTACCAGCACCGTGCGCTCTTCGACCGCAACGAGGCTGCCAGCTGGGCTGCCGCAGCACTGGCCACCGACGGCGACATTTTCGTCGGCGGGGCACGCCAGGCCGAGATGATCACCTTCCTGAACGTCTTCCGCAAGGTCGGTGGCGCGTTCGACATCCACGACGACGGCATCCGTTTCTACCACCCCGGTGGAGAGCTGAAGCCCGTCATCATCGAAACGGATGTGCACCCCGGGTTCATGACCGACTGGCAGCAGCCGCTCGTCATCGCCCTGACCAAGGCGCACGGCGTGTCGATCGTTCACGAGACCGTCTATGAGCAGCGCTTCGGCTTCGTCGACGCCCTGGTCGAGATGGGCGCGACAATTCAGATTCACAAGGAATGCCTCGGCGGACACCCGTGCCGCTTCGGCCAGCGCAACTTCAACCACTCGGCCGTCATCACCGGGCCGACGAAGCTGCACGGCGCCGACATCGAGGTTCCCGACCTGCGTGGTGGCTTCAGCCACCTCATCGCCGCGCTGTCGGCCGAAGGCACGTCCACGGTCAGCAACGTCGGAATCATCGCTCGTGGCTACGAAAACTTCATCACCAAGCTGGAGCTGTTGGGGGCTGACTTCGATCTCGAAGGATAATAGGGCTGTGCCATCGAAACCCACCCCTGAGTCCTCCGCGTCGTCGCCTGCGTCACGCGTGCGCTCGGAGAAGAGCCGTCCGTCGATCTTCTGGCTTTTGGCCGCGATCGCTCTGCCATTCATGAATCTCGTCGCCAAGTACGAAATTCAAGACCGGGAGAAGTTTCCGCGCACCACAGCATTCGTGTTCGCACCCAACCATTACAGCGAGATCGATCCCGTTGTGATGGGTGTGGTGGCCTGGAAGCTCGGGCGTCTGCCCCGGTTCATGGCGAAGGGCTCCCTCTTCAAGATTCCGGTCATCGGATATCTGCTTCGGAAGTCAGGCCAGATCCCCGTGCAGCGTGGCGGTTCCGTGCGTGGCAGCGAGCCGGTGAAGGCTGCTGAGCGACTCGTTGAGAACGGCCAGATGGTTGTCGTCTACCCGGAAGGTTCGCTGACTCGCGATCCTGATCTGTGGCCGATGCGTGGCAAGACCGGCGCCGTTCGCATCGCGCTCGAGCACGACATCCCGATCATTCCGGCAGCGCACTGGGGAACTCAGGAGTTGATGCCCCGCTACTCGAAGAAGATCAGTGTCTTTCCGCGCAAGACGATCACGGTGAAGATCGGCGACCCGGTCGACCTGTCCCGTTTTCAGGGGCTCCCGCTGAACGCAACAACGCTGAATGAAGCGACAGCCGTGGTGATGGATGCCATCACCGCGCTGCTCGAAGACTTGCGCGGGGAGAAAGCCCCTGCAGTGCGGTGGAACCCTGCCGAACACGACCAGAAAGAGACCGGCCGTTTTGAAGCCTAAGGTTCAGCCTGCCCCCCGCGTTGCTGTGCTCGGAGCCGGAAGTTGGGGAACGACGTTCGCCAAAATTCTGGCCGACGGTGGAGCAGACGTCATGCTCTGGGCGCGCCGACCCGAGCTCGCCAAGGAAATCGCCGAGGGGCGCCGCAACAGCGACTACCTGCCGGGCATCAACTTGCCGGTCGGGCTGCGCGCCACGTCACGACTCGATCTGGCCCTCGCCGGTGCCCAGCAGGTGTTCGTCTCGGTTCCCAGCCAGTCGCTGCGCGAGAACCTGATCGCCGCCGAGCCGTATCTCGAGCCCAACGCGATCATCGTCTCCCTGATGAAGGGCGTCGAGCGCTCGACCGGCCTCCGCATGAGCGAGGTCATCGAGCAAGTGCTGCCGATCGATCCGTCGCGTATCGCCGCGATCTCCGGGCCGAACCTGGCGCTGGAAATTGCCAAGGAGCAGCCGACGGCCGCCGTTGTCTCGTCAAGCAGCCTGGAGACGGCGCAGGCCGTCGCGATGCTCGCGAACACCCGCTACTTCCGTTCCTATGTGAACACGGATGTCATCGGCACTGAGTTCGGCGGCGTCCTGAAGAACCTCATCGCCGTGGCCATCGGCATCGTCGACGGTGTCGGCTACGGCGAGAATACCAAGGCCTCAATCATCACGCGCGGACTCGTCGAAATGACCGACTTCGCCGTCGCCTACGGCGCTCACCCCGAAACACTCGCCGGTCTGGCCGGCCTCGGCGACCTGATCGCCACCTGCCAGTCGCCGCTGTCGCGCAACAACACGGCGGGACGCCTTCTCGGCCAGGGTTACAGCATCAATGATGTGACCAAGCAGATGCAGCAGACCACTGAGGGTCTCGCATCCGTCGGCCCGATTCTGGAACTGGCGCGCGCCAAGGGCGTCGAAATGCCTATTGTCGAGCAGGTGCGCCAGGTACTTGCCGGAACATTGAACCCGAGGGACATCGCGCCCCACCTGACCACCGACTCTGGGGAACCGCAGGGCGAAAGGACGATTGATGACGGACAAGCTCACGGTAGCGCTGCTCTTTGGGGGTCGCTCAAGCGAACATTCGATCAGCTGCGCCACAGCCGGCGGGGTACTGGCGGCAATTGACCGCGACCGCTACACGGTCATCCCGATCGGGATCACGCGCGACGGCGCGTTCATCCTCGAAGCGGACGACCCCACCAAGTTTGCGCTGAACCCGGCAGCGATGCCGGAGGTTGTCGACAACGGCACCCGAGTGATCTGGCCCGACAGCGCGGGCAACACGACGTTGCGGGTGACGGATGGCGGCGAAACGCGTGACCTGGGTGACGTCGACCTGGTCTTTCCGATCGTTCACGGGCCCTTCGGCGAAGACGGCACCCTGCAGGGGATGCTCGAGTTGATCGGTCTGCCCTACGTGGGTTCCGGCGTGCTCGCCTCGGCGCTCGGCATGGACAAGCACTTCACCAAGACGGTGCTGATGCAGGCCGGAGTGCCGGTGGCGCCGTGGCGCACGATCACTGCCGACGCGCACGCGGCCGACTCCACGCTGGCAGAGCAGGCGCTGACCGAACTCGGTCTTCCCGCGTTCGTGAAACCGGCCCGCGCCGGGTCGAGTGTCGGCGTGAGCAAGGTGTCGACTCCGAATCAGCTGGCCCAGGCGTTGGCGACGGCGTTTGCCGAAGACCACAAGGTGCTCATCGAATCGGGCCTGGTCGGGCGCGAAATCGAGGTCGCCGTGCTGCAAGATCGCCCGGGAACGCCCACCCGGGCATCCGTCGCCGGTGAGGTGATCGTCAGCGGTCGCGACTTCTACGACTTCGCCGCCAAGTATGAGGGGGCGGCCGGCATCGACCTGGTCTGCCCGGCCGATCTCTCCGCTGCGGAACTGGCCGAGATGCAGGCGCTGGCGATTCGCGCGTTCGACGCGATCGGCGGAGCCGGGCTCGCCCGTGTCGACTTCTTCTTGACCGCTGACGGCTGGGTCGTCAACGAGCTCAACACGATGCCGGGCTTCACCCCGATCTCGATGTTCCCCACGTGCTGGTTGGCCAGCGGCTTCACCTACCCGCAGCTGATCGACGAGCTGATCGAGGTGGCACTCGCGCGGGTCGGGCACGGATCGTAGCCTTCGACCCGATCCATCACAGGTACGTCAGCAGCCCCCGATCACGGATCGGGGGCTGCTGACGTTGACGGGTGCTACGGGGTCGGCGCGTCAGAGGGGAGCGTCACGTCATCGGCGCCCAGACACGCTCCGGTGGTCGGGAGAACGCTGACGGCGTTCGTGAGGTCGGCCAGCACGGTTGATCCGGCGACAGCTTTCGAATCGACGACGACCTCGACGGCGGGCTCCCGCCCGTACGTCGTGAATCGGTAGAGGGGGGCGTCGGTGTCGTCTTCAATCCAGTCGACGCCGTTGATGCTCACGCATGGCAGGGTCGTCGGCCCGGGAACCTCCACACCGCAGTGCAGCAGAATCGACGACGCGCCGGGTTCCCCCCATGCGCCGGTCGACTGCGCGTTGGTTTCCAATTCCGCCTTGTCGGCGACGGAGGTGGGCAGATGAACGATGACATCGGCACATTTCGCGTTCGTGGCGTCGGGGGCCGGCTGCAGCGGAACAGCCGCGGCACAGCCGGAGAGCAGCAGGGCGCCGACGAAGAGAACGGGGACCGCGAGTGCGGCGGGGCGGAGTGCGGCGTGGCGCGCGCGGAATCGGAGAGTCATCCCTTTCAGGCTACCGTTTCAGATATGACGAATGCTGCGAGCACCCCTCCTTCGCCGAGATCGGCCAGTGCCGACACGCTGACCCTGGCCGACCTGAGCGAGGGCGAAGTGCTTGCTCGCATCTTTCCGCGTCTGCCGCACGCTGACGCCGAACTGCTCGGCCCCGGTGACGATGCGGCGGTGATCGCCGCACCGGACGGGCGCTTCGTTGTGACCACCGACATGATGATCCACGGTCCTGACTTCCGGCTGGCCTGGTCGACGCCGAACGACCTCGGCTGGAAGGCTGCAGCCACCAACCTCTCGGATGTCGCGGCCATGGGTGCGACACCGTCGGCGCTCGTCGTGGCCATCGCGGCGCCCCCGCACACACCGATCAGCGTGATCGAGGGCATCGCCGACGGACTGCGAGCCTGCTGCGAAGCCCTGTCCCCGGGCTGTGGGGTCGTTGGAGGCGACCTGTCGGCGTCGGACACCCTCACGCTGGCCGTGACGGCATTCGGCGATCTGGGCGGGCGCGCCCCGGTTCTGCGCTCGGGCGCGCGTCCCGGCGATGTCGTGGCGATCGCTGGTCGCCTGGGCGCCGCGGCGGCCGGTCTCGAACTGCTGTTTCGGCACGGTGTCGACGAGGCGGGCAACCCGGATGCCGCGCGTGCGGACGAGCTGAAGCTCGCGCATCCTGAGGCCCTCAACGCCCAGCTTCGCCCCGAACCGCCGGTTCTTCTCGGCCCGGTCGCCGCGCTCGGCGGGGCGACGGCAATGCTCGACGTCTCTGACGGGCTCGCCATCGACGCCGGACGGATCGCCCGTGCGAGCGGCGTCGGCATCGATTTCGACTCATCGGCGCTGGGGGAGCGCATCGAGGTCGCGCTCGGCGGTGGAGAAGACCACGGTCTGCTCGCGACGTTCCCCGCCGACGTGCCGCTACCCACCGGATTTCGGGCGATCGGGGTCGTCACGGCGAAGGCGGGATCGATTCTCGTCGATGGTGCCCCGCACGACCAGAATGGCTGGGACCCCTACCGTGGCTGGAACGGTGCGGTCGGCTGATCCCTCGCGCCGAGTTTGAGATTTGCGGTCGAAACACCCTGGTGTGCCGGGGTGCTTCGACCGGAACGGTCAAACTCGGCGACGTGTGATGGGCGGATGCGCACGGTCAGATGGTGAGGTCAGGCGTGAGCCAGTCAGCAGATCAGGCGTCGGGGAGGGCCGGCTCCACGTACCAGACGATCGTCTCGCCGTAGGCCTTGCGACGCGAGGGCACGAGGCCGGTGCCCCACACGGGCTCGGGCGAGCGAGAGCCACGCTCCAGAACCACGAGGGCGTCCTCGGAGAGCAGGGGAGCGAGCGCCGCTAGGTTCTGGGTCAGCTCGGCCTCGTCGAGGTCGTAGGGCGGGTCGATGAAGACCAGGTCGAACTCGCCGGTGGCCGAGTTCAGGAAGGCCTGCACCGACTGACCGGTTGTCGAAATCTTGGGGGCGTCGCGTGAGGGGGCCATCCGCAACACGGCCTCGGTGTTCTTGCGGCACATTGCGGCGGCGCTCGAGGCCTTCTCGACGAGCACAACAGAACGTGCTCCGCGACTGGCGGCTTCGAGGCCCAGGCCGCCGGAGCCGGCGTAGAGGTCGAGCACGCGGGTGTGGCTGATGGCGTCGCGCGCGTCGAGCGCCGAAAAGATCGCCTCGCGAACACGGTCGCTGGTGGGGCGGGTACCGGTCTTCGGAACGGCCAAGGTCAGGGAGCCGGCGAAACCGGCGACAATTCGAGTCATCTCTCTTTGAGCCTATCGGCAGAGCGAGGCGGGGAATGAAAAGATAGGGGGGTGACTGACGCTGCGCCGATTCTGCCCAACCCGTCGGCCGAGCCTTCGGCGCACGCCTCCGGACCCGCCAAGCCGCTGATCTATGACGCCACCCTCGACACCAAGATCTCGGCCGTCGTCGGCGGTCGCACGGCCCAGGCACTGGCCAAGGCGTTCGACATGGAAACCGTCGGTGACCTGCTCAGCCACTACCCTCGTCGCTACGCCCGTCGCGGCGAGCTGACTGCGCTCGACGAGCTGCCGCGCGGCGAGAGCGTCACGATCGTCGCCGAAGTGCTGTCGGTCAATCTCCGGGAAATGAAGTCCAAGCGCGGTTCCATCGTCGAGGTCAAGATTTCCGACGGCAACGGCATTCTCACGTTGACTTTCTTCAACCAGAAGTGGCGCGCCGAAGCGCTGCGCCGCGGCATGCGCGGCATCTTCGCCGGCAAGGTGACGGACTACAAGGGGGCCCTGCAGCTGGCACATCCCGACTACGAACTCTTCACCGACGACGCCGACGCACCTCCGCGCGACAGTGATGCGCAACGGCGCTGGGTCGAGGCGCCGATTCCGATCTACCCGGCCACCTCGACAGTGGCGAGTTGGCAGATCGCGAAGACCGTGGCGTTGGTGCTGGACGCCTTGGGCCCGCTGCCCGACCCGCTGCCCGGTGCCCTGCGCGCCGAACGCTCACTGCTCACTCAGCGCGACGCCCTCGAGAAGATCCATCGTCCGGCAACGGATGCCGACTGGCGCGCGGCCAGAGACACGCTCAAATTCACCGAGGCGTTCGTTCTGCAATGCGCGCTCGTGCTGCAGCACAATGCGGCCCGCGGGCGGGCGACGCGGCCTCGCGTGCCGACGCCCGGCGGTTTTCTCGATCACTTCGATGGCACCCTTCCGTTCGAGTTGACCGGCGACCAGCGCCAGGTGGGCGGCGAAATTGCCCGGGACCTGGCCGAGAGTGGTCCGATGAACCGTCTCGTGCAAGGCGAGGTGGGATCGGGAAAGACGGTCGTCGCGCTGCGCGCCATGCTCGCGGTCGCCGATTCCGGCGGACAGTCGGCCCTTCTTGCGCCGACCGAGGTGCTCGCGGCACAACATCTTCGCTCGATCGTGCGCATGCTCGGACCCGACCGTGCGGCCGAGCTCATGCCGACTTTGCTCACTGGAGCGCTGCCGGCCGCCGACCGCAAGAAGGCGCTGCTACGCACCGTGTCCGGCCAGGCGCGCATTGTCATCGGCACCCACGCGTTGCTCAGCGACACTGTTCACTTCTTCGACCTCGGCCTCGTCGTCGTCGACGAACAGCACAGATTCGGGGTCGAACAGCGTGAGGCCCTGCGCTTGAAAGGCGCCCAGCCGCCGCACGTGCTCGTGCTCACGGCCACTCCGATCCCGCGCACCATTGCGATGACCGTGTTCGGCGACCTGGATGTCAGCACCATCGCCGAACTCCCGGCCGGGCGCCAAGGAATCGAGAGCTTCGTCGTACCGCTCGCCGAAAAACCCGCCTGGTCGATGCGCGTCTGGACGCGGCTCGCCGAAGAGCTCGCACAGGGCCGCCAGGCCTTCGTCGTCTGTTCCGCAATTTCGCCCAAGCTGCGGGAACCGGGGGAGGAAGCGCCGCCTGCCGGTGAGGGCGACGAGGTGAAGACACCGCCGATCACCGTCGAGGGGTTGCTCGCCGAGTTGCGCGCCAAACCCGAGCTCGCCGGCGCCCGGATCGAGCCGCTGCATGGTCGGATGTCGAGCGACGAGAAAGACCTGACGATGCGTGCGTTCGCCGCGGGTGACATCGACATCCTCGTGGCGACGACGGTGATTGAGGTCGGCGTCGACGTACCCAATGCGTCGGCAATGGTCGTGATGGATGCCGATCGCTTCGGCGTCTCTCAACTGCACCAGTTGCGGGGCCGGGTGGGACGAGGCGAGATCCCGGGGCTCTGCCTGCTCGTGACCACCGCGTCGGCCGACTCCCTCGCCCGGGAGCGCGTCGATGCCGTCGCATCGACTCTCGACGGCTTCGAACTGGCCCAGGCCGACCTCTCGCTGCGGCGGGAAGGTGACGTTTTGGGTGGCGAGCAGTCAGGTGGCAAGTCGTCGTTGCGGCTGCTTCGCGTCGCCACGGATGGCGAGCTGATCACCCAGGCCCGTGCCCACGCACACGAACTCATCGGGGACGATCCCGATCTGTCGAGCATTCCGCCACTGGCCGCAGCGGTGCGGCGCCGGCTCGACGAGTCCGAGCGCTCCTGGCTCCGCAAGGGCTGAGTCTCGACTCAGCCCATCGTGCTCTCCGACGGGGGAGCGACGAACGATCAGGCTTCCCCGGGGGCCAGGGGCTTCTTTGCGCTGGGGGTCGTGTTGTCGACGACAGGCGTACGGGCGAGCCAGCCTTCGATTCCGTCGAGCAATCGCTGGAGCCCGAATTCGAACAAGGCGTTCAAGTCAAGGTCGAAGTCGTCTGATCGCACCAGGGAGGCGAGCAGCGGGAGGTCTTGCGGCGATACCATCGCCGCGATGTCTGGGGATCGTGTCGTCATGTATTCGTCGGCTGTGAGACCCGTGTCTTGCTGTTGCTCGGCCTCGGAGGCGATGTCGATCGCCATCCCCTTGACGTGACTGAAGACGATGACGCTGATGTACATCATCAACTCCATGCTCAACTCAAGCGGAGCGAGTGCTCGCAAACACCATTCCGTATAACGGAATCCATTCGGCACGAGCTGTGGTCTCGTGATTGACATCACGCCGGCGAGCCACGGATGCCGCAGAAAGCCCGCCCACTGCAACCGGGCGGAGACCTCCAGATCGGCACGCCAGTCCGAGTCTGACGGGGGTGGGAAGGAATCCTCCCCGAGCACCGTATCGATCATGAGCAGGACGAGGCCGTCCTTGCTTTCGACATACCGGTACAGCGACATCGTCGAGGTGCCGAGCTCGGCGGCGATGCGTCGCATCGAGATCGCATCGATGCCTTCCGCATCCGCCATCATGATGGCGGCCGCCACGACCCTTTCGGTCGACAGGTGTGCCGGCGACGGGGCGGCCGGCGATGCGACCACGCTCCCAATGCCCGGCGTCGACACGATGAGCCCCTGTAGTTGCAGCTGCGCAAGCGCCTTCGTGGCGGTGGCAATTGCGACTCCCCACTCCTTGGTGATCCCGCGCGCCGAAGGGACTCGATCGCCGGGGCCCAGAATTCCCGACACGATCCGCTTGGCGATCTCCGCCGCAATGCTCTGAGAAGTCACACGCACCGTACTAGTACACCACCCTCAAAACTAGAACACTTGTACGGCGTACATTGCTTGTACTACCGTTCGAGCTATGAACGAATACAGTGTACTCATTTCAGGTGCAGGGATCGCAGGGCCTGCCCTCGCGCATTGGCTGCACCGGCAGGGCATTCGGTCCACGATCGTCGAGCAAGCGCCCGATCTTCGACTCGGCGGACAGGCCGTCGACCTCCGTGGTCTCGGCGAGGTGGTCGCGCAGCGTATGGGAATCATGGCGCGCGTTCGAGAACGCATCGTGCACGAGAAGGGGCTGCGCTACATCGACAGAACCGGCAGGGAGCTCGCCACGATGCCCGCTGATCTGTTCGTCGGCGACGGCAGTCCGGTGACCGAGATCGAGATCATGAAAGGCGACCTCACGGAGATCCTTCACGACCTCGTCGAGGAGCACACCGAGATCATCTTCGGCGACCGCATCACGGCGCTGTCGGACGGTGTCGACGGCGTCGCCGTCACCTTCCTCAGCGGGCTCACACGCACCTTTGACCTCGTCGTGGGAGCCGATGGGATCCACTCGGGTGTGCGATCGCTCGCCTTCGGTCCGGAGTCCCAGTTCGTGGTCCACCTCGGCGCCTACCTCGGCTACTGCACGGTCTGGGATGCCGGACCACTCGACTCGTGGTTCGACATGTACAACGAGCCCGGCAGGATGCTCGCCCTTCGGCCGGAGCGAGGCGGCACCGCCAAGGCCATGCTCGCCTTTGCCGACACCGGAGTGGACGTCGATCGGCGCGACGTCGCCAGCCAGAAGCGTCTTCTGCACGAGGTCTTCGCGGGTATGGGCTGGCGATCTGAGGAGCTGCTCGCGGCGGCCGATGCGGATGACGACTTTCACCTCGACACAGTCAGCCAGGTGCATATGGAGGGCTGGTCCCGCGGCCGGGTCGCGCTGCTCGGAGATGCGGGCTACTGCGGCTCGCCGCTCACGGGCATGGGCACGAGCTTGGCCCTGGTCGGCGCGTACGTGCTGGCCGGTGAGCTGGGCCGTGCACAGGGGGATCACGCCGCGGCCTTCTCGCGCTACGAGAAGGTCATGCGGCCGTATGTCGCCGCGTCCCACACGCTGCCCCCGGGCGGCGTCAACGGCTTCCTTCCGAAGGGGCGCTTCATGCTCCGGATGCGGGTGCTCTCGGCGCGGATGATGCACCACTGGCCGATGCGCCAGCTCGTCGCTCGACTGCTCGACAAGTCCGACGCGATCGCCCTCCCCGAATACGGCTGAGAGGCAGCACCGGGGCCGGAACCCGGTGCGCTGATTTCGAGTGCCACCGGGCAGGGCGAGCAGCGCGGGCGGTCGCGAGTTCATCGCATCCGCCCGCTTCTGCGCGGACACGCTCAAGCTTGGAGGTTGCCTCTGAACGAAGCGGTGGATTACCGGTGGCGCTAGTGTGATCCCTATGCACAGGATCGCCGTCGTCCCTGGTTCTTTCGACCCCGTCACCCTCGGGCACCTTGATGTGATCGGACGGGCCGCCGGCCTCTTCGATGAGCTTCACGTTCTCGTTGTGCACAACCCCGGCAAGTCGGCGCTGCTGCCGATCACCCAGCGGGTCTCCCTGCTGGAGGAGGCGATCGCCGAGGCTGAGCTGCCCGGCAACATCGTCGTCGCCTCCTGGAGCGTCGGTCTGCTGGTCGACTACTGCCAGGAAGTCGGCGCGAGTGTTCTCGTCAAAGGCATCCGCTCGCAGGTTGACGTGGCCTACGAAACCCCGATGGCTATCGTCAACCGTAATCTGGCGTCGGTGGAGACGATCTTTCTACTGCCCGACCCGGCCCACGCCCATGTCTCAAGTTCACTTGTGCGTCAGGTCGCCTCCCTCGGCGGTGACATCGCTCCCTACGTGCCGTCGAATGTCGCCCGCTACCTGCAACAGGTGCGCGTGTGAACCCGGGCTCGCTTCCACTCTCGACCGACCAGGGCGTCGGCCGAGATGTCACTGTTCCCGTCGAGGGTGCGGCGGTGCGCGGCGGGCTGAGCGGGGAACCGGCCGGCAGCACACACGGTGCGAATTCCTCCCGGCTCGCTGACGGCTCGATCCCGGCCGTCGCTGAGATCCAGACGGCTGCGGCCCGTATCGTCCGCAACGTCGAAAAGGTCATCGATGGCAAGTCGGCCGCGGTGCACACGGCGCTGACGGTGCTGCTGGCCGGCGGGCACCTCCTGATCGAAGATGTGCCGGGTGTCGGAAAGACGATGCTGGCCAAAGCCTTGGCCGCCTCCGTGGACTGCAGCGTCAGTCGCATCCAGTTCACCCCCGACCTGCTTCCCTCCGACGTCACGGGCGTGTCGGTGTTCAATCAGGCTGAGCGGCGGTTCGAGTTCAAGCGCGGCGCGGTATTCGCCAACATCGTGATCGGCGACGAGATCAACCGGGCAAGCCCGAAGACGCAGTCGGCTCTGCTCGAATGCATGGAAGAGCGCCAGGTCACCATCGATGGTGTCACCTACCCGCTGGGGAGCCCCTTTACCGTCGTCGCCACCCAGAACCCGATCGAGATGGAAGGCACCTACGCGCTGCCCGAAGCACAACGTGACCGGTTCATGGCCCGGATTTCGATGGGCTACCCCGACACCTCGTCGGAGCTGGCCATGCTCGATTCCCGTGACACCACGAGCCCGCTGTCTGAGATCGGAGCGGTCGTGTCGGTCGAGGAGTTGAAAGCGATGATGGTGGGCGCCCGCAACGTTTTTGCCTCCAGCGCAGTCAAGGAATACGTGGTGGCGGTCGTACGCGCCACGCGGGATGATCGTGACCTCCGGCTGGGGGCGAGCCCGCGCGCCACTCTCCAACTGATCAGAGCGGCCAAGGCCCAGGCCGCCCTGCATGGGAGGGACTACGTTCTGCCCGATGACATCGACTCCCTGGCCGTCGCGGTGCTCGGGCACCGTCTCATGCCGACCAGCCGGGCCGTCGGCCACCATCGCCAAGACAGCGCGCCGATCATCGAGGAGATCGTGCTGCGAATCCTTGCGGCGACACCTGTTCCGGTGAGTGTCGCGCGCTGACGACAATGTCCCCACGACGGCGACCGGCGGTTCCGGTCTGGTTTCCGCGGCTGACTTTGCGCGGCAGAGTCTTTCTCATCGTGGCTGCCGCAATTCTGGCCGTCGCCTATCTGCTCGGACGTCAGGACCTGCTCTTCATCGGGGGCGTGCTCGTTTTTGTTCCCGTCGTCGCGGCGGTCGTGGTCGGATTGCGGCCGGTGCGGGTGCAGATTACTCGCGTGTTCCGGCCGCCCGTCGTCGCTGCGGGGTCGTCGGCGTCGGTGTCGGTGCGGCTGCAGAATCTGTCGGCGGGACCCCTCAACGGCATCCGTTGGACAGAGCTCACGTCCGCAGGGCTGCTCGGGCCGGATTCTGCCGTTCTCCCGGGACTCCAGGGGGTGCTGGGCGGCGCGCCGCACCGGCCGCAGACCGCCACCGTCGACTACACCCTCACCCCGGACGAGCGAGGCGTCTACGACGTCGGTCCACTCGTGCTCACCCGGTTCGACCCGTTCGGCTTGGCGTTCTCGCAACGGCCCTGCGGGTCGGCCAACGACCTGGTCGTGACGCCGCGCGTCGCGTGGCTTCCGGGCAGCGGGCTGTCCGTCGTCGGCGGCGACGGAGCAAACCACGAGCTGCAACGCCACCATAATCCGCACGCGGATGAACTCATCGCGCGGGAGTACCGCCCGGGGGATCCGATGCGGCGGGTCAATTGGCCGGCCACGGCCAGGCGCGGCGAGATCATGGTGCGACAAGAGGAACAACGCAGCAACCCGTCGGTGCGGATCGTGCTCGACACGACGGAGGCCGCCAACTCATCCCGCGATTTCGATGTGATGAACCCCGGCGATTCCGCCTTCGAGCTGAGCATCGAGTTCGTTGCCTCGATCGGTGTGCATCTGCTGGAGGCAGGCTACCGCCTCGAGGTCATTGAACTCGGACAGAGTCAGTTGCGCGCCGACGGGCCTGGCAGTGAGGCGGCAGCCATCCACGGCGATGTACCCGCGACCTACACCGGTCTGCACGGCGATCGTGCCCTGCTCGAGGGTCTGGCCGGAATTGTTCCGGTCGCCGCGCCGGTCGATGGTTCTCCCGCCGGCCCGCGGCGCACAGAGTCGTCGGCAGATCGGGGATTCGAACCGACCTTCGCCATTCTGTCGGCGGTCGATGATCAGGATGTCCACACCCTCGACGTTCTGCGCGTGCATGCCGACCCCGCCGTTGCCTTCGTGCTCGACACCGTGTCAGAAGAGATGATCGATCGCTTGGCCGACTCCGGCTGGCTTTGCGTGGCCGTGCATCGCGAAGAAGACTTCGGTCGGGCCTGGGAGCAGGCGATGAGTGTGCGCAAGGTCGAGAAATGATCCCGGTGCAAGCACCTCCCGGTTCTCCGGCCGTCGTGCGGCCTCCGGAGGCCACCGAAGAATCTGCGCGCAAACGAGCCGCGCGCGGCAGGAAGCGGCGGGTACCTGACGCCCAGTGGCCAATCGTTGCAGCCCTGCTGGTTCTCTTCGCCGTCAGTTGCGGAGCCCTCGGCGCGATCCTCGACGGCACCGGATGGTGGCTGCCGATGGTGGTCACCGCCGCAGTGGTTCTCGGCGCCGGGGGACTCCTCCGCGCGCGCGGACTCGGCCCCCGACTGACCGTGCTCGCGGAGGTCGGCGTCTTCGTGATGCTCATCACCTTGTTCTTCGGTCGAGGCAGCGGTCTGCTCTGGCTGATTCCGACGACGGCGACGATTGACCGGCTGGACGCCCTGGTCGGGGAGGGCATCGATTCGATCTACGTGCAGAACGTTCCGGCAGACGTCGATGCCGGCATTATGTTCTTGCTCATCGTCGGGGCCGGACTCCTCGCGATTCTGATGGATGCCTGCGCAATCGCCTGGCGGGCCCCCGCATTGGCGGGGGTGCCGATGCTGATTCCGCTGGCTGCGCCCGGCTTGCTCATCGATGGTGGAGCGTCTGTGGTGGCGTTGATGCTGGCCGCCGCCGCCTTCCTGGCTCTCCTGATGGTCGATCAGCGAGTGCGACGGCGCGTGGAGCAGTGGCGCGTCGGCGGTTCGCTTGTCGTCGGCGGAATCGGAATTGTTGCCGCGCTGATGCTCAGCATCGTCTTCCCGCCGGTCGGGGCGGGCCCGCTGGTGGGAAACGGAACCGGCGGGCTGTTGTTCGGTTCCGGGGTCAGCCCCCTGGTCGACATCGGCAAAGACCTGCGTCGACCCGATCCGAGCCCCGTACTTCATTACACGACGACGGCCACGACCCTTCCGTACTTCAAACTGCTGACTCTGGACCGTTTCGTCGGAACCACCTGGACGTCCGGTTCTCCTCCGGGGCGCACGGGCCTCTCCATCGACGAGATCACCCGGCCCCCCGGGCTCGGCCCAGATGTCAAGACGTCGGA
Source organism: Leifsonia sp. 10L418 (assembly GCF_056395445.1). Lineage (NCBI taxonomy): Bacteria > Bacillati > Actinomycetota > Actinomycetes > Micrococcales > Microbacteriaceae > Leifsonia > Leifsonia sp. 10L418. Next base: position 106,785 of record NZ_JBFTJN010000001.1, on the reverse strand, counting down.
GTCGAGGACCGAGGTTGACATCGACGGGGTGGCGACGACCTGGCTTCCGGCGCCGTCACCCGCCGTTGCGGTCGATGGTTTGAACGGCCGATGGTTCTGGAACGACTCGGCAGAGGTGATCACCAGCTCGAACAGCACGACCAGGGGTCAGCGGTACACCGTCACGGCGCTGCAACTCGAGCCGACAGCTGAACAGCTGCGCGCCGCGAGCACGAGCTATCCCGAGGACATCCTCGGCTCGCTCGACGTGCCGTCGCCGCGGCCCGCCATCATCGATGAGACCGCACAGAGCGTGACAGCGGGCGCGACGACCGCCTACGACTCCGCTGTGGCCCTGCAGGACTATTTACGGAGTTACCGATTCAGCTACGACACCAAGGCTCCCGTCGTGAATGGCGCTGAAAGCGGGGGAGTCCAAGTCATCGGCGCCTTCCTGGAATCGAAGACCGGATACTGCGTGCACTTCGCCTCGGCGATGGCCATCATGGCTCGCACGCTCGGCATCCCGGCCCGGGTGGCCGTTGGCTACCTTCCGGGCTCCCGCGAATCCAACGCCGGGGCGTCGGCCGGCACGTACACCGTCGACTCGCACGACCTGCATGCGTGGCCGGAACTGTATTTCGTCGGAATCGGCTGGGTTCCGTTTGAGCCGACGCCGAGCCGCGGAACCGTGCCCGCCTACGCCAGGCCCAATCAGCCGGCACCCGCCGGGAGCACGCAGAGCCCCGCGGCGCCGACGTCGATTCCGCGCCCGACCGACAAGCCAGGGCAGAGCCAGAGCACGGCAATTCCTGCCGAAGCCGCTCAAGCGCAGACGATCGACACGGTGGGGAAGGTGACCGGCGCGGTGTTCGCCGTGTTGCTGCTGCTGCTTGTGCCGCTGGTTGTCCGCCAGCTGCGCCGCGCCCGCCGCCGCGCTCTGATCAGATCCGGCGACGCGAATGCCGGTGTGGCTTGGCTGGAACTCACCGACACCGCACGGGATCACCGCATCGGCGTGTACAGCACGGAATCCCCGCGAGCTTTCGCGGCGCGACTGGCCGACATGCCGGCGATGACCGGTGCCGAGGAGCGAGCCGCGCTGGAGCGACTGCTCGTCGAGGAGGAGCGGGAACGATACGATCGCCGCCCTCGCGGGGACGATCGCACAAGCGGCGTCGAACGAGAACACGACGTTCTGCTCGTGGTCGGCGCACTTCACTCCGGCGCCCCACGCTTCACCCGTCTCCTCGCGACGCTGCTGCCGGCTTCGCTTCTGCCGCAGGGCCGAGGCGCTGCCCGCCCTGACCCGAGCAAGCTCCCATCTTGAGAAGCGTAGAATTAGATCTCGTGACCAAGTTCAAGAAAACGCCATACACGGTCGAAGTGCGTGACCTCATCAATCGGCCAGGCTCGATGCACGAGCGCCACCTCGATCTCGTGGTTCCAGAAGACCTCGGTGAAGGACTCGTGTCCGTTAAAGCCGGCTCAATCATGGCCACCGACCTGCGCCTGGAAACGATCCACGACGGCATTCTGGTGACCGCAGATCTGTCTGCACAGGCATCCGGAATCTGCGGCCGATGCCTGATTGACATCGAGTTCCCGCGTCAAGTTCATTTTCAGGAGCTTTTCGCGTACTCTTTAGACGAAGCTTTTGAGTTTGAAGTTCAAGATGACCACGTGGATCTTGAACCTCTGATCAGGGATGCAGTGGTTTTGTCACTGCCTTTCCAGCCGGTTTGCCGGCGGGATTGCCCAGGTCTCGACATGGAGACCGGGCAGCGGCTTGCCGAATCCCCGGTACTTGAACCGAAAGAAGTGCGCGACCCCCGGTGGTCCGCGCTTGCGGGATTCCAAGCCTTCGAAGACATCGGCACGGATGAAGACATTCATGCTGAAACAGATAGAGAAGAGAAGTAGTCATGGCAGTTCCGAAGCGGAAGCAGTCACGAAGCAACACCCACGCGCGTCGTTCACAGTGGAAGGCCGAGGCCCCCACGCTGGTCAAGACGCTCGAAAACGGCAAGGTCACCTACAGCCTCCCGCACCGTGCCAAGGTTGTCGAAGACTCCGCAGGCACCCCGCTGTTCATGGAGTACAAGGGCCGCAAGGTCGCCGACGTTTAGTCGATACTTTTCGGTATACCAGTCATGACCGGTATGCAGGCCGAGGGCTCGTCGCTCCAGACGACCCTCGGTGTGTCGATTAACCCGCAACTTTTGGAGCTCGCGCTCACACACCGGTCTTACGCCTATGAACATGGCGGAATTCCGACCAACGAGCGACTCGAGTTTCTGGGCGATTCAATTCTCGGGCAGGCCGTCACGGTCATGCTGTACCGGGATTACCCTCATCTCGATGAGGGCGATCTCGCCAAGCGCCGGGCGAGTCTCGTCTCGAGTGCTGCGTTGGCCGAGGTCGCGCGGAGCATTGGTCTCGGCCAATACATCCGCTTGGGTCGCGGGGAAATGCTCACCGGCGGTAACGAGAAGGCGTCGATCCTTGCCGACACCGTCGAGGCTCTCATCGGTGCCGTTTACCTCGATTCCGGGGTCGACGTCTCGACTGAACTCGTCATGCGTCTGATCGCGCCTTTGAAGGCCGATCCGACGCGGTTCGGCGCTTCGATGGACCCCAAGACGACGCTGCAGGAACTCGCGGCCCATCGTGGTGCCGGTGTACCCGTTTACACCATCACCGAGAGCGGACCCGACCACTCGAAGGTCTTCGTGGCCACGGTCACCGTCGGGTCACTGGTCAGCGCTGAGGGTCACGGAACCAGCAAGAAGCACGCTGAGATGGCCGCGGCTCTCGAAGCCTGCGCCCTCCTCGGTCGCAACTGAGGCCACGCGTGCCCGAACTGCCCGAAGTCGAGGTCGTGCGCGCCGGAATCGAACCGGCGGTCACCGGGGCCGTCATTGCCGGCGTCGAGATCTTCGAGCCCCGATCGCTTCGTCGGCATACCGGGAGCAGCGAATCCTTCGTGAACGCCCTCGAGGGACAGCGCGTGCACGCCGCGGTGAGGCGGGGCAAGTTTCTCTGGCTCCCGCTCGCCTCCGGTCAGGCCCTGGTCATGCACCTGGGGATGAGTGGCCAAGTGCTGCTTCGAAACCCGGGCGCCGAGGGTGACCGGATGCTGCGCATCCGTCTGCACCTCGATCATCCCGACCATGGTGAGCTCTGGCTCAACTTCGTCGACCAGCGCATCTTCGGCAGCATGGCTGTCGACACGATGCTGCCCACCCGCGATGGGTTCGTCGGCGGATTCAGTGGTGATGCCACCACGCCGGGGGAGTGGGCGCACCTCATCCCGTCGCAGGTGGCGCACATTGCACGCGACCCGCTCGATCCGGCCTTCTCCGCCGCCGGCTTCGGACTCGCGCTCTCCCGCAAGAACACAGGCATCAAGCGTGCCCTTCTCGATCAGGCTCTCGTCAGCGGGATCGGAAATATCTATGCCGACGAGGCGTTGTTCGCTGCCCGACTTCACTATGCCCAGCCGGCGAGCTCGCTGTCACGCCCGAAGGTGACCCGGCTGCTGGCCGCCGTGCGCGAGATTCTCGGCAAGGCGCTCGTCGAGGGCGGAACGAGCTTCGACGCCCAATACGTGAATGTGAACGGGGAGTCCGGCTACTTCTCGCACAGCCTCAACGCCTACGGGCAGCACGGAACGCCGTGCCCGCGTTGCGGCACGATTCTCGTGCGCGAGTCGTTCATGAATCGTTCCTCGCACTTCTGTCCGCGCTGCCAGCGTCTGCGCTGACGCGCGCCCGGACTGACCCGCGCCTGGGCGAGCTCGCCCCCGATGGCTTCTGCGCCGCGCGGGCTGAAAACCGCGACGCGCGTTGAGCTCGTCGCGCGTCGCGGTTTTCGACGCGCGCGACGGATTTCTCGGCGACCCTTGACATCCGCGAGCGTAGATGGTTGGTTAGTTACGCAAGTAACTAACCAATGAACCATCTTCACCCAGAGAGCGGGCCAGCGTTGATCGAAGAAGGCAAGCCGATCTTCGTTCAGATCGCCGAACAGATCGAGAACGACATTATCGAGGGTGTGATTCTCGAAGAGAGTCAAGTGCCCTCGACCAACGAGTTCGCGGCGTTCTATCGCATCAACCCCGCCACGGCGGGCAAGGGCGTCAACCGCCTGGTCGAAGACGGCATCCTCTACAAGAAACGGGGAATCGGAATGTTCGTGGCCACCGGCGCGCGTCAACGACTCGTCACTACACGCACCGACGAGTTTCCGGGCCGTTACCTCCGGCCGCTGCTCGACGAAGCAGCAAAGCTCGGCATCTCACCGAACCAGGTGGCCGAGATGATCCAGAACAGCCCGACGCTGACCTCGAGCAGCGCGACACAGAAAGAAGCGATGTCCTCATGAGCATGACAAACCCTCCCGCCGTGCGCGTTGACGGCCTGACCAAGCAATTCGGTCGGTTTACCGCGGTCGACAACGTGAGTTTCGACGTCGAAGCGAACAAGATCTACGGTCTGCTCGGGCGAAACGGCGCCGGAAAGACCACGGTGATGCAGATGCTCACCGGTCAGCAGTTCGCGACGAGCGGGCGCATCTCGGTGTTCGGTGAAGAACCCGTCGAGAATTCACGGGTGTTGCAGCAGATCTGTTTCATCAAAGAGAGCCAGAAGTATCCGGAGCAGTACAAGGTGAAGCACGTGCTGAAAAGCGCGCCGTGGTTCTTCTCGAACTGGGACGCGGACTTCGCCGCCCAACTTGTCGACGACTTCCGGGTACCGCTGAATCGCGAACTCAAGAAGGTCTCGCGCGGCCAGCTCTCGGCCGTCGGGGTCATCGTCGGACTCGCCTCCCGCGCACCGCTCACGTTCTTCGACGAGCCCTACCTCGGCCTGGATGCCGTCGCGCGCCAGATCTTCTACGACCGCCTGCTCGAGGATTATGCCGAGCACCCGCGCACCATCATCCTTTCCACTCATCTCATCGACGAGGTGAGCAATCTGCTTGAGCATGTGCTGCTCATCGATGAGGGACGCATCCTGCTCGATCAGGACGCCGACGAGTTGCGCGGCAGCGCCAGCACCGTCGTCGGGCGCGCCAGCGATGTCGACGCGTTCATCGTCGGCCGTGACGTGCTGCATCGCGAGCGTATCGGCGGGTTGGCCTCAGCAACGGTCGGCGGTCTGAACAGCGAGGATCACCGCCGTGCCTCCGCGGCCGGAGTCGAACTCGGCCCGGTCTCCCTGCAGCAGCTGATTGTTCGATTGACGACAGGGCCGAGCGGCGTTGCCGCGCGCGACGGCTCACGCACCACCGCAGATTGGAGCGCCTCAGCATGACCACAACATCCACCCCCGTACCGTCAGACCTGAGGGAGACACCGAGCATGAGCGATCCGGTCGTGACGGCACCACAGCATTCCTTCGTGACGCGAATGTGGAGCGTGGTGCGGATGCACCTCGTCGACCGCCGCACCTACATCGGGATTCCCTGGCTCATCGTTGCATTCGCCTTTGTGATTTCGATCATCATCTCGAACATCATCGGCTTCGCCACCGGGAACGGGCTCGGTGGTGTGGAAGCGACGGAGAACCAGCGCTACAGCTGGGCCGTGCTCGCACCGCAGTGGTACCTCATCGTCGTGGCCGTGCAGTCGATCGCGTTCGGATTTCCGTTCGCCCTCGGCTTCAGCGTGACGCGGCGGGAGTTCTATCTCGGTACCTCACTCTTGTTCGTGCTGATTTCCGCCTTCAACGCCGTGGCCTTCACCCTGCTGACCCAGATCGAGCAGCTCACGAACGGCTGGTTCATCGGCACCTACATGTTCAACGCCCTCTGGTTCGGGCAAAGCGGGTGGTACGTCGACCTGCTCGCCTTCTTCGTGATGCAGATGCTCGTCTTCTTCGTCGGCGCATCCGTGGCGACCATCTACATGCGCTGGCGGATGCCCGGAATGCTCGTCTTCTGGGTCTCGTTCGCCCTGGTTCTTCTCGGCAGTATCGCCCTGATCACGTACACCAGCAGCTGGCCCATGGTCGGAACCTGGTTCGTGGCGCAAGGCACGGCCGGCATCTTCGCATGGCTCCTGATTCCGACGGCGTTCGCGGCCCTCGGCGGCTTCCTGGCACTGCGCCGGGCGACCCCGAAGAATTAGTTCAGCGGATGGGTTACGAGGCGACCCGCTTCCACGCCCCCTCGTAACCCATCGGCACGAACCCCAGCTCCTCGTTGACCCGCAGCATGTGCCGGTTTTCCTCGGCGTTGAACGTGGTCACGGCTGGTCGGCCCGGATGCCGCATAGCCAGTTGATGCAGATTCGCCAGCTTGACCAGCATCCCGAGGCCGTGTCCGCGATGCCCACGCAACACCAGGGTGGACTCCTGGCTCACACTGCGATCGGTGTCCGGTGGAACCGACAGCTCGGTGAAGCCGACGAGGCGTCCCGACGGACGATGCTCGACGGCCGCGGTCAGAAGCGTGCGCGGGCTCGCCCGATGTTTCTCTTCGTAGGTAACGAGGCGCTCGACGCTCCACACGTCTTCCGGCTCGTTCAATCCGGCCGACGGCGCGTCGGTGCTCATCCGCGTGTACAGCACCGCGACATCCGTTCGCCAGCGTGACGGCGTCATCCCTTCCCAGATGTGAACCCGGTATTCGGCTCCTGAAGTGCGCGATGCAACGCTGAACCGCTCGGCGAGCGCGACGGGGTCGAGGGGCAGGGCCAAGCGGCTTCCGCGTTCGATTTGCTCGAGCTGGTAGCCGCGGCCGAGCAGAAACCTCACCTCGGGATTCGCCCGGGGCACGGATCCGAATCCGGTCGGTGCCGCCAGGCGATCACCGGGGCCGTCGGGGGAGACCGTGTAGACGTACTGGGTGGTGCGTCCCTCGGCGACGGCGACACCCTCCACGTGGGCGGCGAGCGCGGAACCGATTCCGTGACGCCGCCAGTCCCGATGCACCGACAGTGACAGCCAGACGCAGTCGTCGCCTCCCTCGGCCTGGGCGTCGGTCCGGGCGCCGGCGACGATCTGATCACCGACTCTGACGGCATAGAGGCGCCGCGGGTCGTACTCCTGGTGGTGATAACCGGGAAGGAGCTCTTCGGGGGTGAAGGTTAACTCGTCGGAGCCGTAACCCTCGGCCTCGACTGCGTTCTGCAGCTCGAGGGATGCGGCGAAATCCGCCCAACCGGATGCCCCTGGCCGTGACGGTATCGGCAACTCTTCGATGGTGAACGAGACCATAGCGTGACAGCGTAGCCCGGCGGGGGAGCGGACACTACCCGTTCGGCGGAACACGACGCGCACTTCAGGGCCCACCGGCCCTCTGTCGGGTACCGTTGACTTGCACCCCAGCACACCAGAGGAAAGGGCGAGCGCGTTGTACCTGAAGAGTCTCACCCTCAAGGGTTTCAAATCGTTTGCCCAATCGACCACATTCGCCTTCGAGCAAGGGGTGACCTGTGTGGTCGGCCCCAACGGCTCCGGCAAGTCGAACGTCGTCGACGCACTCGCCTGGGTGATGGGGGAGCAGGGCGTGAAAACGCTGCGCGGCGGAAAGATGGAAGACGTCATCTTCGCCGGCACCTCCACACGCGGACCGCTCGGTCGCGCCGAGGTGACGCTCACCATTGACAATGCCGACGGCGCCTTGCCCATCGACTACTCGGAAGTCACGATTTCCCGCACCCTGTTCCGCAACGGCGGCAGCGAGTATGCGATCAACGGCCAGACCTGCCGTCTTTTGGATGTGCAGGAACTGCTGAGTGATTCCGGACTCGGCCGTGAGATGCACGTCATCGTCGGGCAGGGGCAACTCGACGCGGTTCTGCATGCCAGCCCGGAGGACCGCCGCGGGTTCATCGAAGAGGCAGCGGGCATTCTCAAGCACCGGCGCCGCAAGGAGAAAACCCTCCGCAAGCTCGACGCGATGCAGACGAACCTCACCCGGTTGAATGACCTGGCGGGCGAGCTGCGCCGGCAACTCAAGCCCCTCGGTGCGCAGGCCGAAGTGGCCCGCACAGCACAAGGAATCGCCGCGGTGGTGCGGGATGCGCGCGCACGCCTGCTCGCCGATGATGTTGTCACCCTCCGCACGGCCCTCGACACCCACGGTCGCACAGAGAGCGAACGGCACTCCGAACGAATCGTGCTGCAGGATCAGCTCGAACAGAAGCAGGCGCGCGTGCAGCGGCTGGAACAGGCGCAGATCGGCGACGCCGTCGACGCCGCACGCCGCACGAGTTTCGGCCTCGAGTCGGTGCAAGAACGTCTGCGCGGTCTCTACACACTGGCCAACCAGCGCCTGGCCCTGCTCGGCTCTGAAACCCCGGCGCAGGACCGCGGTCCCGGCGTCACGTCGGCCATGCTGCAGGATGCCGCCGACGAGATCGATCGGCTCCGCGCCGGCATCGCCACGGCGGAGGCGGGCTGGATCGACGCCCAAACCGAGACCGTGACCGTACGCCGCCGATTGGACGCGGTCGACGAGGAGATCGCCGCCCAGGCGCTCCGCGTCTCCGCTCACGACCTCGAGGTGTCCAAGCTGAGCGGGCAAGCCGATTCGGCTGCCTCGCACCTGGCCGCCGTGCGGGGTGAGGTGTTGCGCCAGCAGAACGCGCTCGATGCCGCAGAGGCCAGGCGCCAGGCCGCCCAGGAGCGCATCACCGAACTTGAGACTGCGGCGAACAACGCCTCGGCCGAGGCCGGCGACGCCGACGTCGCCGAACTCGCCGAACGCGCCAACGCGGCGATCGTGACCGTCGAGGCCGACATTGAACGCCTCCGCGAAACGGTGCACGCCGCAGAGCGTGAACGGGACGCCCTGGCTGCGCGCCGCAGCGCCCTGTCGCTTGCGCTCGACCAGAAAGACGGTTCCTCCGCCGTCATCGCCGCCGGGCTCGCGGGTATCCGCGGGCTGGTCGCCGAGCACATTCACGTGCAGCCGGGCTTCGAAGCGGCGATTGCCGCAGCACTCGGCACACTGGCGGACGCCGTGCTCGCTGAGACGCGCACTGCCGCATTCGAGGCCGTCGAGCACGCCGGGGATGCCGACCTGGGCCGGGTCGACCTGATCGTCGCTGAGGCGAACGGTGCGCGCGGCTCGTCATCGATCGCGGACGAACTGCCGGCTCTTCCTGGTCTTGTTTCGGCGAACTCCGTCGTCGACGCCCCGGAAGGGGTTCGGGGGATCCTGGCGACCACACTGATCGCCGCCGACCTCGCCGCGGCCCGTGCCGCCTACCCGCAGCTGGGTGCGGCACTCGCCGCCGCGGGAAGCACGACCCCGATCACGCTGATCACCCGGTCGGGAGACGTGCTGACCGACTACCTGTTGCGCGGGGGTTCCGGGGCGAAACAGAGCAAACTCGAATTGATCGCCGAGCGCGACGCCGCCGCAGACAAGCTAGAGGCGGTGCTGCACGACATCGAACGTGAGCGATTCGAATTGGCCGAGCAGCGCACGCTTCTTCAGTCCCACAAACAGCAGTCCGCGACGGCAGAGAGTGCGCTTCGCGAATCCGAAGCGCGTCGGTCAGCGCACACCGCAACGCTCAGCCGCGCCGTCGTGCAGATCGAGGCGTCGACCGCCGAATTCGACCGGCTGTCGGCGGGCCTGGCTCTCGCGAGCGTCGCGGTCGCCGAGGCCGAAATGGCCGTCGCTGCGGCTCAATCCGAACGTGAAGTTGCCCAGTCGCGCCCGCGACCGATCCTCGACGTCAGCACCCGCGACGCCCTTTATGCCGAACTTGAGGCGGCCCGCGAACGCGAGATCGAGGCACGGTTGCAGGTTGAAACGTCACGCGAACGGGTCACGGCCGCCGAGGCACACCGTGAATCGCTGACGAAGCAGCGGGAGGCGGACCGCACCGCTGCCGAAGAAGCGGCCAGGCGCGCGGTCATCCGCCGTCGTCAGGTGGATGCCGCGACCGGCGTCGCCGAGGCGCTGCCCGCCGTTCTCGCCTCGGTCGACGCATCGGTGGCGGAAGCACGAGTGCGGCTGACGAATGCTGAAGCCGAGCGCAGCAGCCAGAACCAAGAACTCGTCGCCCTCCGCTCGGAAGAATCGGCGCTTCGCAATCGGCTGCAGGCGATCACCGAGAACGTGCACGGCCTCGAGTTGCAGATCTATGAGAAGAAGCTGCATCTCTCCAGCCTGCTCGAACGGGCCGAGAGCGAACTGGGCCTCGTCGAAGCGGTGCTGGTCGGCGAGTACGGTCCCGACCAACTGATTCCCGCCGCTGATCCGGCGGATGCCGACGCGTCGCCGACCCCGTTCGATCGGGACGAACAGCGGAAGCGCCTCGCCGATGCCGAACGCAAATTCGCCCAACTCGGCCGGGTGAACCCGCTCGCGCTCGAAGAATTCGCAGCACTCGAACAACGACACCTGTTCCTGACCGAGCAACTGGCCGACCTGACGAAGACCCGGGCCGATCTGTTGACCATCATCGACGACATCGACGGCAAGATGGAGGTCATCTTCGCCAGCGCGTTCGACGACACGAAGGCGGCGTTCGCCCAGGTCTTCCCCGTGCTGTTCCCCGGCGGCACCGGCAGCATCTGGCTGACCGACCCCGACAATATGCTGACCACCGGCATCGAAGTCTCGGTCAAGCCGGCCGGCAAGAAGATCGAGCGGCTCTCCTTGCTCTCCGGCGGCGAGCGTTCACTCGCGGCAGTGGCGCTCCTGATCGCGATCTTCAAGGCCCGGCCCAGCCCGTTCTACATCATGGACGAGGTCGAGGCAGCCCTCGACGACGCCAACCTCGGCCGTTTGCTCACCATTTTCGAGGACCTTCGTGAGACGAGTCAGCTGATCGTGATCACGCACCAGAAGCGCACGATGGAGATCGCCGACGCGCTCTACGGGGTGTCGATGCGTCAGGATGGCGTGTCAGCGGTCGTCGGTCAGCGTCTTGCGCGCGACGAAGAGCAGGCGTCGTAGAGAGCTCGGTGGTTATGCCGGCAACCCCCGGTTGCTGCGGATGACGTCGTGCGGGTCGACGCGCCGCTTGATCTCGGCCAGACGTGCCAGGTCAGCCTCGCCATAGGCATCCGCCAATCCCTGACCATGCGTGAGGAACGTCGGCACCGTCAACTGCACGGTGCGTCCGGCCACGGCCTCGTCCAGCGGTTCGAAGAGGGCGTCGGGGTCGAGAGCGGCCGTCGGATCCATGATGATGGCTGCGGCGAACACCGTGTACCGGGCATCAAGGTGGCCGACTACTGCCGTTGCGTCGCGGTCGGAGCGGGCGATGGCGCCGCCGAGCGGCCGGAATGAGAGCAAAGTCAAGCCGGCCGGGCTTGCCGCACGGAAGCCGGCGGCAATGTCGGCCAACACCGATCCCGATGTATCGCTCAGGGTCGCGGCCCAATCGAGCGCCCCGCTCGGGTCGGTGGGTTCAGCGGCGACCTCTCCGAGCTGACCGATCGTGAACGGCCGGGTCATGTTGGCGACCGGCGTGACGCCCTCGACGAGCTGTGCGATCAGCGCGGCGCCGGCAGCGGCCGATCCGACGAAGACGACATCGACGGTGGCGAAGGTCTGCCCGCGCATCGGCTCCGGTACGAATGGGGCGTCAGGCATGTTGATGAGGCCGACAAGGAGGGACAGCTCGTCGGGCGCGGTGCGAATGACGGCATCGGCCAGCTCGAAGACGGCCTCGGCGGTCACGCCCGGGAAGATGATCTTGCCACCGAACAGGTCGGGTGCTTCAAAAAGGTCGATCTCCAGCGTCGTCACGACGCCGAACAATCCGCCTCCGCCGCGGAGAGCCCACAACAACTCCGGGTCGCTCTCCGCGGTCACCCTGCGCAGCTCGCCCGAGGCATCGACGAGTTCGACGGCACGGATCGAATGAGCGGCGAGTCCCTTCCACCGACTGAACCAGGAGTGACCGCCCGAGAGCAGGTACCCGGCCACACTGACGTCGGGGTTCGTTCCGGCCAGCGCGATCAGTCCTGTTCCTTCGAGCGAGGGAAGGAACGTGCCCCAGAGCACGCCGGCGCCGACACGCGCGTAGCGCTCCTCGACGTGGATCGTCACCTCATCGAACGCGGTCGGGCGCAACAGAATGCACCCTGCCAGGTCGCCGTTCGCTCCATGCCCGCGCGGTTGCACCGAGACATCCAGACCCGTGGCGTGTGCGGCCTTCAAGATGTGGCCGATGTCTTCCACATGGTTCGGCGTGACGACGGCGGCAGGTTGCTGATCGATCGCGAGATTCCATGCGGCCCGAGCCTCATCCCAGGTTGCCTGTCCCGGACGAATCACCGTGCCGTCGAGAAGTTCGGCGAGCTCGTCAAAAGCCGATTCGTGGTGGGAGGTGAACGTCATGACGTGGCCTTTCATCGTGGGTGAATGGAGGTTCGTCGGCTGAGATTCGCAGTCGGCACCCCGGAGCATAACCAGGCACTCCCGTCGGCGCCAGCCCCCCGGTTCCGGGGCCGTAGGCTAGAGCCATGGCAGATCGCACCCCCTGGTCACTTTCCGGCGCCCTGCGCGGCATGTTCGCGAAGAAGACAATCGACGCAGAGACCTGGGACGACCTCGAGGATGCCCTGCTCCGCGCGGACTTCGGCCCCGATGTCACCGACGCAGTCGTGGCCGACCTGCGGGCCAAGGTCGCCAAGTACAACACGACCGACCCGGCCGACCTGCAGCGGATGCTGCGCGAAGGCATCGAAGAGCGCCTCGCCCGGTTGAACCCGACGCTGACCCTCAGCGATCGCCCTGCCGTCGTGCTCGTCGTTGGCGTGAACGGGGTCGGCAAGACGACCACGATCGGCAAGTTCGCCAAGTTCCTGCGCACGCACGGCCGCACCGTGCTGATCGGCGCGGCCGACACATTCCGCGCCGCGGCCGTCGAACAACTGGCCACCTGGGCCGAACGCGCCGGCGCCGAGATCGTGAAGCCGCAGGCGCAGGGCCAAGACCCGGCATCCGTCGCCTTCCAGACCGTGGAGCGGGCCAAGGCGGAGGGTTTCGAGATCGTCATCATCGACACCGCCGGCCGTCTGCAGACCAAAGGCGGTCTGATGGATGAACTCACCAAGATTCGCCGGGTGCTCGAGAAACAGGCGCCGATCGCCGAGGTGCTTCTCGTGCTCGACGCGACAACCGGTCAGAACGGGCTCGCCCAGGCCGAGGCCTTCATCGAGCACGCCGGAGTGACCGGCCTCGTTCTGACAAAGCTTGACGGCTCGGCCAAGGGCGGTTTCGTTCTGGCCGTGCAGGAGAAGACCGGCATCCCCATCAAGCTTGTCGGCCAGGGCGAGGGAATCAACGACCTCACCGGCTTCACCCCTCACGTATTTGCACAGAAACTCGTCGGATAGGACCCCTCATGACCATCGAACACGACTTCTTCGGTGTACTCGGCAGCGACAGAGCCGGCGACATCCACTGGTCTGAAACCGCCGAACTCGGCGACCAGAACGTCGACATTGATTTGAATGCTCCCGACGAGGAGTCGGTGAAGGTTGAGAACCTCGATATCGCCGCCGCGATGATCAGCTCCCTCGAAGACTTGGACTCGCAGGCCCGTGAGTCGCTCGTCGCCGATTTGAGCAAGGAAAACTCGAAGACCGCGCTGTACATCGAGCAGTCGATCGATGAGCTCGGCCCCGAGGCGCTCTCCGACGCGCTCATTTGGGGCTCTGGCGACCAGCAGATCGATTTCTTGCGTTCTCTGCGCCTGCAGCGCATCGGTTTCCACCCGCACAACAGCGGCAGCGAAGAACACTTCGCCGTGCTGGACTACTCGATCAGTCCGCACGAGACCGACACCCTGCTCATCGTTGCGCTCGACGTCAACGGAGACACGGTGTCGGTGGAGATCGACGACTAGTCGAGGCCGCCACGCCCGCCTGTGCGCGGCCTGTGCGATTGTGACCAGCAAGACCGGTTAAACTAAAGCCACCATGGCTACTTTCGGAAACCTTTCAGACCGCCTCGCCGAGACCTTCAAGAATCTCCGCACCAAGGGCAAGCTTTCGGCTGCGGATGTCGACGGCACAGTTCGCGAGATTCGTCGCGCTCTTCTCGACGCCGACGTGGCGTTGTCCGTGGTCAAGGATTTCACCGGCAAGGTGCGCGAGCGCGCCCTCGGTGACGAGGTCAACAAGGCGCTCAACCCGGCGCAGCAGGTTGTGCAGATCGTCAACGAGGAACTCATCGCGATCCTCGGCGGTCAGCAGCGTCGTCTCGAATTCGCGAAGAAGCCGCCGACGATCATCATGCTCGCAGGCCTGCAGGGTGCCGGTAAGACCACCCTCGCCGGAAAGCTCGCGAAGTGGTTGGCCAAAGACGGCCACACTCCGCTTCTCGTCGCCGCCGACCTCCAGCGCCCGAACGCCGTCACCCAGCTGCAGGTCGTCGGCGAGCAGGCCGGAGTGCCGGTCTACGCGCCCGAGCCCGGCAACGGCGTCGGCAACCCGGTCAAGGTCGCCAAAGACGCGATCAAGTTCGCGCAGCAGAAGCTCTATGACACGGTGATCGTGGACACCGCCGGTCGTCTCGGTGTTGACGCCGAGCTGATGAAGCAGGCCGCCGACATCCGCAAGGCGATCGATCCCGACGAGGTGCTCTTCGTCATTGACGCGATGATCGGTCAGGATGCGGTCGCGACGGCCAAGGCGTTCCAGGACGGCGTCGACTTCACTGGTGTGGTGCTCACCAAGCTCGACGGTGACGCGCGCGGTGGCGCCGCGCTCTCGGTGGCCTCGATCACCGGACGCCCGATCATGTTCGCGTCGACGGGCGAGAGCCTCGACGACTTCGAACCGTTCCACCCCGACCGCATGGCCAGCCGCATCCTCGACCTCGGTGACATCCTCACCCTGATCGAGCAGGCGCAGGGTGCCTTCGACGAAGACGAAGCACGCAAGGTCGCCGAGAAATTCGCGACGGACACCTTCACTCTCGATGACTTCCTCGGTCAGATGCAGCAGCTGCGCAACATGGGCTCCATCAAGAAGATGATGGGCATGCTGCCGGGCGCCGGCGCCATGAAGGCTCAGCTCGACAACTTCGACGAGCGCGAGATCGTGCGCACCGAAGCCATCATCCAGTCGATGACGAAGGCCGAGCGGGTCTCCCCGAAACTCCTGAACGGCTCACGCCGCCTGCGGATCGCACGCGGCTCCGGCAGCACGGTGACCGAGGTGAACCAGCTGGTTCAGCGGTTCGAGCAGGCCGCGAAGATGATGAAGACGGTCGCCAAGGGCGGCATGCCGAACATTCCCGGAATGGGCCCGATCCCCGGCGCCGGTTTCGGCGGCGGACGCGGCAAGGTGCAGGCGAAGAAGAAGGGCTCGAAGTCGGGCAACCCGGCCAAGCGCGCCGCGGAGAACGCGGCAATCGAGGCCGGTGTGAAGCCGGCCGGCGCCGAGGCTGCCGGAACCGGCTTCGGCCTCGGCGGCGCGAAGAAGGCCGGCGGACCGAGCGAAGACGAGATGGCTGCCCTGCAGAAGATGCTGGGCCGCTAGCCCGGGTCAAATGCCCGCGAGAATCGCCGCTCCTGCCGAGAATCGCCGGAGGACCGGCGATTCTCGGTACGAGGGGCGACAGCCGGCGGACGTTGGCCGCCAATAAGCTGTCGCAATGACTTCTTCGCAACGACCGGTTCGATTGGGTGTGCAGTTGGCGCCTCAGCATGCCGACTACTCACAGATCAGAACCGCCGTGGCCGAGGTGGAGGCCCGTGGCGCCGACATCGTCTTCAACTGGGACCACTTCTTCCCGCTGTCGGGCGACCGTGACGGTATGCACTTCGAATCCTGGTCGTTGCTCTCGGCCTGGGCCGAGCAGACGACGACGATCGAGCTGGGCGCGCTGGTCAATTGCAACAGCTACCGCAACGCCGACCTGCAAGCCGACATGGCCCGCACCATCGACCACATCAGCGGCGGTCGTTTCATCTTCGGCACCGGGTCCGGCTGGTTCGAACGTGACTACGTCGAATATGGCTACGAGTTCGGCACCGCCGGTAGCCGTCTGAATGCCCTGGCCGCCGATCTTCCCCGCATCGAAGCGCGGTGGGCAAAGCTGAACCCGCCGCCGACCCGTGCCGTTCCGGTGCTGATCGGAGGCGGGGGAGAGAAGAAGACCCTGCGCATCGTCGCCCAGCATGCCGATATCTGGCATTCCTTCGGGGCGCCTGACGTGCTGGAGCACAAGCTGGGCGTGCTGGCCGGATGGTGCGACATGGTCGGTCGGAACATCGAGGAGATCGAGATCTCTACCGAGGTGCGTCATCGCACGTTCGCCGAAGCCGACGAGCTCTACGACCTGGGTGCCCGACTCTTCACCCTCGGAGTCTCCGGCCCACACTATGACCTCGGCGCCGTCGCGGATTGGCTGGCCTGGCGGGACGGCAAGAACGCGCTCTGACGCATCCTTCGTCACCGTGCGCATCCGTTGAATGTGGATTATCACAAATGCGGTGAAGTCTGACAGAATGGTTAGTCGAGTTCTGTTGTGTCCGACCCTCTAATCAGATGCACTGAACCCCTTTGAGCTTGTGCCGAGTGTGCCCCCACGCTCACGGCCCTCAGTTCGCCAAAATATCAACATCACAGGAGAATTGTGGCTGTCAAAATTCGTTTGAAGCGCATGGGTAAGATCCGTGCACCGTACTACCGCATCGTCGTTGCCGACTCGCGCACCAAGCGCGATGGTCGTGTCATCGAAGAGATCGGCATCTACCACCCCACGCAGGAGCCCTCGGTCATTGAGGTCAAGTCCGAGCGTGCCCAGTACTGGCTCGGCGTTGGCGCCCAGCCGACTGAGCAGGTTGCTGCACTGCTGAAGCTCACAGGCGACTGGGGCATCTTCAAGGGTGACAAGGACGCCAAGAACACCGTCAAGGTCAAGGAGCCCAAGGTTGCCTTCGTCGCTGACGAGAAGAAGAAGCCGGTTCTGAAGCCCAAGGCTGAGAAGCCGGTTGCCAAGGTTGAGGCTCCGGCCGAGGCTGAAGCTGAAGAAACCACCGAGGACAAGGCGTAATTTTGCTTGCTCCCGCACTTGAGCACCTCGTCAAGGGGATCGTTGATCACCCTGACGATGTGCACGTTGCTGCAAAAAATTCCCCCCGCGGCGATGTTCTCGAGGTTCGTGTGAACCCCGAGGACCTCGGCCGGGTCATCGGTCGCTCAGGCCGCACTGCGAAAGCACTGCGCACCTTGGTGGCCGCTCTGGCCGACGGCAAGCGCGTGCGTGTCGACGTCGTCGACACCGACTTCTAAGTCGTACTCGGTGAACGAGAACACGCCTCCGCGCACCCAGCTCCGGGTGGGACGCCTGACGAAGGCCCATGGCCTCAAGGGCGCTATCAAGCTGGAAATGTTCACGGATGACCCGGGACGTCGTTTCGTCCCGGGCTCTGTGTTCACCCTCCAAGTGCCGACCGGGTCGCCCTGGCACGGCAAGACTTTGGAACTCGTCGAGTTGCGCTGGTACAACCAGCACCCCGTCGGTTTCTTCAAGGATGTTCTCGACCGCTCAGCGGCCGAGACGCTGGCCAAGGCGATCCTCTGGATCGAGCAGGACCCGGCTGAAGCATCCGATGAGGAAGACGCCTGGTACGACCACCAGCTCGTCGGCCTCGCGGTCATGCGTGACGGTGTGAAGGTCGGGACCATCGCGCGTCTCGACCACATGCCTGCGCAGGACCTGTTGATTGTGAAGACGCCCAATGGTGATGTGATGGTGCCCTTCGTGAAGGCCATTGTTCCCGCCGTTGACATCGCCGCCGGCACCGTCACGGTGACGCCGCCGACCGGTCTGTTCGAGGAATTGCCCGACGAGGCTGAGGAATCTGCAGAAACTGCTGAGACCGCGGCCCCTGTTGCTCCCGAAGCCGACGCGCCTGCTGGCGCTGACGCCGACGCGGCGCCGGACGTTCCTGCCGAGTAGTTTCAGCAGTCAGCTCAACTGTGTGGCCGCGTGCATTCCTTCGGGAAGGCACGTGGCCACAGTTGTATGCGAGGGGCGTCCGGTGCTGGCACCGCGGAGCACTCTCGTAGAATTGTCGGTATGCGCATCGACATCGTCACGATTTTTCCCGAGTTCTTCGATGTGCTGGACATCTCACTTCTGGGCAAGGCTCGCCAGAGCGGTTTGATCGACCTCGGCGTGCACAACCTGCGCGACTACACGCATGACCGTCACCGCACCGTCGACGACACCCCGTACGGCGGGGGAGCCGGTATGGTCATGAAGCCCGAGCCGTGGGGTGAGGCGTTCGACGCGATTCTCGCTCCGGCGAGCGGCCCGGATGCCGGCCCCGATGCCGGCTCGGATGTTGCCCCGGCAGACGCCGAGCCCATGTCACACACCGATGACGCCACATCCGAGCTGCCCCTCGTCATCTTTCCGTCGCCCGCCGGCGACGTCTTCACCCAGGCCATGGCTCGCGAGCTTGCGGCCGAGAAGCACCTCGTCTTCGGCTGCGGCCGCTACGAGGGCATCGACCAGCGCGTGATCGACGACACCGCTACCCACGCTCGCGTGCGCCTGGTCAGCCTCGGCGACTACGTGTTGAACGGAGGCGAGGTCGCCGTGATGGCCATGATCGAAGCGATCGGGCGCCTGATTCCGGGCGTTGTCGGCAATCCGGCCAGCCTCGTGGAGGAGTCTCACGAGAACGGTCTGCTTGAGTACCCGAGCTACACGAAGCCCGCCAGCTGGCGCGGTCGTGACGTTCCGCCCGTCTTGCTGAGCGGCAATCACGGCGCGATCGCCGCCTGGCGTCACGAGCAGCAGGTCGAACGCACCCGCCGTGTGCGTCCGGACCTTCTGCCTGCGGCGAACTCGGAGGAATAAACAGTTTCGGCTGGCTATTCTGGAGGCGTGATCATCCGTCGCGC
This sequence comes from Leifsonia sp. 10L418, assembly GCF_056395445.1. Classification (NCBI taxonomy): domain Bacteria; kingdom Bacillati; phylum Actinomycetota; class Actinomycetes; order Micrococcales; family Microbacteriaceae; genus Leifsonia; species Leifsonia sp. 10L418. The sequence continues at coordinate 87,955 of NZ_JBFTJN010000001.1, read as the reverse complement.
TTTCTATTACTGGCAGTTCATCGCTGCCTTCGTTCTCCCGCTCTGGTTGGTGATCGGCTGGCCGATCTTCGGTGCCGGAGGCTGGCAGGTTCTGGGCGTCGTATTCGGCGCGCTCCTGCTCGGGCTCGGCCTCCTGGTGATCGCGCTGCTGTTCTTCGCGCGCAAAGAGGTCAGGGAAGAACGCGCGGTGTCCTGGGCGGATGTCGGTGTGCTGAGCCTCTGGCATGCGTCGATCATCGCCGTCGGTTTCTACGCCTCTTCGGCCGCGTGGTTGTCGGTCGTGGTTGTCGTGATCGGTATTTGCGCCTTCTGGTTCGCCCTGTGGGAGCTGTTCACCGCCGCGCGTCGCCGGATGCAGGCGATGATGGACCTGCTCGAACAGACCGCGCAACCGGGTGCGGCGTTCCCGCCGGCCGGCTTCACGGCGCCCGGTTTCCCCGAGCCTGGTCTCGGAAACACCCCGCGTCACACGCAGACTCCCGACCCGAACGTGATCATCGTGCGCGAAAAGCCGGCGTCACAGTAGCCATTCCCCGAATGGCGGAGACCCCGTCGCTTTGCGGGTGCCCGCTGTTTAGTGGCAGAATAGACACTTGTGCCGCGGCAAGCCTCTGCCACAGGGGAGCTGCACCAGTCGGCACGCAATTACTTATTCCATTCCTCGGCCCTGCGCGACTCGCGCCGGAGCAGAGCACAAAGCCGTATTCGACCTGTGGCGGGTGCAGAGAGCGAAAAATCATGCATATTCTCGACCACGTGGATGCCGCATCCCTGAAGTCGGACATCCCCGCCTTCCGCGCCGGCGACACCGTCAAGGTTCACGTCAACATCGTTGAAGGCACTCGCTCGCGTGTGCAGGTCTTCCAGGGCGTCGTTATCGGCCGCTCGGGCGAAGGCGTTCGTGAAACGTTCTGCGTTCGCAAGGTCAGCTTCCAGGTTGGCGTCGAGCGTACCTTCCCGGTGCACTCCCCGGTCATCGCTGAGATCGAGGTTGTGACCCGCGGTGACGTTCGTCGCGCGAAGCTGTACTACCTGCGCAACCTGCGCGGCAAGAAGGCAAAGATCAAGGAAAAGCGCTAGTCAGACTGACCCATACGGGTTCACCTGCGCGTGCCTCGGCTCCTCATCCCATAAACTGGGTGGGGAGCTCAGGCGGTTAAATGACAGAAAATACGGTGCCCACGCGATCATCTCGCCGGGCCACAGACGCACGGCGCAAGAAGCGCGGCGTCGCCCTCTTTATTCGCGACCTCTTGGTCATCTTCGTCGTTGCACTCTTGATCTCCTTCTTGATCAAGACGTTCCTGGTTCGGTCTTTCTACATTCCGTCAGGGTCGATGGAAGAAACCCTTCACGTGAACGACCGCATCCTGGTCAACCAGCTTGAGCCGAAACTGATCCCGATCGACCGCGGCGACGTCATCGTCTTCAAAGATCCGGGCGGATGGCTGATGCCTCAGGCGGAAACGCCCCAGAACCCGCTGATCGCCAGCGTCGACTGGCTACTGTCCGTCGTCGGACTGTCGGCTCCCGATAGCAACGACCACCTCATCAAGCGGGTGATCGGTCTGCCGGGGGATCACGTCGTCTGCTGCAACGCGCTCGGCCAGATGAGCGTCAACGGCGTGCCGCTCGATGAGCCGTACATCAAGCTTCCGCCGGGAGTGACGAAGGTCTCTGAAGACGACTTCGACACGATCGTGCCGCCCCACTCGCTCTGGGTGATGGGCGACAACCGGTACAACTCCCGGGATTCCCGCTACAACGGCGACACGCCCGGCAAGGGATACGTGCCGATTGACAATGTCGTCGGGCGTGCGCTCGTGATCAGCTGGCCGATCAGTCGGTGGGCCTGGCTCGACGATTATCCCGAAGTCTTCCGCGGCGTCGAAGAGGGGGAGGGCTGATGGCTGTCTCCGACCCCACCCTGGAGACCGAACTGGCGCTCTTGTCAGCGGGCGCCCGAACGGTGATCGGCTGCGACGAAGTCGGTCGTGGAGCTCTCGCCGGCCCCGTCGCCGTCGGCGTCGCCGTGATCGATGCCGGAGTTCTCGCGATCCCGGCGGGCCTGCGCGATTCGAAGCTTCTGAGCGAACCACGCCGCGAAGCGCTCGAACCGCTCGCGAAAGCCTGGGTGCTGCACTCCGCCGTCGGGCTCGCCTCGGCCCAAGAGGTCGACGAACTCGGAATCATTGCCTGCCTGGGGTTGGCCGGCAAGCGCGCTTTGACCGCGTTGCATGAACAAGGCGTCGACATCACCGGCAGCGTTGTGCTGCTCGATGGCAACGACGACTGGTTGAACAAAGCGCTTTCCACGCCGCTGAACGTCGTCACCCGGGTCAAAGCGGACCGCGATTGCGGATCCGTCGCCGCCGCATCCGTCATTGCCAAGGTGCACAGAGACCGACTGATGATCGAAGCCGACGAGGCTTCGCCCGGCTATGGCTGGGCCGGCAACAAGGGTTATGGAAGTGCGGCGCACATGAGTGCCATCGCGGAGCTCGGCGCGCACGACCTGCACCGCAAATCCTGGCTCAAAATCTCAGCGTAGGATTGAAGCACCATGGAAGAAGACGAATTCGAGGACTACGACCGCGAGGTCGAGCTGGCCCTGTACCGCGAGTACCGCGATGTTGTGGGTCAGTTTCAGTATGTCGTCGAGACAGAACGACGCTTTTATCTCGCCAACGAGGTCGAATTGGTGCGCCGCGACACGGAGCACGACTTCTATTTCGAGTTGACGATGAAGGATGTCTGGGTCTGGGACGTCTACCGTTCCGACCGCTTCGTGAAATCGGTCCGCGTGTTGACGTTCAAAGACGTCAACGTCGAGGAACTCGCATCCAAAGAGTTCGAGCTGCCGAAGGAATTGGCGCTCGACGAATAGCCTCAGAAAGGCAACAAAAGCAGTGAAGCAGGAATCTGATCAGCGTCGACAATCCTGGATCGAACGGGAGGCGCTGGCGGAAGCCATGATTCCTCTCATCGGCGGTCTGTATCGCGACAACAATGTCGTGACCTCCATTCACGGTCGTAGCTTGATCAACCAGTCGGTGATGGGCCTTGTGAAGGCCCACCGATTCGCCCGTCAGCTCGACGATGTCGAACTCGAACTCGACGAGACCCTCCCCATGCTGCGCACGATGAGCGAGATGAAGCTCGGCGCCGCCTCGGTCGACCTGGCCCGTCTCGGTCTCGGCTTCAAGGCCCAGAACTCGAATGCCGTGGACTCTGGTCTGACGATCGAGGAGTATGTGCGTGAGCAGCTCGCCGATGTCGCCGGCGGCCACGGTGTCGACGATCGCAGCAGCACCGACGTCGTGCTCTACGGATTCGGACGGATCGGGCGACTGGTCGCGCGTCTCCTGATTGAGCATGCCGGGGGAGGCCACGGGCTGCGCCTGCGGGCCATCGTCGTGCGCAAGGGTTCTGACAACGACCTGATCAAGCGCGCCAGCCTGCTGCGCCGCGACTCGGTGCACGGCCCCTTCGACGGCACCATCGTCGTCGACGAAGAGGCGAACACCATTCTCGCCAACGGCACCCTGATCCAGGTGATCTACTCAAGCGACCCGGCCACTGTCGACTACACCGAGTACGGCATTGAGGATGCCATCGTGGTCGACAACACGGGCCGTTGGCGCGATGCGGAGGGTCTCTCCCAGCACCTGAAGTGCCCCGGAGTTTCCCGGGTCTTGCTGACCGCGCCGGGCAAGGGCGATCTCAAGAACATCGTGCACGGCATCAACCACGACACGATCACCGCGGATGACGCGATCGTCACGGCCGCGTCGTGCACCACAAACGCCATCACGCCGGTGCTCAAGGCGATGAACGACCGCTTCGGCATCATCGACGGCCACGTCGAGACGGTGCACTCGTTCACCAACGACCAGAACCTCATCGACAACTTCCACAAGGGAGACCGTCGGGGCCGTTCCGCCGCACTGAACATGGTGATCACCGAGACCGGGGCGGCGAAGGCCGTCGCGAAGGCGCTGCCCGAACTGGCCGGCAAGCTCACCGGAAACGCGATCCGCGTGCCGACGCCCGACGTGTCGATGGCGATCCTGCACCTGAGCCTGGAGAACGGCACCGACAAAGACGAGCTGAACACCTACCTGCGCGAAATGTCGCTCTATTCGTCGTTGCACAAGCAGATCGACTACATCGACTCGCCTGAGGTCGTCTCCAGCGACTTCCTCGGCTCCCGGCGTGCCGGAATCGTCGACGGACTGGCCACCATTGCCACCGGCAAGAAGGCCATCCTGTACGTCTGGTACGACAACGAGTTCGGCTACAGCTGCCAGGTCGTGCGCGTGCTCGAGGAGATGGCGGGCGTTCACCCGCGCGCCTTCCCGGTCGCCGCCCGGTAATCTCTGCGCTACTCAACGGCCCCCAGCTGCTTCTCCACAGCAGCTGGGGGCCGCTGGTTTTCTACCGATCGTCATCCGGTCGCTTTCGACTCCGCTGCTTCCCGCAGGCTGACGGGTGGAGGCTCTGATGGCAGCGAAAGACGACCTGGGCAGGCGCGGCGAAGACTGCGCCCTGACCTATCTCACCGCGGCGGGCTACCAGCTGGTCGAGCGCAACTGGCGCTGTGCGCAGGGCGAAGTCGATCTGATCGTCGCGCGTGACGGCGAGGTGGTCTTCGTCGAGGTGAAGACCCGATCGAGCGTGCGGTTCGGGCATCCGTTTGAGGCGATCACCCCGGTCAAACTCGCGCGGCTCCGTCGGCTTGCGTACGCGTGGTGCGCCGAGGCGGAGAGACCACCCCGGCGCATCCGCATCGATGCCGTCGCGGTTGTGGCGGCCGCAGGAGCCGAACCGGTGCTGGAACACCGTCAGGGGTTGTTCTGATGGGGCACGCGCGCACCCATGCCGTTGCGCTTCTCGGTCTGACCGGTGCACTCGTCGAAGTCGAAGCCGACATTTCGGGGCAATTGCCGGGCATGATCCTGATCGGACTGCCCGACACTGCACTGTCGGAGGCCAAGCAGCGCGTACGTGCCGCGGCGAAGAACTCCGGTTGCTCGCTCACCCGCAACTTTCTCACCATCAATCTCTCGCCTGCCGCCCTGCCGAAGCACGGTTCGGGCTTCGACCTGGCGATCGCACTGGCATGCCTGGCCGCCGACGGCGTCGTCGCCCCGGCATCGGTGAGTTCTGTCGTGCATATCGGCGAGCTCGCTCTCGACGGTCGGCTGCGTCCGACGCGCGGGATGCTTCCGGCCGTGCTGGCCGCGTCGCGGTCGGGGTACACGACGGTCATGGTGCCGGCGGGCAATGCAGAAGAGGCCGCTCTCGTTCCCGGCATTCGGGTGATTGCCGTGACCTCGCTGCGGGATGCGGCGATCTGGCATGGCGCACGGCTGGAACCGATCCCAGTCGACGCAATGCTTCTGCCGGCGGAGCAAGTGCCGGATGCCGAGGAAACAGACCTCGCCGACGTCGTCGGCAACGAGGACGCGATTCTCGCGCTGCAGATTGCGGCTGCCGGCGGGCACCACGTGTTCATGATCGGCCCGCCCGGTGCCGGCAAAACAATGCTCGCGGCCCGCCTACCCGGGCTGTTGCCCGATCTCGACGCCGCAGCCTCCTTGGAGGTCAGTTCCTTGCGTTCGTTGAATGGGCAAGGAGTCGGGGCATCCCTCGTGGTGCGCCCGCCGCTCGAATCGCCGCATCACACGGCGACGGCGGCGGCGATGGTGGGCGGAGGTTCCGGGCTGATCCGACCCGGGGCCGCCGCTCGGGCCTCGCACGGAGTGCTCTTTCTCGACGAGGCTCCCGAGTTTCAGTCGGCTGTGCTCGATGCGTTGCGTCAGCCGTTGGAATCGGGGGTGATCACCATTCACCGTGCGAATGGCGTCGCGCAGTTTCCCGCTCGATTTCAATTGGTCATGGCCGCGAATCCGTGTCCGTGTGGGCAATTCGGCGCGCCGGAGCATGACTGCACCTGCCCGCCGAGTGCCCGTCGCCGCTATCTGGCGCGCATCTCGGGACCCCTGCTCGACCGAATCGACATCCAGCTGACGGTGAGCCGCATCACCGCGGCGCACCTCAGGCTCGCGGAATCCGAGCCGCGTGTGACCAGTGCGACCGTGCGCGCCCGCGTCGTCGATGCTCGGTCCACGGCGGCGGAACGCCTGATCGGGACGCCCTGGTCGCTCAACTCCCACGTTCCCGGGCCGTGGTTGCGGGGGCCTCACGCTCGACTCGGTGGTGCGGCGACGGCACCGATCGACCGGGCTCTGGAACGTGGGGGGATCACCATGCGCGGTTATGACCGCGTGCTCCGGCTTGCCTGGACGATCGCCGATCTCGACGGCGTGAGTCGTCCCGGCGTTGAACAGGTCGGCCAAGCGCTCTACCTACGAAAAGGGAGAACCTCGTGAAACAGTTCGGGCTCGATGAATCGCGGGTGCGCGGTCTGGTCAGTGCGGTGAGCCCCGGTCCGCCTCAGGATGAGGCGGCGACCGCTGATCTTTTCGCCCGGGCCGCGTGGACCAGTCTGACGGAGCCGGGTGACGGCATGGCCGGCATGTTGATCGGCTGTCTGGGGGCGTCGACTGCGCTCACGGCGATCCTCGAGTCGTGGCCTCTCGAGAAGCTGATCGGTGTGCTGCGCGATGCGGGCGGCGACCCGGAGGAAGATCTCGGTGAGAAGCTCGATGACGGCCTTCAGCGCTGGCGAAACCGGCTCTCGTCGGCCGAGGTCATTCATGTGCTCGAGCAATGTGCTCGAGCGGGTGGCAATCTGCTGGTACCCGGTGACCGACTCTGGCCCGCTGCCCTGGATGATCTGGGGCCGCATGCGCCCATCGCGCTCTGGTGGCGCGGTGTGGACAACGCCTGGCTTGCGCTGCCGAACTCGATCGCGTTGGTCGGTGCGCGTGCGGCGACGGGGTACGGCGAGCATGTGGCCATGGAGGCGGCGGCAGGACTCGTCGACCGCGGGTTTGCCATCGTTTCGGGGGCGGCGTACGGGATTGACGGCATGGCGCACCGCTCGACGTTGGCAAGTGGGGGTCTCACCCTCGCATTTCTGGCGGGCGGCATCGATCGGTTCTATCCGAGCGGACACGATGCACTCCTGGCGCGCATCGCCGAGGTCGGTGCCGTCGTTTCTGAGCTTCCCTGCGGCGCCGCTCCGACAAAATGGCGTTTTCTGCAACGGAATCGGCTGATTGCGGCGGCCAGCACCGCGACAGTCGTGCTCGAAGCGGGGTGGCGCTCTGGCACTCTCAACACGGCGGGCCACGCGGCAGCTATGTTCATGTAGTACCGCAGCTTATGCACGATTTGGTTAGGTGCAAAGCCATCTCGACCATCCATGCATAGTGTCCAGTACCTACTTGACGATGCTCTCAGACTTTCAGGCAGAGATCGTGGCCGGGTACCACTAGCGCGCAGTTGCCCACGGCGGCGGCGGCTGCGCACGCGAAGCGCGGTCCCGTTTGATCGACCGGGCGAGTTGAGCCCAGCTGGCCCGCATCGGGACCCGACCTCGCCGCTCCACCGTCCTTTGCGCCGTTCAGGTTCCGGGCGATGCATTTATCAGGTCCCGGGCGCCTCCAAGTCGTCGGCTCGCTGGATCTCCTCGTACGTGACGGTCCAGTCCTCCGGATGCGAGATGGGAGCATCCGGTGCTGCATCGCTATTATCCGTCCGATACTTTCGCCGTTTGAAAGACATCGAAGGCTTATGTTGCTATTGCGTTCGTTGTTCGTCGGTCTGTTCTTCCCCGGTCATTTCTTCGGACTGCACTGCCGTCAGGTCCAGGCCAGCGAACTGTTGTTCCAGCATTTCGCTGAGGAGATCGGCAAACTCTGCGCGTAGTTCCGGGAGAGCGTCGGCCGCGTCTCGGTTGAGGAGTTCGTCCACGCTCCAGACCGCGAAGAACGGCTGCCTAGGGAGCAGGATGCCGACTCTACGGATGCCCAACGAATCGTCTACGTCGAGGAGCGTGTAGCCAAGGAGCTGGAACAGGGTGTCCCTGAGCCAGGGGTTGGTGATCTTCTCCGTTGTCTTGAGATCCACGAGGAGATCTCCGATAGCCCAATCTCCGTCGGCTCCTCCTACTGCGGGGCTTCCAAGGAAGTTTGGATTCGGCATGTAGCGATCACCCGCCGCGATTTCTTGATTCCATTGCGCGACGAGTGGGGTGACGGCGTGATGCATGGTCGCGACGTCGACCAGTAGCGACTCATCGATGCCCATCATGAGATCGGTAGCGTCTTTTGCTCGCTTGATCTGCCGGCCGAGATTGCCCGAAAGCACAGCCGTGGGGTCGCTCCGCATGAGGCTCTCGCACCATGCGAGAGGTACTGACGCTCTGGCGAGACTAAGGGGATGCGGGTTCTTCTCCTGGAGAGTGAGGTATGCGAAGTTGAGGGTCATCTCGAGCACTTTGTGTATGTGCTTCCCCCTGTGGACAATGGTCAGATCCTTGGCGAGACGATTGAGGCCTCGCCATGCCGCCGTGTTCGTGACGTCGAAACCCGGCAGATCCATTCGGAGGCGATAGTCGAGGGCGATCCCCGCGACAATGGCGTGGCTCTTGCGATCCTTCGCTGCCTCGGGGATAAGGATTTGCGTTTCCAACGAAGTGAGTTCATCGAAGCCGAAGAACGAGGCCATCGCTTTGCCCCCGCGGCCAGGGGTTCCTGCAAGGGCGAGCTCGGGTGCACTCTCATAGATGAATTGCCGAACTGGCGACTGCCTGTTTTCGAGTTGGCGCGTGAGAGACATGGGACGACCATATCGCGAGCCTCCGAAACTGGGAGGCGCTCCGAACCGAATTGCCAGTTGGATTCACTGAGTGATCACGATTGTGCATAACCTGCAAAGCAGCTGGGCCTCTCGTAGGAGCACCGCAGCAATCTGGGTAATGTAAGGGCATCGCCGCAGGTACCTGAGCGCGCCGGCCCATCTGCGGAGAAGCGATGTCCTCTTGCCGTTGATTCCCCGTGTACCAAGGCTCACAGGTGCTTGCAGATGGGTTGGATAAGTGCAATCAAGGTAGTTGCCTTGCTTTATCGTGGGCGACCCACCGAGCGGACGGCGTAGTGTCGACGTTCATCAGCGTCGGGGGTTTCGGTTGTTCCAGTCTCGCCATTCCGAATTCGTCAGGTCGGGACGATTGCCATTCGGCAATGGAATGCGGTGGATTGGGTCTGAGTCAGTCAGGTGCTGCTCTGCCCACTCCAGGTAAATCTCCAGCTCGGCGTATCGCTCGCTGCCCGCGAATCGTGGGAGTACGGCGCGCAGATCGTCGAGAGTAGACCGGAGCTCGTGGTGATGAGCGACTTCGGTGTTCAAATCCTCCAACGTCTTGACCCAATGACCATAAATCGTCGCTCGCTGTCGAAGCAGCTCGGCGCGATTGCGAGCCTCAGCTTCAGCGGTTTCTCGGAGCCGTCGTTGCTCCTCTCGTCTGATCGCCTCGTCGGTCATCGATTGGATTCGGTTGATCGCGCGTAGCAACTTGTCTTCTATTCGCGTGACGGCAGTGTCTTCGATGACGAGAGAGCCGTATGACCCCGCACCTATCTCAAGTCGCATCCTCTCAGTCGGCACCAGGTCATTCTTCGTGTACGCCTGGTATCCCCACCGCTCAGACTTCTCGATCTCCTCCTTTGTTGGCACGTGAGCTACTTGACGTAGCTTCATCCGGAGTCGAATGGCAGCCGGATTGTGCCCGGCGTCGATCGTGAAGAGGTCCGCGCTGGGCCAGACTCTTTCGCGAGCACGAGTCCAAGAGTCGGAACGTATCTCAGACAGCACGGGTGTGATGGTCCATCCTCGGCGAGAGGCCTCTTGCACCAGTGCGTGCAAGATCGTCAATCCCCGTTGCCGTTGCTGGCTTGAGACGTCGAGTCGCGTCCTATGATCGACAAGCTCGCGCACCGCCGCGTGAGGCTTGCGAATCTGAGAGGGCATGGGGATGCTCTCGTGTTTCAGGGGCGGCTTAGACTCTGATTCGGCCCCCGAATAGGGCTCCGATTCAAGCTCCGGCGTGGAGATCGATGGGGGAATGCTCGACTGCGCCGCTGGCCGACTTGGAAGTCGTGCAGACGCCGAAATTCTGGCACGGGATGGATTGGCTTTGGGTTCGGGTGCGTCCGGATGGTGGCCGTGTTCGAGGTAGTACGCGCCCTTCTCCGCGAGCGATGCATGCCAGTGGCCGCGGCGTCGGTCGAGTTCGATGAGTCCGCGGTGGTGCAAGGCCGGCGCGGTCGTCTTGAAGGATGGCGTCGGGGGACTCTCCATGTCGCACCCGGCGGCGACCCATTGGAGCACGGTGAGCTGAACTTCGTTGAGGGTCAGGTTCATATCCTTAGTCTTGCTGTGAGGGCGACTAGGGGTAATGCGCAGATGAAATAAACGTGGTTGTAGGCCTACAAGGGGGCCACCCAACATCAGTGGCCCACCCTACGCTGAGTATTAACGAAACATGAGCCTGCAAGGAGTCAAGCAGTGAAGCTGAAGTCATTTCGAGGTCGCCGGTACCAGAATATGTTGGATTCGATCAACGTGTCTGTGGAGCGGGACGTGACGGCCCGGTTTGAGCGCACCACTGCGGTCAGCGTCCCGACTATCGAGTTCATCAGCGGTGTTCCAATGTGGGAGGTCGTGGGTGCTTGAAAAGTTGACGATTACTGGTGGCGCGTGCTTCGGCACAGAGCCATTGGTGATCCACCCTCTGCAGAAGGTCAACTTCTTGTACGGTCCGAACGGTTCCGGAAAAACCACGATCAGCCGAGCGCTTGCGGGCGACGGGGCGCTTTCCTTAGGGCTTGACTGGCACGATTCGTCACCTATGGCCATCAAGGTCTACAACCGGGACTTCGTCGATAGGACATTGCGAGAGTCGAATCGTATCCCCGGAGTCTTTGTGATCGGGGACACGAGTGTAGAAGCGGAGGAGCGTCTCGACACTATCGAACGCGAAGGGGGTGAGCGGGCACAAGCCGAAGACGAAATGGGCAGGGCGAAGAAAAGCCTGGATCAGGCAGAGCGGGCAGACAGCGATGCGAGCGATACGTTCCGTGACACAGCCTGGCATGCCTACAAGAACCTCACCGATGAGAACCCCTCGCTGTTGCCAGCGTTTTCTGGCGCAGGCGGTGTGGGCGGCTCGAAGCAAGCACTAGTAACCAAGCTTCTCGCGCTTGTCCTGCCTGATGCCCCTGCTCCATATCTAGACAGCTTGACTGCTGACGCCGATGCAGTTTTCGATACGAGTTCGACTTTCTGCAAGGAGCTTCCACTCACCAGCGCTTTCGATGTCCTGTCCTTCGATGGGTATGAGCTAATGGGGCAACGTGTCGTGGGTAGCGATGATGTATCGCTCAGCGAACTCGTTGCTCGATTGGGGAACAGCGATTGGGTTTCGTCAGGTCGGCACTACCTCGAAGACTCCGAGGGTCTGTGCCCTTTCTGCCAGCAGGAAACTCCAGTCCATCTGTTGTCCGGCCTCGCGACGATGTTTGACGATCAGTACGCGTCCCAGCGCGAAGCAATTGAGCAGTTCGCCGTGGCATTCACAAAGTGGAGCGCGGCCGTGGCTGATGCTCCTTTGGGCTACGACAGTGCCTCAGCTGCTTTTCTCGGCGAGGCTTCGCACCAAACGGCCCTACTTAACCTGACCAAGGTCATCGCGACTAATGCAGCCACGCTTGAGCAGAAGAAGCAGAACCCCTCGGTGCTCGGCGAGTTCAGCGGCCTTGATGCACTGATCACTGCACTCGACGAGGTCATCGCGACTGCAAACACCAAGATTCGCGAGCATAATGCGCTTATCGGCAATCGCAGCACGGAGCGTCCCAAGCTCGTGGAAAAATGTTGGCGATACCTGGCCGAGGTGCTTCTAGGCGAGACTCTTACAACGTTTAAGACAAAGCAAACGTCGCGCGCGGGGGGCATCAAGACTCTCGCAGGAAAAATCGCTGATGCCAAACAGAAGATCTCTGATCTGGACGATGAAGTGCGCAAGCTTCATCGCTCTGTCGAATCGACGCGCCCAGTGATCGATCAGATGAACGCGCTCCTCCAGCGAAGTGGTTTCACTTCATTCAAAATCGTGGAATCCCCATCGCTCGAAGACGGATACATGCTGTCGCGTGGAGACGGAGAACTTCAGGATCATTCGCTCAGCGAGGGCGAACGCACCTTCATTGCATTTCTCTACTACTTCCATCTCCTCGATGGCCGGGCAACCGGTTCAAATGAGTCACACCGAATTCTGGCAGTGATCGATGACCCGATCTCCAGCCTGGATAGCGACGTTCTCTTCGTGGTGGGTGCGCTAGTTCGCCACCTCATCGCCCGCGCAATGTCTGGTGATGACCGGATTGAGCAAGTATTCGTGCTCACTCACAACGTCTACTTCCACAAGGAGATCAGCCATCTCAAGAATGGCGATAGCTCCTCCGGCCGGATTTACTTTCTGATCCGGAAACGCCCGTCGGCACCAAGTACGGTCGGCTCCACCCGGACGAACCCGATCACGACCGAGTACAAGCGTCTCTGGGACGAAGTCAAGCGTGCCATTGATGGTGAGCAGATGAACGTTGTTGGGCTTGAAAATATTCTGCGACGCATCCTGGAGAGCTATTTCCGTGTGATGGGTGGAGGTATCTGGGATGATGAGATCACGCCCCTGTTGACAGAATCTGAACGCCACGTCTTCGGCGCACTTTTCCGCTGGGTCAATGATGGGTCACATTCGATCCTGGAAGATGTGTACTACTCGCCATCATTGATCAGTCAAGACCTTTACCTTCAGGTTTTCCATCGAATCTTCGAAGTTACAAAGCACGACGCGCACTACAAGATGATGATCCACGGCAAGCGAAGTATCACTGATTCAGAAGACGTGACCACCGATGGTCTGGAGAATCAGGAGGCCGTGCTGCAATAGTGCGCGCCAGGCTCGGACTCTCGGCTGTACGCACGACTCGCCAAGCGCATCGAGTTTCGCTTCGAGGTTGAAACGCCCCAGGTGCGATGCCGGATGCTTTTGATGTCGTGAGGAACTCCGTTTCTAAAGTTCTTGAGCAGAGAGATCATGCCTGCAACGACCGCACGAGCTGCGCTGGGACGGGCGTTCGACGCGACCTAAATGGCCTTTTGACCCTGAGAGAACAGAGGAATTTGACCCACCTCTAAACATCACCGTGTCCGGGTACATAGGCTCAAAGTGAGGTGGGTATCACGAGTGCAGTGCGCCAAGTAAGAGTACGGCCGTATCAGGGGTTTCTGCGGAGTGTCAGCATCTTCGATCTTGCCTGATCAAAGCTGATTTCTGCTGTCATTTGCTTTCGCTAGCTGTCACTGAATGTGCGGGATAGATGCGGAGTTTACTCAGCAAATTGGGCGTGGTTACGTGCCTCTCCTTCTAAGCGATCACATGGGCGGTCTCGCCGTCGCCCCAAGCGTCGACCAAAGGAGACCGGATGTCTGAGAGCACAAATTACGGCACCCGCCTCTTCTGTGGCAATGAGCTGGTTCACGGTGAATGGGTGATCGGGGCCGACGCGATCCGCACTGGTCGTCGATCCAGCAAGCGTTCCCAACGGGATGGCTCACAAGGCCTGCATGATTCACACGATGTGACTGAGGGATCGAATTGGCGTCAGTTCCGGTTCATCCCGTGCCCGCGGCTGTCGAGGGCAAGTTTCCAGAAGGACTCGCGCCGCAGGATGGTCTCGGCCTTCGTCTTAGGATCGAAGATTTCGAGGATGGAGTACTGGAAATTGCCGATGATGTGGTGATCTCCCAGATCAATCCGCATGCTCTCCAGCTCTTTGTTGCCGCCGGTCAGATTCCGCAGGTGTGCGTAGCCCGCCCATCTCTGCCATAGTCCATTGGCTTCGCCTGCTGCAGAGCCAACGTAAAGTCGGCCGTCGCTGAGGTCCGTGATGACATAGACACCCTTGACGCTTGACAAAGCGTCCTTCCAGCTCGGTTCGTCGTTGGCGATAATTCGCTGGAGCTCGTGGTGCCTGAGCCGGACATTCTGGTACCCAGGGAAGGTTCCGAGTTTTGTGTCCGCGGCGAGCTCGTACACCTCGGGATTGAGCGGGCCCGCCTGGAGGCCGTCATACTTCCTCAGATACAGATCGCGCCCTATCGGCCGCTCGAGCTTGATGATAAGTCGTTTGACGTACTCCGAATACTCGTCCAAGAGTGTCAAATCGTAGCCTGATCCGCCGATGACCTCAGGCTCCGACGCCTTGACCCGGAAATAGCCGCCGAAGATGAAATACTGCGGACCGTACGGGTAATACTGTGCGAACGCCAGCAAGTACTCGGCGCTGCCAAAGTTATTGTTCTGGTGCCGCTCGCGATGGCGGCTCAAGTTCAGCCAGTGCTCTGGGTCGTCGGCCAGCAGGAGGTCCCAGGCTGCTGCACCGCCCACGCCCGCGCGAATGTTGAACTTCACCTTGGTCAGTCCTGGCTCGGCCACAGGCATGAACTCCGTAAATCGGATCATTGTGACCACTCTTTTGCCTTCTGTGCATGCAGAGTGGCCATTTCGTCCGCCTCGCTTTCGAGTGGCTCCCGAGGACCTTCCCAGCCACACGAGCACACCGCGCGGTAGGAATCCCCGCTGTAACGGTTTCCCGCCAAGGCATGCCCCATGCTCCAGAGGATGCTGGTGGAGTGCTCTGGAGCCATCACGTGCCGATCGCCCGCGGCGGCAGCGAGGCGCTCTACGGGGCCGTTAGGACCGCGCCAACCGCAGTCGCACTCCGCGCGGAAGTCCGGGCGGAACTCGCCCCTGTCCACCTGGAGGATGTGGACCGCGTGATTGACGTTCACTTGACGAAACTCTCGCGGAAGATGAACTGACAAGATTCTTTCGACATGTCATCACTGTAGCGACGGGCTGTCATAGTGCGGAGATCGGTCCTGTCTCGACCGGAGGGTGAAAGCCGGAGCCGGGCTCAGAGCTCGATCACTCGCCCGCTCCGAAGGAACTCCTGAACGACGAGCGTCGGGCTCTTCAAATCCTTGAATGGGCTCGTCTTCGCGAGGTCCGTGATTGCCTCGAGGAGGTCGGCGACCTGCACCGCTGAGTCTTCTCGATCCGAATTGAGGGCAGCGTCGAGATTGTTGAAGAGCCTGCGGAAGTTCTCCCGGCGCTCATCAAAGGTCTTGTCGAGGGCCGAGAGGAGAAAATCTCGCTGCACGTGAATGATCTCGAGCTGGCTCTTCTCCCACGCCCGGATCTCGTCGCGCTTGGTCCGTTCCTGCGCCACAACCGTGACCCACTCGTGTGCGGACGCGACGACAAGCCGGAATGTGTCGACGACCATCGCCGGGCTCGGCTTAGGGAGCATTGATGTAATTGCGCTTGACGTGCTCATGCGTACTTCCTCAGGATCTCAATTGACGCCTCGGTCAGTTCCCCGGACTTGGGGTCGAGGACGGGTGTGTTCAGGACTTCCCTGACCGCGGTGACAAGTTGGTACGCGCGAAGAAACTCGCTTGCGTGTACCGCTGGGTCGAAGTTGAGCGCTTCCAGCTCGTTGAGGGCGAGCGTTGCCCGCTCGCTCAGCTGGGTGAGAACGTCTCGGAGCTCTTCGACGCGCCGCTCCACAGCGCCGAGCATGTCCCGCGCGAGTCCGAGGCGCTCGATCTCCTCTGCCACGTTAGAGACAAACTTCCGAGACTTTGTCTTGGTTCGTGCCCCAACGGCGCCCATGGTTAGGCCACCAATGAGTAGCGCGGGAACGATCACCACGAGGCCGAGCACAGCACTTCCTGCAGCGACACCGCCGCCGCCGGTGGCAAGTGAGCCGCCGCCAAGCCAGGCGAGTGTCGCGTTCTGGGCGGCGGCACCAGTAAGAGTGGAGATTGCAGTGCCGGTACTCGCAGAAGCGAATGTGGACACGCCCCAGAGGGCTGCCGCCGGCGCAGAGGCACCAGCACCGATTGCGCTTGCCAAGCCTCCGATTCCCGCGCTCACATTTTCGACATTCGCGGCATATTTCGGAATGTTCGGGACGCGTATGCGTACGCCGTCGACCTTCTTGAAGTTGAGTCGCTTGACAAGGTGCTCGTGCCGTTCGAGCCAGTCGGCAAGGCGCCCGACGTTCTCCTGATGGACGCTGATCATGTACTCGCCGTATCCCCGAACGGCGCGATCTGTCTCGACGCGCACTGACTCGCAGTCGGCGAGTGCATCGTCAAGGCGCTTGAGCGCGTTCTGTCGCGATTTTCGGCCGTTGGAGACGTCAAAGATGCCCTTGGTCCCCACACCGACAGCGGCAGCAGTGGCTATGCCGACGGGAACGAGGACTCTCCACCCAGCTTGGCCGATCTTGGGTATGGCCCGAATGGCCGCCTCGAGGATCACGCGCGACTGGACCCCCCCGACTTGCCGTGCATTCTTGTTCTGATCATAGTGCGGAGCACTATCGGTCATCCTCGAACGGATTCACGATGGTGTGCACCCCGTGTTCGGAGCAAGTGAACGCAATCTTGATGCCCTGATCCGACTCGAAGGGCTCGGGAGTGCAATCGGCGCCGCAGGCCGGACACGTTCTGTGCCGCGCGTCGGCGGAGGGCTCAAACACCTGCGTACTTCCCAGAGCCATTCAGCGCCGCGTAGAGCGTTTGCCGCGACACCCCGAGGTCTCGGGCCACCTTCGCTTTGGGCACGTCAGCAGCGACCCGCTGGCGAGCCGCCTCAACTTGCTCCGCTGTGAGCTTCGGCGCCCGGTCGTAGACGCCCCTCCGTTTCGCGATAGCGATACCCTCGGCCTGGCGCTCGCGGATCGTCTTTCGTTCGAGCTGTGCGATCGCAGCGAGCACGGTCAGCATGAACTCTCCCTGGGGCGTGTCGGTATTTAGCGCTGGGTTATCGATGAACTCCAGCGCGACGCCTTTCGACTTGAGCCTTCCGACTAGGGCGAGCAAATCTGTGGTCGACCGGGCGAGTCGGTCGGGGGACTTCACGCGCACCATGTCGCCCTCGCGCACGTAGGCGAGCATCTCCTGGAGCTGAGCGCGGTCGTGCGCACTCTTGCCCGAAATCTTTTCCGAGAAGATTCGATCGACGCCACCGAGCGCCTCAAGCTGCCGACCTTCGTTCTGGTCGGCGGCGCTCACGCGTACGTAGCCGACCACCTGGCCTTTGTGTTCGCTCATGTCTAGACCTTCCGCCGCCTATGTCCGATTCTATTGAATTCACACCCTGATGGACGGTACTCGACCTTTCGGAACATATGTACGCCCGGGTACACCCTGATGGACATCTTGCCTCGACTGCTCCGCCCCTACGTGTGCCGGCGATCTCGGACAATAACGCTTGTTGTCGGTGGCTCGTGCCATGCTGCATCTGTGATCCAGAAGGAAGTTGACTTCGAGCGACCCCGCAGCATGCGCTGCGGGTCATGTCACCGTGAGTGGCGCGTCATCGCGGAGTGGCTCGACCGCTTCGACCAGGCACTCGAAGCCTGTCCGGACTGCGGAACCGACTGCCGAAGCGACGATCGACCTGACTTCTGCGCGGAGCAAGACGACCCCTTGCACGACGATTCCACGGTGCGCGAGCATTACTGGTATCACTCGTCGACTCATGCGAACTGGCCGGACAAAGACTTCGATCCGGCTGCGCGGCTGACCGACGTCACCAAGCAACGCATGCAAGCTATGGGTTCTGGGAGCGGAGCGGTCGAGCGCTGGGCAGAGCGGCAGAAGACAAAGGCGCTCCACGTCGGTACTTATGAGGCAGCGATCGAGAACATGTTCAGGCGCATGAACGACGAGGGCGGCTCTGCTAACCAGTTCTACCTCTACCGCGTGCAGCTCAGCCCCGACTGCACTATCGAACCGGGAGTGCACCAGGAGCCTACCGACTTCGTCGGCGACGCCCACTTGGTAGACGTGTGCGGCCCGGGCATCAACACGCTCCGATATGTGAATATCCACGAGGACCCGTCGAGCATCTCCCTCGCTGTCGAGCTGGAGGCGATCCATGCCGTCCAGATGCTCTCGATACCCCTGCCTGCCGATGCAGCTGACTCGTGGGTCCTCGATGCCATCGCACGACTACTGGACGCCGCCTCCAAACACCCGCAGCTTCCACATGAGAAACTCCAACGGCGAGGGCGTCTGGTCCCATCAGTACTGGTGTCGGAGGCCCGCACTCTTGAAAGGGAGATCGCCGCCGATCTACCGTTGGCGCTCAGGGAGAGGTTCTGCCTTGGATTCGACGAAGCAGGCTTCGAGGCGGATCCCAGTGCGTTCCCCACAAAGTTGGTCGGTCTGGCTCGGCTGGTCACCGACCCGCAAGCTGTGCTCAACTCATTCGATTCCGAGCCGTGGCGCGAGGTCTGGCCGCGCCCGGCGGTGCTGACTGAGGCCGAATTGTGCGAGCGCGGTGGCGCTGTTTCTCATTGAACCGCGACTTGCTGGACGCAGGGTCAGGGATGCTTTCAACCTTCGAGCTCGTTGAACAGGGCCGCGCACATGCCTCGATCACGTGGTCGAGGAGCGGACTTTGCGTCGACACTCTGGGGCTGGCGCTTTGGGGTCTCTGCGTCTATTTTATGTCGTTCCTCGGCAAACCGCGGGTCAGCTCAACTCGGCCGGGAACGCACCTCCAACTAGAATTGCGTCGTATACATACAGACTTGGCTGAAGGGTCACTCAATGGCGAAGCGCCTCTCCACTGGTCGAAACGAAGTCGGCATGCTCTCGGACATCCGAGAGGCGGCGGAGAAGATCGGCGCTGAGGTTCTCGGGTTCGAGATCGAGTGGGCGGTCGAAACCAGTGCCAAAAAGATTAACAAGCGTCCTGACGTCGAGGTGCGTCGCGCGACGGGCAATCGCGAGCTGCTCATCTCAGGCGAGGCCAAACGCCCCGAGACGCCCGAGGGCGTCCACCCCTACGTCCCCGGCGAAGTTACGGGTGCCATCGCGAAGGCGAGGGCCCTCGGAGGTCGATTCGCTTTCACGACGAACTTCCTCACGGTAGCGATGTTCGACTCACAGGCCTATGACGCCAGCAGCGGGTACCTCGACGCAATGGTCGGCGATGAAGTTCGACTCATCGAGGAGACGGAGACGTCGATTTCTGACTGGTGGGCCGTGCTCACCCCTGAGCGCCGGACCGCTCTCGTTCGTCCCGGACTTGAAGCATTCTTCGCGCAGCTCCGCGCTCTCCTCCAGCAGGGCCAAGCCGTCACCAAGGCCGGCAAGGACGAGGTCTACTTCGCCATCTTCAAGTCGTCCTCTGACGCCCTTCTCGCGGAGGCTCTACCTTCGGTTCTCGATGCAATCTCCACACTGACACTGCCCGCTGAGGTCGCCGCTGAGGCCAAGGACAGGGGCTTCGAGACGACGAAGGTCGACGTGGTCCGCTACTTCGTCGCACAGGCGATCGGTGAGGTGCTCACGTCGGGCCTTTTCTACGAGACAGTCAGGCCGACGTTCTCTCTGAAGGCGATCCTGTCGGGGACCAATCCGGCGACCTCGGAGCTCATGCGCGAGCTGTTGCTGAAAAACCTGGCCGAGGCCACCCGGTCCACGGGCGACTACGAGACGATCTTCGGGCTCTCCGAGGGCGCGAAGTACATCCTCGGCATCGAGAGTCAGACGCTTCGCACTTTGTGGCTCGAGCTATTCGCGGCCCTTGACGGTGTGCGCTTCGATGAAGTGAATTCTGAAATCATCGGCGTCATCTTCGAGAGGCTGATCTCCGCCGACCAGCGCCAAGAGATGGGCCAGCACTACACTCAGACCCGCCTTGCGCGGGCGATGACTGCGTGGGCGGTTGAGAGCTCCGACGATCTGGTCGTCGATTTCTGTGCCGGCGGCGGTACGTTCCTCGTGGAGGCCTACACGAAGCTCCGGGAGGACAAACCTCACGAAGCCGTGCTGGAGCAGGTATTTGGGAACGATCTTGATTCGTTCGCTGCCCACCTGTCGACGGTGAACCTTGCCACGCGCGACGTCTATAAGGGACACAACTTCCCTGCGGTCTCCAATCGCGATGCTTTGAAAATCAGACCCGGCGACGCTGCCGTGGAGGTCACACCGAACGTAGGCGACCCGTACCGCCTCGAATACCCGGACAGGTTCGAGGTCGTGCTTGGCAACCCGCCCTACGACGAGAAGGCGCTGACGCCGCTGGAATACCGGAACGACCTCGCAGCGATCGCGGGCAGCGGCGGGCTCGCGGTGCTCCCCAAGGGGCTGCCCGACAACATCAACCTCGCGGCGTGGTTCATTCTGCTCGCAGCGGCATGGCTGAGGCCCGGAGGCAGGATTGCCCTGGTCCTGCCCGCGGCGATTCTGCAGAACGAGAAGCATGCGACGCTGCTGAACTGGATGAGGTCCCGATTCGACGTATCGGTATGGCACACGGAGTCGGACGTTTGGTTTTCCGACGCGCGGGTCGCTCCGATCGCCCTGTTCCTCAAAGAGCGCGAAGAGTCCGAGAAATCGTACGGTCGGTTCGAGTTCGTCAATGTGGTGGAGCCCGTGAGCGGTGCCATCAAGCTTGTTGACGGGTTCCCTCGTCCGGCGGGGGCACACGTCGTGCGAGATCTCAGCGGGCTGAGCCCCGAAGAGGACGCCTTAATCGCAGGGACCGAAGCCGACTGCCTGGCAGTGTTCGAAGCCGCGCCCAACGTGATCCGGCTCGGCGCCGCGCCCGACTTGACCGTCGCCAGCGGCAATAAGCTCGGCCATCCGTTCTACAAACTGAAGGATCGCGACCGCAAGAATACTGGCCTGCGCCGGTCGCTCCGCGGCTTCGACATCCAAACGACGTTGAGCCGCAACTATCTGACCCCCTTGTTCAGCTCTCCGAAGGACGAGCCGACAGGCGAGTTCGATCCGATGAGAGTCGACTGGTGGATTCTCTCGGCGCCAAAGGCGCTGCCGAAAGGCGGTGAGCTGGAGAAGTACATCAGCGCGGTGAAGCGCGCAGGGGCCGCTGACAAGCCGAGCGTCAAGGCGAAGGGCAAGAGCTGGTGGGCAGTGAGTTGGAAGCTCTCTCGCATAGCGGTTGGCATCCACCCTCAGTTCCAGCCTCAGGTCTGGTGGAGCGAGGAGGAGTTCGTCGCGAACAACAACTTCCACATGGTGTCGTTGTCGGACTCCGTCAACAAGGAAGACCAGGAGCTCGTCGCGGCATCGCTCGCCAGCGTCTACGGCAACCTCTCATCGCTTTACCGTAGCAATGAAGTCGGGTGCGAGGGCGTCAGATGGGTGTCCACCGGGAACCTCGATCGATGGAGTGTCCTCGACTGGACCAAGGTGAACGCCGAGGACAAAAAAGCGGTGCTTGTTGCTTACCGCGCATTCCGCAAACTGAAGTACACGAAGGTGTATGAGATGACCGCCGCGGCCAAAGCTTCTTGGCAGGCTCTCAGTTCTGCCGTGGCGAGGGCGGCCGGTGTCCCCGATGCGGACGCCAGCGCTGAGGCCGCTCTGCGCGAGGCCCACCTGACGACTCTCCGGCGCCGGGAGCGAGAAATCGTCGCAACCAGCGGACGGACGAGGGCTGGAACCTCCGGCGGCGGGAAGCTGCTCCGCGACATCAAGGCTTTTGCTGAGAGCAACCACCAGCCCGCAGTTTCCGCGCTCAGTGACGGCGACGAGACCGTGAAGCTCAAGGCCCAGGTGATCGAGGATGTGCTCTTCGACTTCGACAACGAGTCAGACAAACGGCGTGTGGGCAACGCGCTAGTCGCCCAGGTGGGCGACGGATTTGAGGCTGCTCCGGTCTGGGACGACTCAACGGTCGAGGCGGTACTGGACCTGTACGAGCAGGTGCTTCGTCAGTTCGTGCAACTGGATGAAAATGAGAAGGTGACGGTTGGATATGAGCACACAGCAGAGCTCATAAGAGAGCAAGTCACGAAGACTCTCTCCGCGGCAGTGAAGAAGCGTCTCAGCTGAAATAGATCATTCCGGATCGATCCCGGACAGCGGCTTCGAGCTGTTGAGGCGAAGCGATCTACTCGAATTGGGCGCGGCGCCCAGGCGGTGCTCAACCACATCGTGCACCACGACGGGACACCCCCGCACGCGCCGATAGTCCTGATAAGTGCGATTATCGGGTACAGAATACCAGCCCCTTGAAGTGAGACGGGGCTGAGTTGATTTTGGGACCGCGGAGCGCGGCGGCGTGAGGCCGTAGCATCGTCGACATGAGCATGAGCACCCAGGAGACAAGGGCGACCGGACCGCGATCGGGTTGGGACGTCGCCGCGTTCGTCGTCCTCGGCTTGCTCTTGGGGTGCGTGACGATCTTCGCGAGCTTCTTTGGCAGCCTTCTCGGCTTCGAAGGGGTCGGCAACAGCAACTCGTCTGACCCGGCTCCGTCGACACTGTCGAGCGTGCAGGCCGGCGCAATCATGCTTCTTGCCGTCGGTGGCCCGTGGGTGATCGCGGTTGTCGTTCTGCTGTGGGGAGTCGTTCGGCTCGTGAGCGGCAAGGTTTCGTGGCCGTTTCCCCTGGCCGGCTTTGTCTTGCTCTTCTTCAACTTCTTCGTTTGCGGGGGTCTCATCGCGTTCATGAACCGATGAGGGTGTCTGGGTTGGAGGGAGGCGCGGAGGCGCGCCGCAGCGGAGGGAGCGCAGACCATGACGGCACCACCGCTAGCCTTGGGGCGTGGCGACCGACGATGAGAAGTGGATGCTCTACCTCGGCCATGCTGTCGCTGTCTTCAGCGTCACTGGCGAAGTCCCGCGAGGTACTGTCCATCCAGGCCCGTGGGTCGGAGCGCAACGCGCGGCGGTCCGGCGCGGATTGAGTTCTATGACGGCCGGCCGTCAAGCTCTGCTCGACGAGCACGTGCCGGGGTGGCGAGAATCGCCGCCGCAACCGCCGCGAGCCTCCTGGTCGGAAAGCGCCGCGGAGCTGCGTGACTACGTGCGCAAGACTGGACGATTTCCACGTCAGAAGAGCGAGGCCCCGGACGAGGCGCGCGTTGGTATGTGGTTGACCAACCTGCGCACGGCTCAGCGCCGCGGCGAGCTGGAATCAGGGCCGGGCGCAGCGCGCGCAGAGTGGCTGGCTGAGCACGTCCCTGGCTGGGAGGGCCGCGGCGAGCGTGACGCGGTGTGGCAGCAGACTGCTCGCGAGCTCGGCACGTGGGTGGGCGCGACGGATGCCGGTCGCTGGCCGAAAATTCGCAGCGCAGATGCTGATGAGCGACGCCTTGCGACCTGGTTGAAGAATCGGCGTGATGACCACCGTGCCGGAAGGCTGAGCCGCGAACGCGTGGTGTTTCTTGATCAGTGCGCGCCTGGGTGGCAGGACTAAGTCGCTCCGAGTGCAGTCCCGATCAGGCCTCGCGCAGCGGTCCGGCGCCGAGTCGGAAAATGCTCCGGGCAGACCCTGTGTCTGTTGGGTGCCAGAGACGAGCTGCAACTCCGGGTCGAGCTGGTAGGCCGAGGTGTGCGCAAGATAGCTCGGGTCGTAACGGAACGTCGTTGAAGTAAGGCTCCCGCGGCTTCGGTGGATTGCGCGCGGCCGGCCAGCACTGTTTCGCCGGCGAACTCGAGACCAGCGATTTGCTGGCCCCTATCGCGCTGTGTAAAAGCGGGGCTATGCTATGTCCCGTTCGGTCAGCAGAGGTTCTCTCGCAAGCCGGACCCATTCAGGCGGGGGGCTGGAATGTGGGGGGAATCCGCTGACGGCGCGCGGCTGCGGAGAAACAGCCACGTGCAGGGTTGGCTGTTTCTCGTCGGCATCGTGGTGGCAATTGGTGGAGTGGGTGCTCTTCTGGGCATCTCCAGCGGTGCCGGCTTGTACATCCCGCCGACGATCGGTCGGCTGGCGATTGGCACCTTCGACGGCATCGACGCGCTCTTCTTCTTCATGTGGGCGTCGATGTTCCAGCTCCTGAGCGTCAGTGACGGGCTCCAGTACAGACTCATGTTGGGCAAGGCGCGGGTGCGGCGGAGCAGGGCGTCGGACGTCTGGGGCTTCATCGTCTTCACGCTGGTCGCGATCCTGTGGGGCGTCCTCGCTGTTCACCCCGTCTTCGCTGGCCGTGCCGTGGATCCGACGTACGTGAACCGGCTGCCCTCCGGTGTGCCGGCCAGCTCACTGGAGCACGGCGTCGTTGAGGTGACGACCACGTACTTCGTCCTCGTGGGACTCGTGCTCGTCCTCATCGCGGTCACACGCCTGTTCAATCCGATCGACTTCGACGAATACGAGCGCTACCTCCGCAGGGTCCTGCGCCTGCCGCCGCCTCGAACGCCCGTCCAGTAACCCACTCAGAAAATAACCCACTCAGAAAAGGAAGATCCACATGAAGATCGCATGGAAACTCTCCGCCGTCCTCGTTGGTGCGCTTGTGAGCACTAGTCTCGTCGCCGCGCCGGCTGCCTTCGCGACCACGACTGATCCCACGCTGAGCGCGGCAGGGGCGCAGGCGGTCACCGAATCTGGCCGCATTGTCGACTTCTATAAGGCGTTGGGCGTGGGAGCCTCTAACATTCCCGCTGCGTCTCAGCCGCAGGCCGCGACTCTCAGCGGCGTCCTCGACCTGGTTGTAGCCCCGGCTTCCACCCCCTCGCTGCCGACGCTCTCAGCGCCGCCCACCAATTGCTCAAACACCGGCGCTCTGGTGTCCTATTCGCAACAGGTCGCCGCGGCGAACAACGCGATCGACCCGAAGGCGACGACCCTGGGCCAGGAGACGGTGTACATGTACATGTCGCACTTCTACGATCTGCCCAGCATCTGCTCCAACAACGCCGCGTACTACTCCAAATGGATCACCAACGATGACCGGGCGGTCTACAACAGCTATCTCGCGACGAGCAACAATGTTCAGCTCGGCACGACGATCCCGCAAATGATCCTGAACGCCGAGACCCTCGTCTCCAATCCGCTCGCGCCTGTCGCGAAACTCGTCGTGGGCCACCCCGGCGCCTGGCTGGCAACAGGCGTCGACGGCATCAATCGCTTTGCGGCAGGGCAGTCTCTCATTAGCGAGTTCCAGACCGTCTCAACGTTGCTCGACGCCAACAGCACCCCCGAAGCCATCGTGAGCCAGATGCGGGCAGATCTGTCCTCCACTTGGAGTGACGCCGATACGGTGGACGCCATCATCGCGACCGTCGCAGCCTTGATGTCGCCGACCATCGGCCAAGCGCTGTTCTCGCTCGGGACGGTCGTCATCAGCTTTGAGCTGAAGGGTGTCAACTCGTTCATGCAGACGGCCGCCTTCAACGCCATGCGGATGAGCACAAGCGGCCGCGCGGCCACGCGGATGATGCGCTCCTACGGCATGTAGATTCACCGAATCTCGCAACGGCTCGTGGCCGGGGCGCGCAGGTCGACAGCCCAGCGTCCTGGCCACAGCTATGTGTTGCGACGAGAGACTGTAGGGCCGTCCGCCTAGTCGTGGTCGGTGATGAGGTCATCGCGGTCGAGCTGATTGGCGGCCACTAGACACTCTCCAGGGTTGCCGCTTCGATGAGGATGCCGCGCTTGAGAAACTCAGCTGGGACCTGGTCGGTGTCGACGGGAATGTCGTAGTCGCTGGTGCGCGGCGCCCAGGGGGAGTCGGGGTTTCCCAGCCGAGCGCCCACCCAGTCGGGGACGGGGAGTGAGTCCGCGTTGAGGCGGTACTCACAGAGCGCTGCGATCGCGGCGTCCCACTGCGCAGATCCTGTGGGCTCAGGCTCGGTGAGAGTGAGGCCCACACGAGTTGCTCCGCGCTCGGCCGCGAGGTTGTCAGCGAGCTGGAGCCAGCGCCGGAAGGCGTTGGGCTCGGCCTTCTCTGTGGAGTCGTCGGCGAGGTCAGCGCTGATGCCCGATGCGATGCGCGCTGCGTCGCTGTGCACGGTGGGGATCGTGACGATGGTGTGGCGCGTGGCGCGGAGCAGCGACTCGAGGGTCGCAACCGTTGGGTCACGCTTGCCGTGCTCGATCTGAGAAAGAGATGAGCTGGCGATTCCGGACAGTCGAGCGATCGCGCTCTGGCTGAGACCGCTGGCCGCTCTGGCCGCGCGTGCGAGGATTGTCGCGCTCATTGAGATCACCAACCTTTACTAATTCGTAAAAGTCTAACACGGAGGGCGTGATGGGATTTGGGGCGCCACGTGGTCAGGTTGCGAGAGCGCCCTCGCTGTCCCGCATGCGCGACTCTGGTGCAGCAGTGTGCCGCAAACGCGACAGCGTTGCCGGGTCTGGAGTAGCGCTGCCCGCGCTACTCGACGACGACCAGCGTGTAACCCTGGGTTGGATCGCCCTAGGGACACCCGGCGGCGGCTGCGCCGCGGCGTCAGCCGCCGCCGTATCTGGGACTGCGCCGGGGCAAGTCGACC
Organism: Leifsonia sp. 10L418; assembly: GCF_056395445.1. Classification (NCBI taxonomy): domain Bacteria; kingdom Bacillati; phylum Actinomycetota; class Actinomycetes; order Micrococcales; family Microbacteriaceae; genus Leifsonia; species Leifsonia sp. 10L418. The sequence goes on along the minus strand of NZ_JBFTJN010000001.1, from coordinate 61,637 downwards.
TGATGTCAGACCCATGGCGCACCATGGGGTCATGACGCCGTCGACAACCTGCATGGCTCTGCTCCCCAGGCGGGAAGCGGAAACGTCGTCGTCGACCTGGTTCGCGGCGAGCTTGGCCGTCGGGGGCCGTCTCTGCGCCTCAATGCGCACAGGCGACGCCGTTCACGATCAGAAATCAGCCTTCTCTTTGGGTAATGGGAAAGGTAAGGTAATTCATTACCTGCGTTACCCATTACCACGTTGGCAATTTGCCACCGTTTTTGAGGAGCTGAAATGAGCACCGACGCCAAGAACCTCACCGCCGAGGAGAGGGCTGCCAGCGCTGCCGACGAGTTGGCGGCCGAGGGCCTCAGTGTGACCGCCGCGGCCGTCCGAGAGCGCTCTGGTGTGCGCATGTCCACCGCACTCGCGGCCTCCAGGGATTGGAAGGAGCGGGACAAGAAGTCCAGGGAAGAGTTTGCCGAGCCGGTGCCAGAGCAACTCCAGGCCCGCCTGCTCTCTGCTTTCGAAGGGGCATGGCGCGAGGCGCGCGCGTTGTCCCGTTCTGAGTTCGATGGCGCACGCGCCGGCTTGGAGGCGAAGCTGCTCACGTCCGAGGGCGAAGTGGGGAAACTCACCGCGGCGGTCGACGAGCTCGAGGAGGAGCGCGAAGCGGCGCGAGTCCTAGCGGCTGAGCAGGCTGCAGAGCAGGCATCTCAGCTTGCCGAGGAGCGCTCGCGAGCCGACCGGGCCGAGGGCGCGCTGGGGGCTATGACCGCTGAGCGGGACCGGCTGATCGCCCAGCTCGAGGCCATGCGGTCCGTGACGGACGACTGACGCGGACCGGGTCGCATTGAAGGGGGTGGGTGGCATGGCATCAGGTATCGAGGGTGACCTCGCGCGCATCGAGGCGGGCCTGAACACGCCCACTCTGAAGCTGCTGGATCGCAAGTCTGCAGGTGTCGCCATGTCGATCTTCGCCGCTGTGTTCCGGCAGGACGCGCAGCCGATGCCGGTCGAGCGTTTCCACAATGTCGTAGAGGCCCTGCTCGGCGAGCTAAAAGGCTTGGGCTACACCGTGCCCGACAGCGGCGGGAAGTCGCTGGCGATGCAGTGGGTGCGCGAGCGCTGGCTTTACCGCGATCCCGGCCGCGGCCAGGAGACGTACCAGCTCACCGGCGATGCCAAACAGGCCATGGACTTCGTGACTCGGGCGACTCGCACACAGCTCAACGTCTCGCTGTCTCGCATCGAGACCATGCGGCGCGTCGTCTCCGAAGCGGCTCTGGTCGCCAACCCGGACCGCGAGGAGCGCAAGCGCCGTCTCGCTGAGGAGATCGGTCGCCTGGAAGCCGAGTACGAGCGCTTGGACGGCGGCGGCGAGCTACCGGGCTCCTCAGAGGTCGAGCTGACCGAGCAGTTCGCAAACGTGCTGCGCGAACTCGACGGCCTGCCTTCTGACTTTCGCCGGGTCGAGGAGACCGTTCGGGATATGCACCGGGTGATCACCAAGCGGTTCCGCGAGGAGGAGCGTCCTGTCGGCGAGGTTGTGGATGACTATCTGGATCAGTCGACCAATCTGCTGACCGTGACCCCGGAGGGTCGAGCGTTCTCGGGGGCCTTGGAGCTGCTCCGCAAGCGCGATTGGCTGATGAGCCTGAGCGCCGATCTCGATACGATTCTTGCTCACCCGTGGGCGGGTACCCTTCTCCCCGACGAGCAACGCCAGCTCCGGACCACTGTCGACGTGATTCGCCGCGGCATCTCCGACGTCCTCGGGCAGCGCCAAAGGCTGACGGCGACGCTCCGCGAGCACATCGAGAACTACGACCACATCAAGAACCGCGAGCTCGACGCTGTGCTGCGCGGCGTTGATCGCGAGATGCGTATGTGGATGCAGTCGGCCAAACCCCGCGACCACGTCGACGTCGAGCTTGTCCCGCCCAGCATGGAAATCTCGGCGTTGCGGTTCCGGACGTTTGACCCCGAAAGCGAGCGAGCGCCCGACCCGCTCGAGGACGTGTCCGGTGAGGCACCTGTCGGACTGTCCCTCGACGACATCCGCAAGCAGGGCGGGCCGTCGATAGACGAGCTCCGTCGGCAGATCGAGGAGTTGCAGGCGACGGGCAATCTCGAGTCCGCGGCGGCGCTGTTCAACACCCTGCCCGGCGACCTCCGCCGGCCGGTCGAGATCCTCGGCCTTCTGCACCTGTTCACCCGGATGGGGGCAGAGATTGACCCGGCGTTGCGCGAGCAGGTCTCTGCGTTGCGGCCGGACGGCAGCGTCCGTCGGTTCCTCATCCCGACGTCTACGATCCACGCATCCGAGGATGCTCACTCCGAGGGAGACCCGCGATGACCGACACCCTGGTAGAAGACGAGGGGTTCCTCGACGCCGACGCCGACGCCGCCGACGGCGACCCGAGCTATGCATTCGATGCGTTCGATGCGGAGGTGGCCTCGAACTACGAAGACGGCGAAGCCGATCAGGTCAGCCTGGCGATGTTCGAGGGGGACACCGGCGAGCTCTTCTCCGATCAACGACGCTGCCTGCATGCGTTGCTGAAGCAGCGGTACATCTCGGCCGAGCGTCACCCCGAGCACTGGGCTGTGCTGCTTGCATCTCAGGACGTGATCAAGAGCCGCCTGAACGACTTGTTCCTCGAGCTCGACGTTGACCGCGACTTCCAGGTTGCGTTCAAGCGACAGGCCAGCGCGGAGAACGGCGAACCGCTCCCTTCACTGCTGCGCGACATCTCGCACACCAAAGAGGAGACCATCGTGCTGGTATTCCTGCGGCAGCGGTTCTTCGCGCAGCGGCAGGATGGCGAGGACGTCGTGTTCGTGGACCGCCAGACGTTGCTCGACGATGTCGCCGACCAGCGCCCAGAGCACGCTACGCACCGTGCCATGGACCAGAAACGTGCGGTCAAGTCGATCGACGCTCTGGCCAGCGCTGGCGTGCTCCTGAAGACCGCAGACCCCGACCGATTCAGGATCTCGCCGATCATCGAAGTACTCATGCCGATCGAACGGCTCCGTGCCCTGTGGACGTGGTTAATGAGCCAGAACGGCACTGAGACGTCTGGCGCCGATGAGGTCAGCGGAGACTCCAGCGACTCGACCGATTCCGACGACACACTCGACCTATTGTTCGACCTCGAGGAGGATGACGCATGACTCTCGACCTGATGATCCCCGAGCAGCCACGGTTTCAAACGGATCATGCGCAGTGGCGCGTGGAGACTATCCAGATGGTGAACTGGGGTGGGTTCCACGGTCGCCACGAGGTGCGCATCTCGCCCGGTTCCACGCTGATGTCGGGGGCGTCGGGATCCGGGAAGTCGACGGTACTCGACGCGTATCTCGCCCTGATGATGCCCTCTGACACGCCGTTCAACGGGGCCTCCAACGATGCCGGCGGGCGGGCGCGTTCGGCCGAGCAGCGCAATTTGCTGACCTACTTGCGAGGCAAGATGGACACGAGCCGTGTCGATGGCTCGGACGAGCTGCGCGACCAGGTGCTTCGCGGGGGTGAGGGTGAACCCATCTGGGGTGCGCTCTCTGCGACATTCATCAATGATGACGGTCGGCGCTACACCGTGCTTCGCATTTACTTCGTCAAGGCCGGCGCGAGCGTGGGCGGTGACGTTGCCACGACCTTCGCGACCTTCGAGGGGTATCTCGACCTCTCCAGACTCACGCCGCTGGCCGCCATGCGGTTTGACAAGCGCACGCTGAAGGCGGCTCTTCCGGGTCTGGTCACCTTCAACACGTTCTGGGAGTTCGAGGACAACATCCACACACGTCTGGGCATCGGCGGCGGGGACGGCGGCCGGAAGGCTATGCGTCTGCTCGCGCGCGTCCAGGGAGGGATGCAGGTCAAGCGCGTCGACGGTCTCTACAAGTCGATGGTTCTCGAGGAGCCAATCACCTACCAGGTCGCTGACGACGCCCTCGAGCACTTCGCCAACCTGGAGGCCGCCTACTTCAAGATGACCGACGAGGCGGACAAGGTCAAGGCGCTGCATCGGCTGCCCGGACTGCAAGTAGACCTGACAGACGCCGAGGAGAAAGAACTCCTGATCCGTCAGTTCGGCGCCGACGACCAGGGACCATCCCCGTTCCGTCTGTGGCTGCTGCGCACTGAGCGGGGACTGCTCGACACCGCTGTGACGGAGAACCGTCGCGCGAATGCCGAGACGGTCGCGACGTTCACGCAGGCCAAGGCCGACGAAGCAGAATACGAGCGTCAGCTCGCTCAGATCGCTGACGACAAGCGCAGCAACGGCGGCGACGCCATCGACGAGCGCCGCGACGAGATGTCTCGCCTCGGAACCAGTCGTGACGGGGTGTACGCCGCCAATCTGAAGTTCCAGACACGCACCGAGGCCATCGGCCTGATCGTGCCCGAGACGTTTGAGCAGTTCACCGAGGCGCAGGTCGCAGCGGTGGACTTCTTGGCTGGTTTGAGCGCGCGAGAGACAGTGCTTCAGACGGAGGAAGAAGCGCTCCGGAGCGAACTCTCCCCGTTGACCAGCCGCCATGTGGATCTGATGGGCGAGAGGAAGTCCCTCACAGGGCGCGCTGGCAGTGTCGATCGTCGACCGCACGATGCGAGGGTGCGGATGGCGAAGGCGGCAGGTCTTGACCCCATGGCCGATCTGCCGTTCGTGGCCGAGCTCATCGACGTGCTTCCGGAAGAAGCACACTGGCGCAAAGCTGTCGAGAGCACCCTCGGCGGCATCGCTCGGACCGTGCTTGTTGACCGGCGCATTCGCGACCAGCTCTCCGCCGCAATCGACGGGATCTCGATCCGGCCCCGCATCCGTTTTCAGGCCGTCACCCTCGCCGAGCACGAGGACTGGCGAGGTGATCCCGACCATATCTCGGGGAAGCTCGCGTTCAAAGACTCACCCTTCTCTCGCTGGGTCCAGGACCGGGTCGGCGACCCTGGCGTTGATCACCTCTGCGTTCCCGACTCGGCCTCTCTCGGCGGCGGCCGGGAACCGCGCGTCACCCCCTCGGGACAGACCCGCAACGGCGACAAGGGCGCGCACGGCGAGTCCGGGGACGGCGACATCATCGGCTTCTCCAACGAGCGCAGGCTCGCCGACATCAACAGGCTTCTCGACGAGCTCGACCCGCAGATCACCGCGGTTCGCACGCTGATTGACGACGTGCAGGCGCGCATGGCCGATCTCCGCCGGCAGAAGGAGGCGCACGTCTACGTCCAGGACACGGTCTGGGCCGATATTGACTATCTCGGAATCGACCAGCGCATCGGTGAGCTGGAGGACGAAATCGCTAGGCTCCGCGCGGCCAACAAGATTCTGGATGCCCTACAAGCTGAGGAAGAGCGCATCAAGCCGCTGTTGACGCGGGCCAATCGTGACAAGGTCTTGGCTCATTCTGGTCTGGAGAAGCTAGAGAAGCGCCACGGTGATCTCGTCACAGGGCAGGACAGCACGCAGGACGGCGTGGACGCGATCGTCAATGCGCAGACGGCCACCGTGACCGAGGCTCAGCAGGTCTACTTGGATGCTCTGTTCAGTAGCAACTGGGATGCCACGAGCCTGGAGTCATTCAGCGCAAACATGCGTGCGCTGCGCAAGCGTCTGGGGGACGAGATCGAGACCGCGCGTCGAGGTGCCCGCAACGCTTCGAACGCGATGGAGAGCATCTTCGAGGCGTACAAGAGCCGATGGACGGAGCACAACCTCGGTACAACGGTCACGTCCGCGGACGGATACCGTGAAATTCTCGACAGGATCCAGTCGGAGGGGCTGTATGAGCGTCGGGATCGGTGGCGGCGTGAGTTCGCCGCCTGGTCGAGCGATGACCTGCTGCGCCTCAACGATGCGTTCGACACCGCCCTCCAAGACATCGAGGACCGTCTGCGACCAATCAATCGAATCCTCGAGACGCTTCCGTTCGGTGGCAAGGGAATCTTGCAGATCAACCGCCGGCCTCAGCAGAGCGCCGAACTAAGTGCGTTCCGCCGCGGCCTCCGCGAGCTCTCGTCAGGGCTCGCACACGAGCTCACCGATCAGCAGGTCGAGGCGCGGTTCAAGAAGCTTCGCGAATTCATGACCCGTCTGCGCATCCCCGAAGGACACACGAAGTCCTCGACCTCGCAGCGCGACCGGTACCTCGACGTGCGGCAGCACGTCGTCATCACCGCGGTCTGTCTCGATGAGAACCGGCACGAGCTCGCCAACTACGACTCCCTCGGCGGCAAATCCGGAGGGGAGACGCAGGAACTCATCGCGTTCATCGTCGGCTCGGCGCTGCGGTACCAGCTCGGCGACGAGTCCCGCTCTCGGCCCCGGTTCGCGCCGGTGTTCCTCGATGAAGGGTTCGTGAAGTCCGATAGCGAGTTCGCTGGCCGGGCCGTCAAGGCATGGCAGGACCTCGGATTCCAGCTCATCATCGGCGCGCCTCTCGACAAGGTGACGGCGCTTGAGCCTCACATGGATCTGCTTCTCACCGTCACCAAGAACGATCGCGGGTACTCGTACGTCGTTGATCTGCTCGACGAACCTGATGCCGGAGACGACACATGAAGACACCTAACCTCGTCACGGCGGACATCCGCGGTCGCCTGAGCACGAAGTGGCACATGGACTTGGTCGGCGAAGCCGCCGCGTTCCCGCACACATTCTTCCTGGGGCGCCCGGACTCCGCCGAACTGCTGCACGACTACGCGCCCACCCTCGCGTCGACGGTCGAGTTGCAGGACTGGGCTCGACGTACCGGCGTTTCCCTTGACTACGAGAACCGCAACGCCAAGGGCAGCAGCGTGCAGGCCGTACCTACTCACGCACGAGTCGGGTCGATAGATCACGCCGCAGCGATCGCCGCCGGCGACTGGCCTGACAAGCTAGAGCAGGCTCGAAAGCGGCTCGTCATCCTGCGCGATCGGTTCCCCGACGTGATCGAGATCGGTCGCGCCCTGCGGCTCGTCAACACGTACTCGGACGTCGACTTCGAATTGCTCCTCACCGTCACCGACTGGTACCTCCAGGACCCGACTCGTGCAACGCTCGGCGTCACGCCGCGACAGGTTCCGATTCCCGGTGTGCATGCGAAGTGGCTCCAGTCCCACCGGGCCGGCGTCCAGGCTCTCACTGGCCTTGACGATCTTGGCTTCTTGCCCGGCCACCCGCCCCGTATTCACTTCACCTACCTCGACCCGGAATACAGAGGAACTGGTGCGCGCGTCCACGACTCGGCCACAGTGGGCGATGCCTTCGCGCCTGCCTATCAGCCCCAGGTCGTCGTCATCTCGGAGAACAAGGACACGGCCATCCATTTCCTGCCGATTGCTGGCGGGATCTCCGTCGAAGGTGTTGGCAAGGGTGGCAAGACGATCGCGTCGTTCCCCTGGATTCGAGACGCTCCCGTAGTGGTGTACTGGGGCGACATTGATAGAGATGGCTACGAGATACTCGACGGCTACCGAGGCGACTTCGAACGCGATGTCCCCTCGATCCTCATGGATCCGGTGACCTACGAGGCGTACGAGCGGTTCGGTACCGACTTCGACAAGAACGGGAAGGCGATCACGGCGGGAGCACCGAAACCCGTGGAGACGCTCCATGCTGACGAACGGGCCGTGTACTTGCGTGTCCTGGACGTCGAGCACACAGGGCATCGGCGGCTCGAACAAGAGCGGATTCCGTTGGAACGGGCACGAGAGGCTGTAGAGCTGGTCCGTGAACGGTCTGGATCGGGCAGCGCAGACCAGTGACCGGAGGGTAAGAGAGCTCGGCGCGACAGGGTGCCCGGAATTGTGTACCTGTCGTCAGCGGCCATTCTGGGCTTCGCACTCCTCATCCGCGATGCGTGCGAGCGCTTCGTTCATACCGGCTCGCGCCTCTTCTGGACTCAGCTCGCCGGTGAGGACTTTGAGGACTCGCGACATCGTTTCGGCGTTGGGGAAGTGGCCGGCGAGCTGCTGGCCCTTCTCTATGACGGCCATACCCTGCTCCACATTGAGGTCGGGGCGGTCATGGCTATCGGAGGGAGGGTTCTCGGTCATTGGGACCGCCATTCAGTGGATTCAGGATGCTGGTTGGAGCTGGCCTCAGTTCGATTCAGCTCGTTGTAGTTACTCGACATCTGGCCAGTCGCTAGTGAGGAATGCCTCCACTGCGCGGTGGCGGAACGTGTACGGCTTGCCGCGGTTAATGATGCCTCGCACCGAGTCGAGGCGCTGTGACGTCGGGCCAGCATCGGTGGCTTTCGCCAGGCCCATCTCCTGTGCGATGCGAGTGAGCTTGCGCTCGTTCGCGGGCAATTCAGCCATGGCCTGGATGAATTCGCGCTCACGTACTGGGAGGCGGTCAAGGATTCGCTCCACGTGGGTCACGGCCTCAGCATGCGCAGCCTCCCAGCCGGCCAGAACCTGGTCGCGAGTGATGAGGTCGCCCGTTCCCGCGTACCAGGCCCGCTCACCGGCGAGCTGGAACAGGAACGGCTCACCGCAACAGATGTCGATGACGGCGGCGGCCGCGCCCTTCTCCATGCGGATGCGGCTGACGCCAGCGGTTGACGAGGGGTCAGGCGCCGGCCAGCCGTCGATGATGAATGGCTGGAGAGCGGCGGCAAGGTCGTCTTCACCGAGCGCGGAGAGCGTGGTTGTCTGAAAGCGTCTGGCGAAGGTCGCTCCGGTGCGGGCGCCGGCCAAGTCCGCGAAGTCGGGCAGGCCTGTGAGGTAGACGGTGATCGGAAGTGATCGGGTCGTCTTGAAGCCGCCGGGGAGTGTGATCTCTTCCTCGTGCACGAGGGCGTCGCCGAGCGCGATCAGCAATTGCGAGAGCGCGTTCTCATCGGTGACGTTCTGAATCTCGTCGACGTGGATGAGGACCATGATGTCGCCCTGCCGGATCGCGGCGCGGCCAACCTCGACGAGGAGCTCGGTCATCGCGGTATATGGCTCAGGACCCTCTTGCTGACGCAGGGTGAGAGAAATGCCGGATGCTGCGACAGCCTGCACGCGGTTCAGCGCATCTTTGATCTTCTGCTCTCGGGACGCGGCGAGACCAGCCTTGTCGGCGAGCTTCAAGATCGCGGCGGCGACGAGCTTCAGCGGATCTGCGCCAGAGGGAATGCGCAGCTGCGGCGTGACCCAGTCTCCTGCGGCGGCGGCATCGCGTGCAATGCGGCGTACCAGGGTTGACTTACCGAGGCCTGCTTCGCCAAGGATCGTGCGTCCCCTCTCCGGGAGGCCCGCCAGCCGTCGCGGGCGCACGATGTCGTGCCAGTCACTGAGTTGCGTGGCACGACCGGCCCAGACGTCGGGGACGTTGTCGGAGCCGGGCGTGAACGGGCTGTTGAGTGGGGTACGCATGGTGATAACTTTATCAGGGATTACTCTCGTTGATAAAGTTATCAGCACGTTTCTTGAGCCCGTCAAGAATTCAGCACCCGGGGTTACTCGAACTGGCGACCAATGATGCGCTCGACCGTGGTGGCCTGCTGGTTGATGACGATGCCAGGATCCGCGTCGCCAAGCGGCTCGGGCGCCTCGTCGCCAGGAGCGCCAAACTCCTCGTCAAACCAGTCGATGAAGCCGAGCGTCGTGCCCCACTGCTTCGTGATGCGTTCGTGGATGGCACGCTGATCGTGGCCCGGGAGGAACGTTCGAGTGCCGGCGACTTCTTCGCCGCAGCCACAGGCGCACGTCTTGGCTCCAGCCGAAGGGTAGGTGACCGGGTTCCGGAATCCGTCGACAGGTGAGTCGTAGAGCCGGTCGAAGTCGGGGTCCCCCTTCGCGAGCAGGAGACCGTTGATCGCGAACTTGATCGACTTGCCATCGAGGCTTGCGATCTCGGTGATCGGGTCACTCAGGTCGAGCTTGACGACCATGACCACTCGGCCGTCGTGCGAGAAGGTCGCGAACTCTTCCTTGTAGACGCGGCGACCGAGGAACCAGATACCGCGGTTCCGCTTGAAGTTCTGCTCATGATCTTTCGCGGGGTCCCAGCCCAGCCAGTCACGCTGCATCGGGTCGAGGTGCTTGTCGGGCCAGTCGTGGCGAACGTCGCTGAGCTTGAGATTTAGGGGCACGATTTCTCCTCGCTTGATAACCTGATTGCTTGGGTTTAGTTTATGGGTACTGGAGATAAGTGCAACCCTGGGGTCTGGGTTATGTATTAGCGTTGCGGCGGAGGTCGTAGATTCGCCCAGCCGGATAACCCGTCGACCAGGGGCTTCGGGGCTTTCATCAGCGAACCAGGGCGGGAACGGGTGGTCTTGCCTTGTCGAGCCGACATGGCTCCAGCTCAGTCAACACTTTCCTCATTATTTGGCCTTGTCGTGTACTGGGCCTCCCAATCTTTGGTCCGTCGAACCCGTGGCGGCTTCGGTGTGCCCCTCAACCACCGCCATTTCAGTGTTGAGAGCTCAAGGAGAGCGAGATTCTTGGCCTGACCGTCACGCCCGAGTGACACGACCTGCTGTCCCGAGGGGAGCGTGGAAGCGTCACCCAAATGCATATGGCCGTGAAACAGAACCTTCGGGGCGAGTCCTTCCCAGACTTGCGTGACGAGCGCGCGCGACTGCCGCGAGTATTCCAGCGCCTCCGGGCCCCAGCGCATCGGGTTGCTGCTGAGCACGGACTCCGTAGCCGGGGTGCCCCCATCGATGGTTTCGTGCATGACCAGGACCTCTGTCTGACCGCCGTAAGTGGCATGAGCTACGTCTTGCGCCGTCGGCAGCTCGCTACGGAACCAGTCGACGCCCGCGGATCGCATTTCAAAGTCGACCGAAGCGGCACCGCCGAACGAGGCGAAGGTTCTCTTGCCGATTTCGAATCGATAGCCGCGGGGGAGAACCTCAACCACCGAGCTCAGCACCACTGGCCTGCCGGGGTGTGAGCTGAACTCTTTGTCGAGCCAGTCCCAGTCTTCGTGGTTGCCAGGGGTGACAAGCACGCGGGAGATCCCGGCCCTTTCGCACCAGAAATCGACAGCGTCGAGGTACTTGCGACCTCGCACGCCGGACCAGATTCCAAAGTCGCCGGCGTGCAGGATCGTCCGTACGCCCGAGGTTTCACGGGCGATTGCGGGGATCGCTTTGCCAATCCAGTCGGTGTTTCCGTGCCAGTCGCCGGCCACTACTAAATGAGTCTCGTCGATCGGGATCAACGGAGCCATTCGACGCTCACCACCAATCGCCAGCCTCAACAATCTGCGTCACCTCGCTGATGGCACCGCCGTCACGGAGCCATTCGACCGGAGTTTTGCGCCCCTCGGCGACGAGGCTTGACTGGGGCGTCGACATGAACCCGGCAACAATTTGCCAACGCCATCGCGGAGTGATGACCCTGATGATTTCGGCGAGACCGGGAAGAAGCTTCGTTGGAGATCCGACGTCGAACTGCCAGGTGGGGAAGCGGAGTTGGCCTGATAGTTCGATCGCGTACAGGCGCCCTTCGGATACAGAAGCACGAACGGCGTCTTCGTTCCAGCTCAGGAAGCCGGTGACGGTCTCCATCGACTCTGTTTCGAAGAGGGCGAACAGCCCAACCTCAGCGGCGCCAAATTGCAAGCTTCCTCGGTTCACGGATGCCGAAGTCTTTGCCCACTCTTCAGCAGTAAAAGTGCCCGACTCGATCAAGAAGCACACTTCGTTCTCGGTGAGCTTTTCCATCGAGATAGGTGCCATCGCCAGCAGCATTTCGGTAAGCGAACGAACTATGTAGTCCGAGTCGCGTCCCAAAAGGGCTACTGCTTCCCCGAAGCGTCGCAGTGCGTCGTCCGCCACTTGCTGGCCGACTCGTCGAGCGGCGCTGTCAGAAGGAGGTGGCGTAAGGCTCATGACCAGCAGACTAGAGCAGCTTTCTTCGCCCAATGCGGGTGTGTAGACGAGTCGTAGGAACGTACTTTGCGTTTCCGAGCTGCAGTTCTTACTCAGAGATGAACAGATATGGCCACAGACCGAACACCTCACGGAGCCCGATTTTGAGATCTCGACTCCCGAGGGATTCACAGGTTTGGAAGGACTGGAGCTAGTTACTTCGGCGGATTTACTCTGCAGATTGATGCGCCCGGGTACATGGGCGGTTCTTGATCACCTGAGGTTGAGAGCTGATGCTAGCTATGAAGAAGTATCCACAGGAGCTCAGAGGCTGGCGGTCCTCGCTCGTTGCCAGACTCATGCGCTCCGGGACCGGTTACAGCCCACATCGCGACAAGTAGCTCGCGCGAATAGACCCGGCAACCCGAGAACTTCCAAGGATGACCCACGCATGGCCACGATGAATATTGTCGCTAACTGGTTTCGCGGTGGCTCAGCCGTCCGTGCCTGGACTGCCGAAGCCCGTTGCAGTTTCGCGGTCACTGTACGATCTGCATCATGACTAATGCCCCGCCCGGTTGGTACGCGAATGGAGTTGACTTGGAGTCGTGGTGGGATGGCGAGCGATGGCACGACGTTCATCGTCCGGTCAACAGCACAGTCAGTCCGACGCCAGTTGCCGAATATGCACCGCCGAACGCCTCACAACTGTCAAATTCGGGAGTCCCCGCGCTACTTCTTGGCGACGGCATCAACCTGGAGCGTGGCTCGTCCGGGTTGAAACTCGTCGGTGTTTCGCGTCTAGGGCGGTACACGATCGGCGGGGAGCAGAAGCACATCCCGTACGAGGATCTGTTGACGGTTGAGCTAGTCTCCTCCGGCATCAGGCTACGAGCGGGTAAACACCCGGTCACGGTGCCGATTGGGCGTTCCAATAGGGAGGCCGCTCGGCGCTTCGTTGAGGCACTACTCGAGCAGCATCGAACGACGACGAGCCAGACCATCGGGTCGGGTGAGCGCCTGTCTCGGGCCGCGAAGGCCGCCCTCATCGAAACCGGAGTTCAACGAGCGTTCGAAGCTAGGATCCCGAACCTTCGCGAAGTAATTCGTTCTGGAGACATCGAGGCCGAAGGCCGACAAACCATCGAACTCAAGCGATGGGCGCGCGAGCAGGGCATGAGGTCGTGGGAGGAGCATGTTGACCAGGCGGCGGCAAAGATGCGAGAAGAACTCGACTTGAACCCCCTCGTCTTGATCGGCCGTCTGGGTTCGATACGCGTATATGAGGACCGCCTCGTAGACGGCGGTGAGGCGCATCCCATCGACGCTTTCACGGAAGCACAGGTCTACCTCGATGGCCAGATTCAAGTCACAACTCGCCCGAGCATGGGTGCGGCATTGGTGACTTCGATTTTGCCAGGTACGGCACTGATTGGTGCAATGGCGTTCGGTAAGGAGAAACGACACGACTCACGAGTTGCGTCCTTCCAAGTAGGTTCCACGAACTGGACCTGGAGCGGCTCTGTGCCGCCCCAGACCATCAGCTATCCGCGCGCCCTGGCGCAACGCATCAACGCAATTGCGTCCGCACTTCAGGATGCCGCGGTTGCCAGGCCACCGGCACCTGACCAGCTCACGCAGCTTGAACGAATTGCGGCGTTGGAGCAGTCGGGAGCCCTAAGTGCAGAACAAGCAATCGCAATGCGGTCGAAGGTGATCGCTGAAAGTTAAGATAGCCGTCCCGCGGGACCAGGCGTGCACGATTGTTTCAGCTGCCTGCCGAGCGGCAGTTCACCTGAACATGTAGCTTTTTTGAAATCATGCGCTGCGAAATCGTCCGAAAGTACTCGTTCGGAGCGCTTTTCACCCATTGAGCCTTGCTCGCACGTCTCCCAAGGAGCTCTAGAGGAGCTGCTCGAGGTAAACGCGAGCGGTCGAGGTGCCAGGCTCGATCTCGGTCAGACCGCTGTCGACGATGGTGGCGACCGAGGGGTCGTCTGCGCCGCCATCATGTGCGTGCTCGCTGAAGCGCAGCATCCCGACCTTGAGATCGGGCTTGTCGGCCCAGGCAAGGCGCGTGCTTATCGACGAGGCAAGCACCAGGCGCCGAGCATATGAGCGACCTGCGCCGCGGCCGTGTGCATTCAGGCGCGAAGCCTAGCTTCAATCCCGGTAGTAGGTGCCCGCGTGCGGCGAGCGATCAGTAAAGAACGGTTTCGGGCCTAATTCCCCTCTCGCATGTGCGCTCTTGATGTCGCGGTCGTTCGTGCTGGCTGGCTGGCATCATGGACGCATGGCACAGCACGGTATTGCGGTTGTTGGGGATGACCTCGAAGCGACCTATCACGTGCGACTACGCGCCGTCCAATGGGCCAGTTCTCTCCTGCGGCAGCTCTCGCACTCGAGCGATCGTGAGGCGGTTTCCATCGCGGCCCATTGGGCGTTGAATGCGGTGTATGACCTTTCGGAGGTCTACTGGCCACTCGTCGCGCCGGAGGTAGTGAAGAATCCCGGGAAGTCAATCGGTGGACAGCTCGGGCGCACGGACCATCTCGCGCAGAGCCAGGCTGGAGAGAAGGTCAGCGCGCTCCTGATCGCCCGAGGTAAGGCAACCCACGAGCTTAGTCTCGTGAGCGAGCTCAGTTCATTTCGGGAGCTGCCCTATGAATTCGCGAAGCTCACCGATTGGGCCTGGGCGCAGCCCACGTGGAAGGAGAATGAACATCTGAAGCGACAGACCAAGTGGTTCAGCACGCACATTGCCGGGCGGGCGCTCTGGGTGCCGATTGACGCGGCGTATTACTGGTTCGCCGATCGCGGTCCCGAGTTCCTAACTGGCGAGAGCCTCACTGGCGCGGTTGATTGGGTCAGCGACCTTGCTCTCGTCTTTCACTCAGTCGAGGAGCGTTAGCAACGCAGATCAGGTGATTGGTGCAACTCGGACGATTACCGACGCGGCCCTTCGGTGCTGAATGTTGGTTGAGCTGGGGAGCGGGGCGTGTGCGGCTTAGGGGCTCTGGCGAGAAGACCTCTGCGCAGAGAGTCCGTTTCTGCGGACTCTCGTGACTAGGTGAGAGGAAACCGCCGTGAAGTAGAAGCCCGCGGCAGGCGCGAGTGCGCCGCGAACGAGCCTGGAATGGCTGGGCGGTGACAACTGCCGTGGAGGGCGGGCAGTCAGCCGTACGTGTGACCTAGACGCATCAGCGTGTCACCATCGGTCGCCACGATTCAGCGAGCATTGACAGTGCTGCGGGTGAGGGACTATCAGAATACGGGCCCCATGTTCGAATTGGCAGGTTTGGACCAGATGTTGTCCACTATTTGACCGGTGAAGGTCAATTATTGGACAAAAGCCGGCGGGGTTTTGGCCACTGATGGCGGCCGGCTCGAGGAGCGCAAAAGCTGGGTAATGTCTGGCCACTTGTTGGCCATTCTCTGTTCTTTTTCGGGCATTCATTGGGCATTGGCTGGCCGCTCACTGGGTTATGGTGCTCAATCCGCCAGGTATCGATGTGTGTGATGCCGGGCGGTCTGCAAGCCCGCCGTTGCGAGGCGCAGTGAGCGCAGAAGTGATGCGCGCGCCTCGAGCTCTGTGTCGAATTCGCTGCTGCGTTGCAGCTGCTCTGTATCGACCCAGGCGACCAACGATCATGTCGACTGTCGTCTCCACGAGGTCGCTACGCGGTAGAACCAGAACAGCCGTGGCCCGGCTGTCGCGAGTCCCGTATCGACCTCCTTGCGTCGATCGAAACGGATGTCCGAGACGAGCTCGGACAGGGCTGAAGTCGCATCAGAAGATACTCGGCATAGCCGAGTATCGCGCTGCTGGGAGCAGAGGCGTCCGCGTAAACGCGGCCGACGACGGGGTCGGAAAGAGCATGGTGACAAAGGCGGTCACCAAGCTCTGCGTCGCTACGCTCCAGGTTGTCACCATGATGCCACTCCGTTCTTAATCATGGTGACAACCAAACCCCGTCTTTCCGGGGCCAAAGGGTGCCTCTGTCACCATCCCAAAGCTTGTCTCCTACGTCGACTGGGATGGAGACAGAGAGAGTGGAACCACCCTTTTTCCCCGATGAAGCAGCAATTATGACCACGATTCTCCGCTGAAGCTCCGAATGCGAGGGAGAAAGGAAAAGGGCATAAGGGGGGATGGCTCCGACCGGCGTTTTCCAATCCGCTGCGCTACTTGGAAATCTTGGTCTGAGGTCGGCACAGCCGACATCCCTTCGGTCGCCCCAGTGACTCTCGCTTCGCTCGGTCTCTGTGTCTTCCTCTCCCAAGTCGCTGCGCTTCTTGGGCCCTTACTTCGTCGCTTCGCTCCTTGCCTTCTCAACATCCCTGCGGGGATGTCTCGCCGGTGCCCACGCCCTCCGCGCGTCCGGGCTGCCGACGCCGTGGCCTCCGCTTCGCTATGGCCTCGGGCGCCGACAGTTGATCCGCACGCCGATCTGTCGTGATCGCGACTTGTTCAGCGAAGAGAACCTCTGTGACCGCCGTCGCGATGGCATCGTCCAGACTTTCGGGCCCTGCGTGCAGGGAGCAAGTCGCCATCCAGTTCGGACGTATCTGACTGGAGGCCCGACGACTCCAGCATGAAGGTCGTGAAAGCAATCACTAGCGAATTCATTCACAGAATCATTTGTCGAAAGAATTCGTGCGCCCGGCCCGCTGGTCCTGTTGGGAGTGACGTAGCCATGCCAAGTCTGCAGCTGGGGTGCCATGGCAAGGAAGGCCCCGGGGCGAATCATTCACTGAACGATTTCCGAAATCATTTATCGAATGATTTCGGGCGTTCAGCCCACCGATATTGGAGACGAGCAACGCCGTGCACCGAAGTCGCAACTGCCGCGACACGCCGAGGAGCGCGCCCTTTTGTTCGTAAACGAGGACATCGCGATCAGGTAGTACGGGCGAAGCCGATGAAGCCAGGGAAACATCTATCCTCAGTGCTCATGAACCGCAACACATCTTCGACGGATCCAAGGGTCCGTGCCTGGGGAGAAAAGAGTTCCAAAGCCCGACAGCTGATTCTCCGCCTTGTCGGAGACATCGACACGGTCAGAGCGATCGTGAACTCGGGTGGCTGCTGGTGAGCGCCCACAGCAGGCCGCTCGTGTTCCAAGCGGAGCGGGACCTAGAGGACTACCTTGAAACCCATCTCTCACCTATTCTTTCGCTTCTCGGACTAGAGGTGATGATAATCGGGAGACAGATTGAGGCGGGGGCCCGACGGGCCATCGATTTGCTTGCCATCGACGCAACCGGTGTCCTCTACATCGTCGAGTTGAAGCTGCACCAAGCCGGCCCAACTGTGACCACTCAGGTGCTTGTCTACCGGCGCTGGATCAAACGGCTCGAAAGAACGGATCTCATTCGTGTGGTTTCTGACGGGCGGCTCCACATCAACCTGGAGACTGCGTTCCGACGGCACTTTGGCCACCCGTTGCCGGAAACTGTGAACGAATCCCAGGTGCTTGTGATCATCGGCGACTCGATCCACCCCGGCGCTGCGACCAGCATCTTGGAACTTAAGGACGAGGGACGTTCGGTCGCAGCGTTTCGCTATGTAGTCCAGTCGGGCGTCGTCAGTCTTGTTCCGTGCTGTCGCGATGACCATGACGTTGACGCGCGGAAATCGCACATCGGGTTTTGGCCGCCGGCATCTCCAGCGCCTCATCGCCCTGCGATGCCAAACACGGCGTCGCCCTACACGGTGTGCATTGACGAAAATTTCCTAGAGTTTTGGCTGACTCAGGCCCAGAGTTTCGTCGGTCCCCTGGTGACTTTCAAAATCTTCTATGAGCGATACCGGAACTGGCGCCACGCGCAAGCGGCCGGAGGCGTGCAGGTGCCGCTCCTTACCCAAGGGTTGTTCGGGCGGCAGCTAGCAGCGATGGCCGGGACATCTGGCGAATGGATGCGCGTCTTCATCGCGCCGGGGAATGAGAACGTCCACGAACCGTTGACTGCCCGGACCTCAGTTCGGACGCATCGCGACGCTGATCACAGGATCGTGGCCTACCAGAGGAACAATGCTGCCTGAGGTAGTGGCGAGCTCAAGTTCCTAGGTGGCTTCATAAGGAAGTCGTGACAGGACGCTTCCGGCGACAATGTAGGTCGCCACACTCAAATGCTTTTACGAGGCTGACAGTCGCTGGCTATCTGAGCGTGCTCCAACCCGTCGTGGACCGTGCTCTCCTCTGCTGCGGATCGCGTACGGGCTGCACAGCGCTGCTCGAGCGCTGCACGGCCCGCGAACGCTGCGGCCCTCACGGGCTCCTTCGCGCTTCTGTCGTACGCGTCTTGCTCGACCCGGACCTCTGCGATCTGTTGAGCTCAAACCTCAGAGCTGCGCCTGTATCCAGCTCAGAGTGGGTGCTGTTCATAAGAATTCCCGGCATCGCTTCCCGACGCGCACCTGATCAGGCCGCTAGATCCGCGTGCGCTGCGAGCGCGGCGTACAGCGCCACGTCCAGATCTCGCGAGTGGCTCAGCACAGCGTCGTCGTAGCGGGGCTGTGACCTGACCTTGCACCCACCGCACATGGAACCCATGCGGCGCATCGCCGCGTGCTCGCGCACGTGCGCCAAGTCAGCCACCCCGTCGTCCTTGACCGCACGGCGCTCCCAGAGGGCCGCGTCCTCGGCGACCAGACGCTTGACCTCCCGCAAGTCCTCCACTTCGGGTCCAGGCGCTCCGGCGGTCTTGAATAGGGGCGCGGACACGCTGGGTGCTGTCAGCGCCGCAGCGGCCGCGGCAGCGGCGCGGGACCGCGCGATCGCTATCCGGTCCCGGAACAGTGCGCCACGGAACTGCTTCTTGTTGTCGAGGGCGTTCCACTTGTGGTCCAGGTCGTACTCTGCGATCAGTGGCTCCTTCGCCATCATGTGAACCGACGCCTTTTTTGCCGTACGAGGGGGGAGAGCGGCCCAATCCCCGCCAGATTCCTTCACTGCGGATCGAATGCTCTCCTCAAAGGTTGAGCGGTCGACCAGCCGGCCGCCCGGCTTGTTGCGCGCGAACCACGCTTTGAACAGCTCGTATAGCAGCTCAAACGGCAGGAGGTCCCATACGCACTCGTCCTTGTGCTCGGCCCAGAACTGGCGCGCTGAATCGTTGTGCAGCTTCGCGTCATTTAGTAGGGCCCGAGTGGCATCGGTTTCACTGAATCCCGTGAATTTCATCTCCAGCGCGCGACGAAGGATGTACTGCAGCACGTCGGGACGGCGCATGTAGACATCTTTGATGTATTTGCGGTCGCGGCCCTCAAACTCCGCCGTCAGCGGGATGAAGAGCCACCGGCGCCACATGCTGTCGGAGTGGTCCCCGAATCGCGGCAGGGCATTCAAACAATGTACCTGCGTACCTTCGAACGTCTCGTTGTAGGGGGGCTTGTACTTCGGGTTCACGAAGTACGACTCACGGGTAGCCAGCATCTTGATCGTCTCCGCGTTTTTCACGAAGTCATTGGTCGCGTTTTCATCGGAGACCACGAGCGACTTGCCGGACAGCAATGGCAGCGTCGCATCTTTGGCCAGCGTTGCCACGCTCGCGCTCAGGGTGTTCGCGTTGCCAGCCAACTCGCAGACCGCACGGATGATCGTTCCTTTTCCGTTGTTGCCGACTGGGTTGTACAGAGCAACTGCCTTGTTTGTGCGGACATTGGGTTGTGCCACCGCTGCGAAGAGCTCCCAGAGCAGCTGCTCCGTCCCAGCGTCGCCGTTGGCGATCGCGAGGATGCCGGAGTCGACGTCCCAGTCAGTGCCGTCCTCGTCGTTATGGATCAACGGGTTCTGTGCGTCGGGAACGTAGGCGATGGGTACGCGACTGAGGAACACGCGGTCCGGGGAAAACGGGTGCAGCTCGCCTGTCGCGCGGTGATAGTCGCCATTGGCAACAGCGGCCCACTCGTGGCTTGTCCCATGCCGCATGTGAGGCGCGTGCACACGCAGCGCAGCCATCATGTCCTTCTGGAACTGCAAGCCGCCGTTGGCATACCTGGCAGCAGCGGCAGCGATCGCGTCGGTGCTATTAAGGTAGACCCCGCTCTGCGGGCGGTAGATGACCAGAGGGTCGTTATCATTCGGAATCGCGTCCTCGTCGTGCGAGGGGATGAGCCTCACCACGCGATGCAGAACAGCGAGTATCTGAGCGACCTGACTGTGCGACAGCGTGCGAAGCAGTTGTAGCTGGTTCTTTGAGTTTGCGTCGGCGTTCTTGCCGACCTCTGCGACGCGGCCCGCGTTCTCGATGCGAAGCTCTTTGTTCGTCAAGTCGAGTAAGTCCGCCTCGATCTGTCGCGGGTGCGGCGGGCAGTCTGGATTTAGGGAGGCGAGATGCTTGGTCGCGACTGATTCGACGATTGCGTTGTAGGTGCGCGGCCATAATGGCCCGGCCGGACCTGATCCGGTAGAATTCTCGGTAGCGCCGGCAAACGCTTCTGGGTCCGCTCCACCTTCGGTGGGGCGGATTCTTTCTTCTGGGGATAGTGAGTTCACGGTCATCACGCCACCCCCTTGAGGCGGGCAGCGATGCGGTCGCACTGCTCGTCGGAGAGCGGGCCGCTGAACGCGAGTACACGGTTGGCCGCGATCTCCAGCTCGGCGATGGCGGCGCTAGCTCGGTCGGTCGAGACCTTCACGCGCTCGAGCGCTTCGAGCGCTGAGAGGCGCACGTAGTACTTGATGCCGACGCGCTCGTGGGGGAGCCTGCCGTCCTTAACGCGGCGGCGGATGGTGTACATAGATCCGAAGCGGCGATCGCCGCGCTCGTTGCGGATCTCTGACGCCTCGGCGAAGTCGAGAAGAGCATCGTTAGTTGCTGCGGAGGGCCGCAGGATGGTAATCGTAGGGGGCATGGTCAACCTCAAAAGTTTCGTAACTTTCAAGGGACCGAGTCGCCGAACCTATTAGGGGTTACTTGGCGGTCGTGCACCGACGGTGCGCGTCCTCTCGTAAAACGAACGTCGAGGTGATGTTGCCAGTGCACTTCGAGGGTGTTCTCTGCCCTTAATTCATTCGGGCCATGAACATTCTACTTAGGCATGCATAGCAACTCACGCGATTTGGCTGGTCGGCGTGTCGCTGAGCCCCACATATTCACTGCCGGGAACCGCTCGTCCGGGACGCGTTCAGGGAAGCGGCGAGGGCCCGTCCTGGCCTGCATCGGCACTGGGGTGACACGGGTGACGGGCTGTCACCCGCCTCGTCACCCGCCGTTTGGCCGAGATATCAACGTTCCGAGGGCGCCGGGTGACTGGGTGACACTCAAGCTCGAAACTCTATATAGGGAGAACGAAATAATGGCCGGTTCTGAAATCCCTTCATATAGTCAAAAAAAGTTGTCACCCTGTCACCCAAGCAGCAAAGTCCGTGGAATATCGCGGCAGAACCGGGTGACAGGTTGGGTGACAAGCGGGTGACAGAGCGACCGCTCCGTCACCCGGTCCGCCACCACCCCATGAACTCCTTTCCGGCGAGCATAGCCACGGCCTCCGGGTGCGCAGGCGTCTGTGCCGCCCCTTCCCTGTGCAATGAGAGCGCAGCCAGCCGGGCTGGAGGAACTCTTGGCGGCACAGATCGCCGCGCAGCAGCGGCCGGCCGGATGCCGGCCGAGCAGGCTTTCCTCTGTGTGCCGCTGCTGTGGCCATTTCGCCTCACCTGGCACCTCATGCAGATCCTCGCGCGATCTCCGCCCGATAGAGATGTCGTGCAGTCAGCCCGCCGACGTCCCGAATTCGACGCCTTGCCAGGGTTGGTCCCCCTTCCCCAGCCGCCCATTAGCGAGCAAGGCTGCCATGGTCGGGGCTTGCCGCCCCGGCAGTGACGATCGGCTGCCTCAGAAAACGCTTCAGTCCTCCGGCAGTTCCCATTCGATGCGCATAAGTGCCCACGCCCGCTCGGTGTACTTCGCCCCAGTCTCAGGATCGATGCTGCGTGCGCCCTTGCTCGCAGGCTTGATCGTAAGCCGCAGACCGAGATCGGAGATGATGCGCCGCCGCTCCAACACCGCCAGTGAGTCCCACCTTTCGGGGAGGGACTCGGCCAGCCGAATGTCGCTTAGCGGCGACTCTGCCCTGATAGTGGCGAGCTTCGCAAGGGTGCGCCCGAGGCGCTCGCTCAGATCGGCGAGTTTCTCGCGGGCTTTTGCCTTGTCGATGAGTCCCTCGCCGACCAGTTCCATGACGTCATCGCGTCGCCGCTGGAGGTCGGCGACTTCATCTTGTAGTGGGATGGCGTCGTCGCTTGGGCGTATCGCTTTCACGACGCGCTCGTCCGCCAGCTTCTTCAGCACTACCATCCTCACGAGCGCGTCGACATACTCCCCGCGGATTGATGCGCAGTGCTTGTCGACGCAGACGTACGTGGTCGTCTTGGCACGAGTACCATCCTCGCGCAAGACTGGCACACGAACGGGGTTGCCCTTCGCGTTCAGTCTGTTGGTCCGGGTCCTTAGGTCTTGAGCGTGACTGAACATCTGCCCGCCGCACACGCCGCACGTGAGCATCCCGCTCATTAGGTGCTTCGGCGTCACCGCCCACGAGCGCTTCCTTTTGCGATTGAGCTTCAGCTCTCGAAAGTCCTTCCACTGCCGAGCAGTCAGGATTGGCTCCCACTGGATCTTCTTGCCCTCGTCGAGGTCGACCTCCTGGCCTTTGTACGTGGGGATGCCGCCGTAGTGCGAGTTCTCCAGCAGCCGCTGGACACGTCCCCCAATCCACTTGTCACCGAGCAGCGGCTTAATGCCGCGCGTATTCCAGTCGATCGCGAGCCGGCGGTAGCTCGCGCCCTTGAGCACGCGCTCGTACCCCTCCTGGATGACCGCAGCCTCCGCGGGCACCTGCACGATCTTCCCACCGATCCTTTCGTAGCCGAAGGGCCGGAGGCTGAACTGCCAGTGGCCGTGCTCGGCGAGCTGTTGGTTCTTGGATAGCTGGCGAAGTCGTTTCTGTTCGCCCTCGTATTGCGACCACGCGGCGACTGTGCGGGCGACGGCCCGTCCAGCCGGCGAGGCAAGGTCCAGACCGTTCTCCGCTGAGGCTACGAAGTACACAGGGATGCCGACGTCGATGACGCGCTCCAAGTCCTTCGTCAGACGCAACAGGCGATCCTGGTGCCACGCGACGATTGCGTTAGGTTTTGCCGCGAGCATGGCCTCGAAACCGGGACGCGGTCTGCCTGTAGTCGCGCTCTGATCATTGTCGCTGTAGACATGCTCGACCTTGAGATTCAGCTTCTTCGCTAGCTTCCGGCAGTCCTTTTCGTGCCGCTCGACGCCCAGTTCCTCGCCGCTTCGATCCTGCGACATGCGCACGTAGATGACGCAGCTTGCTTGATCAATTTTTGCCATAGCAAGAGGATATCCTTGAACAACCCTGCAGGGCATGCGGCCGCGCTGGGGAGGCCGCTCGGCGCGGTTCCCGGCCCTGTCACGAGCCCGACGTCAAGCGGATGTCACCGGCTGATCCGCGAGTACGACGCAATCTGTGTCACGAACGCCGCCGAGATGGCGGAACTCGTCGGTTCGATGACCCAGGTGATGTTTGAATTCGCCGACGATGGCGCACCGCAGGGGGCCATCGGTTCCGGGCGCACGAGTGAGCAAGTCCGCGTGTTCGATGCACTCAGCACCCGGGCGCCTCGCCCCATCCCCGACATTGCGCGCCGCGCCGGGTTGTCGACCGGATCCGTGATCGGAGCGCTCGGCACGCTCGACATGGAGGGGGCGGTGCGGCGGCGGGAGTCCGGCTGGGTACGGGCGAGGTAGTGGGGAGGGCGGGGGAGTTCCGGCGCTCATCGGCCCGGTTCCGTGCGCTGTCGGTGCAGCCGTTTAGTCTGGAGCCGAGGGCGAAAGGACACCATGAAACCAGAGCTTCCGCAGTTCGGCCAGTGCCCGCCGGCGACGAGCCTGATCGTGCACCTGAGCGACACCCATTTTCTCGCCGACGGAGCGGCGCTCTACGGCTCCGTCGACACCGACGGCACCGTCATCCAGGCCATGGCGCAACTCGAGCGTTCGGGGATGCGCCCTGACGCGATCGTCTTAACTGGGGACATCGCCGACCGCGGTCAGGCGGATGCCTACCTGCGGGTTCGCGAGATCATCGAAGCGACGGCCGAGCGGCTCGGGTCCACCGTCGTCTGGGTGATGGGCAACCACGATGATCGCGGCGCATTCCGCTCGACGCTCCTACGTGAAGCCGCGCCAGACAAGAGCTCCGACTCCACAGGATCGGTTTCGGCAAGCTCAGTGGAACGCCGTTCCACCGACGAATCCGCCGTCGACGAATCCGCCGTCGACGAATCCGCCATCGACCACTCCGTCAACGATCAGTCCTCGCTGGAACGGCATTCCATCGACCAGCGCGTCGAACACCCGGTCGATCAGGTCTTCGACATCGACGGCCTGCGGATTATCGCTCTCGACACGAGCGTGCCCGGATACCACCACGGTGAACTCACTCCTGAGCAGCTTGAGTGGCTCGCCGACATTCTTCGCACGCCCGCCGCGCGCGGAACCCTGCTCGCTCTGCACCACCCGCCGGTGCCAACCCCGCTGCCGCTGATGAACATCCTGGAACTGCGTGAGCAGCAGCGACTCGCCGACATCGTCGCGGGCAGCGACATTCGCGCAATCTTGGGCGGCCACCTCCACTACGCGACGACGGGCCTGTTCGCCGGAATCCCCGTTTCGGTCGCGGCGGCCACCTGCTACACGATGGATTTGAGCGCTCCGATCCGTGAGCTCACCGGCGTCGCCGGAGGCACGTCCCTCAACCTCGTGCATATTTACGATGATCAAGTCGTGCACTCCGTGGTACCGATCGGTGCATTCGACATCGCGACCCGATTCCCCGCGGGATACCTCGACCAGATGGAAGCGCTGAGTGCCGAAGGCCGGCTCGAAGCGTTCTCCCGTCAGTCGTGACGATGCACGCCCAGATCGAGCAGTACCTGCTGTACCTCACTCTTGAACGCGGCTTCTCGGAGCACACCGTCCGGGCCTATCGGACCGACTTGCGGCAGCTCGCCTCGTTTGCGGCCGAGCACGCCGTGGACTCGACCGATGGGATCACGCTTGAGCTGCTCCGTGACTGGGTCTGGGCGAGCAGCCAGGCGGGACTGGCCAAAGCGACGTTGTCGCGTCGGGCGGCATCGGTGCGCAGTTTCACCGCCTGGCTCGCGCAGACCGGTGCGCTGCCGAATGACCCGGGTGTGCGGTTGAAATCGCCGAAACCCGGCCGACCGCTGCCGCGCGTGATCAACCGGGTGCAGATGCAGGAAGTGCTGGCGTCGCTGGAGCTTCACGCATCGACGGGGGAGCCGAACGCCCTGCGCGATCTTGCCGTGGTCGAACTGCTCTACGCCTCGGCCCTGCGCGTGTCCGAGCTGGTCGGCCTCGACATCGCGGATGTGGATCTCGACCACCTCACCGTGCGAGTGACCGGCAAAGGCTCGAAGGAACGAGTGGTGCCGTTCGGGGTTCCGGCACTCTCGGCGATTGTCGACTACCTGCGCCGAGCACGCCCGGCCCTGGCCTCGGCCGCACTGACTGAGCGTTCCGCCTCGGCGCCGCAGCCCGCTCACAACGCGCTCTTTCTCGGCACGCAACGGAAGCGACTCGGTGTGCGGGCTGTCTACCGCGTGGTGGCCGGCCTGGTTGCCGACCTGCCCGGAACCGGCCCAGCCGGGCCGCACGCCCTGCGTCACACGGCGGCGACACATCTGCTCGACGGTGGAGCCGACTTGCGCGCCGTTCAAGAGCTTCTCGGGCACGCGAGCCTCGGCACCACCCAGATATACACCCATGTCTCCACGGAACGATTGAAACAGACCTACCTCACGGCGCATCCGCGGGCCTGATTTGCGGCGTCGACTCTGCGGCGTCAACTCTCGAGTGTCTGGTGCCCACGGTGCTACCGCGCATCGCGCGGCAAGAGCACGGCGCGGGGGACTCCGCCCAGCATCGTCAGAGGTGATAGATACTGGCCGTGCAAACGCACCCCGAAGTGAAAGCAACCCGGAACGCAATGAACGCCGGCTCCGCCCGTGAACGTGACCGTGCCGATCTGCTGACCGGCGCTCACCCGGTCGCCGACCGCGACACTCGCTTCGACCGGCTCGAAACTCGACCGGAGGTCGCCGGCATGATCGATCGCAATGACGGGGCGATCGACGACGACGCCGGCAAAGCTGACGGTGCCGTCGAACGGCGCGAGCACCGCCGTGCCCGGCTCGGCCGTCAGGTCGATGCCGCGGTGCCCAGCCGCATAGGGCGTCGGGGGCGCAATATAGGGGGCGCTGATCTCGATGGGTAGTCCTCGCGGCCACTCCCATCTCTCTGCAACGTCGATCCGCACGAACTGAGCGGAGTAGACGGGCGTGGGCTGCGGAGGAGCAGTGATCGGAGCAGGGGCCAGAGGCGTTCCGGCAACCGCACCGGTGCACACCGGAACCACGAGAACAATCCTGATCAATCGAGTAATGAGCTGCATGCCTCAACCGTGCCGAGCGCGGGGACGGGGAGGCGGGCCGAGTGCGCATCCGTGGAGAAGCTCACCGGCGCCCGGCTGTGTAGAGATCAGGCGTGTCGTGATCCGGGGTGCAGTGACCAGCCGTGCAGAGGCAATCGGGGCGGCGCGGAGGTGATAGAGTTTTCGAAGCATCCCGGTGATTCGGGATGACTACGCGTGCCCACTCGGCTCCAACATCCACTCGGTCCTGACATCTTCTCGATGTTTGGCGGATGCGTGCCGGGCACCAGGAGTGGTGATCGACCGATCACCGCGCAAACCGATTGGCGTGCGCCGGCTTTGCCGCGTGCGTCGGATAAGGAGAACGGCTCATGGCCGTCGTAACAATCCGCCAGATGCTCGACAGTGGCGTCCACTTCGGGCACCAGACCCGTCGTTGGAACCCGAAGATGAAGCGCTTCATCTTCACCGAGCGCTCGGGCATCTACATCATTGACCTGCAGCAGTCGCTAGCATTCGTCGACAAGGCCTACGACTTCGTCAAGGAGACGGTTGCCCACGGTGGCACCATCCTCTTCGTCGGCACCAAGAAGCAGGCTCAGGAGTCCATCTCCGAGCAGGCAACGCGCGTCGGCCAGCCCTACGTCAACCAGCGCTGGCTCGGTGGCCTCCTCACCAACTTCCAGACCGTTTCCAAGCGTCTTGCACGCATGAAGGAACTGGAAGAGCTGGACTTCGAAGACACCGCGAAGAGCGGTTTCACGAAGAAGGAACTGCTCATCAAGAAGCGCGAGCTCGTCAAGCTTCACAAGAGCCTCGGCGGTATCCGCAACCTCACGAAGACGCCGTCGGCGCTGTGGGTTGTTGACACCAACAAGGAGCACCTCGCCATCGACGAAGCCAAGAAGCTTGGCATCCCCGTCATCGCGATCCTCGACACCAACTGCGACCCCGATGACGTTCAGTACCCGATCCCGGGCAACGACGACGCCATCCGCTCCGTTGGCCTGCTGACCCGCATCATCGCGGACGCCGCAGCCGAGGGCCTCATCCAGCGTCACCAGAAGCCCGAAGAGGGTGCAGAGGTTGAGCCGCTGGCGGCTTGGGAAGCTGAGCTTCTCCAGACGTCGGAGATCATCGACGCTGACACCACCCCGGCACAGTCCTCCGCCGAGACCGCCAAGGTCGCCGACGTTGCTGTTGCAGCCGCTGAAGCCGACTTCGTCGAAGGCGAAGTTGCTGCTGTTGTTGCAGAAGACGCCGCTGTTGTTGCAGCAGACGCTGCTGACGAGACCAAGTAAGGAACCCCCACATGGCAAGCATCAGCCTCGCTGACGTCAAGGCTCTGCGCGAGCGTCTTGGCACGGGCATGGTCGACACCAAGAACGCCCTCGTCGAAGCCGACGGCGACATGGAGAAGGCCGTCGAAATCCTGCGTCTCAAGGGTGCAAAGGGCAACGCCAAGCGCGCTGACCGTTCCACCTCTGAGGGCCTCGTGGCCGCCAAGGAAATCGGCAACATCGCAACCATGATCGAGCTCGCTTGCGAGACCGACTTCGTTGCAAAGGGTGACAAGTTTGTCGCACTGTCCGAGAAGGTTCTGGACGCGGTTGCCGCTGCCAGCGCCACCTCGGTCGAAGAAGGCCTCGCTGCTCCCGCCGGCACCGCCGACGTCGCAACGTTGATCAACGACGAGGCAGCAATCCTCGGCGAGAAGATCGAACTGCGTCGCGTCGCATCCGTCACGGGTGAGAAGTTCGCGATCTACCTGCACAAGACCAGCAAGGACCTGCCCCCGCAGGTCGGCGTTGTGGTCGGCTACTCCGGTGATGACGCTGAGACGGCGCGCAGCGTTGCTCAGCACATCTCGTTCGCGAACCCCGAGTACCTGACTCGCGAAGACGTTCCTGCCGAAGCCGTTGAGGCCGAGCGCAAGATCGTGACCGAGATCTCGAAGAACGAAGGCAAGCCGGAAGCGGCACTGCCCAAGATCGTCGAAGGTCGCGTCAACGCGTTCTTCAAGCAGGTATCACTGCTCGAGCAGGACTACGCCAAGGACAACAAGTTGTCAGTGGCCAAGGTTCTCTCCGACGCAGGACTGACCGTGTCGGGCTTCGCCCGATTCAAGGTCGGCGCCTAAGTCAGAACTTGAGGGAGACCGGATAGCGTAAGCGATCCGGTCTCCCTTTTCTGTGCGCACAGCGCTGCGCCCAGTAGCTTTATCATCAAGATCAATGGAAGGACTCCCACGCATGTCAGAAACAGGCCAGGGCCAGACAATCAAGAAGCGCAGGGTACTCCTCAAGCTGTCCGGAGAGGCGTTCGGCGCCGGCGGACTCGGCGTCAACCCCGACGTCGTCAGTGCCCTCGCGCGTGAGATCGCCGAAGCCGCCAAGACAGTCGAGATCGCCATTGTCGTCGGTGGAGGAAACTTCTTCCGCGGCGCGGAACTCTCCCAGCGGGGGATGGACCGTGGCCGTGCCGACTACATGGGCATGCTCGGCACAGTGATGAACGCTCTCGCTCTGCAGGACTTCCTCGAGCAGGCCGGCGCTGAAACTCGCGTGCAGTCCGCTATTGCCATGACCCAGGTTGCCGAGCCCTACATTCCCCGTCGCGCAGAGCGCCACCTGGAGAAGGGCCGCGTCGTCATCTTCGGCGCCGGCGCCGGACTGCCCTACTTCTCGACCGACACCGTTGCCGCGCAGCGCGCGCTCGAGATTGCTGCCGACGTGGTGCTGGTGGCGAAGAACGGTGTCGACGGCGTGTACTCCGACGACCCCCGCACCAACCCCGATGCGCACAAGATCGACGCCATCACCTACCAGGACGCCTTGCAGCGTGGACTCAAGGTCGTCGACTCGACGGCTTTCAGCCTCTGCATGGACAACGGGATGCCGATGCAGGTCTTCGGCATGGCGCCGGACGGCAACGTCACCGCTGCCATCCTCGGCGCCAACCTCG
Organism: Leifsonia sp. 10L418; assembly: GCF_056395445.1. Classification (NCBI taxonomy): domain Bacteria; kingdom Bacillati; phylum Actinomycetota; class Actinomycetes; order Micrococcales; family Microbacteriaceae; genus Leifsonia; species Leifsonia sp. 10L418. Next base: position 32,413 of record NZ_JBFTJN010000001.1, on the reverse strand, counting down.
GCACCCTCGTCTCCAACTAAGATTAGTGAAGCCCACACAGAAGGAGTTCCCGTGATCACGGATGTTCTGTCCGACGCCACCTCACGCATGAGCAAGGCGCTCGAAGCCGCAAAAGACGACTTCGGAACCGTGCGTACCGGTCGTGCAAACCCTCAGTTGTTCTCCAAGATCATGGTGAGCTACTACGGCACGCCGACCCCGTTGAACCAGCTTGCCGCATTGCAGAACCAGGAAGCCCGCACGCTTCTGATCACCCCGTATGACAAGGGTGCCCTGCGCGACATCGAGCAGGCAATCCGCGACACCCCGAACCTGGGGGCCAACGTCGGAAACGACGGCGCCGTCATCCGCGCGTCACTGCCGGAGCTCACCCAGGACCGCCGCAAAGAGTTCGTGAAGATTGTGCGCACCAAGGGTGAAGACGCCAAGGTGTCGGTGCGCAACATCCGTCGCAAGGCGAAGGATGAGCTCGACGCGCTGAAGAGCGAGGTCGGCGACGACGAAGTGGCGCGCGCCGAGAAGGAGCTCGAGCAGATCACGAAGACACACGTCGACGCGATCGACGATGCTCTGAAGCGCAAGGAAACCGAACTCCTCGAGATCTAGGGGTTCAGCGTCATGGTGGAAGATCCTCAGGGGGAGCGCCCGCACCGGCGTGGCCACGGCGTCAGCCGGGCAGAGTTCCGCGCTCAAGTGCGCGCGGCACGAGCCGATGTCGAGCGTCAGGTGCAAGCCACCAGGGCGCAGCTCGATGCGACGAATGCCCGAATTCAAGCCAAAACCGGGCGCAACCTGATCTTGGCAATCTTGATCGGGCTCGCGCTCGGTTTGGTGCTCGTGGTGAGCCTGATTTTCATCAAAGAGCTGTTCATGATCTTCGCCGTGGTGATCGTGGGCTTCACCGCCTTCGAGTTCGCCCAGGCGCTCAGCCATGCCGGGCGCACACTGCCCCGGATACCCGTGGTCATTGCCGCAGTGTCGGTCGTGCCCGCCGCGTTCTACTGGGACGCCGTCGGCCAATGGTTGGCCACCCTGGCCGGCATCCTGCTGATTGCGGTGTGGCGCGTGGCGCAGTGCGCGTGGCCGCGGTATCGCGCCTCGGTCAGTAGTGTGCTGAAAGACATCGGCGCCGGTTTTCTCGTACAGATCTACGTCGTATTTCTCGCGAGCTTCGCCGTTCTTCTCACCACCCAGCCCGGCGGACAATGGTGGACTCTCGCCTTCATCATCCTGGTCATCTCGGCCGATACCGGTGCCTACGTGAGCGGCCTGAACTTCGGCAAGCACAAGATGGCCCCGAAGATCAGCCCGAAGAAAACCTGGGAAGGGTTCATCGGCGCCGCACTGACCTGCTTGGTTGTCGGCGTGCTTCTTGCGCTGTTCATGTTGGGACAGCCCTGGTGGTTCGGTTTGATCTTCGGTGCGGTCATCGTGCTCACCGCGACCTTCGGCGATCTCGCTGAATCACTGGTCAAGCGGGATCTGGGCATCAAGGACATGAGTTCGTGGCTGCCGGGTCACGGTGGATTCCTCGACCGGCTCGACTCGATCTTGCCGTCAGCAGCTGCCGCGTACGCGCTGTATCTGATCTTCGCCTAGCCGTGTCAGGTTTCGACAAGTCGATCACGAGTAGGGGAGAATGAGGCCGTGAGTACTACGTTTCCCCGAACCGGCAAGAAGACCCGTGGCTATTCAGTCAGCGAGGTCGAGAAGTTTCTTGCGTCCGCCCGCAGCGCCTATGACGAGTCGGCTCCCACTGCTCTCACCGCCGTGCAGATCAGGGCCACGGCATTCTCGATGACCAAGAACGGGTATTCTCCCGAGCACGTCGATGCGGCGCTGGAGCGCCTCGAAGACGCGTTCGCGGCTCGCGAGCGTGCGCAGCTTGTGGCGCAGGTCGGCGCAGAGGCGTTGACCGAGAAGGCGCAGGCCGACTCGGAGGTGATCGCCGCCCGGCTCCGCCGTGACGCCGGTCGCCGTTTCTCCCGCGTCAGCTTTCTGAGCCTCGGTTACAACCGTGCGGATGTCGACAGGTTCGCCGGTCGCCTGGTGAAGTACTTCGACAACGACTTTCCGCTGACCGTCGATGACGTTCGCGGCGCGGTTTTTCGCCCGCAGCGCGGTGGATACCGCGAGGTTCAGGTGGACGCCGTGCTCGACAGCGTCGTCGAAGTGATGTTGGCTGTTCGCTGACTCGCCCCGTGCTTCTCCGCCCTCCGCCCCAATCTGGGCTAAGGTCGGGTACCGATGGCTAGTTTCAGAAACGACGTCCAGTCCGTAGCGGTCACCAGACCAGCGAGGGCTGTGATGCACCGACCCCGTTCCCGCAGTAAGGCGTCTCTCTTTCTTTTCGCGTTTTCCGCGGCATCCGCCTTCGTGCTGGTGAACGTGGTTGACCCGTATTCCGGCGCAACGGCGTCGCCGTACTTCCAGGCTGTGGGGGAGCGCTTTGGCGGCCAGGAGGAGCAGAGCATGTTCGTCGCCAGCGGCTTCACCAACACCATCACGCGCGACACGTTCACCTTCACGGCGGCTCCGCCGCCGCCCCCGCCGCCTCCCGTGGCGAAGACGTTCGTCGCGCCGACCGCGGCGATCCCCGACCCGGGTTCGGCTCAGGCCTATGCGGCAGGTGCGGTGTCCTCCCGCGGCTGGGGCGAGGAGCAGTACAACTGCTTGGTGTCGCTCTGGAGCCGCGAGTCGGGATGGCGCGTCAACGCGATGAACGGATCGAGCGGCGCCTACGGAATTCCGCAAGCGCTCCCCGGATCGAAGATGGCCTCCGCCGGATCCGACTGGGAGACGAACGCGGCGACTCAGATCGAATGGGGCCTCGGCTACATCAGCGGGCGCTACGGCAGCCCCTGCGGCGCCTGGGCCCACTCCGAAGACGCCGGCTGGTACTAGCAGCGACTCGCCGCCCGAGATCGGGAGTGTGCGTGGGCAACCTTTAGACTGGTGGGATGCCGCGCAGCAACCGCCCCCGGGGCCGCAAGCCCGGAGGGGACGACGCGGCCGACACCGACCTGTCGAGTGTGCTCTTTGGAACACGTCACACCGAATCAAAACGTGACGGGGACTGGAACGTACAACCCGTACCCGCCATCAAAGCGGTGAAGGTCTACCTGTGTCCCGGCTGCAATCTCGAGATCGCCGTCGGTCGTGAGCACCTCGTCGCCTGGCGCGCCGACGGTGTGACCGGCGACGCTGCCGACCTCGCCGCCCGCCGACACTGGCACACACACTGCTGGCGACTCAAGTAGCAAGCAAGAGAAGGAGCACCCGTGGCGTCCCATGCCGTTGAAGTCCGTGGCGGAATCGAACTTCCGGCCATCCGTGAGCAGATCGAACTGCACACCAGCGACGGCCTGACCCTGGTCGGCGAACTCGCCACCCCGGTCGATCGTGACCCGGTCGCCACCCTGGTCACGTTGCATCCTCTGCCCACCCACGGCGGTTTCATGGACTCCCACATTCTGCGAAAAGCGGCGGCCAGGCTGCCTGCCCTCGCCGACCTGGCTGTGCTTCGGTTCAATACCCGGGGAACCCAGTCGCCGCGCGGAATCAGCGACGGAGCGTTCGGCGAAGGGGTCACCGAGCGTGCCGACGTCGCCGCTGCGATGGCGTTCGTCGCAGAGCGTCGGCTGCCGAACCCCTGGCTCGTCGGATGGTCGTTCGGCACCGAACTCGCCGTCAAGTACGGCTTGGAGCACCCGATCGTCGGTGCGATTCTGCTGTCGCCACCGTTGCACCGAGCCACCGACGTCGACCTGGCCGCCTGGGCGGGAGATTCACGTCGCCTGGTCGCTGTGATCCCCGAACACGACGACTACTTGCGCCCCGATGAGGCCGTCGCCCGCTTCGCGGGCGTTCCAAACGCTCAGCTGATCGCTGTTGCCGGTGGAAAGCACCTCTGGGTGGGGGAGACCCAGTCGCGGCGCATCCTCACTGAGATCGTCGCGCAGGTCAACCCGTCAGCGATCCCACTCCCCACCGAATGGGACGCCGACCGAGGTTAGAGCTCGTTCTGGCGAGGGATGACCACCTGTTTGATGATCATCAGCACGGATGCGGCGACGGGAATCGCAACCAGCGCACCGAGCAGCCCGAGAAGGCTGCCGCCGGCCAATGCCGCGATGACCACGACGGCGCCAGGAACGGAGACGGCGCGGTTCATGATGTTCGGGCTCAGGACATACGCCTCAACCTGCATGTAGATGAGGTAGTAGATTGCCGCGACGAACGCGGTGAGCGTGGAGCTTCCGATTCCCGGAATCAAGCAGGTCAGCACGATGATGATCGACCCGGTGATCGTTCCCACCAGGGGGATCAACGAGAACAGGAATGCGATGAAGGCGAGAAGGGCCGGGAACGGGGCGCCGATGATCGACAGGAAGATGAAGCTCAGCACACCGTTGCAGGCGGCCAGGGCGGCCTGCCCGACCACGTAGCGGCCAACGGCCGTCGTGATCTGCTCGCTGAGGTCAGCGAACCGGGCCCGCTTCGACGCCGGCACGAGCTGGTAGGTCGCGCGCTTGATGTTGTGAAGCGACGCGGTGAAGTACAGCGTCAGAATCAGAATGATCAGGCCACCGAACAGGCCGCTGACAAAGGCGAAACCCGATTGAACGATCGTCGACGTGATCGAGGTGAGGTTTCCACCGAGGTAGTCGGTGACCGACGTGATGATCTTGTCGATGTCCAGCCCGGGGAACTGTGCTTTCAGGTCGTCGATCAACGTTGACGTGTTGATGCCTTCGATGAGCTGAGGAAGGATCTTCGACAGCTTAGAGACCTGGTCGACCACGATCGGGACGATCGCGAGGATGACCCCGGTCAGCACGGCGACCACGCTGAGCAGCACCGTCAAGATTGCTGCCCAGCGGGGGACCTTCTTTCTCTCCAGCCAGGACACTGCCGGGTCGAGGCCCAAGGAGAGGAACAACGCCGCACCGATGTAGATGATGATCGTCTGCAGTGTGATCACCGAGGAGATGATCAGTAGACCGACTCCGACGCCGAGGGTGCCGATCAATCCCAAGCGAAAAGCGTTATTGATCTTCACGCCTCGTCCCCCTCTGTCACGTCATTGCCGAGTCAAGCCTGACTGCCGATGCTACTCGTCGTCGGCGGCGATTCTTTCTGCCTGGGTCAGAACTCCGCGGAGGCTCTCGAAGTAGCCGGCGACGGCATCGCGTTCGACCCTGATCTGGGCCAGACGCGACTCCGCGTCGGCGACCAGTGCCCGGGTGCGCTCCTCAGTCTCGCGGATCAGCTCACGTGCCTTGTCCTCTGCCTCGTGAACGATGCGCTCGGCGTTGTCGTCGGCCTGCTTCTTCTGAGCCTTCGCCTCTTCACGAGCCACCGTGTCGAGCTGCTCGTTCAGTGCACGCAGCTCAGTGGTGCGATTCGTGGTCTCGGTCAGCTGGTTCGTGGCGTCAGCCTGGAACTTCTGCGTCTGGGCGACAGCCTCCTGGTGGCGGGCGAGAAGTTCCTTCTCTGCCTCGTCCCGGCGCGCCTTGAGCTCCACCTCGAGGTCGGCGCGGGTCTGCTCGATCTCACGCTTCTGGCGTGCGGCCTCATGCTCACCGCGTTTGCGGGCAGCGGTCAGGTGGTTCTCGAGATCGATGCGCGCCTGCTCACTCTCCGCGTCGAAGTCGGCACGTGACTGCTCGGTGCTGCGGGCCAGATCGGCGGCGGACTGCTGAATCTCTGCGGCCAGATCGGCGCGAGCGAGTTCGATTTCGTGCGCGACAGCTGCGCGCTTGCGGTCGAGTTCGCGGGACAGGTCGGTGTGCGCCTGGTCACTTTCAACCGTGAGGTCGGCACGGGCCTGCTCGATCTCGCGAGCGAGATCGGTGCGTGCCTGCTCGAGCTCGGCGTCGAGTTCAGCTCGGGCCGTCTCAGTCTCCTGAGCGATCAGGAGCCTGGCGGCGGCAGTCTCGCGCGCCAGGTCGACGCGCGTCTGCTCGGTTTCGGTGGCCAGGTCGATGCGAGCCTGTTCGGTCTCACGCGCGAGATCGGCGCGCTGCTGATCGAGCTCGTGAGCAACCTCGGCGCGGGTCAGCTCGGTTTCGCTGGCCAGCCCGGCGGCGATCTCGCGGGCTTCGGTCGCTTCGCGCTGGGCGACGACACGCACTTCGGCGGCCTCGCGGTCAGCTTCGGAGCGAATCGCTGCGACCTCACGCTTGACGGTGGCGCGCAGTTCGGCAACTTCGGTGGCGACTGCGCCCCGGGCGAACGCTGCTTCGTGGGCGGCATCCTGGGTGATCAGCTCGCGCTCTTCTTCGGCGCGAGCGACGAAGTCGTCGGCCTCGGCACGCGCGTCTTCCAGAATGCGGCGGGCTTTGACCGCTGCGTCAGAGAGCGTGCGCTCTGCGTGCTCTGTCGCATCGCGGCGGAGCGTGAATACCTCGGCGTCGACAGCGGCGCGCAGCTTGTCGGCATCGATGTCGGCCTGGGCGATCACCCGCGTCGACTGCTCTTCTGCCACACGGAGCGTGTTCTCAAGCTTGGTTCCGAGGCCGGAGAAGGTGGGGCTGCCGACCTCTTCGATCTCGGCGTTGAGTTCCTCGATGCGCTGGGTCAGTCGCTTGACCTCTTTAGTCGCTTCGGTACTCTGCGCATTCGACTGGATCAGGTCGCGTCGCAGGCCCTGGATGGCCTTGTCGACTTCGTCCTTGTCATAGCCGCGAAAGGCCTGAGTGAAATCACCCTCGTCGGTCGCCACTGTGTTCTCCTCACATCAAGCCCGATCAACGCGAGCCTCACAATTTTAGCCTGACGCACGGGGCATGTTCGTGCGACTGGCTCAGGCTACTATTAGGCGGCACTCAGGGAGATCAAGTATCGTGATCGGTCTGTGTCTGTTGTCATTCGGGCCCGAACAGGGGAGTGCGTGCACGACTAGCGACCTCGATCTGGCAACACAGGAGGGTTTACGTGCGTTTTGTTTTTGCCATCGTGGCATTTGTACTCGCGGCAGTGATGATTGTGCTGGGCATCGCCCAGCGGACGGTTTTTCTGGAACCGGCATTCACGAGCCTCTCGGCGACCGTGCCCGACGATGCGCCCTATGTGGTCGTCGATTCCAGCGCGCTGTCCGCACACGACGGCGCGCAGAGCGTGACCGTCAGCGGTCCGGGCCCCATTTTCGTCGCCTACGGCCGGAGCGCAGATGTCACGGCCTGGGTCGGCGACTCGAGTTTCGCCAAAGTCACACTGAAGAAAGACGCCGAGAAGTTGTCGGCCAAGGTGCAGAAGGCCGCACCGGCCGACTCGTCCACCCCGGCTGAACCCGCCCCGGCTGAACCCGCCCCGGACGCCGCCCTGCCGACGAACCCGGCCGGCTCGGATCTGTGGCTCGGCGAGTTCAGGGGAGATCGGTCCCTCACCACGACGATCAACGTGCCAGACGGTATCTCGCTGATCGTCGCTTCGGACGGCACCGACCCTGCACCGAAAAACATCAGCATTTCCTGGCCGACGAACAACGCCACGCCGTGGGCCGGTCCGCTCATCGTCGGAGGCGCGCTTCTCGCGCTCATCGGTCTTGCTCTCTATCTGTGGGCTCTTCTTCACCTGCGCCGCTCCCGCGGGCCCCGGCGCAACCTCCCGCGCGGCCCCCGCATGCCCAAGCTTCCCCGTGCACCGCGTCCGAAGATGATCAAGGCGAGCGAGATCACCGGGCAACGGCGTTCCGTGGCGCGCTCGCTCGGTGCCGTCGTGCCGGTGCTGCTGGTGTCGGGTCTCGTGCTCTCCGGCTGCTCGGCTGACTTCTGGCCGAGTTCGGCCTCGTCGCCCTCCGCCACCGGAACTCCGACACCGGATGCCACGGTCGCCCCCGACGCGGCCGCAGATGTGCCGCCGCCGGCCGTGACCGTGCCGCAGCTGGAGCAGATCGTGAAGGAGATCTCCCAGGTTGCGACAGAGGCCGATGCCAGCCTCAACGTCGACGCGATTGCCGCCCGGTTCACCGGCCCGGCCCTCGAGCAGCGTCTCTCCAACTACAAGATCCGCGCGAAGATCGCCGACTATCCCGCACCCACTGCGATTCCTGACTCGAAGTTCGAGCTCATCCTTCCGCAGCAGTCGGCGGGTTGGCCACGCACCGTGATGACCGTCGTCAAGACCAAGGACGATCCGACCGTCGCCCCGATCGCGCTCGTGCTGAGCCAGGAGTCGGCTCGTGCCAACTATCACGTCGACTATGCGGTGCAGTTGGAGCCCGGCGCGCCGGTCCCTGAAGTGGCTCCGGCCTCAATCGGTGCGCCGATCATCAAGCCTGACGTCAAGCTGTTGGTGCTGCCGCCCGACCAGATCGCTGCCGCCTATTCCGACATCCTGCTGCACGGCGAGGCAAGTTCGTTCTACCCGCTCTTTGAGGCAGAGGGCGACTCGTTCCGCGCTCAGATCGCACAGGATCAGCAGGCGAAGAAGGCTGGCCTGCCGACCACCGCATCGATCGAGTTCGGTGCCGCCCCCGGCCCCGGCCCGGCCATCGCGCTCGGCACCATCGACTCAGGCGGAATCGTGGCGGTCAACGTGAACGAAACCGAGACGGTGAAGCCTGTGGATGCCGGCGCGACGGTGAGCCCGTCGGGCGCCAGCGCCGCGTTGTCCGGCGTTGCGGCCACGGCCAAGGGTATTCAGAGCACCTATGGCGACCAGCTCTTGTTCCACGTTCCGGCCGCCGGCTCGAACGAAAAAATCGTCCTCCTGGGATTCGCCCAGGGTCTGATCTCATCTGCGGAGCTCCCATGACCACCGTTCCCCCCTCTGGAGTAAACCTGCGCGGAGCAGTCGACCTGTCGTCGCTCGTGAATCGGCCGGCCCCGGGCGCGGCCGACGCAACCGGTGCCGCCGGTGGCGCGGGTGTGCCCGCCGGTACCGTCATTCCGGTGCCGAGCCTGGTGTTGGAAGGCACAGACACGAACTTCGGTGAGTTGCTTGAGCTCTCGAAGATCGTGCCGGTGATCGTTGATCTCTGGGCCGAATGGTGCGAGCCGTGCAAGACGCTCACGCCGGTGCTGGAGAAGCTGATCGCCGAGTTCGGCGGACGGCTCGTGCTGGCCACCGTCGACGTCGACTCGAACCCGCAGCTGTCACAGGCGTTCGCGGCGCAGTCGATTCCGACGGTCGCCGCGGTCATCGGCGGACAGCCGGTGCAGCTCTTCTCGGGCGCCGTGCCCGAGGCACAGGTGCGCGAGGTGTTCGAACGCGTGTTGGAACTTGCTGCCTCGAACGGCGTCACCGGTACTGCTTCGGCCGCGGATGCCGATGGCGCCGCTCCTGACGCGGCTCCGGCCGAGCCCGTCGAGGTTCCACTGCCCCCGCGCCATCAGGCGGCGTATGACGCGATCGAGCGCGGCGACTACACCGCGGCCATCGCCGAGTACAAGGCGGCCCTGGCCAGCGATCCCCGGGACACCATGGCCGTCGCCGGTCTCGCCCAGGTCAGCCTGCTCGACCGATTGACCGGAAAGACGATTCCCGTGATCCGCTCTGAAGCCGCCGCCGCGCCGAACGACATCGGCGCCCAGCTGCTCGTTGCCGACCTCGACTTGTCGGGCGGCCACATCGACGACGCGTTCGATCGTCTGCTCACCTTGTTCCCGAGCCAGGATGCGGCAGGCAAGAACGTCATTCGCCAGCGCCTGCTCGAGTTGTTCGAGGTTGTCGGCCTTGACGACCCCCGGGTGCCGCCGGCACGCGCGCGTCTGGCCGCGCTGCTCTACTGATATCTCGTTGGCACGCGCCGGTGGTCCTCCTAAGAGTCGACTAGCTGCTTCGGCGCCGCCTCCCTAGCGTTGCTCCTGAGAAGGCCGAGTGCCTTCTCGCTGTGTTCCACCGTCGGCCCACAACGCCGGACGGTGCCGGACGCAGCGTCTGGCTTCATCGAAGCCACAAGAGATCAGGAGCACGATGTTCACTCTCCGGAGCAGTACCGATTCATCCATGAGACGGCGCGGTCTTGTCGCAGGAGTGGCGTTGACTGCCGCCCTCGGCGCCACTTTCCTCGTTCCCAGTGTGGCGACCGCGGCGACCAACTCGCCCCGCCACGGCACCGCGATCGAGCCCGGCGCGCTGATGAACTACGCCATCAACGTGACCACGGCCAATCGAGGTCAAACGCTCAAAGTGGAGCGTGCCGTCACCGCAGCGGGCGGAACCGTCATCGAGTCGTACGCCGAGATCGGCGTGGTGATCGCCCAATCCGACAACGCCGTTTTCGCTCGCACTCTCGCCGCTGAGAAGGCTGTGCTGTCGGTGGGTGCGACGCGCACGGCCGCAGTGGCCCCGACCGACCCGACGTTCGGCGTGAGCGATCCATTGGCGCCGGGCGAATCCGGCAAGCGCAACTCGAACGAGTCCAAGGCCAAGGCCAAGACCAAGACCACGACGAAGGACGAAGGCGTTGAGGCCGACGTCAACCTCATTCCTGACCCCTCAGAAGGCAAACAGTGGGATATCGCCGCTATCGGCGCCGACAAAGCCCATGAGGTCACCGAAGGGAGCCGCGACGTGCTTGTCGCGGTTCTCGACTCCGGGATCCAGGGCGACCACCCTGACCTGGTCGCGAACATCGATGCGAGCGTCTCGGCAAGCTGCAACAGCGGAGTGCCGAACAGCAGCTATGAAGCGTGGCAACCCACCACCAGCTCGCACGGAACCCACGTCGCCGGCACGATCGCTGCGGCTCGCAACGGTGTCGGCATCGTCGGTGTGGCGCCGAACGTCCGCCTCTCAGCGATCAAGGTCGTCAGCGACGACGGCTTCATCTACCCGGAGGCTGCCATCTGCGGCTTCATGTACGCCACCGCAACCGGTGCCGACATCACGAACAACAGTTACTACATCGACCCGTGGGAGTTCTGGTGCGACAACGCTCCAGACCAGGCCGCGGTGAAGACCGCCGTGGACCGTGCTGTGCAGTACTCGCAGAAGCACGGTGTCCTGAATGTTGCTGCGGCCGGAAACTCGGGACTTGATCTCGCCAACAAGACGGAGGACTCCTCGAGCCCCAACGACACTGTTCCGGTGACGAGACCGATCGACGCGAACTGCCACGATATTCCCGCCGAACTCGACGGCGTGGTGACCGTCTCCTCAACCACGTCCGCCGGCGCGAAATCGGGCTTCTCCAACTACGGCCTGGGCGTCATCGACATTGCCGCTCCGGGTTCGTCGATCCTCTCCACGATCACCGGCGGCGGCTATGGAATCAAATCAGGAACGTCGATGGCCTCGCCGCACATTGCCGGAGTCGCAGCCCTGCTGAAGTCGGCGCATCCGGAATACTCCGGCCTGGCGTTGGCCGACGTGCTGTACGAGCAGGCCACCGATGTGGGGTGCCCGGTCGGATCCTTGCAGTGTGCCGGGAGCACCGAGAACAACGGCTTCTTCGGCGACGGACTGGTTGACGCGCTCAAGGCCGTGAACTGACACGTAGTTCGTCTTTTCTAGCGGGTGGTCTGAAGCGGCGCCCGTCGCTGCGTGTTGTTCACGTTTCGTGGGAAGCAGGAACGCTTGTGTCCTGCTTCCCACCGAAACGCGAGAGATTTCGCGCTCGCATGCTCGGCGGGCCCGGCGAGATTCGCTCAGCGAGTGAAACGTAGCCAGAGGCCGCCGAGCGGTGGCAGCGTGAGGGTCGCGGATGCCGGACGCCCGGCCCACGGGTCGGCAACCGCCGTCACCTGCCCCAGGTTTCCGACCCCCGAGCCGCCGTACACCGCGGCATCCGTGTTGAGGATCTCGCTCCAGGCTCCCGCGAACGGCAGGCCCACCCGGTAGTCGGTGTGCGGGGACCCGGAAAAATTGAAGAGGCAGGCGATCGGGTTGCCCTCGTCGTCCCAACGCAGGAACGACACCACATTGTCTGCCGCTGCGCCGCCGTCGAGCCATTCGAAGCCGGCCGAGTCATTGTCGAGCGCCCAGAGTGCCCGATTCTCCCGGTAGCTCCGGTTCAACTGGCCGACGAGAGTGAACAACCCGCGGTGGTCTGGCTGATCGAGCATCCACCAGTCGAGGCCGCGCTGCTCGCTCCATTCGGAGCGCTGACCGAACTCCTGACCCATGAAGAGCAGCTGCTTGCCGGGGTGCGCCCACATGAACGCGAGATAGGCGCGCACGTTCGCCAACTGCTGCCAGGAGTCACCCGGCATCTTCGAAACGAGTGAACCCTTGCCGTGCACGACCTCGTCGTGGCTGATCGGCAACAGAAAGTTCTCGCTGAACGCGTAGGCGAACGAGAACGTGATGTCGTTGTGGTGATACGAGCGGTAGAGCGGGTCGACCTGCATGTACTGCAGCGAGTCGTGCATCCAGCCCATGTTCCATTTGAGGCCGAAACCAAGCCCTCCGCTCACTGTCGGCGCGGTGACGCCGCCCCAGCTGGTTGATTCCTCCGCGATCAAGACGACGCCGGGATTGCGCTTGTAGGCGGTCGCCGTGACCTCCTGGAGCAGGGTGATCGCCTCGAGGTTCTCGCGCCCACCGAACTGGTTCGGTTCCCACTGGCCGTCTTCGCGGGAGTAGTCGAGGTAGAGCATCGAGGCGACGGCGTCGACGCGGAGTCCATCGATGTGGAACTCCTCGAGCCAGTAGAGCGCGTTGGCGACCAAGAAGTTGCGCACCTGCGGCTGGCCGAAGTCGAAGACGTAGGTGCCCCAGTCCATCTGCTCGCCGCGGCGGGGATCGGCATGCTCGTAGAGGGCCTGGCCGTCGAACCGGGCGAGGGCGAACTCGTCTTTCGGAAAATGCCCGGGCACCCAGTCCATGATCACGCCGATGCCAGCCTGGTGCAGTCGGTCGATCAGGTAGCGCAGGTCGTCGGGATGCCCGAACCGGCTGGTCGGCGCGTAGTAGCCGGTGACCTGGTAGCCCCACGAGGGGCCATACGGATGTTCGGCAAGGGGCATGAACTCGACATGCGTGTAGGCGAGTTCCTGCAGGTAGCCGATCAGCTCGTCCGCGAGATCGCGATAGCCGAGACCCGGTCGCCACGAGCCGACGTGCATCTCGTAAACGCTCATCGGCTGGCTGTGCGGATCTGTGCTGCGGCGGGTGGACATCCACTCGTCGTCGGCCCAGTCGTAGTGGCTGGTGCCGATCACCGACGCGGTCTTCGGAGGCAGTTCGGTGTAGCGGGCGAGCGGGTCGGCCTTGGTGACCCAGTGGCCGGCTTGGGTAAGGAGCTCGAACTTGTAGGCCGAACCGGGGGCGGCGCCCGGAACGAACAGCTCCCAGACGCCCGTGCTGCCCATATTGCGCAGGGCATGGCCGACACCGTTCCACCCGTTGAAGTCGCTGACGATGCGCACGGCCTTCGCGTGCGGCGCCCAGACGGCGAACGCGGTGCCGCTGGTCTGGCCGAGCACTCCGGCGTGATCCCGGTAGTGGGCGCCGAGCACGGTCCAGAGGTGCTCGTGGCGGCCTTCACCGATCAGGTGCAGGTCGAGTTCGCCGAGCGTCGGCAGATAGCGGTACGGGTCATCGACGCGCCAGGCCGGGGCATCCGCGTAGTGGGCCTCGATCTCGTAGTCGAGCAACCCGATCGTGGACACGCCTTGCCAAATGCCGTGGTGCAGATGCGCGAGTTCCACGCGAGCGCCGGTCGAGAGTATCGCGACCACCTCGGTGGCCAGCGGCCGCAGGGCACGGATGATGGTGACCGGGTCACTCACGCCGGGCACGCTCGCCAGATGCTGACCGAGCACCGCATGCGGGTCATGGTAGCGGCCGGCCGCGACAGCGTTCAGCACCTCTTCGGGGATCTCCGGAAGCTCGAACACCTGGTCGGGGAGACGGCGGCTCATGCGGGGAGCCCCTTTCGCAGCGGGGTGACGTGAAGGATATGCACGGGTTCGGTGAAGGCGTCGAGGCGCACGTAATTGTCGGCCGACCAGGTCCAGATGCTGCCGGTGACCAGGTCGCGCACCTCGAAGCGGTCGCCGGCCGGAATGCCGAACCGGGTGACGTCGAGGTGCACCACGCTTTCCCGCACCGAATGCGGGTCGACGTTGGCCACGACGATGAGCGCGTCATCCTGGCCGGTCTCGGTGAACTCGCCAGACAGGTATTTGCTGAAGACCAGAATGGCGCTGTCGTCGCTGTCGTGAATGTTGAGGTTCCGAAGCTGCCGAAGCGCCGGGTGCGTGGCACGGATGCGGTTGAGCTGGGTCAGAAACGGTGCCAGCGATTTGCCGCGTTGCTCGGCGCGGTCGAAGGCGCGCGGCCGGTACTCGTACTTCTCGCTGTCGATATTCTCTTCGGCGCCGGGCCGGGCCACGCTTTCGAACAGCTCGAATCCGGCGTAGACGCCCCAGGTGGGCGACGCAGTCGCGGCGAGCGCCGCGCGTATCTTGAATGCGGCGGGGCCGCCGAACTGCAGGTACTCGGTGAGGATGTCCGGCGTGTTCACAAACAGGTTCGGGCGCAGGTAGTCGGCCGTCTCGTGTGCGAGGGAGTCGAAGAACTCAGCAAGCTCGTCCTTCGTGTTGCGCCAGGTGAAATACGTGTACGACTGCGAGAAGCCCACCTTCGCCAGTGCCTGGAGCAGGGCCGGCCGGGTGAACGCCTCGGCCAGAAACACGACATCCGGATTCTCGGCGTTGACCCGGGCAATAAGCCACTCCCAGAAGTCGAGCGGCTTCGTGTGCGGATTGTCGACCCGGAAGATCGTGACGCCCAGGCTGATCCAGTGACGCAGGATGCGAAGGGCCTCCAGACGGATGCCGACCGGGTCGTTGTCGAAGTTGATCGGGTAGATGTCCTGATACTTCTTCGGCGGGTTCTCGGCGAAGGCGATCGTGCCATCGGGCAACGTCGTGAACCATTCGGGGTGTTCGGCCACCCACGGATGATCGGGTGACGCCTGCAGGGCGAAGTCGAGGGCGATCTCGATGCCGACCTTGCCGGCCGCAGCGACGAAGGCCGAGAAGTCAGCCTCGGTGCCGAGATCGGGGTGGATGGCGTCGTGGCCGCCGTCGGCCGACCCGATCGCCCACGGCGAGCCCGGGTCGTGCTCGCCCGCGGTCAGAGTGTTGTTGGGACCTTTGCGAAACGACTGGCCGATCGGATGGATCGGCGGCAGGTAGACGACGTCGAAGCCCATCGCCGCGACCTCGGCCAGGCGTGCGGTCGCCGAGGCGAACGTGCCGCTCTGCCACGAGCCGTCAGCGCGCTGCACGGCCCCCTCTGAGCGCGGAAAGAACTCGTACCAGGCGCCGACACCGGCCCGGGCGCGTTCGACCTGCATCTCCCGAATTTCGGAGAATGTGTCGAGGCGCGTCAGGGGACGCGCGTCGATCGAAGCACGCAGTGCCTCGTCGTCGACGGCCGCCCAGCGTGTCTCAACGGGCAGCGTGGAGTTGGCGAGCAGCGTGGCGGCGGCAGAAAAGCTGCCGCGTTCGGCCTTGCTGCGCTCGCGCTGCCCCGCTGCCTCGCGGCACAGCTCGGCGCCGAGCGTGAACATCAGCTCCACGTCGACGCCCGCCGGAATCTTGATGGCCGCATTGTGCAGCCAGGTGGCAAAGAGGTCGCCGTAGCCGTGCACGCGGTACTGCCAGAGGCCCTGTTCGTTCACTGGAACCAACGCCTCGTACCGGTCGGTGCCCGCACCCGCCAGACGCATCGGATGCCGGGTCTCTGCCCCGCTGGGCGCAGTGAGCAACAGTTCGACGCCGATGGCGTCGTGCCCCTCCCGAAACGCGGTCACGCGAAACGGAACAACCTCGCCCACATACGCCTTCGCTGGCCAGAGGTTGTCGTTCAGCTGGGGGGAGAGATCGAGCAGCGGAATCCTGCCGACGCGGGGCGCGGCATCCTGCTGCACGGCATCTTGCTGCTGCGCGCTCGGCGCTTCTTCGCTGACGGCTGGTTTTTTCACTCGCGTGGCCACACGACGACCGTAGCGCGAAACCAGGGAGATCACTCCGAGGCACGTAACGCTTTCAGACACGTAACCTATTCGTCATCGGACGGTCGTAGGGTGGAGCCGTGAAGGCGATTCGCAAGTTTACTGTCCGTGCGGTGCTTCCCCCGGCGCTGACCGCGCTCGAGGAGTTGGCCGGCAATCTGCGTTGGTCGTGGCATGAACCGACCCGGCGGTTGTTTGAACATATTTCGCCGGATGTCTGGCGCGAGGTCGGCCATGACCCGACGGCGCTGCTCGGCGCGGTCGATCCGGCCCGGCTGGACGAGCTCGCTGCCGATGCTGACTATGTGGCCGGGGTCGCTGCGCTCCAAGCAGAGCTGCGGGCCTACCTGGAGCTGCCGCGCTGGTACCAGCAGTTGGAGGGGGAGAAGCCTGCGGCGATCGCCTACTTCTCGCCGGAGTTCGGGATCGCGGCCGCCCTTCCGCAATACTCGGGCGGTCTCGGCATCCTGGCCGGCGATCATCTGAAGAGCGCCTCCGATCTCGGGGTGCCGTTGATCGGTGTGGGCCTGTTCTACCGGGCCGGCTACTTCAGCCAGGCGATTTCCGCTGATGGCTGGCAGCTGGAAAGCTACCCGCTGCTCGACCCCGACGGCCTGCCGCTCTCGGTGGTGCGTCGTCCCGACGGCTCGGCGGTGCCGGTGACCCTGGCGCTGCCGGACAACCGCACCTTGCACGCCCGGATCTGGCAGGCGCAGGTGGGGCGCATCACCCTGCTGCTGCTCGACACCGACATCCCCGAGAACGACGATGACCTGCGGCAGGTCACCGACCGGCTGTACGGGGGAGGCGGTGAGCACCGGTTGCTGCAGGAGCTGCTGCTCGGAATCGGCGGGGCCCGAGCGGTCAAACGCTGGACGGAGCTCTCCGGGCACCCGGAGCCCGAGGTATTCCACACCAACGAGGGTCACGCGGGCTTTCTCGGCCTCGAACGCATCTCCAGCCTTGTCGGAGAGGGGCTGAGCTTTCAGGAGGCGCTGCAGGTGGCGCGGGCCGGTACCGTCTTCACCACCCACACGCCGGTTGCGGCCGGAATCGACCGGTTCGAGGCACCGTTGGTGCGCCGTTACTTTGAGACCGATTTGTTGCCGGGTCTGAACGCCGATGACCTGCTCGCACTCGGCGCCGAGACCTCCGACGGTTCGCCCAATGTGTTCAACATGGCCCTGATGGGGTTGCGCCTCGGCCAGCACGCCAACGGGGTGTCCCGGCTGCATGGTGAAGTGAGCCGGCGCATGTTCAAGGGGCTCTGGCCGGGCTTCGATGAGACTGAGATTCCCATCGACTCGATCACCAATGGGGTGCATGCTCCCACCTGGACTGACCCGGCGTTGCTCGCGCTCGCCGAAAGCCGGTTGAACACGAGCGACACGTCGACGGCCGACTGGGCCTCCGCGGCCGTCAGCGACCACGACCTCTGGGCGGTGCGGTCGACGATGCGCCGCGCCTTCGTCGACGATGTGCGGCTACGTCTGGCCGCCGCCTGGCGCGAACAGAATCCCGGCGGGATCGTTCCGAGCTGGGTCTCCCAGGTCTTCGACCCGGAGGTGCTGACGATCGGGTTCGCCCGCCGGGTGCCGACCTACAAACGGCTCACCCTGATGTTGCACGACCCCGAACGGTTGCGAGCGCTGCTCACGCACCCGGAGCATCCGATTCAGATCGTGATCGCCGGCAAGTCGCATCCCGCCGACGATGAGGGAAAGCGACTGATTCAGCGGATCGTGCAGTTCGCCGCCGATCCGGCCGTGCGCGGGAGAATCGCCTTTCTGCCGGATTACAACATCGCGATGGCGCAGTTGATGTACCCGGGCACCGACGTCTGGCTGAACAACCCGCTGCGCCCACTTGAGGCGTGCGGTACGTCGGGGATGAAGGCGGCGCTGAACGGCGCGTTGAACCTGTCGATTCTCGACGGCTGGTGGCCCGAGTACTACGACGGTCAGAACGGTTGGGCGATTCCCTCAGCGGATGCCGCCGGTGACTCGGCCGAACGCGACCGGCTGGAGGCGGAGGCCCTCTACGACTTGATCGAGCACCAGGTGGCGCCGCCGTTCTACGACCGGGGCGCCGACGGGGTCCCGACGCGCTGGGTCGCCGCCATCCGCCACACCCTGGCCGGACTCTCACCCGAGCTGTCCGCCGACCGGATGGTGCGGGAGTACGTCGAGAAACTGTACCGGCCGGCGGCACGGTCGGAAGAAGCGCTGTCGCGTGACGGCTACCGGGCCGCGCGAGAGCTGGCTGCCTGGAAGCAACGCGTGGTCGCAGCCTGGCCCGGTGTGGCGGTCAGTCACGTGGAATCGGGCGGGGTCGCCACGGTTCCGCAGGTGGGCGATGAGCTTCACCTGCGCGCCCACGTGCAGCTGAATGGGTTGCGTTCGACGGATGTCACGGTGCAGGTCGTCTACGGCCGAAGCCAAGTGGGCGACGAGCTGAGCGACACGCACACGGCCGATCTGGCGCTGGCGACGGGGTCAGACCCGGATGCCGCGCCCGATGCCCGGCTGGATGCGGGGCCGGGCGCCGGGCCAAGTCTGTTCATCGGCACCGTTCTGTTGAACAGCGCCGGGGGCTTCGGCTACACCGTGCGCGTGCTTCCCCGGCACGACCTGCTGGTCAGTCCGGCCGAGATGGGGTTGGTCGCCGTCGCGAGCTGAGCGGGCCGTCTCTCATACCCGAGGGAGTTCTCTCGGCACCGCGATGACGTCGACCAGGGCTCCGTTCCGCCAGACGGTGATTTCGATCGGGCGGTCGATGGCATCCTCGACCATGAGACGTTGCACGGCGGTGGTCGTGACGATGCGTTTGCGATCGAGTTCCACCACGATGTCACCCGGATGGATGCCGGCGGCCTCGGCCGGGCTGTGCTCCGATACTCCGGCGACCTGGAGACCGGTCGGCGAGCCGATGCGGGCTGCCAGCTCAGGGCTGAGCACGATCTCGATGCCCGCGATGCCGAGCCACGCGCGGCGCACTCGGCCATATGTCATGAGGGTGTCGATGATTCCCTTTGTCGTGGAGTTGATCGGAACGGCGAGCCCGACGCCGACTCCGGCGACCGCCGTGTTGACGCCGATCATCCGTCCGGTGCCGTCGGCCAGCACCCCACCGCTGTTGCCGGGATTCAGCGAAGCGTCTGTCTGGATGACCTCGTCGATCACGCGGCCGGATGCGGTCGGGAGCGACCGGCCGAGTGCGGAAACGATGCCGGCCGTCACACTGCCGGCGAGCCCCAAGGGATTGCCGAGTGCGACAACGAGTTGGCCGACCCGGAGTGTGGCGGCGTCTCCCAGCTCGACGGGCGGCGGACAGCCGCCGCGGGCCAGCAGAACGGCGAGATCTGACAGTGTGTCGCGGCCCACGACGTCGGCGTCGCGTTGTGTTCCGTCGGCAAATGCGACAGTCGCCTGCTGGGCGCCGGCGACAACGTGCGCGCTGGTGAGCAGAAATCCGTCGGGGGTGATCACGCTCGCGCTCCCGGCCCCTACTCCGCGGGCGCTGCGCACGGTGAGGCTCGCAACACTGGGCAGCACCAGCTCCGTCACGCGCACGACGGTGCGCGAGTAGGCATCCAACGCGTCCTCTTCGGCCATGCTCCAATTCTCGTCACGTTGGGGAGGATTGCGCCCCGCGTTCGCCCGCAGCAGAGCCGGGGGCAACCAATCGGTCTAGCGTGCGATCGCCGCGAAGGTGCCGTTCGTCGCCAGGGCCAAATCCGCCGGGGTCAGCTCGATGTCGAAACCGCGTCGTCCGCCCGATACGAACACGGTCTCCGACAGCTCGGCGGTCTCATCGATGACGGTGCGCAGCGGGGTTTTCTGACCGATCGGACTGATCCCGCCGACGACATAACCGGTCTTGCGTTCGGCGAGCTGCGGATCGGCCATGACGGCCTTCTTCGCTCCGACGGCGTGCGCCAAGGCCTTGAGATCCAGAAGACCGGTCACGGGAACGACGCCGACGACAAGTATCCCGTCAGCATCGGCCAGGAGTGTCTTGAATACCCGGTCGGGATCGAGTCCGAGCTTCTCGGCGGCCTCGAGGCCGAAGTTCGTCGCCGCCGCGTCGTGTTCGTACAGGTGGGGGACAAAGCTCACGCCGGCCCGGGTCAGTGCGACGGTAGCGGGGGTGCCGGCGCCTCCAGGCGTGTGCTTAGCCACGGGCATCCTCAGCGGCAGGGGCATCCTCGTTCGCTCTGAACAGTTGCATCGAGGTGCCGGCCACGGTCAGCGTCTCGCCGGGCGCGAATACCCGGAGGGACGCAGCGGACGCAGCAGTGGACACCGCGTCGACGCTGTCGTGGTTCGAATCCCAGAGCAGGGTGTACGACGACACGCCCTCGTGCGTCGGGAGGGTGACGACGATGTCCGTTTCGAGCGAGTGCACGACAAGCAGCACCCGGTTGAATTCTTCGTGTTCGGGGGTGCTGGCGGCCAGGTACTGCAGAGTGCGCTGGCTGGGGGAGTTCCAGTCATCCTCCGACATCGACCCGCCGTCGGCGTCGTACCAGTCCATCTGGCTGGCGCTTGGCACACTCTCACCGAGCCGGCCGTAGCGTGACGGGCGCAACGCCGGGTTCTCGCGGCGCAGTTGGAGCAGACGCCGGGTGACGCGGTGCAGATCCTGTTGCCAGTCGGCCCGGTTCCAGCTCAGCCAGGTGAGCTCGCTGTCATGGCAGTACGCGTTGTTGTTGCCGCGTTGACTGCGCCCGAACTCATCGCCGGCCGTGAGCATCGGCACCCCGGCCGAGAGCAGCAGCGTGCCGAGGAGGTTGCGCATGGCCTTCCGGCGGGTGGCCAGGATGACCGGATCTTCGGTCGGGCCCTCGACGCCATGGTTGAACGAGTTGTTGCTGTCGGTGCCGTCACGGTTCGACTCCCCGTTGCCCACATTGTGCTTGACGTTGTAGCTGGTCAAATCGGCGAGGGTGAAGCCATCGTGGGCGGTGATGAAGTTGAGGGAGGCCAGCGGCCCCCGCTCGAGCGCAAAGGTGTTCGAGGAACCGGCCAGCCGGGTGGCGAATCGGCCGATACCGCTCCCGGCCGACCCGGTCGCCCGGGCAGACGCGATGTCCCGCAGCCAGAAGTCACGCATCCGGTCGCGGTACCGGTCGTTCCACTCGGTCCAGCCATGCGGGAAGTTGCCGGTCTGCCAGCCGCCGGGGCCGACATCCCACGGTTCGGCGATCAACTTCACACCGGCCAGGGCCGGGTCATCCCGGATGGCGGAGAGCAGTGGATGCTGCGGGTCGTAACTGCCGCCGCCGGCATCATCGAGGGAGTCGCGCCCGAGCGTGGTGGCGAGATCGAATCGGAAGCCGTCGATCTGCACGTCGTTCGCCCAGTAGCGCAGGGAGTCGAGCACCAGGCGCTGGGGGATGGCATGACCGAAGTCGACCGTGTTTCCGCACCCGGTCACATCCTGATAGGCCCCGGTGTCGTCTTGGCGGTAGTACGCCGAGTTATCGATTCCGCGCAGGCTGGACACAGGGCCGCCGAGGCCCTCCTCCGAGGTGTGGTTGTAGACCACGTCGAGGATGACCTCGAGGCCGGCCTCATGCAGCAGCTTGACCATGCCCTTGAATTCGCGCAGCACGGCCTCAGGCCCCTCGGCCTGAGCTGCCGCCGTGGCGTAGGGCGCGTGAGGGGTGAAGAAGTTGAAGGTGTTGTAGCCCCAGTAGTTGAGGAGACCCTGCTTGGTCAGGCGCTGCTCTGGCACAAACGTCTGCACGGGCAGCAATTCGATCGACGTGACGCCGAGATCTTTCAGATAGGCGATGGTTGCCTCGTGGGCGAGGCCCGCATAGGTGCCGCGCAATTCGGCAGGAATGGCGGGATTGAGCTTGCTGATCCCGCGCACGTGCGCCTCGTAGACCACCGTGTGGTCGAGAGGGACCCGGGGCTTGGCGATATCGGCCCAGTCGAACCCGCCGTCGACCACGACGGAGAGCCGTCGGCCGGCGGCCATCCGCGCCACCCCACGGGAGTAGGGATCGACGAGCACCAGCTCGGGATGAAAAGCATGCCGGGGTCCGGTTGGCCCGGATACCCGGATACCGTAGCGCCGGCCAGGGGACAGGGTGCGTGTCTTCGCCAACCAGACGTTGTGCGCATCCCTCGTCATGGGAACCGTCTTCACGATCCACTGGGGGTCGGTGTCATCGAAGATGCACAGTTCCATTGCGTCGGCGCTCTCGGACCAGACCCGCAGCTCACCACCGGAGGGGGTCAGACGCACTCCGAGGTTGCGCAGGGAATCGGCCGCACTCATGCGTTCTAGAGTAATCAGTGTGAGAGGTGTGAAATGACCGTCTATCTAGACCACGCGGCGACGACACCGATCCTCCCCGCGGCGATTGCCGCGTATGCGGAGGCGATGACTGTCGTCGGAAACCCGGCGTCGATCCACAGCCAGGGGCAGAACGCCAAACGGATGCTCGAAGAGGCACGGGAGCACGTGGCCGTCAGTGTCGGCTGTGACCCCATCGAAGTGGTGTTCACCGCTGGGGGGACGGAAGCCATCAACCTGGGGATCAAGGGGCTCTACTGGGCCCGCGCACCTCGCACTCGTATTCTCGTGCCGGGTGGTGAACATCACGCAACGCTCGACACGGTCGAATGGCTTGCTGCGCAGGAGGGCGCCACCGTCGAGTGGATTCCCCTCGACACACTCGGACGCATCGATCTGACAGCACTCGAGCAGGCGATTGCCAGAAACCCGGGAGACGTCGCACTCGTCACCCTGCTGATGGCCAACAACGAGGTGGGAACCGTGCAGCCGATTGCCGAGGTGGCGGCGCTCGCCGCGGCCCACGGCATTCCAGTGCACGTCGACGCCGTGTCGGCCTACGGTCATCTCCCGATTGATTTTGCGGCGCTCGCCGCGGTTGGAGTGTCGGCGCTCAGCGTGTCAGCACACAAGATCGGCGGACCGGTCGGGATCGGCGCATTGATTCTCGCCCGTCGGGCCACGGTGGTTCCGCTCATTCACGGCGGAGGACAGCAAAGGCAGGTGCGGAGCGGCACCCAGGATGTCGCGGCCGCCGTCTCGTTCGCGGTCGCAGCGGTGGCGGCGACAGCGGAGCTCCCGGCCGAACAGCTGCGACTCGCTGGATTGCGGGAACGGCTGGTCTCCGGGGTGTTGGCGTCGATACCGGGGGCCGTGTCAAACGGCGACCCCGAGCCATCCGGGCGGATCGCCGGCAACGCCCACTTCACCTTCACCGGTTGCGAGGGCGACTCGCTGCTGTTTCTGCTCGACGCGGCAGGGGTCTCGGTGTCGACCGGGTCGGCCTGTCAGGCGGGCATTCCCGAGCCGTCGCATGTGCTGCGGGCGATGGGACGTAGCGAGATCGAGGCCAGGGGTGCGTTGCGGATCACACTCGGACGCACCTCGACCGAGGCCGATGTCGACGCGTTCCTTGCCGCTCTGCCGGCTGCGTACGCGCAGGCCTCCCGGGCCGGCTTGGCCGACCGCACGCCGACCTTCTGAGCCCGGGCGGGCACACCCTCTGGAGAACGGGCCAGCGGTCGGCGCGTACACTTAACCGGTGAAGGTTTTAGCAGCAATGAGTGGCGGGGTCGACTCCGCCGTCGCCGCAGCCCGCGCCGTCGAGGCGGGGCACGAGGTCGTCGGCGTGCATCTGGCGCTCAGCCGAATGCCAGGGACGCTCCGCACCGGCAGCCGTGGCTGCTGCACCATTGAAGACTCGATGGATGCGCAGCGGGCGGCGAACATCATCGGCATTCCGTACTACGTCTGGGACTTCTCCGAGCGGTTCAAGCTCGACGTCGTCGACGACTTCATCGCCGAGTACACCGCCGGCCGCACCCCGAACCCCTGCATGCGCTGCAACGAGCGCATCAAGTTCGCCGCGCTGCTCGAGAAGGCGCTCGCCCTCGGCTTCGATGCCGTCGCGACCGGGCACTATGCCACCATCGTCACCGACGCGAACGGCAACAACGAACTCCACCGGGCCGCGGCCTGGGCGAAAGACCAGTCCTACGTGCTGGGCGTGCTCACCGCCGAGCAGCTCGCGCACTCGATGTTCCCGCTCGGTGCCACGCCGTCGAAGGCCGAAGTGCGGGCCGAAGCCGCCGAGCGCGGCTTCTCGGTCGCGAACAAGCCGGACTCCCACGACATTTGTTTCATTCCGGATGGCGACACCCGCGGTTGGCTCGCCGAGCGCGTCGGTGCCGAGCAGGGTGCGGTGCTCGACCGCAACGGCGAGGTGATCGGCAAGCACGAGGGTGCCCACGCGTTCACGGTCGGCCAACGCAAGGGCATCAGCGTCGGATTCCCCACCAACGATGGCAAGCCGCGCTTCGTTCTCGAAGTGCGCCCGAAGACCAACGAGGTCATCGTCGGACCGCGTGAAGCACTCGACATCGCCGAGATCGCAGGAACCAAGTTCACCTGGGCCGGGCTCGCTCCGGAACATCCAGAGGTCGCCTTCGACTGCGAGGTGCAGATTCGTGCGCACGCCGACCCGGTGCCCGCTGTCGCCCAGGTCGTCCCTTCGACAGGCTCAGGACAGCGCTCGACGACGGAGACCACCGGGATCGAGGGAACTCTGGAGCTGAAGATCACTCCGACCGACCCGCTGAACGGTGTCGCGCCGGGCCAGACCGCAGTCGTCTACGTCGGAACGCGCGTGCTCGGCCAGTGCACGATCGACCGCACGGTGTCGGCGTTGCCGCTCGACTTGCAGCCGGTCGCAGCGCAGACCGCGTAGTCCGACCCGTTCGCATCTGCCGGGGATTCCTGTTCGGAATCCGCAAGCCGTTCGCGGGATCCGATGCCGCAGGTCTCAGGTGGCACGCTTATGTCCAGCTGTGGCCCTGTGCATCCGCTGGGGAACGCCGCTCTGCCTCAGGGCTGAACCCCCGCGTCCCTTTCTCGTGGGCACGTGCGCAATCACAGGTCGAGGTTTAGCCTGTGGTCATGAAACTGGCCATTCATTTTCCAAACTTTTCTTATCCCGGCGCACCGGGCACGTTGTCGAAACTGATCGGGGCGACGGCCCGCGCGGCCGATGACGGCGGCTGTACGACGATGACCCTGATGGATCACTGGTTTCAGATGGAGCGGCGGGCCCCGGCGACTGAGCCGATGCTCGAGGGATACACGACGCTCGGGTTTCTGGCCGGGCAGACGAAACGCCTCACACTCGGCCTGCTGGTGACCGGCGTCACCTATCGGCATCCGGGCCTTCTCGCGAAGATCGTCGCAACGCTTGACGTGCTCTCGGAGGGCCGTGCGTTCCTCGGAATTGGCGCCGCCTGGTACGAACGCGAGCATCTCGCCCTCGGAGTTGCCTTCCCGTCGCTGACCGAGCGTTTCGGCCGGCTCGAGGAGGCGATTCAGATCTGCGAGCAGATGTGGAGCGACAATGACGGCCCCTACGACGGTCGCTACTACCACCTGGCCGAGACGATCTGCAGCCCTCGTCCCCTTCAATCGCCCCGTCCGCCGATCATGATCGGCGGCTCCGGTGAGCAGAAGACGCTGCGATTGGTTGCCCAGTATGCGGATGCCTGCAATCTGTTCGATCTCGGCCTTGACGGTGTGATGCACAAGCTCGAAGTTCTCGATCGGCACTGTGCTGACCTGGGCCGCGACCCTGCGGAGATTTCGCGCACGATGCTGTCGTTCTTTGATCCGCTGTCCGACGTCGATGGATTCCTGACGTTGATGGAGGCCTATTCGGCGGCGGGAATCAGCCAGGTCTGGCTGTCACCGCGCGGCGACGATCCGGCCGGCTACGTTGCGCGGGTCTCCGAGTTGGTGCTTCCGCGTCTATCGGAGATCTGAACTGCAGAATGCTCCAGCTTCTGAGCGGTCGAGACTCGTTTCCGCCTCAGTGAGCGCGGCCGAACCGAAACTGACTCCTGGGGAGACTTCGGCGTCAGAAGGTCCATCCGGGTAGCTGAAGAGCTTCATCGAGGCTATGCACTTTCTGACCCAAGGCCGAGATCGTCGCGCTGTTGCTCAACTGAAGCGTTCGGGGAAACGCGCGGCCGCCGCCATCTGTGTATGCCTGCAGTGAGCTTGACTGGACGAGCGCAGGATCGAAGCCGAGTCTCTCCGCAACGCGGGTGGCAACGTGGTGTGGGGAGAGCCACTCGGGGCCAACGGCATGGAAGACACCGAGAGCGCGGGTACGCGCGATGTGCGCCAGAATGTCGACCGCGTCGTCGCTGAAGGTCGGAGTGATGACTTGGTCGCTGAACATGGGCGGGAGAGTGCCGGCTCTCAGCTGCTCGCCGATCCGGCGAACGAGGTCGGTCTTGCGATCAGAATGCCGCTGGTAGGGAAATGACAGTCGAGCGATAGCCCACCCGCCGTCAGATTCTTTGACGACGCTCTCGGCGCGGCTCTTCGTGACGCCGTACCAGTCAGTGTGAGCGTCACCGTCGTCCTGCTCGAAGTAGGGGGCAGATCGGTCGCCCTCGAACACGTAGTCGGTGGAAATCTGCACGAAGTGCTTTCCTGCAGCCGCGCAGGCGGCGGCCAGGTTTCGGACTCCGACGACGTTGATCTGGTAGCAGGGTCCATCGACGTCGCCGCTGTGCTGCCGCGCACCTGACACGTCGGTGTAGGCCGCGAGATTAACGACGACCGGAGCGCTCGTCTTCAGAACGGCGGCGTCGACCGCTGCCCGATCGGTGATGTCCACTCCCAACGGTTCCCAACCGAGTTCGGGGAACCGTTCCTTCGCCCGACGACCGATCATGCCGGTCATGCCGGTGGCGGCAATCAGTGGAGATGCGCTAGGTGCGTCGTGCATGCGGTCAGTCTAGGTCGCGAGGCGGGATGCCGAGGTCTGGCCTCAAGCGGCGAGGCGCGAATGGGCGAGCCATCCTCGGTGGCGAAGCTGACACACCTAGGTTGGTCTCATGTCTGAATCAATTGACGTGCTGTGGCCACCGTTTGGACTGAAGATCACGAGTGGGCCGCTTGCTCTTTCCCCCGTTTGCGATGCCGACTTTCCCGAACTCGTTGCCCTTGCTCAGGCCGGCATCCACGCGCCGGAGGAGATGCCGTTCTATTTTCCCTGGACCGCGGGCACCGCGCACGAGGTTCAGATGCGTCTCATTCAGTACCACTGGGCACAACGGGCCGCGATGTCGCCGGCGTCGTGGTCGCTGGAGACCGCGGTTCGCTTCGACGGCGAACTCGTCGGGTGCCAGAGCATCTCCACCAAGGACTACCTCGTCACGAAAACGGGGGAGACGGGTTCCTGGCTCGGCAGGAAGTACCACGGCCGCGGTATCGGCACGGCGATGCGCCAGACGATGTGTGCCTTCATGTTCGATCACCTGGACGCCGAGGAATTGAGCTCAGGCGCATTCGCCGACAATCCCGCCTCGCTCGCAGTGTCGCGAAAAGTCGGATATCGGGAAAACGGGGTCTTCCGTCTCAAACGGCGCGACGGCGAGATGGCCATGAATCAAAAATTGGTTCTCACGGCCGAAACGCTCAACCGGCCCAAGGACGACCTGAAAGTCGAAGGTGTGCCTCAGTTGCGGGCCTTCCTCGGTCTGACGTGAGGGTCGATCCGTTCCGCTGCTCGATGTCGTGACCGGCAACGACGGGGTCACATCCAGACAGATGCCGAATCCGTGCGAATTTCGAACAGCAGCTTCGTCACTACTGACTCACGACTGGGGTTGGTCGAGACCGATTCCTTCGCTGGCGAAGGCATCCTCGATGATCCGGCTGGCCCGCAATGCTCCCGTCTCGAGGGTGCAGGCATCCGCCGTGAAATTGGCGACGATCTCGTTCAACTCGGTGAGACCTGAACGGATCAGGAGCTGCTTCTCGTTGGTGATCCACTCGCCGCGATGAGCCAGGATGGCGTGACCGGCCCGGCATCCCGCTTCGCTGATCAGGCCGGCGCACTGGGCGATGCGGCCGTGCGGCGCGTGGCCGGCCAGCGCGTAGTGGAGCGTCATCCTCGCGCCGGGCAGCCAATATTCGGGAGCAGTGCGGCGCAGAGCGTCGGGTTACGTCGGTCGGGGGAGAATCCCACGGAGTGTGCGGTTCATCGCAAGTTCCGCGAGAAGAAGGTAGCTGGGGATGCCGGCCTGATGAAAGAGCAGCGGTTCAACACTGAATTCGCCGCGCTCGGCCGCGTCCTGGATCGCAACGATGGTATCCAGATCGCGATAGTGGATGTCGATTTGACGCCCCTGCACCATGAACGCGCCACCGCCGTTGAACAGTGGCCCCCACCCACCGAGGTCAGTCGTCTGACCTGACCAGCCCAGCGCGCGAACGTGATCCGGTTCGAACGTTCCTCGGTAGTAAATCGAGAAGTCCCAATCGCTATCCGGTCGGCTCGTGCCCTGTGCGCGGGAACCGCCCAACGCCACTCCAATCGCGCCAGGCAGTTGTGCCAGCGAGCTCGCAACATCGTTCAGGAATGCATCATCGGCGGCCATCCGATGAGACTAACGCAGGGTTTCGCCGGCGCCGACGCCGACGCAGACGTTGCGGAGTCAGGCGAGTCGGCGCGCTCTCACGACGACATCCTCTGTGTGCAGGGCGCCGGCACCGGTGGCCACGTGGCGAGGCCGGGTCTCGTCAACCTCGATCTGCCAGTTGTCGTCAAGAAGAGCAGCGACCTGGGCGGGGCTCACGTAGTCGTCTGGATCAAAACCGTGGGCCTTGGCCTGCTCTGTGCTTGGGGCGGGGTGGTGCACGATGAGCAGCACCCCGCCCGGCGCAACCGCGGCGATGAGCGCGCGCTCCGCACGGTTGTCAGGGGTGCGCAGCAGCGCAGGATACTGCGCGGAAACGAGGTCGAAGGTGGCGTGGGGCAACGGGGCCTCGACGAGGCCTGCGTGCATCCAGTGCACGTCGACTCCACGCCGTTCGGCCTCGCCGGCAGCCCGGTCAAGCGCCACCTGTGAAACATCCAGAGCGGTCACTGCCCAGCCCTGCTCTGCCAGCCAGAGAGCGTCTGCCCCCTCGCCGCAGCCGACATCCAGGGCGCGCCCCGGTCGAAGATCCTGCGTCTCGGCGACGAGTGCAGCGTTGGGCCTGCCGCTCCAGAGGAATTCATTTTCGGCGTAACGCTGATCCCAGAATTCCTCAATCGCGTCCGGATCCCGAGGTGCACGAGCACCGGTTCCTGTGGCCGCGCCATGTCGTGCCTCGGCAGTGTGGAATTCAGAGGGGATGTCGTCAGAGCTAGGCATGCCTCGAGAATGCCTCCTCGGTCGACGACCCGCCAAACGCTGTTGCCAAACCGGCAACGGGAGCCGTGGCGGGCATCCGTCTTGCTCCGACTGCCTGCGCTTCGGGGAGAGTATTGACTTCCCCCGAAACGAGTGCGAGGTTCATGGTGTGGGTCGACTCGGGGCGCACTCCTTGAGCGAGTGACGACGGTCGGCGTTGCTTGTTGCTTGTTGCTCTATACAGAGAACGGCAGGAAGGGGAGTGCGCGATGTTGGCACGATCAAAAGCGGAAGCGGGTTCGCGGCATCAGACGCGCATGACTCCCAAGCACCCGGCGTCGGCATTGGCCGAACGCTGGACGACGATTGACGGCACTGACATCTTCTACCGGGAGTCACCGTCACCGCCGGATGCCCCGGCCATGATGCATCTGCACGGGTTCGGTCTCTCCGGGCGCTATCTTCTTCCAACCGCCGAGTTGCTCGCCGATGAGTTTCACACTCTCGTTCCCGATCTCCCGGGTTTCGGCCGTAGCGGAAAACCCGCTGAGCCCCTGGACGTGCCCGACCTCGCGCACGCCGCGGCGCGGTTCCTCGACGATCGCGGCATCAAGTCAGCCACTCTCGTCGGCAACTCAATGGGCTGCCCGATCATCTGCGAGTTCGCCTTCAACCACCCCGATCGTATCGACCGCGCAGTGCTTGTCTCGCCGGCGGGCGGTTTGCACAACCAGCCGCTGCGCCGGGCCATCGGGCAACTTGCTCGGGACGGCGGACGTGAACCACCCAGCATGATCAAGGTGGCGACCCCCGACTATCTTCGGTTCGGCGTTCCGAGCACGGTCAAGATGTTCCGCGCGCTCACCCGTTACCCGTCACTTCAGCGGTTGCTCGCCTTGCAGATTCCCACTCTCGTCGTCATCGGGAGCAGGGACCCGTTGATGCCAAGCCCCGCTCGCATTCGGGAGGTCGCCGGTCAGAGCGACAACCACGTGCTCGTTGTACTGATCACGGGGGCGGCGCATGCGATCAACTTCAGTCATCCCGGCGAACTCGCCCACGTCATCCGCTCGTTCATGGACGACAAGCCGATCGTCGATGACCCGAATTCCCCAGGTACCGCCCGCAGTATCGAAATCCACCGAGGCACACAGCATCCGCCCATGAAGGAGCGCCCCAGCGATCCCTGATCGCGGTAATCGCTTGGTGCGACTACTGGCTTGCTACTCGTTCAGTGATGGGAATGGCGGTACCGCTGACGACAATGCCGCCCTCCGCCGGAATGTCGACCGTGAGCAGACTCGGTCGGTCGACGTGACGGCCTTGGTAGATGCGGATGCGGGTCGGCGCGGCGACCAGGCCGGTTTCTCGCAGAAAGCCGCCGAGTGATGCGGCTGCCGAACCGGTCGCCGGATCTTCAGTGATCGCCCCGACCGGAAAGACGTTTCTCGCTTCAAACCCGTGCTCCGCCACGGCATGCAGCACGCTGATTGTGCCGGCCCAGCCCTCGGCATCCATCATCTGTCGGGCGTCCGTTGGATTGAATTTCAGGGCGTCGAAGGTGGCCAGATCGCGCACGAAGACCAACGGATGCCAGTTGCCGGCGTAGGCGACCAACAACGGGAAACGTTCGTCGAGATCGGAATCGGCGAGGCCGAGCAGCCGCAGCAACGCAGACCGCACCGTGGGATCGAGCGGCCTCAGCTCGGGAGCGACGCTGGTGAACGCGGCCATGATGCGTCCCTCCTCGATCGAGGTCTGAATCACGACGGCACCGATCGGGGTGTCAAAGGTGAATCGGCCGATACCCATCCGCTCGGCCAGTGCGACCGCCGTCGCGATCGTCGCGTGTCCGCAGAACGGAACCTCGGCGCCGGGCGAGAAGTAACGGATGCTCCGGCGCATCTCGTCCGTCGAATCGGACGGCCCGGCAGTGTCGGTGAGGAACGCCGTCTCCGAGTAGCCGATGGCAGCGGCGATGCGTTGCATCTCCACATCGGTGAGTGCTGCGGCATCGAGCACGACGCCGGCCGGGTTTCCGGTGGCGGTGGTCGCGAGGGACGTTTGAGTCGCTGGGAACGCGGCGTAGCGCAGGACGAGGGGTGCGGCAGGAGTAGTCACGATGTCAAGCCTGCAGCGGCCCGTCGCCGGTGGCAAGTGACCAATCCTCTCTGGGTGGCTGGGTGGCTGGGTGGCCGGGCACCTCGAACTGGCTATGGACGCGAGCGCGCCGACAGACCCGAACCGACTTCGATCGTGTCGATCGTCTCGGCGTCTCGGCGTCTCGGCGTCTCGGGCGTCTCGGCGTCTCGGTGGTCGAGCTTGTCGAGACCCCGCGAACCCGCCTCGAATCCGGCCCTGCGCGTCAGAAGCATCTCGTCCGAACCCGCGTTGTCAACCCCTCGGCTGGTTGCGGTGGGAGTGTCGGTGGTGCCCGGTTGACTGGGGTTATGGATCAGCTGGAACTGTTGCACGACGGGGTCGAAGACTTCGGGGTGTTCACCGACCGTGACCCGCTGGAGTGTCGCTTCGGGATGTCTCCGGCCGCGTTCCCGGGGTTCGTCGACGCGCTGCTGCCCGACGATCCGGGCGAGGGCGTGCGGCAGGAGTCCGGGTACACGGCCCGGTTGAATGAGTACCTCGACGTGGTCGCGGCCGAGGAGAAGCAGCTGGCGGTGCATTCCGCCCGCCGCGCCCGCGCCGTCGACGAGGCCCGGAGGTGGTCGCTGGTCTCCGACGAGTTCGTGCTGCGCAACCCGACGATGTCCGACTCGGAGCGGGCCGAGTGGGCGCACCGGGTCTTCGTCAGCGAGATCGGCGCGCTGCTGCGGGTGCCACAGCCGACCGCGTCCCGGCTGAGCGACGACAGCCAGACCCTCCTGCGCGAGCTGCCCGGCACCCGGGCCGCGTTGGAGGCCGGGACGATCAGTT
The DNA here is from genome assembly GCF_056395445.1 of Leifsonia sp. 10L418. Classification (NCBI taxonomy): domain Bacteria; kingdom Bacillati; phylum Actinomycetota; class Actinomycetes; order Micrococcales; family Microbacteriaceae; genus Leifsonia; species Leifsonia sp. 10L418. The sequence goes on along the minus strand of NZ_JBFTJN010000001.1, from coordinate 361 downwards.
ACCGGCATGCCCAGGTGATCCTCGACCAGGCCCGCACCCTGCCCGCCGAGGTGCGGGCCGCGTTCGAGGAGGCGGTGTTGCCGCACGCACTCCGGCTGCCGGCCGGCCGGCTGCGCCGGAAAGCGATCGCGTTGCGGGAACGCCTGCACCCCGACTCCATCCGCGCCCGGAAACGAGCGGTCACCGCGGAGCGGCGGCTCGCGTTCGAGGCGGCGCCCGACGGGATGGCCTGGTTGAACCTGTTCGGGCCGGCCGCCGACGTGCTGGCCGCGTTCACCCGGGTCGACGAGATCGCCCGGCGCCGGCAGCACCCGACCGACCCGCGCACGCTGGCCCAGCTGCGCGCCGATGTCGCGGTCGA